>DGRZ01000030.1 GCA_002391195.1 Fibrobacter sp. UBA4375 | reverse complement strand
AAGCTATTTTAAATCGGACGGGATCTGGGGGTCCGGGTTTAGGGAGGTGTACCCGCCCCGGGGTCCTGTTGTAGGGTGATTTTGAACAGGAAACTGTCTATGCAGAGCATACCGCATAAAAAATTAGGGTACACGCTGGTAGAAATGCTAGCGGTGATTTCCATCATGGGGGTCCTTGCTGGCATGGGAGTCGTTGGGTTCCAGACGATGGTGTCCCACACCCGTACCAAGGACGCTGCCCTCAACGTGGCGGCGTACTTGGAGCGTACCGCCAACAAGGCCCGCCAGTTGAACGAAACCCTGTGCGTGCGGAAGGGATCTACGGCCAATGTGCTTGAGACCTACAAGGCTTCGTGTGCCACCGGTCCATTTAACGACGACAATCGAATTGACCGACTAGTCCTAGAAGACCATGTTACTGTTCTAGAAGACAACGCAGGAGTTCCTGGGGGATACTATCCATTTAATCAGGCCAGTTACTATGGCAATGTCCAGGACATCAACTTAATTGCTTCAGAAGATGCTGCAGCATCTTTTGCACCAAGACAGGGACTTTCGTCGGCCCCCAACGAAGGGTATATCGTTTTGAAGTACAGCGATGAATACGGGGCCATCATTAAGGAAAAAACCAAGAACGTGTTCCAATCCAAGTGGTGTCCATCGGGTACCTGGTCTGACTTGTAGGGAGTTTGTCATGTGCAATCGAGTTGATACAAAGCAATCCCGCAAGCGCGGTTTCGGTATCATGGAGGTCATGGTGGCTGCCCTTGTGCTTGGTCTATTGTACACCGCCATATGCCAGTTGCAGAAAGGCAACCGAGACGCCCTGCTCCGTATACGCGGTCGCGACGGTGCTACTGAGGTGGCGCAGAATGTTATTGATGAACTGAGTACCCAAGGTCTCCCCAATTTTTCGGATGACCGATTGACGGACAACGGGGACGGCACCTGGAGCCTTCCTATGCAGACTGTTGCTAGGGAGTGGAAGGCGCAGCCGGGCATTGTCCCCTACACCATAACAATCAACTATGACGTCAATGTGAAAGTTTCTGGCGACGACGCGTTTAAGGCTAGCGCGAGTAGCCTGCTTGTGGGGGCAAACGGAGCCTCTCATGTTTACGCCAAGCGGGTCGATGTGACTGTCAGCTGGCCCTATAAGGGTTCCACTCAGTCCATTTCTGTTTCGGGGGTAATCAGATGATTAGACACAAGAACGGTTTCACCCTCATGGAACTGATGGTCTATATGGCCATCTTAGGCATTATCGTCATCGTGGCTGGGCGCGCCTTTAGTGATTCTACCAAGTTCCGCGTGCGCACCCAGAACATACTCGAAGCCACCCAGGAAGCCGAGAACGTGGCAACGATTTTCAAGGCGGATGTAGCCCAGTTGGGGGCAAAGAGTTCAAAAGAGGCGGGGGCCGCAGTCAACGGCATCGAGGCCGGAGATAATTTCAGTAACATTTATAATGATGTATATCGTGATGCGGCCAATGGAGATTTTTCCTCTTTCCTTATAACGTCGAGCAGTGGACAAAGCGATCTCACTTTCAGGCGTGTCCGTTATGGGGAAGATGGCAGCTACAGAGCCGTAGAAGAGATAAACTGGTTCGTTGACGCGAATAAGGTTCTCAAGCGCAGCTGCCGGACAATCAACAATTTAACTCCCCCCGTTGATGTCGATGTAATGTGTCCCGAAGGCTCTGCCCAAGACGCTCGCGATAATGCCGTAAGAATAGCAACGAATGTTGACGAATTTAAGGTTACTGCCGCAAGTCCCGCTGCTGATGCGGGAAATGCAGGGCAGCAGATTTTTCCGACGCCCGGGAACGAATTCCGCCTAATACCCAGAACTGGCGGTGAACATTTCTTTAACTTCAAGTCAGAAAACAGCGCACTTGAAGAAAAAGGCGCCGATTCCGTGATTGCTTTATCGCAGTTCTACACCAACTACGACAATGCCAATGGAGAATTCAAGGCCGAACCCAACAGAAACCAGGTCTTCGCAGTCAATTCAGCAGACTACCCCGGTCCTGGGCTCTGGTCTGACTACTGCGAGAACCGGGGCTTAATCACGTTCCAGGCGGGACACACCTACGAAATTTCATTCGAGGTTCCCTTTATCAGTATGTCCCCAGATCCAAATGTGCCCCTGCAAGCCTTTGTTCCCGGAGTGGACCACATGTCTGTAGGACTAAGAGGTTCCGACGGCGAATATTTAAGGGACTCTACAGTTTCTCCTCCACGAAGGTTGATGGACGATTTTTTGTTCTTCCCGCCGTACAATGCCCAAGGAAGCGGCAAACGCTACATGAGATTTACCACGCCCGTCAATGCTACGGGCTGCCTCGCCCTCACCTTCGCCTGCTATTCGCCTAAAGCTTCTCAGGCAACCATTCAAATCAAGAATCTGAAGGTCTCGGAAATTTCTGGCCAGAATTACATGTTCGACGATGCTTTCGACCCAGAAACACACGCAGATGAAAAGCAATACATCAAGGCTTTGCAACTGAAATTACAGATTACTCGTGGAGCAGGAGAGACTAGCGAAATAGAGATGGTCGTCCACACTCCAAGTAACGGTCCCAGGGACTAGGAGGGAATTATGAAATTCAGAACCAACAACAAAAGAAAGGCCGGTGTATCCCTGGTCACCGTACTTATGTTTATGCTGGTGGCAACCATCGCCGCCACCGCTACCTACAAGTGGATTACCAGCGAAGGCCATTCCAGCGCCAGCCGCATGATGCAGCGTGAAGCGTACCAGAGCGCCATGGCGGGCATCCAGAATACTCGAGCCTGGATGACATTCCATGCCAACGATGTGGGTGCCTTAATCAGACAGTATATCTACGATTTGAATAACTGCAACAACAATAATTGTCAGCCCAAGGCCGTCAAGACGCCGATAAATCTGGACAACCAGATAAGGAGCTTTGTCAATGGCGGGAGCCAGGATCACCACGTGTGGCTCACTGGCGTAAACATAGATGGCGACACATACAAAGTTAAAATTCTCTCCGAGGGTATTTCTAGAGATGGCCAAGCCCGGCACACCGAGGCCGCCATATTGAACGTTTCTGGACTCTACCAGGTGAACAGACCTGTGGTAAACATACAAGCACAATCAGATCTGGAATTTGACTACGCTTATTTTGGAGGGTCTATTGTTGGTACATCGTCTAACTATGAATCTGCTATCATTAACGGAGATTGGAATGCGAACCCTCCTACAGCACAAAAAAATTGGGTCGTGACCGGTAATGCAGAGTTGACTGGTTCTAGCATAAATTTGGGAGGACTGACCTGTATTGGCGGAAACCTTGCTGCGGAAAACACCGGTATTTCAGGAAAAGATCTTTTTGTAGGTGGGGATGCAGGTGTGCCCAAGCAAAGCTCCTTCGATTTATCGGGAAGCGCCTATTTTAGTGGAGATGTTATCCTCGGGGCCACAGGCATAGCCAGAGATGGCAGCTACAACATGATAATAGACAGCAATGTTACCCTAAAAGGCTACATGACATCGTACGACAAGGGCAAATATGCCAAAATAAAAGGAAATCTCTGCGTTGGTGAAGAAGGTGCGGTCGTCCTTCACTTTGCGGACAAGGATAAGTCCTTCGTTGTAGAGGGAAACGTGTGGATGCCGGGTAAGCAGAACCTGGCCTACGGCTCTGTGGACAAAGCCACGGCCAGGACTGGTTGTACCTGCGATATTATTTATCCAGCATATTCTACAACTGTTGTTCAGACCGGTGTTACCTGTGACGGAGAAGATCATACATATTGGGGTGGTTGCCCATATGGATATGACAACTGCAAAGTCAAATCAAAAGGATGCGCCACAGAAACCATTACCAGAACAAAGAACTTTGAAGAAAACACCGACTTGGCCGGTCAAAGAAGCTACGGTCAGATAGTCATGGGCAAGTCCGGCTCCGAGGTATACATCAAGTCCGCTCGTCCGTCGTCAGATTACGCAAGCCTTTCCAGCAAGACTATTACAGAGACCGGGAAAAAACGGTGCCCGTCAAACAAAAGATTCAGGATCTATGGCGACAATTCGGACAACTGGGAAAGGCCTTCGGGTAGCGGTCACTTTACAAAACGCAACCCAACAGAGGGACCGTTGGTTTGCGGGGAACTGCTAAAAAACGATGGGGAATACGTCACATACACATATGGTACCGAGGGTCTGAGGGAATGGACCGATTACAAAAAAGGTTGGGACGATTGGACTACGGCTACGGTTTCTGGATTTTTCGAATCCGGTCGCCAGGCAAACAACGACAAATATTACATCTTTGACAACACCCAGACCCAAACAGGATTTATGGCGTTTGAACAAAAGACTTATAGCACCAACGATTGGAGAAAATACGACGTAACCCCGATTAGCGGTTGGAATGGTGACAAAGGTGGCGGATGGTTTCCCATACCGATGTGGTCCAACGACAACAACAAGTTTGACAACTATTTTAAAAGTGCTGTAGTTGCAGGTTTATATAAAGTCGGTGGGCAATATTTCTATGACGCCACAAACGACGCTTTCAATTTGTACAATTACGAAGAAGGACGAATCACGGGATCGCCCGCCTGTAAAAGCAACAACAGTGAACCGAGCAGGCCTTATTGTCTAGTAAATCCCTGGTTTAAAAGTGAAGGGACTGTGCACGGCAAGAATGGTTGGCCAGCAAAGCCGAGCTTTGATTGCGCTGATGCAGTTGCCGAAAAGTGTAAAAAAATCTGGGGAAATAAGTTAAATACCAAAAAATGTGGGGCAGATTATTTCGTAGACGATCCCATACAAATACCTTTAGACGAACTGGAAGCTTTTGCAACTAATAAGAATGCGTGCCCGAGTGCCAACGGCTGGAATATTACGTTGGCAGAATCCTTGAACACCTGCTATAGAACCATTTACAACAACGAGAACGACCGAAAAAACAAACTTTACAACGGGGAATACCTGGTCGTGAAAATTCCAGGTTCACAAACCAATATCAGCGGAACATTGGTTGGAAAATTTGTCATCATCGTCGAGGACAAAATTCAGGCCCAAAATAGCATAATAACAGCATCGGACAACGGAATTTTGGGAGGACCAAACCCTGGTTCATTCGTCTTGCTTTATTTGAAACGCGGCGCCACCTCACTTCCAGAAAATTCCACAGCCGTCAAGCATTTATTCATCTTCATGGACGAAGGCTTTGACGGAAAAAGTCACTTGAACCTAACAGGAACACTCTATTTCCCGGCAAACAAGTGTATCAAAAGCGAATTTCAAGGGGCGTCATTTGTTTCCGACAGCCTCCTTTTGGCCGATTTAAGCATAAACGGCATTGTCTGCGACAAGGACAAGCCTTGTGGTGCAGCTGCCCTGGGTGGGGCCCCCGTTGCAGGCGGCAATGCAGAAGCCGTACTCAATATGGGTGGCAGGGATCCCTATTTTATTTCCATGGCACCACAGTTGGGCGTGACCCTCGAATCCCAGTACGAATCCAGCGAAGAGATTCCTGTCGTGAATGCGGCCGGCGGAGGTGCTGCTCTGGGACAATCCTTTATTGTGCTGCCCCGAATTATCTACCTGACCCAGGACCCTTACGGAAAGCTCAGCGACTACTATAACGTAATCCCCCTAAACGGGGCGAGCGTATCCAAAGCTACGGCCAACGTCAACTGTATCCCGGAACTTCACGTCAATTCGAACTTGGTCGAAGGAGACGAACGCCTGGCAGAAGGACTCTACAATTGTACAGCCAATCCCGACGGGCTCGCCTCTGTCCCCTTCTATGTCTGGGTAAAAGGCTTACAGGCCGGAGCTCCGCCTGTCAATTTCCAGGAAGGATCCGCCAACCTTACCGCTGGCGTACCTCACGAAGTTAAAATAAACCTGCCACCCCATTCTAACACAATCAATATTAAGGTGAGCGCCGCCTCTGTTCCCGCCGGTTGGAACTTGGAGGTCAAGGACAATATTTCTCCTGAAGGTGACACCTACACCTTCTCCTTTGCAGCTGACGAAAGTGGCCATGCGACGCCTACATTATTCACCCTGACGCCGCCCCCAGGAGCAACCAACGGCTCGGTAACCTTTACTTTGCAAGCAGGAGAGGGCTACCAGCTTGCAAACCCCTGGACGTCAACTCTTCTCATGGCATCTACGGTAACTCTCACAAACAACAAGAACAAAGTTTCCATTGCAGATATCAGCAAGTGGTGCGAAAACCATTCCGATAAATGTCCTGAAAATACTTCGCTGAGTTCTTGGCCGGACTGTCCCATTGTCAACAGTTCGGAAAAAGAATGGGTAAGACCTTCTTGGGGACTTGGTTTTTCAACAGTAAACAAAAATGCGTTGTGGAAAATTGTCGCCGGTGGTACAGATTCAGATCGTCTCACTTTAGAAGAAGGCGATGATGCTGACGAATGCGTGGTTATTATTCCCGAAGAGAACAATTCCCGGTCGGGTCCGATTCAGACCGACGAAACACTGCGGGCAACCGCCAAGGCGAAGCTCCACAAAATAAGAATCAAGTTCGCCGGAAACATCGTGGGCAATCCCACCGTGACGGTGGTCACGGGAGGGAATACAACGTATTGTGACTACAAGAACAAAGAGGTTGCCTGCCCTGTCCCCGTTTTCGACGGCGATTCGGTGTTCATCAGCATAGACAGGGAATTATACAAAGACTTCAATTACTGGACATGCGATAATAACGGTGGCGCCACCTGCCCCACCACCGACCCGATTTCCAGCAGCAAGTTTAGCGCCAGCGAAGAACATAACGGATTCACGGTAAAGGACAACGAGGCTATCGTTTACGCTCATTTTGGCGAGAAAGATAACCACTGCTTCTTTGATGAATTTAGAAAAACCTCTCAGGATAACAACCGGCACGCCTGCTACAAACCTGGAGAAACCGAAACCGAGTACTGCATTGGCAGTGGAACGAACGCCAAGTGGAAATTCGAAAGCGGGCATTCTAGTGACACCAGTTTTGTCGAAAGGGATCCTTACCAGGGCTACATTGTGGCATCGACATCCGCTCCCAAGGAAGGGGTCAAGATTATGAGCACGGTGCAGGCCGGTATCCACGGAACCCTCAAGGCCTTGTTCCAGCCGCCCCATGCTACATCCAGCTACGGCAAGGATTCTCCGAGAATCAAGAATTCGGGATTCTTGCTCCGTGCCGATGACGATGCAAGTGGCTTCTGGATGTTGAATGTGTACGAAAACACTTCTGGCAACCTTGCCGCACAGGCTTGTCTTTATCCGGGCGACAACTGCAGTGCTGAAATAGAACTTGCCAAGGAAAATAGTTCCAAGGCAAGTGTAACATCGTCCAGCATGGTCATGCTTTCGGCAACCCTCAAGGGGAGCGACACACTCAGACTCAAGGCTATCACGGATAATTTCTACAACAACAGTAGTTTCCAGGAATCCGACTACTACAAGGCGGAATTCATCCTTTCTTCTATAGGAAATAACCATGCTATAATGAACTACCAGTACGTGGGATTCAGCCTGGCGAGCCGTGAATTCAAGATATACGGCATCGGCTGGCAAAGCGATGATTACGGTTCGGAGTGCTTTGACGGTCCACCGTCTATCAAATGCTCCTTTGCCGCCGTGGCGGTAGACGGGGTTGTGCCCACTTACGGTACGGGTCTTGGCCAGTCCAACGAATACCAGAGGCCCTGGGTCGGCCATTCCGGCTGGTTCGACAGCAAGGATTGTTCTGTGTCCTACTCCTATGTGGCAGGCTCTGCCACGAACGATGCCACTGTAGATAGTGAAAACGGCTACTATTTCGACGAAAGTGGAGTCGGTGCGCATGGCTACAGGGACAACAACAGAGACGTAAAGACCGCCTACGCCACCCTTGCAAACTGCAAATATGCAGAGACTGACGTACTGGCCTGGCAATCCACCGTAGATCCCGCTCATTGCGGGCCCTTCTGGACGGGCAAGTTCAGCGAATGTCAGGCCGACGCTTCCTTGCTTTCTAACGAAAGGCTCATTGCAAGTGGCGAAGAATACAAGCCCACGTTTACCGCAATGGACCTGCGAGGCATTAAAGATTTTGTCATTGAGGTCAAGAATGATTATGACGATGTCGACCTGGAAGTTTGGCTCGAAAGTAATAGCGATTCCTGGGGCGGAGTGAATTACCAGAGTCGCCACGTAAGGATTTTCGGTTCTACAGAAACGATCACCAAGCATTTCAGTATTGCAGCCAGTGGGACCACGTACGAGGACCTGGCCGACAACGCCGCCGGTTTTGACCCCGAAAATGTTGTCTTGATAGCGTTCAAGAACAACGGAGCGAATCCTGTCACGGTCAAGTCAGCAGAGGCCCAGTGCAAAAACACCGTCAGATTTGACGGATGCACAGCGGTTCGTGCAGGCGAAACAGAATGGAAGGTGACTCTCAACGTGTCGGAGAATTCTGACAAGTTGTCAAAAATCAGGTTGAAAGCCGATGTGGACGGAGCAAGCTACCTTTCTGACATTGAACACGATTATGCAGGCCTGGAATACGGAGTCGCTGATCCGGAAGCCTTCTCCAATGCAGGAAAGACATATACCTTCTGGGCGCAAGTGTATTCTCAGGTAAACAACTACACGAGCGACTGGGTGGAATGTTCCTGCAATGGGGATTGTTCCGTCGGCGCCATTACTTGCGGCGAAGCCAGTATCGCGCATACGAAACTGAATTCTTCCAACGAAATAGAGTACGGCGAAGGCTCTCCGGAGTACTCCTTCAAGTTGAGCGGGTGCCCAGACAAGGGCTGCGCATACGAGATTTATCTCGATGGTACAAAGGTTTCGGAATGCACCAACGCCGAGGCGGCAAGTACGGGATGTTCAAAGAACCCCCACTTCGCTGGAGAGCAGATGGAGGTCCGTGACACCCCGTACAAGTACGAGGTAAGAAACCCCGCAGGCTCCAAAACCGAAATCAAGAGCTTGGCGGCATGCGATAAGACCTTCAAGGTCGTTGAGCATGTGAAGGACCCGGTGACATGTCGCATTACGAGCGGAACAACAAATGCCTCTGCTGCGGATCTTGGTGGTTCGGCAGAAATTCCGTCAAATAAGATAAGCGTCAGTTGCCCCGAAGGCACCTGTACCTATACCGTCAAGGAGAACGGTTCAACTGTGGGTAGCGGCACCTACTCCGACACATACGGATTCTCTATTAGCGACGGAGCGACCGAGGCGGGTTCCCATACCTATACGGCAACCGTTACGCGTGGATCAGAAGCCCTTGTTGCGTGTGATGGTTCCTACACTATAAACTATCCATTGAACCTGGATTGCGATTCCTGGACGGATCCTGGAGCGAGCACGCCTGTCGCCGCCGGAACCTCGATAACGCCTGTCAAGACCAAGGCGGGGAGTGGCAATACTAATACGGGCTGCGGTGAGAACTGCACTTATGATATCAAGAAGGGTAGTACAAGCGTATATGGCGGAGCAAAAACGGGTTATGACGGCTCCTCTGCGACAGATAGCTTTACGGATGCCGACGGCTCTGGCGAGGTTACCTATACGCTGACTGTGAACCACGGGACTTTGAGTAAAGACTGCCGGTTTAAGGTGACGTATGGTACGGCTTCAACTCCGCCTTCCGGCTGTACAGTAGTTACTCAAAGTATTGGAGCGTCCGATAACAACGTGCACATCAATGATAGTTTAAACAGTGGTTGCGCCGATATCACCCTTAATAAGGTTTGTCTTGGACAGTTGAATGTTGATGTTGCTGATTGTAAGGGGAAAGCTGGCGCATGGAATGGAACTTCATTCTCCTTGAGTAATGATAATGGAACGTATTATGCACAATACAATCCCTCGCCAAACTTAACTTATCACTTGGAAGTTTCTGATTGTTCCGACAAGGCATTCCATGTTTATATGTCGGAATGCAATGCTTTACCGGCAGCATCAAATGTTCCAGAAATAAACGGATGCCCAACTACAACAATGACAAAATCTCCAAACGCTTCAATTAACACCTCAATTACTATTGATAATTGTGAAGTTGTCGGTGGTTGCACATATACGATTACAAAGAATTCGGTGAGCGGACCGGCGATATCGTATTATAGCGGAACCCTACCTCCAATTAGTGGTGAGGCCTCTGGTACATACACGTATGTCATATCTGCTCGCAATTCTAAAGGATCTGTACCAACAAGTGGGTTGTGCTCTTTTGATGTTGTCTATTCTTCAGATGCGCCGACTACCATTGAAAATTATCAACCCAACTACACGTTGAATCCTGGAAAGTATACACTTGAAAAGTGTAATGGAATGACAGGGACAAAGACCACACAAATTACGGCGAGCTTTGCAAATTGCTGGGATGCGTTCTCTGCAACAACTGGTGCCGGATATTGGAATAACGTGACTGGCAATTGTAATGGATATGCTTCTGTTACATACCCTGTGACTGTGACGGTTCCTTCAGGAGGAACATTAACCTTAAGCAATTGCTATTAACAGAATGCTCCCCACTCAAGGGGAGCCATTCCCTTTATCCCCTAAACAATCAAAGCCCCAGGACATGAACTGAACCCAAAAAGTTGGACAGTTTAAAGTTAGGATAAAACTGCGTTATGAGTCCGGTATTGTACCGGACTCATTCCTTTTAGACGCAACTTTATCCGATCGTTGTTGTAGTATTCGATATATTTCCTTAGTTCCCGCTTGAAGTGATCCATATCATTGAAGGTGTTCGGATAGAGTAACTCGGATTTCATTATCCCGAAGAAGTTCTCCATCATTGCGTTGTCCAGGCAGTTTCCCTTGCGGCTCATGCTTTGGACGATTTTATGATCCTTCAGCGATTTCTGATAGCTGCGGTGCTGATAGTGCCATCCTTGGTCGGAGTGGAGTATCAGACGTTTCCAGGTGTGTCCCTTAGCGTAGGCCTTTTCCAGCATGTCCATGACCATCTTCAGGTCCGGATGGTCCGATATCGTGTAGCTGACGATTTCCCCGTTGTACATGTCGAGTATCGGCGACAGGTAGCACTTTTCCATGCCGATGTTTATCTGGGTCACGTCGGTTGTCCACTTCCTGTTCGGGCCCGTCGTGCCGAAGTCCCTGTTCAGGATGTTGGGCGCAGTCTTGCCAACTTCGCCCTTGTACGAGCGGTACTTATTGCGTTTTCGCACGTTTTTCAGGTTTTCCTCTTTCATTAGTCGGTACACTGTCTTGTGGTTGATCGAGAAGCCCTCGTTTCGGAGCTGGGCCATGATACGCCGGTAGCCGTAACGACCCCTGTTCTGCGCATGCACGGCCTTGACTCGGCTACGCTCGTCGGCGTAGCGGTCTGGCCTCTTGCGGAGGTTGTAGTAGTATGTGGAGCGGGATAGTCCGCCTGCCTTCAGGAGATGCTTCAGAGCGTGCTTGTCGCTCAGTTCTCTGATGACTTGGGCCCTATACCGAACATCTCGGCATTCTCTTTCTGGTCTAGGGCCTTTAATTTTTTTAGGTAGGCGTTCTCCGCCTTGAGATATTCGTTCTCTTCCCTGAGACGTTCCAGTTCGCTCATTCCTTTTGTCCGTTTTGGCTTGGGCACCTTGGGTTGCCTCCCTCTTGGCTCGGTGGCTAGTAGTTCCTCGTATCCG
>DGRZ01000105.1:20907-25583 GCA_002391195.1 Fibrobacter sp. UBA4375 | reverse complement strand
AGGTGGTTCTTCATGCCGAGGTGCTGGAACCAGAACAGCGAAAGCTGGTTGAGGATTTTGCCCTTACCAGGGATCGGGGTGGGGAGCACCACGTCAAAAGCGGAAAGACGGTCGCTGGCGACCATCAGGAAGCTGTCGCCCAGGTCGTACATGTCGCGTACTTTGCCCTGGTGGAACAGCGGAACTTCGGTAATGGGGGTATCAAATTTTAAGCTCATAGTGTGTCCAAAGATAGTAAAAGGGTAGGGGGTTGGCTGCCTAAAACGAACAAAGCGTGCCCGCAACCACGGACACGCTGGATGATTCTCATTTAATTACGGATTTATCCGCAGAAGCTGCTACTTTTGGCTGTTTCGAACCATTCGTCTCTGTCTGCATCTTCTTCTGTTTCTTCTTCGGAGGTCACAAGAATGGATCCTTCGCATTTTGCATTCTCTTCTTCTGCTGCACTTTCTTGGCATGCGCTTTCCATGAACATATTGGTTCTTGTTTCTGTAACGATGGTAAGTGTTGAACCTGACCAGGTATAGGTTATCTTTTCATCCATCATTCCTGCGATGTTCCCTTCGACCACCCAGGTGTTGTCTGTCTTTTCGAAATCACACTTGTTTTCTTTAGCTTCCGAACTCGATGATTCCGGTTCGCTTGCGTTAGCCTTGATTTCCAAATCTTTTTCGTCGGTGCATTCAGCCTTAATGTCCTTGAGAGTCTTATCATCAATCACAACGGTATTTGTTGCGAATTTTTGCCAATGCTTTCCTCCTTCGCAGATACCGCCACTTGCGTATTGTTTGCACAAATCTGCACTCTTATAGTCGGACGCAACCCTCATCCTATAGATGTTGATAGAATCTCCGTCTTCGGTCCATTCGTAGAACTGACGATAGTCATCGCCTTCTTTTTCAACAATCCAAAGACCGTCACTGATGTCGCAGTAAACCTTGGCTCCGGATTCATTACCAGAAGAATCTCCATCATCACTGGAAGAAGTCTTTCCACCATCGTTGTCGGAATCCTTCGAGTCATTGTCCTTGCTGGAGGAATTCTCATCATTTTTCACCCATTCTCCGGACTTGCAGGTGTAGGAGGCCTGGTCGTCCTTCACGAAGCCCACGGTACCTTCGGCGGTCTTTGCGCAAAGACCCAGTTCGTCGAAGGTCTGGACTTCGAAACCGGGAGTGACGGCTTTGCTGTCTGTGCCGCTGGAGCTGTCGTCGCCACAGGCGGCAAGGCTCATCAGGAGGGCGGTGGAAATGAGGGATATTCCGACGTAGAGTTGTTTTTTCATGGTATTTTCTCCAAGGTTGACAAATTTGTAAAGAATGTAAGAAAAACAACCAGATTTGTCAAACGTTTTTAAAACAAGCTGTTTTTTAGTATAGGTTGGCCAGGAAATTATGCCGAAATAATCTAAATTTGTCGTCTATTACGCCACTATTGGAAAAATTCATGAAATTTGCCGTTCCCTTTTTGTTTTTGTTGAGCTTTGCGGTAAGCGTTTTTGCCGCACCGCCCCAGGGTAGTACCGGGAACGTTTCCATATCCTCTACCGAGCGGATGCTTATCCAGATGCTCCTGAGCGACGAAAGTTTTGGCCCTACCTTCATGGAACGGTGCACCGCCGAGGCGGATAGCCTGCTGGGAATGAAACAGTCAAAAGAAACCTGTGTCTGTGCGTTCAATCATCTGGTCAGGAACGATACCTTGCTCTACCTCTTGATGAAATCCATGGATGCCAACGGCGAAATCAAGGATTTCGGCCCTCTGGGCATGCGGCTCCTTTCGCCATGCCTCCCACCGGAATTTACTCCCGAGATGGAAAAGTCCATCGAGGACGAATGCCTCCGGGTGGTCCGCGGCGGAAACAAGTCCCGCTGCAAGTGCGCCTACAAGCACATCAAAAAGAATTATACGGTAAAGTCCCTGCTAGAAGAGATTTCCCTGGACAGGGAAAAGCTCCGGCTGAAGCTGGTGGGCCTTGTCGGAAGGTGCGTTGTCCCCTAAGGAATAAAAATGTTCGAGTCCCTGTTCCAGAAATACCCGTTCTTTCGCGCCGTGCCTTGCATCCTCTGCATGGCGATTGTCTTCAAGCTGTCGTCCTTGACTAACGAACAGCTGGAAGATTTTCCACAGATTTGGGACAAGCTGGCCCACTTTCTGGAATACGCCACCCTCGCGGGCTGTTACGCCATGATCTGGACCCGAAACGAATGGTCCAGGCGGCAGTGGCTGCGGGTCTTGATTGTAGGTGTTCTCGCCTTGGCCTACGGCTGTACCGACGAATACCACCAGAGCTTTGTAGAGGGCCGGGACTATAGCGCTTTTGACCTAGTGGCGGACTTGACAGGCGGCCTGTTCGGAGGAATCGTCTATGCCGTCATCACGCGGATTCTGAACCGCTTTGACCCGGTGGACAAAAAAATGTGAAATGTGAGATTAGTAATGAGTTGTCGGTTATCAGTATATAATTTGGCGCCAAAGGCGCGACTATAAGAACTCACACCTCATAACTCATAACTCACAACTTCTAAAATTCCCCCAGCAGAATAATCTCCCGTTTCAGTTCAATCCTGAATTTTTCGGAAACTTTATTTTGTACATACTCGCTGAGGTCCTTGATGTCTTGGGCCGTAGCGCCCCCTGCATTCACGATGAAGTTGGCGTGCAGCGTGCTCACTTCGGCGCTACCTATGCGATAGCCCTTGAGCCCGGCCTGCTCGATGTAGTAGCCTGGTGCGACCTGTGTTGGGGTCTCGGCGGCACCGACTTCTAGTCGTTTGAAGGTGGAGCCTGCGTTGGGCATGTTCAGGGGCTGCGTGGCCTTGCGTTTGGCCATGCACTCGGCCAGTTCCGCTTCCAGGTCGGCGGTGGTCAATCCCTGCGAACTTGCGCTTTGCAGCTGGAACGTAGCCGCGAGAATGATTTTTCCATTGTCATCCCCGGCGCCATTGTTGCCGTTACTGAAAACACTCCGTCTGTAGCCGAAACCGCATTCGGCGGCGGACAGCTCACGGATGTTCCCGCCAGCATCAAGGACCGTCACGCCGGTGCAGGCTTGTCCAATTTCTTGGCCGTAGGCACCTGCGTTCATATATACAGCCCCGCCCAAGGTCCCGGGGATTCCGGCCAGTTTGTGTATACCGGCGTAGCCCTGCTTGAGGGTGTGCCGGGCGAACCTGCCCAGGGGTGTTG
Source organism: Fibrobacter sp. UBA4375 (assembly GCA_002391195.1). Classification (GTDB taxonomy): domain Bacteria; phylum Fibrobacterota; class Fibrobacteria; order Fibrobacterales; family Fibrobacteraceae; genus Fibrobacter. The sequence goes on along the minus strand of DGRZ01000105.1, from coordinate 22,391 downwards.
CCGCACCTACCTTGAACTTGCCGTTCCCCAGGTCCTCGATTTCCGAAAAATCCCCGGCGAGGGAGATGACCACGCCGTCGTAGCCCTTGTCCGAGACCAACAGGTTGGTCCCGTTACCCAAAATAAAATGTGGGAGATGTTTTTCCCGAGCAAATGAAAGCGCATTTTTCAGGCTTTCCATGGAGCTTGCCTTGACAAAATACCGCGCAGGGCCGCCCACCTTGAAGGAGGTGTGCACGCTCATCGGCTCGTTTTCTTGGATAACCATGGCCTAAATATAGGATTTACTATAATTCCCCTAGATGACCGACGAAGAGCTGAAACAGTTCAAGGCCTCCCTGTCCATTACGGCGGTGGCCCGTTCCCTGGGCATAGATGTTGTCCGAGGCAAGTGCCGCTGTGCCTTTGCGAGCCGCCATGCCCATGGCGACAGGACTCCGTCGGTTTCCATTTCCGAGGAGAAGGGTTATTTCCGCTGCTGGGTCTGCGACGACGTGCGGGGCGACGTGATTTCCCTGGTGCAAAAGTACAAGGGTTGCTCCTTTGTAGAGGCCCTGAACTACCTTCGGGAAACTTTTCCGTTTTTGGCTCCTGCGGGCAAGTCCACCCCGGCAGGCAAGCCTGTTGTGGGTCCCCATCATAATGTTGCCGCTCAGGCTCCCCAGGAAATCTACGCTACGGAGCCTATGCCCATGCCGGAACCGGCACCGGCAGAGGAATTGGTTAGCGAAGACGAACGCAAAAAGATCATCCTGAATTTTTTGAAGATGCTTTCGCCGGTGGACGGGACCCAGGCCGCCGCTTGGCTTATGGGGCGCCGCATCTTTAAGCCCGTATGGGACAAGATGCTCCTCAGGACCATCAAGGACTACGGCCAGTTGAACAACGCCCTCAAGGACACCTACAGCATGGATGTCTTGCAGTACGTGGGCCTGTTCAACGAAAAGGGAAACCTGAAGTTCTACAAGCACCCGCTGATATTCCCGTACTTGGACACCCAGCGCAGGGCTTTTTATTTCCAGTCCCGCGCACTGGAAAGTTCTGTAGTACCCAAGGAGATGAACCTGCGTGGAACGGTGCCTTACCCGTACAACATGGCGGCCCTGGACGAGAAACCGGGCTGGATTTACCTGTGCGAGGGAGTGGTGGACACCCTTACCTTTTTAGGCCGTAAAATCGATGCGGTGGGTATACCCGGCGTGCGCAGTTTCAAGGTGGAATGGCTGCCCCTGTTCAAGAACAAGAACGTGGTGTTGTGCATGGACAAGGACAACGCCGGTCGCGAGGCCACCAAGTACCTGCAAGAGGTGTTCGGCAATGCGGGAATCCGCACCATTGTGCTGGGGGAGGGCACGGAACATCTGGATTCTTCTATAAAGGAAGGCGAAGACGTGAACGACTGGTTCGGCGGGAAGCACTGACAAATGCTATATATTGGTGCGGTTGATTTATGAAAAAAATTAAGGACATCATCGAGAAAATCA
>DGRZ01000105.1:0-20796 GCA_002391195.1 Fibrobacter sp. UBA4375 | reverse complement strand
TTGTTGAGGTGCGTTCTCCTGATTCTCATCATCTATTCGGCGGTGTTCAGTATCGTGGCCTCCGTGGCCCTGTACAAGGCCTTTATTTACGGTTATAACTTGTACGACGGCGTACAGTCCCTGAAGGATACCCAGCCCGAGATGAGCCGCTACATGCAGGCCCTGGTGGATTCCAATCCGACGGTGAAAATCAAGCATACCTATGTGCCTCTGGATTCAATCAGCCCCTATTTGCAGAAGGCGGTGATTGCCAGCGAAGACGCCGGTTTCTATTTTCACCCGGGTTTTGACGTGAATGCCATCGCTGAGGCCTTGAACGCCAACAAGATGTCGGGCAAGACCAAGTTTGGCGGGTCCACTATCACGCAACAGCTGGCCAAGAACTTGTTCTTGAGCGGGGAACGCTCCTGGGAGAGGAAGTTCAAGGAGCTGGCCTACGCACTTTTGATGGAGCACGAGTTGGGGAAGGACCGCATTCTGGAACTTTACCTGAACTACGCCCAGTGGGGCAAGGATATTTTCGGATGCCAGGCGGCCTGCTCCACCTATTATAAGAAGAGTTGCAGCAAGCTCAGCGTGGACCAGGCCATCAATCTGGCGGCTATGCTGGCAAGCCCCGGCAAGCACCATCCCAACATGCGTGAAAGCCAGTTCATGGCCAAGCGCCGGGCGGTCATCTACCAGAACATGTTCCCCAAGAAGGATAGCCTGCTGGTGGATTCCCTACGGCAGCTGATGGCGCCGCCTCCTGCTGCGGCACCGGCAGCGACAGCGGCTGAACCTGTGGCGGCGCCCGTCGCTCCTGCTGCGCCTGAGGTTGTCGAAAGCCCCGCACCTGCGGAGCCTTCAGCTCCCGAGAACCCGGAGTAATTCCTCCTTTTTGACAAGGCCGTTTTGGACAAGTCTGCTGGCGTATTCCTGCAGCGTTCCGTCGGTGTAGGTGCCGTCGGAACGTAACAGTTCTAGTGCGGCGATGCGGCCGCCGGTCTTTTTCCGCAAAAGCCTCTGGGCCATTACCCCCAGCAGGGAATCTTGAAGTGAAGTTTGGGAAATTCCCAGGTCCTGGAGTCGTGCAAAGGCGCCCTTTGCGCTGTTGGTGTGTAACGTCGCAAGCACCAGGTGGCCAGTTTCTGCGGCGCGGAGCGCAATACGGGCCGTTTCTTCGTCTCGGATTTCACCTACCAGAATCACGTCGGGGTCTTGCCGGAGTATGGAGCGGAGCGCTGCGGCGAAGGTGAACCCGCATTTTTCGTTGACCTGCACTTGGTTTGCGCCATTGAGGCTGTATTCCACCGGGTCTTCGATGGTAGTGACGTTTATCTTTTTCTGGATGATTTCACGCAGGCCCGCGTACAGCGTGGTGGTCTTGCCGCTGCCGGTGGGGCCTGTTATCAGGAACAGCCCCTGAGGCATGGCGAAGATACGCCGGAGTTCTGCAAGAATTTTCGGGCTGAATTCCAGGTCGCCAAGGGTGCCGCCTTCGTCCTTGGCGGGTAAAAGCCGCAGTACGCAGGTCTCGCCGTGCTGCACCGGCAGGGTGCTGAGCCGCACCCGCACCGTTCCCGAGACGCCCTGGAACTTGAAACTTCCGTCATGGGGAATTCGCTTGTCTGTAATATCTACCTGGGCTAGGAGCTTCAGCCGTACAAGAACCGGGTCTTTTAGCCATGGGGGCAGGCTTCTGTGGAATTGCAAAAGCCCGTCGATGCGGAAGCGCACCTTCAGTTCCTTTTCGGTGGGTTCCAGGTGGATGTCGCTGGCGTTTTGCTCCAGGGCCTTGTCCATAAGGCTATCCACCAGGTTGATGACCGGCTCCGATTCCCAGGAGTTGACCTTGCTTTCTTGCAGGGCTTCCGCTTCGCTTGCGAAGTTCGTCCGTATGGTCCGGAGCACTTCGGCTTCGGTCATGGGGCAGGGGACAACGGGCCCGCCGTGCATAAAGCGGATGCGTTCCAACAGCATTTCGTCGTGGATATTCGCCATGCCCAGGTACAGGGCGGCAGGGTTACCGCCTGCCGGAGTGGGTAGGGGAGTGGTCAAGTGTGCTTTGCACCAGGCGTCAGTAAAATTCATGCCGGCCAAAATACAAAACACTGGTTTATAAAAACCAGTGTTTGAAAAAAAGAATTTAGGCCTGGATCTTTACGCTTTTGCCTTGTTGAATTTGCCCTTCAGGTTGCTGGCCTTTTTCTTCGCCTTGTGGAACAGGGCGTTGGGTAGCCAGAAGAATGTGGGCACCAGGTACATGGTAAGGATGGCAGACACGATCAGGCCACCCACGGCAGCAATACCCATAGGCTGGGTCATGGCGGCCACGTTACCGCCCAAGGCCAGGGCCAGAGGCATCTGGGCCACCACAGAGGCGAATGTGGCCAGGGCGATGGGCTGGAACTTGGTCTTGCCCGCCGTCATAATGGCGGAGCGCCTTCCCATAGAACCGCTTCGGAGTAGCCTGTTGGCTTCATCAAGCAATAGAATAGCGTTGTTCACCACCACACCGATAAGCATCACGATAGCCATGAGGGCGATCATGGAGAGTGCCTTGCCGGTGAATATCAGGGCGAGGAACACGCCGATGGCGCCCATAGGAATGGTGGTCATGATGATAAAGGGCTGTGCAAAGCTTTCCAGCAGGGCAATCAGCAAGATGTAGGTGAGCAAGATGGCCATGATGATGGCGGTCTTGAATTCGTTCACCATGTCTTCTTGCATGTCGGCCTGGGCACCGAAGCTGAAGGAAATACCCTCGGGGAGTTCGTCCTTCATGCTGGCGGTAAGCTTGTTCAGGTTGCCCATGACCTCACCGGTGGTGTGGCCAGGCAACAGGTTCATGGAAACGTCCACGCGGGTCATCTTGCGCTTACGGTCAATACGGGTGGGGCCTGCACCGTCTTCGATGTAGAACAGGTCGCGGGCAGCCACATAGCCCTTGGGGGTCTTCATGGGCAGGTCTTCGATGTCGGCATGGCTCTTGCGGTTCTTCTCCTGCATGCGCACATACACGTCGTATTCTTCACCGTCTTCGGTGTACTGACCCGCTTCATAACCGCTCACGGCGATGTAGTTGTAGGTGGCAAGGGACTGCAGGGTCACGCCGTAGTCGGCCAGGGCCTGCCTGTTGGGAACCAGGCGGATTTCGGGTTTACCCGCTTCGTAGCTGGTCTTTACATCTACTACGCCGGCAATGGTTTCCTTGACCCGGTCCATAATCAGTTCAGAAGCCTTGATCACGGAGTCCTTCTTGAGGCCGTTGATTTCCAGCACCACGTCGCCTGCGCTGTTGTTGTTCATTTCAGATGCCGAGGCGGACTTGATGGCGATATAGGCGTCGGGGATGTCGGCCAGGTAGGGACGCAGGGAGTCCACGATCTGGTCGGTACTCCTGGTACGGCCTTCCCAGTCCTTCAACAGCTTGATACGCATGGTAGCCTGGTTCACCGTAGCAAAACCGTTGGAACCACCCACGTTCACGCTGTAATGGACAATTTCGGGAACATCCTTGACCCGGTCCTCGATAATTTTCGCGATACTGTCGGTGGTTTCCACGTTGGTGCCCACGGGCATTTCCAGCTTGATGCTGATCATGCCCTGGTCCTGCTTAGGCATGATTTCCACCGTCATGTGGTTGGCGGCCATATAGCCCACGAAAAGGAGCATAGCGATCAGGGCGACCACCTGGAACAGCACTCCCGGAATGGAAAGGCAGAACGACAGGGTTTTCAGATATACAAAGCGGATGCCGTTGAGGGCAGTGGGGAACAGCCCGAGAATGCGTCCCACCACGGAGGGCTTTTCTTCGATAATGTTTCCGTTCTCGTCTTTCTTTTTGCCCTTGAACAGGTAGGCCGCCAGAAGCGGGGTCAAGGTAAAGGTGGCGAGCAAGGACACCAGGGTGGCAAACACCATGGTAAGACCGAAGGTACGGAAGAAGATACCGGCGATGGATTTCATGAAGGCGATAGGCACGAACACGCACACGTTAGTAAGCGTAGATGCCATGATAGCCACCATGATTTCGGAGGTTCCCTTGTAGGCAGCCTCTTTCGGATCCAGGCCTTCGTTCAGTTTCACGTTGATATTTTCAAGCACCACGATGGCGTTGGTCACCAGCAAGCCCACCGACGACGACAATGCCATCAGGGACATCATGTTGATGCCGAATCCAGCAAAGTACATCAGGGTGAAGGCTCCGATTACGGAGGTCGGCATGGTGAGGGCCGCAATGAACATAGTGGAGAACTTGCCGAGGAACAAGAGCAAGAGTCCTGCGGTAAGCACGATAGCGATAATCACGTTCTGGATCACGTTGTCGATGGATTCGTTCACCGCTTCGCTCTTGTCGTACACCAGGTGAAGCTCGAAACCTTCGGGAAGGCTCTTGTTGACGGCGTTCATGCGCTTGATAACGCCCTTGGAAACGTCCACCACGTTGGCGTCGGAACGCTTCTTGATATCCAGGGAGATAGAACTTGTGCCGTTGAAACGGGAAATGGATGAAATGGTCTCGATGGTGTCCTTGACTTTTGCAACCTCGGAGAGCTTGATAACGCCGTTGGCCGTGGGAATATCCATGTTGCGCATTTCGTCCAGGCTCTGGAACTTGCCTGCTGTACGCACAGATGTGTTCTTGTGCTTGCCGATGACTTCGCCCACGGGGTAGTTCAAGTTGGACTGGCCGTACAGACCCATGATGGTGGCAATGTCGATGCCACGGTCCTTCATCTTGTCCTTGTCAAGTTCGATAGAAATCTGGCGGGTAGTACCACCGAATACATCTACGCTGGCCACACCTGAGACGGAGGTGAACAGGGGTTCGATTTCGTCTTCCACCATCTGGCGGAGTTCCGTGGAGTTCAGCGGACCCGTAAAGGAAATAGCCATGATGGCTGCACCATTGATGTCCACCTTGGAAATGATAGGGGGTTCCACGGCGTCGGGGAAGTCAGCCGCCGCAAGTTCCACCTTGGAACGCACGTCGTTTGCTGCTACATCTACGTTGACGCCCATGTTGAACATGGCGACGATAATGCCGTAGTTCTCGAGGCAGATGGACTGCACGTAGTCGATACCGTCCACCAGTTCCACCTGTTCTTCGACAGGCTTGATAACGGTGGTCTCGATTTCTTCGGGACTAGCACCTGCGTAAATCATGGTCGCCGTCACCACCGGAACTTCGAATTTCGGCATCAGGTCCACGACCATCATGGTGTAGGTGTACAGACCGAAAACCACCACGGTCAAGATGACCATGAGCATGGTAATCGGTTTATAAATACTGGCCTTGATCATTCAGCGTATCTCCAGTAAAATTATTTGACGATGTTGACCTTGTCGCCGTCGTTCATCTTGGACATGCCTTCCACCATGACGGTCTCGCCGCCCTTGAGGCCTTCGGCAATCTGCACCTGGTCCTTGGTCTGGATGCCGACCTTCACGATCTTACGGCGGGCATTGCCCTCTTTATCCACGGTCCACACCATGTTGAGGCCGTTCTTGTAGATAACGGCTTCGGCGGGCACCACCACTCCGTTCACCTGCTTGGTTTCCAGTTCGGCGGTTATGTACATGCCGGGGAGCAATTTCTTGCTGCTGTTGTCAAACGTCACTTCTACGGGGAAGAACCTGGTCACAGGGTTAGCGGCCAGGGGTATCAGGGTCACCTTACCTTTCATCTTCTTGCCGGCTACTTCGACGGTAGCGGCGGCACCCATCTTGAACTGCGAGATATCCTTGCTGGTCACGTTCAGCTTCAAGATGACCTTGTCCAGCTTGGCGATGGTGCAGAGGGTGGAACCCACGCCGGGGGTCTGACCTTCCTGGTAGTTCAGTTCAGTGACCACGCCTGCGGCAGGTGCCAGAATCTTGGTGGCGCGACGGGCGGTTTCCAGGTTCATCTTGGCAATCTTCAGCTGCATTTCGGCCTGGTCCAGGTCCTGCTGGCTAAGACCACCCTTGGCGTGTACTTCGCGCAGACGCTGGGTGGATTTTTCGAGCAGGGCCACTTGTTCCTGCACCTGTTCGTACTGGGTGTTGTCGCCGGTAAAGATGTATTCGGCCAGCACCTGGTCCTTTTGGACGGTAGAGCCCACCTGCACGTAGATCTTTGCCAGGGGGTCGCCCATCTTGGAGATGGCGTTAGCCTGCTGCATGCCCTCGATGGTCCCGCTGAATTCGCGGATGTCCTTGAGGGAGGATTTCTTGGCCTTGGTCACGCGGGCGGGTTTGCCCTTCTCCTTCTGGATTTCCTCGATGGTGGAGGGTGCCACGGTGGCACTATCCTTGGCGTCCTTGCCCTTGCAACCGACAAGGACAAACGTTAGGGCAGAAAGGGTGATGATGTACTTTTTGATGCTGTTCATAATCTTTGTCCTATTGATATTCTCCGGTGGCCTGCAAAAGGGCGTTGTAGGCGTTGTTCCAGTTCAAGACCGCTTCCATGTACTTGAGTTTTGTGGTGCGGAGCGTCATGGAGGCGTCCAGGTAGTCCAGCTGAGTGGACTTGCCCACCTTGTAGGAGGCCTCGGTCAGGTCGTAGTTGCGGTTGGCCAGGTCCACCTGGCGCTTCTGGAGCTCCAGCTGGCGCACGGCGTCTTCCAGGGTGTTGGCGCAGGATTCGATCTGCATGCGGAACCCGCGCTCGGCGGTTTCTTTCTGGATCTGGGTGTCGCGCAGTTTCGATTTCGCCTGGACCACGGCTTCCTTGGTTTTCATACCGTTGAAGAGGTTCATGGTCAGGTTCAGGCCCACGTACTTGTTGATGTTCTTGTCCCAGTCGGGGGCGTCCCACTGCTGGATTTCGTTCTTGTTGTTGCTGTACTTGAGGCCGCCTACCAGCACGATAGTGGGCTTGTAGCCGCCCTCTTCGATGGAAATGTTTTTCTGGAGCATTTCTTCGGACTGGTCCAGCATCACCAGTTCCTTGCGGCGCTTTTTCACGTTGGCCATGGCGGTGTCGGGGTAGGGCAGGTTCGAATTCGGGTCACGGAGTTCCCCCTTGAACTGCACGTCTGCTTCCCAGTCCATGCCCATGGTGTTCAAGAGGGCGTTGCGGGCGAGAATCTGGTTTTTCTTGGTCTTTTCCAGTTCGGACTTGAGCTGGTCCAGCTGGAGCTGGGCGCGAATCTGGTCCAGTTCCGAGGCGAGTCCGCTTTCTACGGCACCGTTCACGTAGTCGATGTGCTGCTGTGTCTGGGCGATGCTCGCTTCGAGAATCGCCACGGCGGAATCCAGGTAAATCAGCTGGTCAAAGGCGGTTTCCACGTTGTACTTGACGGTGGCCTTCACATTTTCCAGGTTCACTTCTTTCAAGCGCCTGTAAATCTTGGCGATATCGATACCGGTTCCCACCTTGCCCTGGGCGTAAAGAATCTGGGTGGCAGTGAGGCCCACGCTGGATTGCCAGCGGTAACCCTGGGATTTCATGCCGTAAATGAGGCCGTCAACGGCGGGGGCCATGACCTGCTTGTCGAAATCGCTGGCGGATTCCATGTTGTTGGCAGCATTGGCCAAATCATGACTGTTTTCTACGTCGTCCAGCCCGAAAATGCGGGTGATTCCCGCGCTTAGGTCGATACTGGGCATAGCGTTTCCGTAACCGGCGTCCACCTGGGAATTGGCGCTGACCAGTTCCTCTTCGGCGGATTTGATGGTCGTGGACTTTTCCATGGCAATCTTGAGCGCGTCTTCGCGGGTATAGGCCTGGCCGGCAAGGGCGGGCAGGGCCATGAGCGATAGCGCCAAAGCCACGGAAGGTAGGATAGCAAATTGCCTTGACATTCGTTCTCCACTGAATAATATGGGCCAAATTTAACAAAAATGCCCCCTTTATATAGGGGGACTCTATTCATTTGTGGATAAAACGCCCGTTCTGGCGGATAAATGGCACTATATCCGACTACATCAGGCCGGGGATTTTCATGCCGCCGGTGACGCCGCTGATGCTTTCTTGGGTGGCGTCGTCCTTTTTCTTGACAGCCGCGTTGATGGCCGCCATAATCAGGTCTTCCAGGGCTTCCACGTCGTCCTTGTCGACAGCGTCGGGGTTGATCTTGATCATGGTGAGGACTCCGCGGCCGTTCATGGCGACTTTAACCATTCCGCCGCCCGCTTCGGCATCGAAACTCTGTGCCTTCAGGTCGCTTTGCGCCTTGATCATCTTGCTCTGCATCTTCTGAAGGTCCCTCAGCATTTTACTCATGTCCATGGCATGAACTCCTTTCTAGTTGTCGTTGTCTTCTTCTAAGTCGTCTTGGGCCATGCTGGCCGTTTCTTTCTTTACCGCTACAGAATATACCAATTCTGCGGCAAACATTTCTTCGATTTTCTCAAAAAGGGGCTCCCTGTCCTTGTCCAGCTGGTAGGGGGTCTTTTTGGCGTTTTCCCGCATAATCCGTTCGGCTTCCGTAAAGGCGCGGGTCTTGACCGAAAGGGAAATCTTGGTTTGGAGCTTGTCTTCGAGCACGTTCTGCAGCCGGGTCATGAATTCCGGGTGTTCCTGCAGCTGCTGAAAGTTCCAAGAGTCATTTTTTGACGTTTCCCCCACAAAGGTGAGGGCGACGGGGAAGGGGTTTTCGTGGGGGTCGCCGGTTTCCAGGACGGTGCCCGCCATGGCCGCCGAAAAATACAGGTCGCCGTCGTCGGCAAAACTTGCGCAGATGGAGGGCCAGGCGGCGGCAATCTCATAGCGGGAATAGGTGGCGCTGTTTCCGGTGCCCTGGTAGTTCTCGAAGGGGTCGCTGTAGGGAACCGGGGCAGGTTCTGCCTCCAGGGCCTGGGCGACTTCAGCTACTTTTTTTTTTACCGCCTCGTCGGCGGCGGATTTGGGGTCGTTGATGGCGGCTAGCGCCCGTTTGAGGTCGGTGAGCCGGTCGAGCCAGGCCATGCGGGCGAAGGTGGTCTCTACCACGAGCCTCGGGTTGGTGCTGTAGCGCAGGTTCGCCTGCAGGTCTATGAGCATCTTGCTCAGTCGGAGCAGGTCGCCGTTGCCGATACCTTGGGCCGAACTCTTGTACTTGGTGAATAGCTCTTCGGTGATGTTCAGCTCATCGGCGGTGAAGGCGTCCAGGCGGCTATAGATCATATTCCGCAGGAACTTGCCGAAACCGTCCAGCAGGGGGGCGAACTCGATACCGATTTTCACGGCGTCGTCCACCATCTTGAAGCAGCCCTTCAGGTCGTGGTTTTCGATGGCCTGGATAAGGGAGAAGAACAGCTCCACCGGCGGAATCCCGAGGATAGAGCGCACCGATTCGGCGGTCATGTCGCTGCCGGTAAAGGCGTAGGCCTGGTCAAAGTAGGTGAGGCCGTCGCGCATGGAGCCGTCGGCCTTTTCGGCAAAGATGTCCAGGGCTTCGTCGGAAGCGTTGATGTGTTCCTGCTCGCAGATGTAGCGCAGGCGGCTGCGGATTTGCTCCATGGTGAGCCGCTTGAAGTCGAAACGCTGCACACGGCTGAGGATGGTCTGGGGGACCTTGTTCACCTCGGTGGTGGCAAAGATGAAAATCACATGCGGGGGCGGCTCTTCGAGGGTCTTGAGCAGGGCGTTGAAGGCCCCGGTGGAGAGCATGTGGACTTCGTCGATGATGAACACCTTGTACTTGCCGATGACCGGCGGGTACTGCACGCGCTCGATGACGTCGCGGATGTTTTCGACGCCGGTGTTGGAGGCGGCGTCTATTTCATAGACGTCCATGGGGTTGCCGCTGGCAATGTCCTTGCAGCTGTCGCACTCGCCACAGGGGTGCAGCGGGTCGCCGCCCTTGCAGTTCAGGGTGCGGGCGAGGATTCTGGCACTGGTGGTCTTGCCGACTCCGCGGGTGCCGGTAAAAAGGAAGGCATGGTGCAGGCGGCCGCCCTCGATTGCGTTCTGGAGGGTTTTTGCGATGTGTTCCTGTCCGACCATGTCGGAGAAAGACTGGGGGCGCCACTTTCGGGCCATTGCTACGTATGCCATGGCGGGAAATATAGAATTTAGACGAGAGACGAGAGATGAAAGACGAGAGAAATGTATGTCGAAGACCGTTAGTAAACAAGTGGTTAGGGAGTAGCCCTACTACTTGTACTTAGCACTTTAACCCTCTCTCGTCTCTAGTCTGTAGGCTCGTAGAGCCGTTCTCTCGTCTTTTTAGTATTTTTGTACAGAAAATCATGAGGTCTATAATGAATCCGAATCTGGCGCTTTTGGTCCTATCTTGGCAGGTGGCTTGTCTTTTTCACGAGAACGAAACGGAAAATCTTTTGCCAGGCTCTTCTTCTGCGACACAGGCAGAAAGCGATACTTTGGACCAAATTCACGACGAACTGACCCCCGATGTCTCTTGGGATGACTTCAATAAGGTTTATGGTTCGTTTTCATCGGCAAAGGAACGTGCGGCGGCTTGTGTGGAAACCCTTAGGGAGCAAAGTCCCGAGTTCAAGAGCAAGGTGCTAGAATCTATGCTGAGAGTGGCAAATGCCTCCCGTGAAGATGAAAACGAGAGCAATGTTTCTCCAGAAGAAATGTCCTTTATCCAGCAAATTCGTGAAGCTTTGGAATAGATTTACTATATTGACGCATTATGGAAAAAGATCTCGATAATTTTGAAGATGAAGATTTGGGAGAATTCGATAAGAATCTCCTGGATTCGGATGAAGGTGTTGAAAGTGCCCCTGTAATTAGGGATTACAGCCAGCGCCAGATTCTCATTTGGGAAGAAGACGATGCCCGGCGCGAAGCTTGTCTTGAGGTTTTAACTGACCTGTTGGTGGGGGCTACCATCAAGCCCGTGAAAACCGAAGCCGAAGCCCTGGAACAACTGGAAAACGAGGATTGGGATACTTTCGTGGTAGACTTTTATTCTGAAGGGGTCTCCGAGAGCGAGTTTATCAAGCGTGTTAACAACTACCCGGGTTCAATTCTCGTGGCCATCTCCATGGGGCCGTTGACCTTGCCCGATGAACGTGACCCCGCCAAGACAGAACTTTTGCGTAGGCTTTTCGACATGGATAAACCTACTGCGCAACTTCACGGCTAGTTTAGGTCAAAAGATTTTTAAGACTCCGAGGAGAACTCCCCGGAGTTTTTTGTTGTTGTGTAGCTTTAGAAGCAACCCTCGGGTGATCCTGGAGTTGGAACTCCCATGCACCAGGATTCGCCTAGCCCCCTTGTCTGCCAAAGACGCTGGTTAAGCTGGGTGCTTTGGGGATTCTTGCTGGGATTGTTGTTGTTGGGAATGACTGTTGCCGAATCCTGAACGTTGGAATAAAATAAGGAATCAAGAATGGTTCCGTTGCATTGGAGCACGATGGAGCTCTTGGTGTTGGTCAGGTCTCCCCAGGTTGCAGTGTTTCTGAACGCAACAGGGGTGCTTGCCGAAGTATCGCCAAACACGAGGCTTTTGCCTGGAGCGATATCATTAACGGTGATTTCCCAAGCTTTGCTGCCTGTTGAACCCGTGCCGATGGTGCAGCCGCCCAGTAAAAGGGTGTCTATGCTTCCGTTGTAGATCTCGATGAATTCGTATTGGCTTGAATCGGTTTTGAGGGGAGCGCTCAAAAATTCCGTGATGACCAGGTCGTTTTTTTGGGGACTGCGCCTCGATGCTGGCAGGTTCATTTGAATCTCCAGGTTGGTGTTGTCTGCGATTTCTATGGCTATGGCCGCCTTGCCTCTCAGGGATTTCAGTTCTAATGATGGAACCGGATTGTCTGGACTTAAATAGAGTGAATCTTCTACTTGATAAATGTTGTTGTCCAATTGGTCGAACAACGTTATTTTTAATCGGTAGCTTTTTTCCAGAGCGAGGAAATCGGTATGGAATACGCCGTCGCTGTCGACTATTTCCATAAGGTAGGTATAGAGGGAATCTTCGGATTCCAATTCCATTTGCCCATAGGCGATTTTGACGGGGTTTCCAAACCCTAGGGGAATCCGTAGGTAGATGAATCCGGCCAGAGGCCGCATCTTGATGTTGATTTCTTCTGTTTTGCCCGCTTCTAACCGGGCCTCCACTTCGCCTTTTTGCATCAGGTTTCCGTTGGCATAAATTTTTGCCAGGAATTTCCAATGGTCATGGGGGAACAGGTCTAGCTCCAGGGAATGTTCTTCTGGACTTTTGACCAGGTGCAGGGTGTCCGCTCCTATACAGTCGATGACTAGACTGTCCATGAGGGGGACGCTTGTGTAGTGGAGTTCCAGTTGCACCTTGGTGGAGACACCTTCGGTGTTTGCAATAGTTTTTTCGCCGGAATCCTTGCCGCAGGCCCAAAGAACAAGGGCGAATAGGGAAAGGGCCAGAGCCCACAGAGTTGTTTTTTTGATAGGATTCATTTGACCTCCTTTTGGTTTATAAGATATCCTATGCCTTATAAACGGAATTGGGAGGCCAAAAAGGAACGGTAAAAAAAATATTACGAGTCCTGGGGCTGATTTCCGGAATTATGGTTCCTGGAACTCTGCAGTTTTTCGGCACAGGGCTTACTTTGTCTTAAAATTTTCACCAGGGCGCTGGGAGAAAGGCCAAAAGCCTTGGCAGCTTCCTTGGTATCGCCGTTTTTTTGAGCCATGCGGTCAAAGACGTGGGCCACGAACAGGGGGAAAAGAGGGTTACTTGTTTGAATATGCCCGTTGCTTCCGGGAAAGGGCATTTCGGGCTCTTGGGGTGCTTCTCGCACCTTGAGGGCAAGTGCCATCTGCATGCGGTGCAGAGCGTGGACCTTATTTTCCTTGGCGGATCTCCCTTCGGAGGATTTGATTTCTAAATTGTATTCCCGTAAGGTCAGCTGCACTCCGGTGTTGGTCTTGTTCCTGTGTTGCCCGCCGGGACCGGACCCCTGGAAACCTTTCAGGGTACAGGCGCCTAGCAGCTGGTCCAGGCTCATTTTTAAGTAGGTATCGCGATGCATATCTTGAAAGATAAAATTCTTGTGCCCCTTGTTATGGTCGTTTCCTTGTTGTTGACCGCCTGTGCGGGCTCTGCGGACAATGCCTCCCAAGGGAGTGTTCTTCAAAATGCCCCCCAGGATGCCCAGGCAAAGGACGCCCAATACCAGAAGCGAGTCCAGGACAAGCAGGCCCTTTTGGAAACCATGTTCCAGAACTTTCTGGACGGTATTCGGAACGGTGCTTCTGCCGAAGTCCTGTACGGCTATCTGACGGACACTTCGGAATACTGGCTGGACACTCTTGAAACACATGCCCGCCGCTACGACGCAGAGGCTCTGGATACATGCCAGTTTTATGAGGCCTATTCCATTATTCTTTACCGCCTTTATGAGCGGGAACACCTCTGGGAAACCGAAGATGACCGCATGCTCTTTATGCTGCTCAGCAAGAGCGGCATGCTGGACCGGTTCCTGCGTCTGCAGCTTGGACCCATGAAGGTGAAAAACGACCGTGGAAGCATAGGTCTTGCCAAAAGCCCCGATGTGCCCATTATGCTATTTGTCTGGGATGACCAGACCTGGAAACTGGACCTGCCGGCAACGCTCCCTCTGATCACCAAGGGAATCGAGTCTATCGCGGTCAAGAAGAACTGGACCAACCGCAAGCTGGCCCTTTACTGGATAGAGAAGGAATACCACATGACCTATTCCAGGCTGGACGATTCCCTTTTGGAGCCTATCGGTTTTTAGTTAGACGAATACACGATGCGTAGTATCTGCAAGTGCTTGTTTTTGCTTCTGTGTTTTGGTGTCTGCGCCATTGCTGCTCCCGTCAAGATTTCGGGAGCGGTGGAGTCCAAGACTCCTTTTAGTGGCGACCGCCTTTTTGCCGTTCTGGATTCTGTAGGCGGCACGGGAACCTGGATGGAATGGGACAGCACCGGCGTAAAAGACCCTTCTATCATGTCGGTGGTTGCACCTTCCATGAAAACTGCCCAGAAACCCCAGATGGTGTGGGTAATCTCTGAGCGGGAAAAGCCCCTGATGGCCATCCTATTTTCGAAGGGGGCGGGGGAGGTCCTTGTCTTCTATGAACTTTCCGCCCTAGATGCCAAACCGGAGCCTCTAAAACTGAATCCAGAACCGGACCCGCGGGTGTTCCTTCGGGATTACCGGCAGGAATCCCCGACGGTCTTTGTCCATCTGGACAAGCCCAACCTGAAAATTTCCATATCCGAAAAACTGATTCGTTTTACCTACGAAAAGGCGGACAAGACGCCTCTCCGTTACGACAGGGATTTTCCCAAGAAAACCTTTGTCGAAAAACGTTCTGAAGTCCGTAGTTACATGGACTATTTTCGTTATGAATATGCCCTGATGCTTCGGGCCTTTGTCCAGTCTGTTCGGGGACTGTTCAACTGGCAGCCTTGGCATTGGTATATGGATTCCTGGAACCATTCTGCCTTTATCAAGGCCGATGAACTGGAAGCCATTCTTTCGAAGGGATTCCCACCGGAATATGTCACGATTTTCAAGACCAGGGCCGCTACCGGCGAGACGGTGGAATTTCGGGTGAACGGCAACGGCTTCTTCGAAATGGATATTTTCGCCCCGTAGCCTGCTATTTTGTATTTTAGAGATATGCGCTTGAAATGGTCCACATTGTTGCTTGCCCTGGGTTGCCTTGCGGTTTCTCATGTGGACGCATCTGTGACCTTTATTGCCCAGTTTGCGGTTGGTGACAAGAATGTGGCCACCTTTAGCGAAGACGGCCTCTATGCGGTGGATTTTGCTACAATCAAGAAAGCCTTGGCCCAAAATAAGAGGCAGGGAGACTTGGATGGAATCCAGATCGAAAAGCTCTGCGTTTATGCGGCTTCTCCTGATACCTTGAGCGACAAAGTTCCCGAAAAGGCCAAGCTAGAACCGGACCAGACCTTTGAAATTCCCATCGAGGTTCGGGACAAGAACGGAAACGGAATCTTCGACGCTGGTGATACGCTCCTTTTTGTGGGGTACGGCACTTCTATTTGGAAACGCGTCGATTCAGAGGACCCGTCCTTTGAAACGGGCAAGATGGACTATTTCCATTCACATTCGCCCTATTCCTTTTACCAGAACTTTCAGCTGGGCTGGAAATCTTCTGGTAAGGGACTTCGTTTGAATGATTACTTGAAGGAACCATCCGGTACGGGCAAGAGCATAGAATGGATGCGCTATGTCCGCGCAGAAAAAGAAGCCATCTTGCGGGATACCTATTATGGTCGCGAGGGGGATTGGGAAAGTTCTTCGGGTAGAGAATGGTTTTGGCTTTGGCATAGCCGTCTAGATTCTACCACCTATTCCAATTCGGACCTGATTCAGCTGCAGGTTCAAGATTTACCTGGGCGAATTGCAGGTGGAAAGGAATTTTTGGGGGTGTCCTACTTCCCGTATAGATCTCTTTGGCGCTCTTTTGCCGAAAAGTCCGATGATCAGAAGCACGATTTGGAAATGTCCGGCAAGTCTTATCAGGAACGGATGGACGGTATTGATTTTTCCATGACGGTGAATGGAAAGAAGCTACCCCGCAGTACCGCCACCTTGATGCCGGGCAATACTTTCCGTCTGGGTAATCCAGGGCTCAAGGACAAGGGAAATAGTTTCGGCTTGACGATGTTGCCTAACGATTACCAGTTCGACCGTTTTGACGGTTACACGCTGGCCTATCAGTGGACTCCTGCGGTGGATTCGGCAGAATGGCTTTTGCCGGGCCGGGTATCTGGAGTTATACAGATTCCCGTTGGCAAAGATGCAAATCTTCAGATTATGAAGTTTGTAAACTATCGTCAGGTGGGCCTTTTGCAGGTGAAAAATGGCGTTGCAAAGGATAGTGTAGCTGCTTCCGATGATGTGCGTTATCTGGTCTACAAGAAAAATGTGTACAGAAATACTATTAGCGTGGTTAGCCAAGCTGTTAAACCCGCAGGAGTGATTTCGGATATTTCCAGAATAGATTCTCGCACGGAATACTTGATCGTATCCCCGTCGGAATTTCTGAATGGAGCCGTAGCCCTAGGAAAATTCCGCTCTGGCGGCTCCGCCGTGACCACGATTCAAACGTCGGTTGTTGCCGTGGAAGATATTTATGCACGGTATACGGGTGGCGCTGTTTCTCCTGTGGCAATCCGCGATTATATAGCCTATGCGAAGACCCGTTGCAATAAACTCAAATATGTGCTTCTCTTGGGTTCGGGTCATTATGATTACCGCGGAATCAATACGAAGTTAGGTCCGAACTATATGCCGCCCTATGAAAAGGAATCTGTGGCAAGCGATGATTTCTTTGGTGCACTTGACCCTGGTGAACTAATTTTGTACGGTAAGTACGATTTAGATGTTGCCGTAGGTCGTTTGCCGGTATCGACAGAACAGGAAATGTCCCACTACATGGACAAGGTTCGGGAATACGAGAAGGTGGGACTCTATGACCATTCAGAATGGCGGTCCACGCTGCTGCTCGCTGCCGATGACGCACTCAACAGCCATATCGTAGACTATACGGAACATACCAAGCTGCAAGAAATGCTTGCAAGGTCTATCGATAGTATGGCCACGGCCCAGAATCACCAATGGAATCTGAAAAAGATGTATTTGCTGGATTACCCGGCCGATGCCTCGGGACAAAAAAAGGATGCGGTTGATGATTTTATCAATATGATAAACCAAGGCGCATTGATTACGGCCTATTTTGGTCATGGATCCATGACGGATTGGGCTTCTGAAGGACTTTTGAAACCGAGCTACATAGCGAAAATTTCCAACAGGGGCCGCCTGACTATTCTCAATTCTTTTTCTTGTACCGTGGGACGTTTTGACATGGGCAATGCGCGGTCCTTATCCGAAGAATTTGTGCTGGCATCTCAAGTAGGCTCTATTGCGTCTATTGGTTCGACAAGAGAAACTTTTGCCGATTACAACGAGGCCTTCGGAAGAGCTTTTTTGATTTCTTTGCTAAAGACGGAGGGTGTGCTTGTCGGAGATGCGTATCGGATTGCCAAAAATTCTGTGGGGGAGGGCTATAGCCGCCAGCGATACAATAACGAACTCTATGTACTGATAGGGGAGCCTGTTCTTCAGATGCCCAAGGCCTCTATGAAGGTTTCTTTCGATGCCGAAATGGATACCCTGAAGGCCCTTGACAAGGTAAAACTTTCAGGAAATGTCTCGGGCATGAAAGATGGGTATATTGGAATATCTCTACATGAGGGCAAGCGAAGCAAGAGGCTGTTTAATGGTCTAGACGTAGAAGATGATACTGTGGATGTTGTTTTTGATGGTTCTCTGATACATTCCCAGGTTGTCCCCGTTCGGGGAGGCCGGTTTGAAACGGAATTTATTTCTCCAAGAAAACTTTCTTTTGGCGATACTGCCGCCCGGTTGAGCGCCTGGGCTTATTCGTCGAAGGATCGGGCCGTTGGTAGATTCTTGAAAAGGAAAATCTTGATTTCTGGAGTTTCTACATTTGCGGATTCTATCCATGATCAGACGCCACCTTCGATACAGGTGCAGACTTGTTACAGCGGAGGAATCAACACCTCCTTTGCCGATGGGGAATCTGTAAAAATGCAGTTCCCGGCATGCCTTCAGGTGACCATCGAGGATTCTACCGCCATTGACTTCCGTGAACAACCCGACGAAGGTATTACTTTTGAAATTGTGGGCGTGGAACACCCATATCATCCGGGGCCGTTTTTGGAGCAGACATCCAAGAAGGTGGTGGTCCGCAAGACTTTCAATGCCGAAAACTACCCCGAAGGCAAATACGTTTTCAAGGTCCGCGCACAAGATGTCTTGGGTAATGTGGCCGTCAAGACGCTCAATCTGGAACTGACCGAAGAAATGAAGTCCGGCTTGCAGGATGTTTTCAACGTGCCGAATCCCATGGGCAAGAAGGGAACGACTTTCTATTTCAAGAACCTGGCCGTGAACCGCAATTCTACGGTGAACATCTTTATATACAACCAGAATGGCCGCTTGGTGAAGGTTATCAAGAATGCTGTTTCGGGCATGACCCGCTGGGATGGTCGTGACAATCACGGAAGGCTCTTGGCCAACGGGCTGTACCATTATGTAGTCCGTAGCGAAGTGGAGGCTTCGGATGGGTTCAAAAAGAAAACTTGGACAAAGAAACAAAAATTGCTTATATCGAGGTAAAAATGGATTTGCGTGAAAAACCTGGAAAGATTCAGAAACTGCTGGAACTATTCTTGAGATTCCGCCTGATTTCGGTGGTACTTCTTGTTGTCTTGTCCGTGACTTTTGTGGCGACCCGCTGGCAGGCCATGGTCTCAATGCCGGTGGCCTCTTCGGAGTCTTTGGGAATGTGGCTGGCTGAACATGGGGGCTTTGCATCTCTGTGGCAAGGGGGCCAGTATCTCGCCGTTTCTGCGGTGGCCTTGGTGGTTTTGCTGTTTGTATTTGCGGGAATCCGAGGCGGTATTGCAGGTTTGTTTGGCCTCAGTGCCATGGTTTTTGCCTTGTACGCCTTGGGCGGTGCCGAAAGCATGGTCCTGATATTCTATGGCGTGTTTGCCGGCGTGGCTCTGCTCCTTTTGCTCTTTGCAAAACTGGGTGTTGCCAATGTGCTTTTCCCCTTTGCCTTTAGCTGGGTGCTCTTGACTGCAATGGTAGCGTTGCTGCCTGCCTTTGCTCCAGCCTATTTGCTATGGGCGGTTTTCTCCGCTGTCGGCTTTGCCTCGGTCTTGGCTTTGGCCCTTGTCTCTGCAAAACATCTATCCGAAGGGACTCCCCAGGCAGGAGCCCTGATCCGTAGCGGTAAAAAGCTGTTGATTCCGGTGACGGTGTCGTCTTTTTTGGCGGTGGCGGCTTTGTTGTTCGATATGGACAAGTCGGCCGTTTCTGGCGTGAAGGTGGCAGAAGCCGTCGGATCGTGGCTTGCCTTCAACCTGTGGTTCTACGTGTTCCTGTTTCCGGTGCTTTCTTTTGCACCGTGGGAAAGGCTCCGTTCCAAGGAACGCAAAGTCAAGCTGAAAGAAAAGAAGAAGTAGTCTACGAACAGCGCAGCACCTGGCCCGGGCGGATCATGTTGCTCTTGAGGCCGTTGAGCTGTTTGAGCCTGCGTATAGAAATCCCGTATTTTCGGGCAATCTTTCCGAGGCAGTCCCCGCGGCGCACCTTGTAGTAGCGGTGCTTGGAAAGCTCTTTTTGGTAAAAGTCCTCGTTTTGCTGTAGGGCGACGGGATCAATCTCAGTTTGCTCCCACCGGAACTTTCCATTCTCGAAATCAAAGACGGTGGAGGGGTCGATGTAGAGGCCGTTGTAGCGCATCTCGAAATGCAGGTGCGCTCCGAAGGAACGTCCCGTGTTGCCGCCTATACCGATGGTGTCGCCTGCTTGCAGGGTGTCGCCGACTTTTACGTTCCATTTGGACAAGTGGGCGTACAGCGTGGTGAGGCCGTTCCCGTGGTCGAGAATCACGTACTTGCCGTAGCCCCTGCGGCGGCCCTGGTTCCGGGTCTTGACCACCTTGCCTGCGAAGGCGGCCACGATGGTGCGGTCTTCGCCGTGGCAGAGTCCCAAATCTACGCCACGGTGCATGCGGTAGGTTCGTATGCCGTAGGGCCCCGAGATGCGCCTGCTTTCGGAGGGCATGGCCGAGGCGGTCATATCCAGGAACAGGGACTTGACGGCGGAGTCCGCACTGGCGGAATCGGCGGCGGCCATGTCGGCGGCCAGTTCGGCGTCGGCCTCTTCACTTTCGGCTCCCGATTCGTCTTCGGCGCCATCTTCGCCTTCTACGGCTAGGGAGTCGGCTTCGGCAACATCTTCTGTTTCCAGGTTTTCGGCCTCTATTTCGGCCAGCTCCTGCTGGATAAGCTTTTCGGCTTCGGTGAGCTCGACTGCACCAGCTGGATTTTCGACAGTTTCGGTGAGTTCCACCGTGCCTGTCGGATTTTCGGCGGTTTCGGCAGGAACTTCGCTTAAGGATTCAGCGCCTGATTCCATAGGCTGCTCCACCAGGGGCACGGCATTTTCGGCCATGCCGTCTTCCTTTGCCCAGAGGCAGAGGGGGAGGGTGAACAGGAATATGGAAACGACGCGTTTCATAGATGTGTGGCTAATATAGAATAATTGTTAGGGATTAGAGGGGGTAGGATTTTAAACGAAAGAACTCCGCTGTGCGGCTGCAGACGAAAAAAAGCAAAAAACAAGCATTTTTTTATACAAGAAAATCTCTCGTCTCTCGTCTCTCGTCTCTCGTCTTTCTAAATTTGCTCGCATAAAAATCAAAAGGACTCTAAAATGGCAAAGAAAGTTCAGGATGCCCTCAAGGACATCATTTCCCTCTGCAAGCGCCGCGGTTTCATTTTCCCCGGCTCCGAAATTTACGATGGCCTCGCCAACACTTGGGACTACGGTCCGTATGGCGTGGAACTGAAGCGCAACATCAAGAACCTCTGGTGGAAGAAGTTCGTGACCAGCCGTCAGGATGTGCTCGGTCTCGACAGCTCTATTCTCTTGAACCCCCGCGTCTGGAAGGCCTCTGGCCACGTGGGCAACTTCTCTGACCCGTTGGTCGACTGCCTCGCTTGCCACGAACGTTTCCGTGCCGACCAACTTTTGGAAGACAAGCTCGGCGAAGGCTGCTGCGCCGGTAAGAACTTTGACGAAGTCCACCAGATGATGATGGACAACAAGATTGAATGCCCGACTTGCGGCAAGACCGACTGGACCAAGCCCCGCGCATTCAACCTGATGTTCCAGACCGAAATCGGCGTGATCGAAGGCGAAGGCAACAAGGTCTACCTCCGTCCGGAAACGGCCCAGGGTATCTTCGTCGACTTCAAGAACATTGTCGACAACGTCCGCCCGCGCATCCCGTTCGGTGTGGGCCAGATCGGTAAGAGTTTCCGTAACGAAATCACTCCGGGT
>DGRZ01000104.1:1118-3757 GCA_002391195.1 Fibrobacter sp. UBA4375 | reverse complement strand
AAACTAGCGAAGAAGCGTCCTCGACAGAGCCTTGCCGTTCTGTTCCAGCATGAACAGGGACATAGCGCGTGTTTCTGCTGCGCCACTCAAGTCAACCTGATGAACGCCTTCGCCCATCATGCCAAGAGTAATTGTCTTTAACAGGCGTCCCTTCAAATTGTAAACCTTAACGTTGGTCTCCCCCGAACGGGAAAGCGTTACCATTGCCTGCAGGTTCTGGCGGTTCCCATACAGTTTCAAGCCGTTCGCACCCATCGCTACAACCATATCGGGTTTCACCACCTTTACAGGAGGCTCAACTTCAGGAATTTCGGGAAATACTCCTGTGGTAAACACAAGGTGCGGGAAGGAGAGCGTATCGCCCACCAGCCAGAATTTTTCGAAGTCATTCCAGCCCTTGTAAAGGGCAGACGCCTTCATGTCAGCAAAAGCGGTTTCCTTTGCAGAAGAGTCAGCCTCGAACTCGCAACCATCTTTATTGTAGAGAGCTTCTTTTACGGTGCCCGAATTATTCACAACGAAGCAACCCGGGGCTTCATAATCAGAAGACGACGCAATCAACTTCCCTGCAAAGAATACATTTTCAAGGTATTGCCTGTTTGCAGAAGCAAAACCGCCAAATTCAATTCGTCCAGAAACGTCCCCCGAAGCATAAGCGTTCTTGATTGTTCCAGAATTACTCGAAACAAATCCGCCCGGCGTAAACTCGCTATTGACATTGCCGGTGGTATAGGCGTTATTGATATAACCGTTATTAGCACCGACAAATCCACCTGCGGTAAACGAGGAGGTATAGCCCTTTATGTTTCCAAGATTTCCTGTAGAATAGGCATAGAGTATTTCACCCCAATTTTCCCCAACGAAGCCACCGAACACGGAATAAGAGCGAACATCGCCAGTAACATAGCAATTGTGGATTTTTCCGTTATTGACACCTACAAAGCCACCAGCCTTCATTCCGCCAACCACCTCGCCGGCAGCGTAGCTATTCGTGATGATTCCTGTACTGTCGTTTTGGCCGACAAAGCCACCGAAGGTATCACCCGAAGCACGCTCCCCATTAAGCACATGGCCTGTCGCATAGCTGCTGTCAATTTTTCCGCTATTGCGGACAACGAAACCTGCGAGTTTGTAGAAAGCATCAACATCAGCCTTCGAATAAGAATTCGTAATCAAGCCCACATTTTGCACGACAAACCCAGAAACGAAATGTCCCGGGAACGAATCTGCCGTCACGGAACCTTCCACATAAGAATTCCTGATGACACCGGCATTATACAAGGCAAAGCCGGCACTACTATCTGAATGGACATTCGCCTTGACAAAGCTGTTTTCGATTACTCCCGTCGTATCGTTTACTCCGACAAAGCCTGCCGCACCGCGATATTCGCAAAAAATCGAATCGGCTTCGACACTCGAGTTCTTAATGGTTCCACTATTGTAACCCACCAAGCCCGCCGTCTTTTGGTGCATTGAATAAATCGAAGCATGCGAAACGCAAGAATCAATGGTACCCAAATTTTTTCCGGTCACTCCACCAACAAGGGTGTCACCATAATTGATAACACCGTCTACTTCAGCAGAAACAATCGTGCCTTCGTTATAGCCGGTAACCAATCCAAGGTATTTCCCATAAAAATTCGAACGCATGTCGGCATTCACCTTCACATTGCGAATAACAGATTTTTCGCCAGAATTGTTGCCGACCACGCCACCAATAAAATCGCGATCGTTAGTACCGAAAACAACACCGCTAAAGTCAATGTCCTTAACGGTTCCATCCTCGTTTACGCCAACGACACCGCCCACATTGCCTGGAGCGCGGACCGTATCACGCAAAAGTTCAATATTTTCGACCAAGCCACTATTCGTCACAGCAACAGAAGCAGCGGCCCAGACATACTTAACGGTAAAATAACAGTCTGTCAGTTTAAGGTTTTTGACAACACCTTTAGTGCCAATTCCCATGAACAGGGCGGTTGAACGCTCGTTATTCGACATTGAATAGAGTTTTGATATGGTATAGTTACCACCGTCAAATACTCCATCAAAAACAGACTGTTCCGTCCCGTAATATGCCGCCCCTATCGGCAGGAAGCCTGCGGTAGAATCTACCTCGCTCTTTTCGTTTCGCGAAGCAGAAGCATCGATATCGGCAACTAGAACATAATGGCCGTCCATGCCGTAGTCGCCAATGCCCACGGCCTTGAGGTCTTCGTAGTCTGCGACCTGCCATGGGGATTCTGCGGTTCCCGCGCCCGCCATATTGCCGTTAGTGGCAAGGCATGGCACTGCCAGCAAAGCCCCCCAAAAAACAGAAAGTTTACTTGTCATATTTCCTCCTTCTTAAAATATCACTTTCCGAGTTGGTCCGGGTTCAGGCACTTGAGTTCGTCAATCACGAACAGGCCGTCCTTGCGGATGAGCTTGTCGTCGAACCAGATTTCGCCGCCGCCGTATTCCGGGCGCATGATGAGCACCAGGTCCCAGTGGATGGCGGAATTGTTGCCGTTCGGGGCTTCCTCGTAGCACATGCCCGGCGTAAAGTGGATGCTGCCCGCAATCTTCTCGTCAAAAAGGATGTCGCACATCGGCGCGTTCACGAACGGGTTGAAACCGATGGCGAACTCGCCCACGTA
>DGRZ01000104.1:0-1056 GCA_002391195.1 Fibrobacter sp. UBA4375 | reverse complement strand
AACCGATGGCGAACTCGCCCACGTAACGTGCGCCCTCGTCGGTATCAAGGATGGCATTGAGCTGCGCATTGTCGCCCGTTTCGCAGGTGGCGTCCACAATCTTCCCGTCCTTGAATTCCAGGCGGATGTTGCTGAACTGCTTGCCCTCGTAGAGCGTGGGCGTGTTGTAGTGAATCACTCCGTTGATGCTGTTGCGCACGGGCGCGGTATAGACTTCGCCGTCCGGGATGTTCATGTTGCCGCAGCACGGAATCGCGGGGATATCCTTGATGCTGAACGTTATATCGGTGCCGTTTGCCACGAGGCGAACCTTGTCGGTTTTGTTCATGAGGTTCACGAGATTCTGCGCGGCACGGCCCATGCGCGGGTAGTCCGCGAGGCATGCCTGGAAGTAGAAGTTCTCGAACGCCTCGGTACTCATCTTCGCGCCCTGCGCCATGGAGGCGTTCGGCCAGCGGAGTACGCACCAGCGCGTCTTGTTCACGCGGTAGTCGAGCGTTTCCTTAGTCATCTTGCGATACATGAGCATTTTCTCGTCGCTCACGTCGCAGTTTTCCATGAAGTTGTCGGCCCCGCGGATGGCGATGTAGGCCTGCATTTTCTTCATCTCGGCGAGGGCAAGTTCGGCCTCGACCTTCATCTGGGCTTCACTTGCAGAAAGGAGCATCTGGCGACGCACGCGGCTCTTGGAATTGCGCACGAAGGCGTTTCCGCCCACCTTCTCGACAGCCTTGATGAGCTCGGTAGAAACTTCGTCGGGTGTGTCGGTGGTTTCGATAAGGATGTTCTCGCCCGCCTTGAGGGCAAGTGCATTGTTAATCAGGTTTTCGGCAAGTTTCGTAATACGCGGATCAGTCATTTTAAATTCTCCAATTTGTTTCGGGAATGAATATAGAAAATATGGCGTTTACAATCAAATAAAAGGAATTCCGGCAGCCGTCAGCCACCGGAATAGTATCATTTACAGGATTTTAGAGTCTTATTCAGTGAACGTGAACGGTATGGTCACCGTGGTGTTTCCGGACTTGACTTTGCTGAATGTCCAGCGACCGACAG
>DGRZ01000028.1 GCA_002391195.1 Fibrobacter sp. UBA4375 | reverse complement strand
ATTGCGGACAAAGTATTCCGTCGAAGTCAGGTTCTGCGATGAATAAGAAAGGTTTATGGCAAACAACGACGAAAAACTCCTCGGATCAAAACCGCTAAACGAGCGAGACGATCCGATAGCGACCGCTTCTGCCATTTCACGGTATTTCCAGAAGAGATCCATTTTAACCTTCATTATCCGCGCCCTAGACCCCGCATAAGACGTAAGGTAGACGCAGGCACTATCCAAATCCAGTTCCGACTCGGCAACGGCCTTCGGCTCTGGCCTTGCCCACAGGCTGGGGTGCCAAAGATCATCACCGCCAAGCAGGTTCACAAAGGAGGAATCGGACGTATCCAGCAGAGAAATCTTCGAATGACTCCCCTCCGAATTCATCAGGCTCGTCACCACGAAACCAGAGTTATCCGCAGCCCATTCCGTATGGTCAAAGGTGTAGCCCCGTGGTGCAGGGATCCCCTGAACAAGATTCCCCGCCTTATCCGACACAAGGAGCATTCCGTGTACGCCATAGTTGGCCGACGTAAAATCTCGGCCCGTCTTGCCACCGAAATCCAGAAACAGCGATCGGTCCGTTCCGTCTTTCGAAAGGCTCACATTGCAGACCTGCTCCCCATTATACCACGTTTCTTCCTGCACGCTATCCGATGGCGATCCACCCGCCTTTCGAACACGGAAAAGCCGGGCTCCAGTCACCGCAAGCGAATTGTCTTCGCTTATGCCGCCGTGATAGGCGCCGTCAAAGAGCTTTTCGGGTATACCGAACTTACCGTCCGAAAATTTCACCTGCCACGTGCTTGCGGCCTTGAATACTGCAGCATCCCTATTGTTAGCCGCACTGGTCACGTAGACAATAACCGTATCACCATTATCAAGGACCTTCCAACGGGGGATTGCCGCCGACTCGACATCAAGCCGGGCAAGGTCCGATCCCGCAGCGTCCAGTCTACGTACATAGACGGACGATTGCCCAGAAACACCCTCTATTCCCGTACAAAAGGCAACCCATTTACCATCAGGCGACAACTCCGGATGGTACGCTTCCAACGTATCCTTGATTTCCTTGACCGCAAGAGGGATTGCACCATAATCCACATAGGCCAACTTCTTGCTGGTGATATTCCGAAAAACAAGCTTGGCATGACGCGTGCCCATTTTTTCCTGAACTTTCTCTGCCTTCGCCAGCAAAGAATAGTTTGATTTTGCCACCGGAGTGCCCCCCGAAAGCCACGTCGGAGTGGGGATGGCTCCATATGCCAGGCGGAACCCCACATAGCCGGATTTTGTCGAGGATGTCACCGTGTAGACATCGCCACGGCTATAAATCCTCATCGATGATGCCGCGTTGTGGAAACTGCCTCCCTTGAGAACCCGTTCCCCCATCGTTCCACCATCATTTGCTCCTACAAAATTCGACACCTCACCATCGGTAAATGCACCCTTCCAATCATTCACCCATTCCATCACGTTACCCGCCATATCACAAATAGACGAGTCTGCTCCGCCTTTGCTTTCCGTACAGACCTCATGCACCGCATTTCCAGACCTTTCCAAATTCCAGCACTTCTCCGGATTCCAGTGGGACCGCGCTACGATAGTCCATTCCGCCTCGGTCGGCAATCGGTAACCGTTCACCTCGGGATGAAACGCAATATTCCCAAGACCGGAACAATTTCCATCACCATCCAATATAACTTCGTCGTAGGTGTACACCGTATCAAGGCGGTCGCCCTTGCTTTTCGCATTTGCATATAGCACGGCATCGAAAAACGTAACCTGCGATATCGGGTAATTTCCCGAATCAGAAGCCATGCCCTTCATCCAGCCATCCGGAGCCCTTCCAGAAACAACTTCTGAATAGTACTCCGACCGGGTCACCTCATGAGACGAAATTGAAAAATCATAGTCAAAGGTGACCTTCATGGCGGGGTGCACATCGGGCGGGGCCTTTTCGTTTTCCGTTCCTAGCGTAACGTTTCTACCGAAACTCCGCACCAGCACCATCCCGCCCCTATCGGAAGTTTCCTCCTCGACAGGCAGGAAAAACGTTTCGCTATTAGAACAGCAGACAAGGCAGAAAAAGACCGCCATCAAAAACACTGCCTGCAAACGTTTCTCCATACACGACAATATAAAAAAAACGGGTATTTCCCCGGCGAGCCAAGGGACGGGGCAACGCTTTTTTCTATCTTTCAAGAAAAAGGAACAACTATGCCCGCACAAGGTGAACACAACAAATGGATAGCCCTCGCCCTCTGCATTCTGCTGGGGTATCTCGGCATGCACCGCTTCTACGAAGGCAAGATCTGGACGGGAATCCTCTGGCTCTGCACCGGTGGCCTCTGCGGCGTAGGCATCGTCGTTGACGCCATCCTTATCGTGATGAAGCCGGAACACTACTAACAGACGAAAGAACGGCCTTGCAGGCCTATAGACGAAAGACGAGAGATATTCGGGAATGAAGCACTTATTTGTTATTGCGACGGCGAGCGCCGGCAAGATTAGGGACTTTGCGCACATCCTCGGTACCGACCACTACGAATTCAAGACACTCAAGGACATCGGATTCGACGAGGAAATCATCGAGGACGGCAACTCGTTTGCCGAAAACGCCATCATCAAGTCAAGCACGACTGCCGCATGGCTTGCCAAGCGCGAAATCGAGGCGACGGTACTTGCCGACGACTCCGGCCTGGAAGTTTTCGCGCTCGGCGGAGCTCCCGGAATCTACAGTGCACGCTACAGCGGCGTCCACGGCGCAGATGAAGACAACAACACGCTGCTTCTGAAGAACCTCGCCGGCATCGAAGACCGCAAGGCCCGCTACTTCTGCGCACTCTCGTACCAGACTGTAAAGCGGGTTGACGCCCCGATCTTAAACGGCGCAACATTAAACGGCGCCGGAACTCGGGTCGGCGACTTCGTCGTGAGCGAACCGCAGATTTTCGAAGGCGAATGCCGCGGAAACATCAACTACGCTCCCGTGGGCGACATGGGATTCGGCTATGACCCGCTATTCGTTCCCGATGGCGAAACCCGCACCTTCGCGCAGATGGAACTCGAAGAGAAAAAGGCAATAAGCCACCGCGGAAACGCCATCCGCGCCTTGAAAAAAGCACTCGGGAAATAAAGGCCTCGCCACCTTTTCAAAACGTTCGCAAGAATTGTGCCATAATGAAAATCCTATTTGCACCGTTACAAGGTTACACAACGGGCATCTACCGTAAAGCCCATGCTGAAATCTTTGGCGGAGTCGATGCATATTACGCGCCCTTCCTGCGCATAGAAAACGGGAAGCCGCGCGAAAAGGACTTGCGGGATTTAGAAGTTTCCAACCCGCAGCATTCCAACCCAGAAAAGCCGGCATGCGCAATTACCATGCCACAGATTATCGCGAACAGCGTAGATGAATTCAAGGTTCTCACCGAAGTCCTTTTGCAAAAGGGATTCACGCAAATCGACTTCAACATGGGTTGCCCTTTCCCCATGCAGGTCAACCGCCATCGCGGTTCTGGTTTGCTTGGCGACACGCAAGCCGTCCAAGCAATTATGGGCGAAATCGCGCGGCAGTCTGCAACAGAGACCGCTAGATTTTCCGTCAAGATGCGACTCGGGCAAAGTTCCCCAGATGAGGCATTCGCGCTCCTCCCGATTTTAAACGATACTCCGCTCACGCAAATCACACTCCACCCGCGGCTCGGCAAACAGCAATACAAGGGCGCAATTGACATCAAGTCATTTGAGAAATTTTACAGCGAATGCCGCCACCCACTCTTCTACAACGGCGACATAACGAGCGTTTCGCAAATCTGCGAAATGGAACGCCGCTATCCTAAGCTCGCAGGCATAATGATCGGTCGCGGATTACTTGCGCTGCCAAGCCTCGCAGCGGAATACAAAGCAGGGAAAGCGAACATAACAGGAAAAGAATTTACAGACAAGCTTCTCCAAATGCACGAAATCATTTTCGAGTACGCTTGCAAAACATACCAAGGCGACAGCCAAATTCTTTCGCACGTTCAAAGTTTCTGGGAATACATCGAGCCCAACATCCCCAAAAAAACATTCAAGAAAATCAAGAAAGCCGGCAAACTCAACGAATACCAAGAAGCAATTATTGAGATGAGGGCCCTCTCGTGAAAAGCGTTTATATCGAGATAACGGACGCCTGCAACTTGCGTTGCAGCTTTTGCCCCAGCAGTGATTGCAGGCACGAGGCCAGTTCGGGCGTATCGCACACGTTCATGCCGAGCGCACTTTTCAAGAAGTGTATCGCGGGAGCTACCGAAGCTGGAATCGAGAACGTTTATTTGCACGTTCTGGGCGAACCGACGCTACATCCCGGTTTTGCTCTCTTCCTCAGGGAAGTAAAGGCCGCGAGCCTTACCGCCACGCTTACCACGAACGGCACGACCATCAGGCGAGTCGCCCACCACATATTGAACTGCCCCGCCGTGCGCCAGGTAAACTTCTCGACGCACGCGTATGCGGAACTCCCGCCAGATGACGCCCGCGAGCATCTCGGGGACGTTCTCGATTTTTGCAGAATCGCGCTTATCGCAAGGCCCGAGATGTACATCAATCTGCGGCTCTGGAACATCGGCGCCGCAACCGCCGGAGACTGGAACGAGTTCGCGATTTCTCGCATAAACGAGACGTTCAACACGCAGGTCGCTCCGGGGAATTTCTGCAGCAGGCACAAGAGTTTCCCCGTTACCGGAAGGCTGTACGTCCATGAAGATTCCCGATTCGAATGGCCCGCACGTCATATCAAAAGCGAAAGAAGCGAGTGTCATCCTGAGCAGAGCACCGACAGGTGCGACGTCAAAGGATCTACGAACAGACCGGTCGCAGGCACATGCCATGCCCTCAATACGCACGTAGCCATACTCCACGACGGGCGCGTCGTCGCCTGCTGTCTCGACTACAGCGGGCAAATCACCCTCGGGAACATCGCCGACCAGGGCCTCGCCGAAATTCTCGGCTCGCCCCTCGCCCGCAATTTACGCGAAGGCTTCGAAAAGCACGAACTGCGCCACCCCTTCTGCCAAAAATGTTCCTTCAGCAAGCGCTTCAAGTAAGAAACATGCCACCAAAAAATTCCCTTGTTTTGTATATTAGGGACATGCCGCGAACTAATCGCATCATCCAGGACTTTACCGGAGTCTACGCCGAGCAGCCCTTTATGCAGGGGCTGCGAAAAGACGCGGTTCAAAGTTCCGCGGGTCCGGACGCAAAAATCCGCTGGATAGACTGTTCCGACATTCCGGGCACCGACTGCTACTGCGACGACGAGGCCGTGACCGCCATCCGCAAGCAAATCGCCTCTGCTGGCATCACGGATGCGGGCGGCATTCACTTCTTCGACAACGGCAATTACCACTACATGAGCAAAATCTGGACCGACATGATCCAGGAACCGTTTTCGCTTGTCGTTTTTGACCACCATCCCGACATGCAGGCCCCGAGATTCGGGAATATCCTCAGTTGCGGTGGCTGGGTCAAGAAGGTTCTAGACGAAAACCAGTTTATAAACAACGTTGTCATTATCGGGGTTGCCGACCACCTCGTAGATGAAACCCGCGCAGAACTTTCGCAGGCAGGTGATGCCGATATTTTAGACAAAGTAACTTTCATCAAAGAAAGCGAAGTACGTGAAACCGGCACACCCTCGTCATTCTCGCGAACAACCATGTCATTCTCGCGAATGCGAGAATCTTTAAGATCCCCGACCGAGTCGGGGATGACAGAAGGCCGAATCTACATCTCCATCGACAAAGACGCCCTCTCCCCCACATACGCGGCCACGAACTGGGACCAGGGTTCGCTGGATATAGCGACACTCAAAGAAATCATCGCCTGCCTCGCCACAAACCACAAAATCATCGGTGTAGACATCTGCGGGGAACGCGCCTATAACTTTGCAGGCGACGAGTACCACACCGTGCAAGAAGCGGACGCCCTGAACGACCGCATAAACCACGAATTGTCGGAGTTTTTAACTTCCCTCGCGTCGTCCCCTACTTAATTTCCAATTTATAGAAAGTATCGTAGTGGTCTGACGTGTAGTAGATTACACAGTCCGGCTGATACACGAGCCGCTTGGTTCCGCGATTTGCACCGGAATAATCCACATCGGCTTCGCGATAGGAACCTTCGGGCAACGTTGCGTGGTAATTGTCCGGATTCGAGGCTAAATTGTCAAAGTTGTCGCCGCCAATCATCACGCCGATTGTGGTCCACGGGTTAAAATTCCACTTATCAAATGCTTTGCCCGTCTTGGACTCGTAAAGCTTTTTGCCTTCACTCTTGCCGACATAGTTCGCGGGTAACTTGTCAAACTTGCACAGGTATGCCGCAACGGAATCCTTTGTCGTGTACAGACCAGATTCCTCCA
>DGRZ01000027.1 GCA_002391195.1 Fibrobacter sp. UBA4375 | reverse complement strand
ATTGCGGACAAAGTATTCCGTCGAAATCAAATCCTGCGATGAATAAGAAAGGTTTATGGCAAACAACGACGAAAAACTCCTCGGATCAAAACCGCTAAACGAGCGAGACGATCCGATAGCGACCGCTTCTGCCATTTCACGGTATTTCCAGAAGAGATCCATTTTAACCTTCATTATCCGCGCCCTAGACCCCGCATAAGACGTAAGGTAGACGCAGGCACTATCCAAATCCAGTTCCGACTCGGCAACGGCCTTCGGCTCCGGCCTTGCCCACAGGCTGGGGTGCCAGAGATCATCACCGCCAAGCAGGTTCACAAAGGAGGAATCGGACGTATCCAGCAGAGAAATCTTCGAATGACTCCCCTCCGAATTCATCAGGCTCGTCACCACGTAGCCAGAGTTATCCGTTGCCCATTCCGTATGGTCAAAGGTGTAGTTTCGTGGTGCAGGGATCCCCTGAACAAGTTTCCCTGTTTTGTCCGCTACAAGGAGCATCCCGTGTACACCATAGTTGACTGCTGTAAAGTCACGGCCGGTCTTGCCACCAAAATCCAGGAACAGCGAGCGGTCAGTCCCGTCTTTCGAAAGGCTCACGTTGCAGACCTGTTCCCCGTTATACCACGTTTCTTCCTGTACTCTATCCGATGGCGATCCACCCGCCTTTCGAACACGGAAAAGCCGGGCTCCGGTCACCGCAAGCGAATTGTCTTCGCTTATGCCGCCGTGATAGGCGCCGTCAAAGAGCTTTTCGGGTATACCGAACTTACCGTCCGAAAATTTCACCTGCCACGTGCTTGCGGCCTTGAATACTGCAGCATCCCTATTGTTTGCCGCACTGGTCACGTAGACAATAACCGTGTCGCCACTATCAAGAACTTTCCATCGGGGGATTGCCGCCGACTCGACATCAAGCCGGGCAAGATTCGATCCCGCAGCGTCCAGTCTACGTACATAGACGGACGATTGCCCAGAAACACCCTCTATTCCCGTACAAAAGGCAACCCATTTACCATCAGGCGACAGCTCCGGATGGTACGCTTCCAACGTATCCTTGATTTCCACGACCGCAAGCGGAATCGCTCCATAATCCACGTAGGCCAACTTCTTGCTGGTGATATCCCGAAACACGAGCTTGACATGACGCGTGCCCATTTTTTCCTGAACTTTCTCTGCCTTCGCCAGCAAAGAATAGTTTGATTTTGCCACCGGAGTGCCCCCCGAAAGCCACGTCGGAGTGGGGATGGCTCCATATGCCAGGCGGAACCCCACATAGCCGGATTTTGTCGAGGATGTCACCGTGTAGACATCACCACGGCTATAAATCCTCATCGATGATGCCGCGTTGTGGAAACTGCCTCCCTTGAGAACCCGTTCCCCCATCGTTCCGCCATCATTTGCACCTACAAAATTCGACACCTCGCCATCGGTAAATGCGCCCCTCCAATCATTTACCCATTCCATCACGTTACCCGCCATATCGCAAACGGGCAAGCTCTCACCGCCATTCCCTTCCGTACATACTTCATGCAGGGAATTTTCAGACCTTTCTAGATTCCAGCACTTCTCCGGATTCCAGTGGGACCGCGCTACGATAGTCCATTCCGCCTCGGTCGGTAAGCGGTAGCCTTCCACCTCGGGATGAAACACGATGTTCCCAAGACTGGAGCAATTTCCATCGCCATCCAATAGAACTTCATCGTAGGCGTACACCGTATCAAGATGTTCGCCCTTGCTTTTCGCATTCGCATAAAGCACAGCATCGTAAAACGTGACCTGCGCTATCGGGTAATTGCCCGAATCAGGAGACAAGCCCTTCATCCAGCCATCCGGCCCCCTTCCAGAAACAACTTCTGAATAGAACTCCGACCGGGTCACCTCATGAGACGAAATCAAAAAATCATAGTCGAAGGAGACATTCATAGCGGGGCGCACATCGGGCGGAGCCTTTTCGTTTTCCGTTCCTAGCGTAATGTTTCTACCGAGACTCCGCACCAGCACCATCCCGCCCCTATCGGAAGTTTCCTCCTCGACCGGCAAGAAAAACGTTTCGCTATTAGAACAGCAGACAAGGCAGAAAAAGACCGCCATCAAAAACACTGCCTGCAAACGTTTCTCCATACACGACAATATAAAAAAAACGGGTATTTCCCCGGCGAGCCAAGGGACGGGGCAACGCTTTTTTCTATCTTTCAAGAAAAAGGAACAACTATGCCCGCTCAAGGTGAACACAACAAATGGATAGCGCTTGCCCTCTGCATTCTGCTGGGGTATCTCGGCATGCACCGCTTCTACGAAGGCAAGATCTGGACGGGAATCCTCTGGCTCTGCACCGGTGGCCTCTGCGGCGTAGGCATCGTCGTTGACGCCATCCTTATCGTGATGAAGCCGGAACACTACTAACACCACTATGAAACACTTATTTGTTATCGCGACGGCGAGCGCCGGCAAGATTAGGGACTTTGCGCACATCCTCGGCACCGACCACTACGAATTCAAGACGCTGAAGGACATCGGATTCGACGAAGAAATCGTGGAAGACGGGAACTCGTTTGCCGAGAATGCCATCATCAAGTCGAACACGACCGCACTGCGGCTTGCCAAGCGCGGCATCGAGGCGACGGTACTTGCCGATGACTCCGGCCTGGAAGTTTTCGCACTCGGCGGAGCCCCCGGAATCTACAGCGCCCGCTACAGCGGCGTTCACGGTGCAGACGAAGACAACAACACCCTGCTCCTGAAGAACCTCGCCGGCATCGAAGACCGCAAGGCGCGCTACTTTTGCGCACTCTCTTACCAGACTGTGACGCGGGTTGACGCTCCGGTTTTAAACGGCGCAACATTAAACGGCGCCGGGACTCGGGTCGGCGACTTCGTCGTGAGCGAACCGCAAATTTTCGAGGGCGAATGCCGCGGACAAATCAACTACGCGCCCGTAGGCGACATGGGCTTCGGTTACGACCCGCTATTCGTTCCCGACGGCGAGACACGCACCTTCGCGCAGATGGAACTCGAAGAGAAGAAGGCCATCAGCCACCGCGGAAACGCCATCCGCGCCCTGAAAAAGGCGCTCGGGAAATAAAGGCCTCGCCATTTTTTCAAAACGTTCGCAAGAATTGTGCCATAATGAGAGTCTCATTCGCACCGTTACAAGGTTACACAACGGGCATCTACCGTAAAGCCTATGCTGAAATCTTTGGCGGAGTCGATGCTTATTACGCGCCCTTCCTGCGCATAGAAAACGGGAAACCGCGCGAAAAGGACTTGCGGGATTTGGAAGTTTCCAACCCGCAGCATTCTAACCCAGAAAAGCCGGCATGCGCAATTACCGTGCCGCAAATTATTGCGAACAGCGTAGATGAATTCAAGGTTCTCACCGAAGTCCTTTTGCAAAAAGGATTCACGCAAATCGACTTCAACATGGGTTGCCCTTTCCCCATGCAGGTCAACCGCCATCGCGGTTCTGGTTTGCTAGGCGACACGCAAGCCGTCCAAGCAATTATGGGCGAAATCGCGCGGCAGTCTGCAACAGAAACCGCTAGATTTTCCGTCAAGATGCGACTCGGGCAAAGTTCCCCAGACGAGGCATTCGCGCTCCTCCCGATTTTAAACGATACTCCGCTCACGCAAATCACACTCCACCCGCGGCTCGGCAAACAGCAATACAAGGGCGCAATTGATATCAAGTCATTTGAGAAATTTTACAGCGAATGCCGCCATCCACTCGTCTACAACGGAGACATAACGAGCGTTTCGCAAATCTGCGAAATGGAACGCCGCTATCCTAAGCTCGCAGGCATAATGATCGGTCGCGGATTACTTGCGCTGCCAAGCCTCGCAGCGGAATACAAAGCAGGGAAAGCGAACATAACAGGAAAAGAATTTACAGACAAGCTTCTCCAAATGCACGAAATCATTTTCGAGTACGCTTGCAAAACATACCAAGGCGACAGCCAAATTCTTTCGCACATCAAGAGTTTTTGGGATTATCTGGAGCCCAGCCTCCCCAAAAAAGTCTTCAAGAAAATTCAGAAGGCCGGAAAACTGAGCGAATACCAAGAAGCAATTATTGAGATGGGGGCCCTCTCGTGAAAAGCGTTTATATCGAGATAACGGACGCCTGCAACTTGCGTTGCAGCTTTTGCCCCAGCAGTGATTGCAGGCACGAGGCCGGTTCGGGCGTATCGCATACGTTCATGCCGAGTGCACTCTTCAAGAAGTGTATCGCGGGAGCGGTAGAAGCGGGAATCGAGAACGTTTATTTGCACGTTCTGGGCGAACCCACGCTACATCCCGGTTTTGCTCTCTTCCTCAAGGATATAAAAGCCGCGGGCCTCACCGCGACGCTCACCACGAACGGCACGACCATCAGGCGAGTCGCCCACCACATATTGAACTGCCCCGCCGTTCGCCAGGTAAACTTCTCGACGCACGCGTATGCGGAACTCCCGCCAGATAACGCCTGCGAGCATCTCGGGGACGTTCTCGACTTTTGCAGAATCGCGCTCATCGCAAGGCCCGACATGTACATCAATCTGCGGCTCTGGAACATCGGTGCCGCAACCGCCGGAGACTGGAACGAGTTTGCGATTTCTCGCATAAACGAGACGTTCAACACGCAGGTCGCTCCGGGGAATTTCTGCAGCAGGCACAAGAGTTTCCCTATCGCGGGCAGGCTCTACCTGCACGAAGATTCACGATTCGAGTGGCCCGCACGTCATATCAAAAGCGAAAGAAGCGAGTGTCATCCTGAGCAGAGCACCGACAGGTGCGACGTCGAAGGATCTACGAACAAACCGGTCGCAGGCACATGCCATGCCCTCGGCACGCACGTAGCCATACTCCACGACGGGCGCGTCGTCGCCTGCTGTCTTGATTACAGCGGGCAAATCACCCTCGGGAACATCGCCGACCAGAACCTCGCCGAAATTCTAGATTCGCCTACCGCCCGCAATTTACGCGAAGGTTTCGAAAAGCACGAACTGCGCCACCCATTCTGCCAAAAATGCACGTTCTGCAAGCGCTTCAAGTAAGAAACATGCCACCAAAAATTTTCCCTTGTTTTGTATATTAGGGACATGCCGCAAACTTATCGCATCATCCAGGACTTCACCGGAGTCTACGCCGAGCAGCCCTTTATGCAGGGGCTGCGAAAAGACGCGGTTCAAGGTTCCGCAGGGCCGGACGCAAAAATCCGCTGGATAGACTGTTCCAACATTCCGGGCACCGACTGCTACTGCGACGACGAGGCCGTGACCGCCATCCGCAAGCAAATCGCCTCTGCTGGCATCACGGATGCGGGCGGCATTCACTTCTTCGACAACGGGAATTACCACTACATGAGTAAAATCTGGACCGACATGGTCCAAGAACCGTTTTCGCTTGTCGTTTTTGACCACCATCCCGACATGCAGGCCCCGAGATTCGGGAATATCCTCAGTTGCGGTGGCTGGGTCAAGAAGGTTCTAGACGAAAACCAGTTTATAAACAACGTTGTCATTATCGGGGTTGCCGACCACCTCGTAGACGAAATCCGCGCAGAACTTTCGCAGGCAGGTGATGCCGATATTTTAGACAAAGTAACTTTCATCAAAGAAAGCGAAGTACGTGAAACCGGCACACCCTCGTCATTCTCGCGAACATCCACGTCATTCTCGCGAATGCGAGAATCTTTAAGATCCCCGACCGAGTCGGGGATGACAGAAGGCCGAATCTACATCTCCATCGACAAGGACGCCCTCTCCCCCACATACGCGGCCACGAACTGGGACCAGGGTTCGCTGGACGTAGCAGCACTCAAAGAAATCATCGCCAGCCTCGCCACAAGCCACAAAATCATCGGTGTTGACATCTGCGGGGAACGCGCCCGTGACTTTACAGGCGACGAGTACCACACCGTGCAAGAAGCGGACGCCCTGAACGACCGCATAAACCGCGAATTGTCGGATTTTTTAACTTCCCTCGCGTCGTCCCCTACTTAATTTCCAATTTATAGAAAGTATCGTAGTGGTCTGACGTGTAGTAGATTACGCAGTCCGGCTGGTACACGAGCCGCTTGGTTCCGCGATTTGCACCGGAATAATCCACATCGGCTTCGCGATAGGAACCTTCGGGCAACGTTTCGTGAAAGTTCTCCGGATTCGAGGCTAAATTGTCAAAGTTGTCGCCGCCAATCATCACGCCGATTGTGGTCCACGGGTTGAAATTCCACTTTTCAAAGGTGTTGCCCGTCTTGGATTCGTAAAGCTTTTTGCCTTCACTCTTGCCGACATAGTTCGCGGGTAACTTGTCAAACTTGCACAGGTATGCCGCAACAGAATCCCTGGTCGTGTACAGACCAGATTCCTCCA
>DGRZ01000032.1 GCA_002391195.1 Fibrobacter sp. UBA4375 | reverse complement strand
CCCGAATATTAATTTCTATTTTTTTTGAAAAACAAAAGAGGCATTTTATGAAAAACGTCGTCCTTCTCGGTGCCACAGGCTCCATCGGTACGTCCAGCGTCGATGTCATCCTGCAACATTCCGACATTTTTAACCTGTATGCGGTTGCTGCGAACAGTAGTGTGCAGAAGGTTGCCGAAATCGTGCGCAAGTACAAAGTGGAACGCGTGTGCATGTTCGACCCGAACGCCGCGAAGGAACTTGAAGGGATTCTCGGCATGAAGGTGCTCGCCGGCATGGAAGGCCTGTGCGAACTTGCCGCCGACCCGAAGGCCGATATCATCATCAACGCGCTCATGGGTGCGGTGGGCTGCCTTCCGACCATTACCGCCATCGAGCACGGCAAGCACGTGGCCCTCGCGAACAAGGAGACGATGGTCATGGCTGGCCCCGTCATCTGGGACAAGCTTGCAGAAAACCCGAAGTCGTTTATCACTCCCATCGATTCCGAACACAGCGCCATCTTCCAGTGCCTCGAGGGCGGCAAGCGCGAAAGCGAAGTGGAATTCCTCGAGATTACCGCTTCCGGCGGGCCTTTCCGCGAATGGCCTATTGAGAAGTTCGAAACCATCACGGTTGCCGACGCGCTCAATCACCCCGTGTGGAGCATGGGCAAGAAGATTACCATCGATTCCGCCTCCATGATGAACAAGGGCCTCGAAGTGCTCGAAGCGCACTTCCTGTTCCATATTCCCTACGAACAAATTAAGGTCGTCGTTCACCCGCAGTCCATGGTGCATTCGCTCGTGCAGTTCCGCGACGGCTCCCTGATGGCGCAACTCGGCGCTCCCGACATGCGCATTCCCATCCAGGTGGCGCTCACGTGGCCCGACCGCCTGCGTCTCGAAACCAAGCGCCTCGACCTGCCGACGCTTGCAAAACTCACGTTCTTTGAACCGGATTTCAAGAAGTTCCGTTGCCTTGCCCTCGCGTTCGAGGCAGGCCGCCGTGGCGGTATCGTGCCCTCCATGATGAACGCCGCAAACGAGGTGCTCGTTGACCGCTTCCTCAAGGGGAACCTCAAGTTCACCGACATCCCGAAATACGTGGAAATGGTGATGGAAAAGGCCCCCAATGTGACCGGCCACCTCACGCTTGACCAGGTTCTCGAAGCCGACGCCGAAGCCCGCAAGTTGACGGCGGCGCTGATTAAATAGCCGTTTTTACTAGGTAAAAGGCTTATCTTGCACCCAGAGTAATCTTTTGGGTGCTTTTTAATATATATTCAGAAATATGAGATTCTGGTTTTTGTCATTCACGTTGTTCGCACTTGCCGGCGCATTCCTTGTGGCCTGTACCGACTATGTAGATCAGATTGACGGGCAGATTGCCGAATTCAATGAGCACGATAATGCTCGAACAGTGAGTATGAGGCAGTCTGCCGACTATCAGGTAAATCCTGCGGATGTTGTTGAGGGAACCTTGGTTGATGAACGCGATGGCAAAAACTATAGAACGGTTACCATTGGTTCGCAAACCTGGATGGCGGAGAATCTCGACTTCAAGGTCCCGGATAGTTACTGCTATAATGATATGGATACCAACTGTACCATGTACGGTCGGCTCTATACCTGGGCTGTCGCTATGGATAGTGCCGGAAGGTATAGTGCAAATGGTGTGGGGTGTGGTTATGACAAATTATGCGCTCCGGCATACCCTGTAAAGGGCGTATGCCCCAATGGGTGGCATATCCCGAGTTATGGTGATTGGCAGACTTTGCTAGCAGCAACTATAGACGTGCTGGAGTACACGCCTTCTGTGCGTGAACTTTTTTCAAAAGAAAACTGGGGTACCAACGTCTCGGGCAATGATGAATATCGTTTTGCCGCGGTCCCTGCGGGAGTCCGGATGAATAACGGCAAGTATTATTATGAGGGCAGCCGTTCTGCTTTTTGGACGTCTACGGAAGATGCGAAAAAAGATGCTTATGCTTTTAAACTAGGCAATAGCAGCGGATCGGCGCTAGAGTCTAATAATAAAGACGAGTCGCTCAGCATTCGTTGCGTAAACGATGTCTTGAATGAATATAGCGGGATAACATCTAGTGAAACTCCTGAATCAAGTTCGTCCGCAAGTTATGACGGACTGTGGTTCCTGTGGGATAGTTCTGAAGATAATAACGGCATGGTCGAGACAGGTTTCTCGGACGAAACAGGAACTTCTGGTTTCTGGTACGATTATAGTGACATTGAAGATGGCGGAACCTCCGCTGTCTTATATCCGGCCGATGTTGAAACGAATGAATGGAACAGTTTTTTTGGACCGCTTGTAGAGAAGTATGGCGGGATTAAAGGTGTGGCCACCTTTGGCGAAGGGGTTGAGTTCCCGTATGCGCGTTTGGCTTTTAACGTAGTGGGTGAAACGCGGCAAGGGGCGGACGTTCATGAATGGGGTGGGCTTTGCCTTTCTTATACGTCTACGGCTTCGCTCTCGATTGAAATTGTTGCCGAAGAAGACGCTTTTGTTACTGATGACACGGTTAGTTTCAGATCCAGCGTTGGAAAGACGCCTTCTATCGGTTTGGTTGACATTCCTTGGGAAAGATTCCGTCAACCGGCGTACTGTAAAGAAACCAAGGATATTGAAGGTGTCCTTTCCAGGGTGGCCGTTATAAGGTTGAATTTTGAAGGGGCTGCTGGAGATACGGTAGATTTCATGATACGGGCTATTGGCAGCTTGGGGAAATGTTCTCGGATTATTGAATAGTTTTACTTGCAAGAATATAAGTTTGGAATATGAAGTACTGGCTTGGCATTGTTTTGATTTTCTGCGCTTGCACGGACTATGTCGGGCAAATTGACGACGATATTGATGTACTCAAGGCGTTCAATAAGGCTCGGGAAGAAAGTTCGCTCCCTGTTTCTGAAAAGATTGTGGATCCTTCAAGTATTTTTGAGGGTGTGCTCGAAGACTCGCGAGACGGTAAATCCTATAGAACTGTTACTATAGGTGCGTTGACATGGATGGCTGAAAATCTGAATTACGAAATAGGTGGTAGTTATTGCTATAACGACGATCCCGAGTATTGTGACAAGTATGGGCGCCTTTATACCTGGGCGACGGCGATGGACAGCGCGGGCGAGTTCAGTACAAATGGTGTAGGATGTGGCAATGGCAAGTTGTGTGCTCCGACGTATCCGGTAAAGGGTGTGTGTCCCGATGGTTGGCACCTTCCGAGTTATGGCGAGTGGTCAACATTGCGTTTTGCCGCTTGCGGGTGTGAAGATGCAGGTCAAAGCCTGA
The DNA here is from genome assembly GCA_002391195.1 of Fibrobacter sp. UBA4375. GTDB lineage: Bacteria > Fibrobacterota > Fibrobacteria > Fibrobacterales > Fibrobacteraceae > Fibrobacter. The sequence continues at coordinate 7,343 of DGRZ01000032.1, read as the reverse complement.
AATCGAAGAGAGGCTGGAATTCTGAAGGGAAGGGAAGTGATCAATTTGCGTTTTCTGTTGTTCCTGCTGGTGCAAAAACCACTAATGGCAAATATTTTTATGAAGGAAGCCAGGCATTTTTCTGGTCATCTACGGATGATGGGCTTGAAATAGCCGGTGGCTATAGTTTTGATTATGGAATTTCGATGAGCAGTTATAGGGCTGATATGCGTAAAATGTATGCGTACAGCGTTCGTTGCGTAAAGGATGTTACGGATGAAAAACCTGCACCGGAACCCGAAAGCTCTGATTCCTACGAGGAGCCCTGTAAAACGGACACTACGGATGATTGCCGGTATGGCTCACTGGAGGATTCTCGCGACGGACATATCTACAGGACGGTGATGGTCGGCTCGCAGACCTGGATGGCCGAAAACCTCAACTTCGAAACAGATGGTAGTTATTGCTATGACGGAGTTGATTCCAATTGCATAGCCTATGGTAGACTGTATACTTGGGCAACGGCTATGGACAGCGCCGGTGTTTTCTCCCAGAACGCCCTGGATTGTGGTTATGACTGGACTTGTCGTCCGGAATATCCGGTGCGTGGAATTTGTCCGGAAAATTGGCACTTGCCAACGCAAAAGGAATTGCGTGCGCTGGTTACTGCGGTTGGTGGAGAGGAGGTTGCGGGGAAAATGCTCAAGTCCACTAGTGGCTGGCGAGGTGAAAAGGAGTATGAAGACGGAATGATGAATCTAAACGGCATAGATGCCTACGGCTTCGCGGCAATTTCGTCTGGAGACATGGAGTATAGTGGGGACTTTAGAGAAAGTATGGGTAGAACGGCGACTTTCTGGAGTTCTACGGAGGATGGCGGCAGCGACGCGTATTACATGAGTTTGTCTAATATCGGTGTTGGTGTGAATTTAGGGAGTAACCATAAACTGAGTGCCTCTAGCGTTCGCTGCGTGAAGGATTCTCTGTGAGGAACTGTTGCATTTGGAGTTTTTCTTGTTGTTTTATTTTCCCCTTTAACCAGGAATAATATAGTTTAATAATATGAAATCCTTTACTCTTATAGTTTTCCTGTTGCTGCTTGCTTTTTCTGGCTCGCATGCAGCGTATGTTGCCGTACTCGAAACGGTTGCGGATGAACGGGCCAAGGATAGCGTGTCGCTTCCCGATAGGCAGTACTTGACGAATGTGCTGCGTGAGCAGGCTGTCAAGGAACTCCCTGCCGCACAGAACTATACCATTATGACCCGCGACAATATCAATGCGATGTTGCCCCCGGGCATGGTTCTGGAGGAATGTGAGGGTAGTTGCCTTGCTGAAACGGGCAGGAACATTTCGGCCGACTATATATGCCAGGCTCGTGTTGGCCGCTTTGGCGGAATGCTTACAATGACGGCGGAACTCTATGAAACTGCTGGCAACAAACTTGTCGCAAGTTTTAACGGGCGTGGTGCAAACGTGAACGAACTCCTGGAGATTATCGAGCAGAAGTCTCCGGAATTTTTCCGTAGTGTAAAGGAAATCGCCGAAACTGTCAATGCGACGTCAGCCGCGGAACCTGCTGCCGATACCGCAAAGCCTGTTGTCCAGACGGTGCCTGTTGAAGAACCTAAGCCCGCGGAAGCGGAGCCTGTGGCAACAATGGAGATTCCTAAGGATAGTTCAGTTGCACAGGCTGGCGAGAGTATCCCGACAAATATCGAGGCGAAAAGTGGTGGTGCCGCACGCTGGATTTTTCTGGGGCTTGGTACCGCTGCGGCTGTGACCGGTGGAATACTGGCTTATTTTGGGAACAAGAAGGCGAAGGATGCGGCCGAGAAGGGTAGTGATGGGTATTCTGTGTACGACCTGGAGAAAAATCGTGATGAGGCTGAATCCGGCCAGACCATGCGTGGAATAGGCATTGCCGTTATGGCTGTCGGTGTTGTCGGCATTGGAGTTAGTTTCTTCTTCTAAAGGCGTGCGGTGATGAAAATGATCCGGTCCTGTATCGTCGTAATGGGGGCGTTGCTCATCTATACCGCTTGCACCGACTATGTCGGGCAAATTGACGAGCAGATAGATGCATTCAATGTATGTGCACGCGCCCGTGAAGAAAGCAGTATTCCTCCGGCAGATTATCCGGTGGATCCGTCTACCGTAATTGAAGGGAGTTTTACCGATCCTCGGGATGATAAAGTTTACAGGATGGTCACTATCGGTTCGCAGACCTGGATGGCGGAGAACCTGAATTACGAGGTGGAAGGCAGTTACTGCTACAATGATGCCGACTCGAATTGCGCTAAATATGGACGGCTGTACACGTGGTCCCTCGCGATGGACAGTGCTGGCAGAGTAGACCAAAATGCATTGGGTTGTGGGATGGGCAAGGTTTGTGCCCCGTCATATCCGGTAAGGGGTGTGTGCCCGAAGGGGTGGCATCTTCCGAGTTCAGGGGATTGGGGTGCGTTGCTTGCTGCTTTTAACGGGTACTACGGAAGTTGTGGCACGGAAAAGAGCGGTGACTGCACTTTTAACACGGAAGATAGTTACGGCTTTACCGTGCTTTTTGCGGGGGCCCGCTCAGATGTCGGAGAATACTATAGCGAGGGTTCGATTGCCTTCTTCTGGCATGCTACTGAAAATAGCAACGACCGCGCTATTATGTATGGCATTATGTCTGATCGCGGGGGATACGTTGGTGCAGTTGAACAGAAAAATTATGCACTTAGCGTTCGCTGTGTCAAGAATGAACCCGTTACAAAACCGGAAGAATCTTCTATCGACGAATCTTCTTCGAGCGTGGGCCTAAAACCTAGGTCGAGTAGTTCCGTGAAGTCAAGTTCGTCTTCCGAAGAGTAAGGAACAAACATTTCACTTTATTTACGTTGGCCGTGAGGCTCCGCAACGGTAAATTTCAACAGGAGTACCCCAGATGCTCAAGCTAGGCTTAAAACAGTATGCCGCCGTAACGCTTTCCCTTGCAACTGCTGCGTCGGCTGCGACGGTTCCCTGATGGCACAGCTCGGCGCGCCCGACATGCGCATTCCTATCCAGGTGGCGCTCACTTGGCCCGACCGCCTTCCGCTCGATACCAAGCGTATCGACCTGCCGACGCTCGCGAAACTGACCTTCTTCGAGCCGGACTTCAATAAGTTCCGTTGCCTTGCCCTCGCGTTCGAGGCGGGCCGCCGTGGCGGTATCGTTCCCTCGATGATGAATGCTGCGAACGAAGTCCTTGTAGACGCGTTCCTCAAGGGGAACCTCAAGTTCACCGACATCCCGCGCCATGTGGAAACGATTATGGCCGGCGCCCCGAACGTGACTGGCCACCTGGCGCTCGACCAGGTTCTCGAAGCCGACGCCGAAGCGCGCCGCATGACGGAAAGCTTCTTGAAGTAGATTATTCGATTATTTGAGAAAACTTGCTAGCCCCGTTTCGCGAACGGGGCTCTTTTATGGTGAAATCCTTATTTTACGAGAATATTTGTTTTCTGAAAAAAAAGATATATATTAGGAATATCTTTATAAAAACTCAACGGCAAACTGATATGGACGATTCAATTACAGTATCACAAGTCGAGAAACCTAAATTCGCCGATACCAAGGCTTGGGCGCGCTTTTTGCAAGTCTTTACATTGGCGCTAGGTTCCGGATTGATGTTGGCTGGCGTCATATTTTTCTTCGCCTACAACTGGGAATCTTTGCACCGATTGGTAAAGCTGGGCATGGCGGTTGCCCTAATTCTTGCAGTTTTTTCTGCAGTAATGACGGTGAAAATGAAGGGCATCACCCGCAAGATAACGGTGTCGGCCCTATGTGGGCTTGTGGGCGTGTTCTGGGCCATATTTGGGCAGGCGTATCAAACTAAGGCTGACTCCTCGTGTTTTTCCTCACATGGGCTGCCTGTATCTTGGTATGGGTTTTTGTCGCGGATTTCTATCCGCTTTGGGCTTTCTTTGTCGCGCTTGTTTCGGCGGGCGTGGTACCTTTCCTGGATGTCGGTGGGTGGTTTACGACGCTGCTCATGCTCTATGCTGTGGCTTGGATTGTGTTCTTTATTTTCGCTCCAAGGTTTCTGCCGAATTTTTCTGCACCGCCGTCCAGGTTTATAACCCTTTTGGTTGCAGTGGAATTCTGTATTGCGGCGTCCGTGGTGTGCCTTGTGATTGTAGGGATGGATCAGGCCCGAAATTTGTTGATGGCTTTTGTTGTGGTTGCTGCAACAATATGGTATGCGCTAGGGGAAAGGAATATATTGCTGTATTCCTTGCTGTTCGTGGGTGCATTGAGCGTGTTGCAATGCTTGTTAACTAAGCTTTATTTCATTAAGGATTTTGTTTTTGACATCGGATTCCTGTTTTTCAACCTGGTGCTGATGACTGGCGCTTTGGTTGGGTCAATATTCGCAATTATGACACAGAACAGAAAATGGAAAAAGTGAAAATGGAAAATAATGGCCGTAAACCTGACCGATTGCCTTTGGCCTTGTTGCTTGTAATGGGCCTGGGTGGAACAACCGTTGCTGGGCTGCTGGTTGGCATAGTTATGTTGATTGTGCAGGAGCACTCGATTGCATATGGTGTTTTGGCGGTTGGTGCGGTTGTCGGCGCGATAGCGGTTTCGCAAAAAGGTGATGCGGACAGTAATGGTGTATGGTCGATGTTGGTGGCGTTTCCCTTGTTTATAGCGGGATTTATGTTTGGGTATCTTGCAGGTCCCAATAACCATACGCTGACTCTTGTATTGCAGTTTGTCGCGGCCGTTGTATCTTTTGCTCTATGCAGGAGCCATTTGTGTCGGCAGATGTTGCTGTGCTATGCCTTTGTGTTGGTTCCTTTTGCCTGTTTCTCTTTTATTGACGCTTCGTTCCATCATCCAGCGAAAGATCATGAACTCGGAATAGCCTGTTTTGCGATTGTCGTGGCTTGCCTGGGCATATATGCCGCCTCCATCGCCGATGAATGGATTGGTTCTTCTGGAATTAAGGACTGTGCCAAAACTATCAGGTTCGCCTCCACCGCGATATCGGTGGCACTTGTATGGTTTATTCCCAAAGACAATGTCGTTTATGCGGCTGTCTTTGCTGTAATCAGTTTTGCTATAGCCTGTGCCCTGTTACGCAAACATGTTTCGGGGAGTAGGCTGATTGCGGGGGGTGCGCTTGCTCTGCTGTGCTGCGCGTCTACGGCTGTGTTCCCCGCTATGGCAATGCCGGTTGCGGGAATGCTTCTTTCGTTCTTGATTCTTGACTTTGTGGGCCTGACAATTTTTTCTGCAGCATTTATTGGCGGAATCTCGTATTTCTACTACGACCTGGATATGTTGCTGATAAACAAGTCGTATCTGCTGATGGCTTCGGGAGCGTTGTTCCTGCTGATGTTTTTCTTCATCAAACGGGTAACCAGATGAACGGTAAATATAAAATGGTGTTTGCGGCCAACTTGGTATTGGTCCTAGCGTTCTTCGCCTTTTCGGTGGTGCAAAAAGAAACGCTGATCGGCAATGGATCTGAAGTCTTGTTGCAGCTCGCGCCGGTTGACCCGCGCTCGCTTATGCAGGGCGACTATATGGCGCTGCATTTTCAGATTTTGAGCGAGATAGAATCTCCGTCGGAGTCTGGCTATATCGTGGTAAAGGTCGGTAGCGATAAGGTTGCGGAGCGTGTACGTGTGCAGAGTGGCAAGGATGTCCGCGAAGGAGAAATTGTAATCCGTTACAAAACTGATTTAGGAAGGTTGACTATCGGGGCGGACAACTACTTTTTTCAGGAAGGTTCTGCAAAAAAATTCGAAAACGCCAAATACGGCTTGCTAAAAGTAGATTCCGAGGGCAACAGTATACTCGTTGGGCTATGCGATGGCGATAGACGGTTGATTAAGTAGGGGCTCACCGCTTCGCTGATAAAGTAATTTTACAAAAGCGTGTTATCCTGGATGGCCCTTTTGCCCTGAAAACGGCAAAAGGGTTGTTTTTTTATACAACAAAAGATTGTTCCTTTTTGTGAATGTCTCGCGTTTTGGGGGTAAATTTATTCACAGCTCCAGGAAAGGAGTGGATAGGAGTCATAAAATGAGAAGAATGGTTATGGTGGCAGGCCTGTTTATGGCCGTGTCTGCGTTTGCCCAATGGGGTGGCAATCCTGGCGGCTTTGGCGGCCAGCAGTCGGGTAACGACAAGATGGAGTATTCCGAGAAGTTCGCCGACGTGAACTACGCGGGTGACGGCAAGGGATACCACAACATGGATATCTACCTCCCGAAAGAGAAGAAGGATAGTTACCCGGTGGTAATCCACACCTACGGGAGTGCCTGGAGCATGAACAACTACAAGGGCTCTGCCGATTTGAATACGATTTGCGCGGCGCTCCTCAAGGCGGGTTACGCGGTGGTGACTCCGAACCATCGCTCGGCTAGCGATGCCATCTATCCGGCGCAGTTGCACGACCTGAAGGCGGTTTTGCGGTTTGTGCGCGGCAATGCCGAAAAATACAAGTTCGATACTTCCTTTGTCGCCATGTCCGGGTTCTCTTCGGGTGGCCACCTTTCTAGCCTCGTGGCAACGACCTGCGGCATGACGGAGGGCAAGTCCGGTTCCGTGACGGTCGACCTGGTCGGCACGGTGGGCGAGTTCACGTCGTTCGGCACGTGTATCGATGCGCTTTCCATGTGGTCTGCGCCGACGGATATCTACCTGATGAATCCCATCAAGAACTTCATGGGGTCGGGCACTTACGAGGGTGCCTTTATCGGGGCCGAGCGCGAAGGCAATAAGGACAAGTGGAACGTGGCAAGCTCTCCGTACTACGTGAGCGAGGACGACCCGCCGGTAATTCTTTTCCACGGCACGTCGGACAAGACGGTGAATATCGAGCAGAGCGAGGAGATGTACGATTCCCTGCAAAGGCACGGCGTAGAAAGCGAGTTCGTGCGCGTTTCGGGCGGTGACCACGGTTCTGCCAATATGTACACGGATGAGACTCTCGGCAAGATGGTGGCGTTCTTTGACAAGGCCCGCGAGGCCAAGGCCGCTGCCGCTGTCGTTACACCGCCGGACACCTCGGCCCAGGATACGGTCCCGCCGGGAATCGTGTACGATACTCTTCCGGATGCGTTGCCACTCCTGCGTTCGCTTGGCGCGGTTCCGGTGACTTACGATGTTTTCTCTTTGGATGGCGCCCTGGTCTCGCGTTCCTCCGTGCTCGACAAGAGTGCGTTTAGGCCGGGTGTCTATTACGTGGTCACAAGGACTGCCGCGGGCAGGCGGGATGTGTCCCGGTTTGTGAAAAAGTAAAACACTTGATACAGTTTGGTTTATAATTCTTTAATAGGCGGTCCTATACGGGCCGCCTTTCCTTATATTGTGTT
>DGRZ01000049.1:41075-63527 GCA_002391195.1 Fibrobacter sp. UBA4375 | reverse complement strand
CTGAGCCAGGATCAAACTCTTCATTAATTCTAAAAGTCTTGGTCCCGTTACTTTAATCACGTTCGTATTGACTTTCCAAGAATTTTCTTGGACCCGTCACTAAGCACATCTCCGATTCCTTCAATCTTCCCGGCGGCCTCGCGGGCCTCCGCAACCCCCTTTCCGAGGGTGAGGCCAATTATAGAACAATTTTTCGCCCCCGGCAAGGGGTTTTGCGAAAATTTTTTCTGTTTTTTAGCTTTTTTTCGCCTCGCACCCCTGGAAACGGGTCGTGAACCACGTAGACCCAAGACTGTCAACAGGTTGTCAACAAAAAGACGGGGGCGTGCGGCCCCGGCACCCTTCGACTATGCTCAGGGCAGGCCTAGACCGGGGTGACAAGGGGAAAAGCAAGGAGATCCCCGCCTGCGCGGGGATGACGAGGAAGGATGCGGGGTGACAGGGGGAGCGGGGTGACAGGGGGAAGGGCAAGGAGATCCCCGACCAAGTCGGGGATGACAAGGAAGGATGCGGGGAGAACAAGCTAAGGTGTAGTGATGACACTCAACGCGTCTTCGGAGTCAAGGTTAATTTGTACTGAATTAACTTGTCTGGAGAACCAGGTGATTTGACGCTTGGCGTAGTTTCGGGTCTGCTGTTTTACTTTATCCAAAACAATCTGAATCTCGGAGTCATCCTTTGCGGCAAGGAGTTCGCGGTAGCCCAGGCTTTGCCACGCCGGAGCCGCAAGCGGAACCCTTTGCGCCAACGAATGGATTTCTTGCAGCCAACCGTCGCGAATCATTTGGTCCACGCGTTCATTTATCCGTAAGTAGAGATTCTCGCGGCTGCGGTTGAGAAAATAGACGGGAATATTCCCGATGCCGCCGGAGCGTTCCAGTTTCCATTCCGAAAGCTTGCGGCCCGTGCCACGGTAAACTTCCAGAATCCGGACAATGCGGTGCCTGTTGTTCTCGTCGGCACCTACCATAGATTCGGGATCCACCTTCCGGGCCTCGTCGCAGAGCCAAGGGAGTCCGAATTTTTCACAGTCCGCCTCCAGGGACTCCCGCACGCTACCGTCAATGGCGGGAATTTTCGGGAGCCCAAGCATCAACGCCTGCAGGTAAAGCCCTGTGCCACCCACCAAGATGTAATTCTTCTGCGGGTTCGCCTCAAGAAGTGCCCGGACATCATTACAGAAATCCCCGGCGGAATAGACCCTGGTAGGTTCGCAGAAGTTTATCAGGTGGTGTGTCACTCTCTGCATCTCGGACGCCGGGGGCTGTGCCGTGCCGATAGCGAAGCCCCTGTATATCTGGCGGGAATCCACACCGATGATTTCGGCTCGGTAACGCTCCGCAAGTTCAAGGGAAAGGCTCGACTTTCCGACTCCAGTGGGGCCACAGAGGGCAAAGAGAACAGGCATACGGTTTTAATTTAGCTATCTTTCCCAAGCGATGAAAAAGCTGAAGCACGTTCTTGCCATCTTTATTGTCCTTGGGATTATCTCTGGGGCGGCATTCGTGCTGCAAGAAACCAGCATTGGCGAAAAACTTTTCAACCGGGATTCCGCCACTGTCGCCACTCCGGACACCACCGCCGCCGTGCAGGACACCACCCCCTTCGTAGAAAAACTGAAGAACCACCTGGAAGTGGTGCAGACGCAAAAGTCCAGAAAGAAACGGGAAATCTGGGTGCTTGGGAACGGACGGACCATCACCCACTACCTGCTGCAGGCCCAAAGGTTCTTGCGGAAAAACGGCGGCGAAGTGTTGTACATGGAAGAGCTCCACGGAGACCCCACGGTTTTCCAGTCGGCCAGTCTAGATGCCCTGACTCCAGAAGGCGACACGCTGAAGCTCACCCTGAACGTTTCGGACAACATTTTCAAGAACAACGCCTCTTACCTGTCCATCGCGTTCCAGGTGACAGGGCTTACGCCCGAGCTGATCGTGGCCCTGAACGAACTTACCTTCCCCTACGACCTGATGGTCACGCCCTTCGGCATGGCGCAAACGTTCTTCCCTGACCTGGACCGCGTAAAGAACAAGGAACTGGTCATCTGGCTTTTAATGGAATCTACCAGCCTGGATTCCAGACACAACCGCTACCGTCCGGTGCGCATCCACCACACGGAACAGCAGATTGAGTCCGTTATCCAGGAGGCAAAGACCTTGGTGCCTAACGCCAAGGGAATCGCCACCCGCTTTGCAGAACAGGCAGTAGAACACCGGCAGCTTTTGCAGGCCACCCTGGAACCCGCCAAAGAAAACGGGCTCTGGTTCCTGGACCTGTCCATGAACGCAAAATCCAAGGTGCGGGAGACCTGCAAGGATTTGTCCATGGCCTGCAAGACGGCAACCCCCTACAACCCCTCCAACAGCGCCCTGGACGACTACATCAAGCGTAAACTGAAGGCGGCCGCCAAGAGCGGCATGTCCACCATCATCATCCCGCTGAGCGAAGCCAATATCGCCAAGGTGAAGTCCATCGACGCAAAAGCGGCGGCCCAGGGCACCACCATCGTAAATTTATCTACCTTTATGAAGTATTGACAAGGAGAACGCCATGACCGTAAAACTGGGTGTGAACATCGACCATATCGCCACCATCCGCGAAGCCCGCAAGATCAGGGAACCGGACCCCGTCACGGCGGCACTGGTCGCAGAACTCGCCGGCTGCATGGGCATTACCGCCCACCTGCGCGAAGACAAGCGCCACATCCAGGACCGCGACGTTCGCCTGTTGCGCGGCATGGTCACCACCAAGCTGAACCTGAAAATCTCCCCCACGGTCGAAATGTTGCAGTTTGCCACCAACGTGCAGCCCGACATGGTGACCCTGGTCCAAGAGAACCACCAAGAAATCACCATCGAAGGTGGACTCAACGTGGCCGCCAAGGTAGATGAACTTGCAAAATACGTGATGACCCTGAAAAACAACGACATTGCCGTAAGCCTGTTCATCGACCCGGAAACGGACCAGGTGAAGGCCGCCAAGAAAGTCGGCGCCGACTTCGTGGAGTTCAACACCGGCAAATACGCCACCGCCTGCGAACTGGGCAGCCTCCAAGAAGTGGACCGTGAAATTTCGGCCATCGAGGACATGACCATGCTGGCCCGCAAGTACGGGCTCCGGGTGTTGGCTGGCCATGGGCTGAACTACCGCAACGTGGCATCCATCGCCGCCATCGAAGGGATCGAAGAGGTGAACATCGGCCACAGCATCGTGGCCCGCAGCGTGTTCGTGGGCATGGAAAAAGCCGTCAAGGAAATGCTGGACCTGCTTAAGTAGTAGACGAAGTTCAGTTCTAGATTCCGGCTCAGGGCCGGAATGACGTAGGAGCTGAGTGATGCAGAAATATGCTTGCATATTTCTATATCCGAGGCGAACGAGTCAAGCCCCATTAGGGGAATGACGTCATGGCGGACCTGATCACAATATCCACTTGCAGCTTGCTGCTTAGTGGATATGATCCTCGGCAACGGGGACGCCATCTAGGATTTAATAATCCTCATACTTCACATCGTGCAGCACCAGCCCCTGCGGCGGGGCCCAAGTGCGTTCGCCCTTGAACAGCCCTGCAAAAATCTGGTTGACCGTGCCCGCCGGGTAACGCCCGCGGCCGATGTCGAACAGCGTGCCTACCATGGCACGGACCTGACGGTGCAAGAACCGGTTCCCCTTGATGTGGAAAATCACGGTCCAGTCGTTCACCCGTTCCAGGCGGAACTCGGTCAGCGTGCAAAGCGTAGATTTTCCGTCGTTACGGGGAATGCAAAAGTCGATAAAGTCGTGCTCGCCTAGGAAAGATGCCGCCTCCCGCTCCATCAAGTCCAGATCCAGATTCAGGGACCCGCATTCCCAGCCGTATTCCCGCATGAGCGCCACAGGCCGGGTAAAAATGGTGTACTGGTAATAGCGGTAAAGGGCGTCGTAGCGGGCGTTGAAATCATCGCTACACGGTTGCAAATCGCGAATGCGGATAAGCCTCTTGGTGAGTCCATTCACCGAACGCTCCGTCTTGCGCAAGTCCAGCTCGCCATCAAAATCAAAATGGACGCACTGGCCTCGGGCATGGACACCCGTATCGGTACGGCCAGAACCTACGATATGTATGGGCGCGCGGAGCGCTATGGTCAGCGCCTCTTCTAGGGCGGACTGAACGGTTACGAATTTCTGCTTGCCGGCTTCGTTCTGCACCTGCCAGCCATAAAAGGCACTGCCCAGGTATTCGCAACGGAACCGATAACGCATAGGCCAAAAGCCCCTTATTCCATGGCGCTCTTGATGATGGCTTCCACCTGTTCCTGCGGAATTTTCAGCTGGGTCGCGATGGCAGAGGCGGGGAACCCGCGGCGGGACATCTGCAGAATCTTGCTCTTTTCGGTAAGTTCCTTATCGAAACGGCTGGTCTCCAAGGGGTTACTGCCCTGCAGGTTCGGGTTACCGGTCACGTTGTGGCTCTGGGCCCTAAGTTTCATGGTCCTGTCGCGGGAAAGGCCGCGGGGAGCACGCAGGACTTCGGACAGGGATTGTATAGCGGAGGTAATTCGCTCCTTGGCGGTGGGCCTGAGCTGGGGCCGCTTGCCCAAATCCGGAATCAAGACCTTGTTCTCGGGATTGCCGTTTTCGTCTTCGAAAGAAACCTTTGTCTCCTTGGCCTCCGCAAACTCGTCGGCCTCGTCGATGATGGAGTGCTTCGGTGCACGGGGACGCGGCGCGATGGTGGGGTCGTTCTCGAACCCGTTCTTGGGCTCCCGGAATCGGTTTTCGGCCTTCAGGGCTTCCATCCTCTGGGTCAGGACCTTCTTGCGGTGACTGAGAGCCGCAAGCAAAACAATGCAGACCAGAATAGCGGCAACACCGCCGACCACCCACATGAGGGCGGACTTGGAAATTCCGCCTACCGTCTTTTCATCTTGTTCCGTCTCGCTGGCCGGAGTCTTTTGCCTGAGGGCGTTCAAGTCCTGCCAGGCGACATCCAAGTCATTCCGGATGGCGAGCTGGGCATCGGCATCGCCCTGCTTTTCCCACAGGGCCACTTCCAGGGAGTCAATCTTTGCGCGGGCCTGAAGGTAGGCGTCGGCATCGAAAGAGGACCGTCCGGCGGAAAAGTCCGAAAGCAGATACAGGAGCACTCCGGCGCACAGGAACAGAAGGACGATGGGGACGATAATTTTTTTCATGTGACAAATTTAAGAAATTTAAAGACCCTTGTTCAAGGCTTCGGCCATGACCACACGGTTTCCCCCGTTAGCAGAAGCCAACTGCATGGACGCCTCGGCGGTGGCAATCAGGGTCTTTGCATCTACGGCATGGATGGGCATCACCGAAACGCCGATACTCAAGGATGTCTTGAGAATCCCGTCGCCGTAAGCCACCTGGAGCTCCGAAATCTCGTGACGGATTTTTTCGGCACGGTCCTTGGTAATCTTGTAATCGGCACCGGGCAGAATCACGCAGAAAACATCGCCGTTGTAGCGGCAGGGAATGTCCTCGTTCCGGATATAGCCCGGCAGGCGCTGGCCCACTTCCCAGAGCATCTGCTCCACCGCATGACGGCCCCGCTTTTCTTGCAACTGGGGAATTTCGTCGGGGTAAAGCATGATAATACCGATAGGCGTCTTGTGACGGGAAGCGGAGAAGATTTCACGACGGAGGGACTCTTCCATGTAGCGCTTGTTGAAAAGCCCCGTCAGGTTGTCACGGATGCTGTGCTGCTGGAAGCGGATGTTCAGGTTCTGGTTCGCCACGTACAGGCCGAATGTGGCCGACACGATGCTCACCTTCGCCTTCCAGAAATCGATATCTTCGCCGTCAGGCAACTTGTCCACCTGGATACACAGCGTGCCGAAATGTTCCTCCAGCCCCTCGATAGGCGCACAGAAGGCAACGCCCTGGCTGTGGTAATGAAGGTGGGTGCAGCCTGCCGTCACCTTGTCCGCATTGTAGTCGTTGACCACGATGCTTCCTAGGTTGAAACTTGCACATTCCGCAGGCATCATGGTGTCGCCGCTAATCACGTAATCGCCAAAGGAGAAAACCTTGTGCATTTCGGACTGGGCATCGCCATACATGTAAAGCACGCCCGCCGCACCGGGGAACAGCTTGGGTAAGACCTTTTCAAGAGCGCCCACCACTTCGGAAAACGGCCTGTTCCTGAGGATTTCCTTGCAGAAATCGTCCCAGTCCGAAAGAGGGAAAATCTCCCGCGCCGATTCCAGCGTAGGAGCAGCCTCGGGCAAAGCCGATTCCTCGGATTGCGCCTCTGGAACAGCCCCTTCGGCAGGAACATCGCCCTGTTCCGCGCCTTCGGCAACATCCGACGGCACCACCGGCACAAGCTCTGTCACCGGGCGGGAATCCGGCGCCTCCGCCTCCCCCGCCTCGCTATCCTGGACGGCCCTTTTGGCCACGATAAAAAAGATGAACCCGAGGACCGCGCCCCAGACTCCCACAAAAATAAACTTGACCCCCACCGACAACGCGCTCTCGGGAGCCGCAAACGAAAGAACTACGCCTGCCACAAAAGCGACAAGCCACACCAGATAATAAAAAACGCTCATATTCCACAATTTATGAAAAGTCTAAGACCTTGGACAAACATTTTTTCAAAAAAAAGCAAAATCAACATATTTGGGCGTTCCCCCGGTCTCTTAGCTGTACCTACGGAGGGGTCGGGCCATACTCGCTCCGCTCGCCGAGCCTGTAGTCTCGGCCCCAAGGGGTCACTGTCCCTAACGCGGAAGAGGGGTAGGGGCTAGGATTTAGGGGCTAGGATTTAGGGATGCGGAACACAAGAGTTGCCATCCCCGACCGGGTCGGGGATCCGCTGGAGGCGCGAGGCACGAGGTGTGAGGTGTGAGGTGTGAGGTATGAGTTATGAGTTGTGAGTTGTGAGTGTTGAGTTATAAGTCGTCATCCCCGACCAGGTCGGGGATCCGCTGGAGGTGTGGCGCCCGAAATAAACTGGCGTACGCTAGAAATGCAAACAGATCCTCACTTTCGTGAGGATGACGAAGCTTGAAGCTTTGTGGTTCACGGCGTAACGGGCGGGGGATTTGCTAAATTGATGGTGATGACAATTCTTGAGAAAATAGCCCTGGCCCTCCCCGCTGTAGAAAGCCCCGCTCGTTACATGGGCGGCGAAGCCAACAGCGTGGTGAAGGACCACAGCCAAATGCTTTGCCGCATGGCCTTCGTGTTCCCGGACACCTACGAAATCGGCATGAGCAACAACGGCATCCGCATCTTGTACCACGTGATCAACCGGGAGAGCGACCTGCTGTGCGAAGTCTCCTTCGCCCCCTGGGACGACATGGCCGCCGAAATGAAGAGGCTGGATATTCCTCTGTACAGCTACGCGACCTACACGCCGGTGCGAGATTTCGAGGTGGTGGGCATGACGCTCCAGACGGAGCTGAATTTTACCAACGTGCCCTACGTGCTGGAACTGGCCCGCATTCCCGCGTGGCAGAAGGACAGGCAAGAAAGCGACCCCATCGTAGTTGCCGGCGGGCCATCCATGGCGAACCCCGAACCCGTCGCCGACTTTTTTGACGCCTTCATGATAGGCGACGGGGAAAAAGTCATGATTGACTTTTTGCGGTGCGTAGGCGAGGGCCGCAAAGCGGGCCTCAGTCGCGCCGAAATCCTCAAGAACCTTTCAAAGATTGACGGCGTTTACGTACCCAGTTTACGGCCCGTGGTAAAGAACGAATTCGGCGCGATTGTGCCGGCGGAGCCCGCCGCCGGCGCCTACGCCACCACCAACGGGGTTCGCCGCCTGTTCATCCCCAAGATGGACCCGAAGGACTACCCCGTCAAGAACCTGATCGCCAATATGCAGCTGGTGCACAACCGCTTCAGCGTAGAGGTCATGCGGGGTTGCGCCCAGGGCTGCCGT
Source organism: Fibrobacter sp. UBA4375 (assembly GCA_002391195.1). Taxonomy (GTDB): domain Bacteria; phylum Fibrobacterota; class Fibrobacteria; order Fibrobacterales; family Fibrobacteraceae; genus Fibrobacter. The sequence continues at coordinate 55,636 of DGRZ01000049.1, read as the reverse complement.
TTCTGCCAGGCGGGCATCTGGTACCGCCCGTGTCGCGAGCTGGACCCCGACGACGTTTTGGACATCGCGAAAGCAGGGCTCCTTGCCACCGGCGAGCGGGAACTTGGACTCCTCTCCCTTTCTACCGCCGACTACAAACCGGTAGAGGCCCTTACCGACTCCATTATCGACGACCCCTTCTACGACCATGTGGATGTAAGCCTCCCCAGCATCCGGGTGAACAGTTTCGGTCAGACGCTTGCTGGCAAGATTGCTGCCCTCAAAGGTGGCCGTAGCGCCACCTTCGCCCCGGAAACCGGCTCCGAACGCATCCGCAAGATGATCAACAAGACCATCAGCGACCAGGACATGTACGACGCCGCCGAACACGCCTTCAGCAGCGGGTTCAATAAGATTAAGTTATACACAATGATTGGATTCCCTACCGAAAACGAAGAGGACATGCAGGCCTTCTGCGACCTCATCTTCAACCTGGTGAAAATCGGGCGCAAGTACAATCGGGGAATCCAGATTGCAGTGAGCATCGGTATTCTCATTCCCAAGTCCTTTACCGCCCTCCAGTGGGCGCCCTTTATGGACAAGGAAACAGCCCTTGGGCATATCCGCTTTGTGCGGGAAAAGTTTTTCAAGCACCCCAACGTGAAAATCAACTGGGCCGCCTGGGAAACCAGTTTCTTGGAAGCCCTCTACAGCCGGGGCGACCGCAGCCTCGGGCCCGTCATCTACGAGGCCTACAAGCAGGGAATCATCTTCGAGAGCGATTCTTACCGGTTCGACTTTTCCAAGTGGGAACAAGTCTGGCAGAAGACAGGCTACGACACCAGCTGGGTGTACCGTGAACGGGACAAGAACGAAGTGTTCCCCTGGGACTTTATCCACGCAGGCACCACCAAGCAGTACCTGAGGCGGGAATGGGAAAAGGCCTTTGACCCGAACAGCGAGCCCGTGCCCAACTGCAAGTGGGGCGACTGCCAGAAGTGCGGCATTCCCGGATTCGGCGACGAAATCAGGCTGGCCGACAATCCCGTGCGCCACAAGGCGCCTAGCCGCACTCCCGAAGAAATCAAGAAGCTGGTGGCCGACCGCAGGCCCAGCCAGAAGGTGAGCTACAGCTACAAGATTACCTTCAAGAAGACCGGACTCAGCAGGTTCCTGCCCCACCACAACATGCTCAGTTTCTTCGAACGGACCTTCCTTTGCGCGGGGATTCCTGTGAAGTTCAGCGAAGGATTCAGCCCCAAGCCAAAAATCGTGAATATGGGGGCGCTGCCTCTCGGCATGGAGACCTACTGCGAGCTGATTAGCGTGGAACTTCTGAAACCCTTGGACCTCGCTCCGGAAAACCAGCCAAACCTGATGAAGGAACTGAGCAGGCCTTTCCCCCGTGGCATGGAAATCGTGAACATCGAGCCCCTGAAAGAAAAGCTCAGCAAGCATTTCCCCAAGGCCATGGTGTACCGCTACACACCGGAGGCTATCCCCGCAGACCTAATGGAGCGGTTCAACAGCAAGACCTTCCCCACCGTCACGAACCACCGGGGCCAAGAAATCGACCTGAACCAGCACGTCCTGTCTATCGAGAACCGGGAAGGGACGCTGTACATCAAGGTCAAATGCAACGACCAGGGCACCACGGCCAGTCCTTTCGTGATTTTTGCGGGAATTCTGGGAATTTCCATAGACCCGGCCAAGCTGGACGAGGTTTCTAGGCGGTTCTTGGTGGCAAAAGTCAGCATGGAATGGTAACTTGTTCGGAATTCGGAGTTCAGATTTCGGAATTAATTGCATAGAATGGTGGATTATTGACACTTTTGTGAACAATTTTTATAATTAGATAAGATTAACATCAAAAACTCTCATTTCAAGGAGAATCCCAATGAAGAAGATATTCCTTTCTGCCGTCATTGCTATGGCTCTCTGCAGCTACGGCTATGCCCAGGACGAAGAAGAATACGAAGAAGAAGAAGCCCCGGCCCAGGTGACGAAGGCCCCCGCCTACGAAGAAGAGGAAGAGGAAGAAGAAGCCGCTCCCGCTCCCAAGAAGGCAGAAAAGAAGAAGGAAAAGAAGTCTTCTGGCGGTGCATTCTTCGGTGCTGGCGTTGACGTCGGCGGTCTGTTGAACAACGCGGGTAACATTCGCCTAGTGTTCAAGCTGAACGAAAATATGGAACTGTCTGCCATCCTGGGCATGTACCACCATGGAGAATCCTCCTACACCCCCAACGGCGGTCAGGAACAGAAGGGTAAGGACAACTATACCGAATTGAGCGTCGGTGCTGGTTTTGATTTCTTCATCAAGAAGGACTTCTTGCCGGTGTCTGTTGGCGGTGAATTCATCTACACCAGCCCCCAGACCCTCAATGTGGCAGGTCAAGCCGTTACCGCCAGCAATGACATTGACTTGATGCAAATCCAGATTAACCTCCTGTTGGGCGCCCATGCCGAACTTGTCAACAACCTGTTCCTTACCGGAAAAATCGGTCTTGGAATTGGTTACTTCTCTGAAAGCGACCCGGCTGGCGAAGGCTCCTTCTTGGATTTCGCCCTCGCTACCAAGGTGTACCTGACCTGGTTTATGTTCTAATCCAGAACGGTTGAATTAAGCAAAAGAGATTCCTTCGGGAATCTCTTTTTATTTTTCTCGGGACTGGATTCTTCCGCCACTTCGTTGCGGAAGGATGACAAATGATGATTCGTGGCGTCAGGATGGCGTGTAGCGAGATGACTCAGAACAACGTTTTACTCCGCAAAAATGAATTTCACGTACAAGTCTAGAAGCTGTTGTCCCCACAAATACATGACCGGAGCTGCCACCGCCAGAAACGGGCCGAAGGGAATCTGTCCCGAGCCGTCCGATTTTCCCTTCTTTTCCATAATCTTTGCCCAGGGAATCATGACAACGATTCCAAGGAACGCCGCAAGGATCAAGGTCTCAACAGCACCGTCCAGCCCCATCAATGCTCCATAGCCTGCCAATAGCTTGACGTCTCCAAAGCCCATGGCCTCTTTTTTCAGGATTTTCGAGGCTATAAATCCCAAGAGCCAAAGACCGCCGCCGGCACAGGCCGCACCAATCAGGCTCTGGAAGGGAGTAATCCCGCCCGGGAATATAGAAAGCACCAGGCCCACCACGATTCCCCCTACCGAAATGGAATCGGGGATTAGTTTGTACTGAACATCGACGGCGCACACGGGATACATGCCCAAGAGCAGCCAGAACATGGCCAAGGCATCAACCCAATTAGCAATAGGAGCTGTCCACCCCACATTCCAGTTGGTGGCAAACAGGGCCAAGGCGCCCAGAAGCCCGCACAAGGATTCTCCTATGGGGTAAATTACGCTGATGGGTTGCTTGCAACAGGCGCTTTTACCACGGAGCCAGAGCCACCCCACGATAGGCAGATTATAGCGAATGGGAATCCGCTTCTTGCACAGGGGACAATGAGATGGCGGGTTTATAAGCGAAATTCCTCGGGGCATCCTATACACGATAACATTGTAAAAACTACCCACACAGGCACCTAGGGCAAAAAAAAGAAACAAACCGTACCAAAGCGGAATATTTTCCATAAAATCTCCCAAAAAACAATAGGGTTGCACATCCCCTTTTTCATAAAAAAAGATAAATTTATATCGTGAAGAACGTATTATAGAGGATTGAATAATGCGGTTAAAGTCTTTGTTTTTATTGTTTGGGTTGATCTTGTGTACGATGGCTCTGGTGAACTGCTCCAGGGAGTCCTCCATCAAGGAAAACGTGAACTTGCGGAACAACCACTCCGTAGTGTTTATCTACAAGACTCCTTTTGAAAATCCCGACGCCTTTGCCGACTCCATTATCAACCTGCCTAACCCTGATTCTGTAATCGTAAATGATACTGTTACGGTCACCATAGGCGATACCGTTCATATGATGGGTTTCTTGCGCTACAACTCCGACAAGATTTTCTTGTACCAATGGATTCTGGACAGTCTTGTAAAGGATACCACCGGCAAGGGGAAGGACCAAATGAAGAAGGCCCTGGTAACAGGGCACAACGCCACCCCTCAATCCTGGGTCTATATGAAGGAGGGCGTGTACTCTCCCCTGTTTGTGGCCGTTGACGGAAATAGTGCAACGGATACTGCCGGCAAAGACCAGTTTATCAGAGTCATCAACACGCCGCCTTATTTAGGCGTTCCTAAAGATACTCTTTGGACCAGGGCCAAGAGTCCTGTTACGTTCCCCATACTTGCGCTAGATTCATTCGGTACGATAACCTCTTTCAAGGTTGATTTGGATGCGGCAGGTAAACGCGAGGCGAAGGATTGGAAGTATACCAAGAGTGAAACCTCGGATAGCCTGACAATCACGATTCCCTACGATTCAACCCTTACGGACAGCCTTGGAAATCAGAAGATTTACATTATTGTCACTGACGACGACAAGAATACCACGAAGGACAGTGCTTTCTTGCATTTCAACCAGTTGCCCACTATCAAAATCTTGGGCCCGGACGACCAACAGAGGATAAGTGATACGGTGGAGGCCTTCCGATTGTTCTATGAGGGACACGACAGGGATAACGAAGAGCAATTGAGGTACTATGTTCGTGTAGCTCCCACACCGGACAACCAGGAAAGCGATCTGAACCTGTCTAATGTTTACGACTTGGTGCTAAAGAACAGTACTTCCACAAGTTTTGCTGTTATTGAAAACGGAGAGAATGAACTGAAAAAATTGGGCTTTACGGGCAGGTATTTCTCTTGGGACGTGTGGGTGACCGATGGCTACGATACCGTGGTTGCCGAAAAAATCAAGACCAGCAAGGGTAAGCGACCGCGTTATTTTTACCTGGGTCCAAGCAAGTCTACTTGTGACTTTATAGGAACCGCCAAGTTCGAGGGTCTGTCCGTCCACTCTGGAATCAAGATAACCTTGGTCAATTCAGCCGACACTAGTAACATTTATACCGCTAGCACCAACGCCAAGGGAGAATTCAGGGTGTCTGACCTGCCTGCCGGAACGTTCAAACTGACCGCCTCCGATGAAACTGGCCGGGGCTTTATAAAGGTTACCACCAGGACTCCAAACATCAATGCAGGTGACGAGAAAGAGCTGCCTCTTATTTTGCTCAAAGACCCTGCACCACCACGCATCTACAATGTCAAGGGCATTGAAGATACAATTGCTGTCCGAGCCTTCGTCGCGTCCGGAAGATTCAGTGACTATGGCTCCCAGGTGAAGACAGCGGTGGCTGTGCTTGGTAAGGATACGTGCGGGGTGAAGGATAGCCCATGCCACTTTTCTAACTTGACCAGCCATGCGTGGAGCGTAGATTTTGTCGGCTTATCGGACGGTACATACACCTTCAAACTTGCGGCGACAGACAGTGCTGGTTACCGCAGCGATACGACGTTTACCTTTGTGGTTTCTGCTACAAATATGACTCTTACTGTAAATAACGCTAGTTCTGCTATGGCTGGCAACTCAGATGAATTAACCTTTAAAGTGGCGGTTGACGTAGATGCCAAGCCTCCTGTTTCTGTGGTGACCTGGATTTCAAATATTCCTGGAGACAATCCCCGTCAGACCGATGTTTCTAACGGGACTGCAACGATTAAATTGAAGAAGGAAAATGTCCCTGCAAGTGTTGTCCCCAACGTTCGATATACGATGCATGCTGTGGCTGACAACGGAGCTGTTTCGAATACGGTGCGATTCGGATTCTATAGTGACGGGCCTATGGTGACCATTACGTCTCCGGTCTATGATACGACTATTTCCCTGAATGACGAAATCTTCTTGGTGACAGAAGTGATTCCTAATGACGGAAGTGGTGCAATTACATCGCTGGACTGGACGTGCTTTGACGGTAGTAATAAGACTGACAACTGTTTCCCTAAAAACACCCAGAATCCCCAGAAGTCTTGGACAAGCCCCGGAACGAAAAGGATTGTTGTCGTTGCAACCAATAACCAAGGTAAGACGGCTACGGACACCTTGCAGGTCAATGTCATCAAGGATCCTCCGACCATTACTGTAGACGATAACGAGGAAACTATCGACAAGAAGGTGAATTCCAAGCACAAGTTCGAGTACACGGCTAAGGACAAGTATGGAAGAGTCAAGGAAGTGGGCTACCGTTGTGGTACGGGTGCCTACACAGCCTTTGCTGTTACGAAGCTAGAAAATCCAGTTACGGACTCCATGGAGATTCAATTGCCGAATAACGAGGTCGCAAATTACAAGTGCTACGTCTTTGCAGTTGATGACGATAATCAGAAGGATTCCGTTGCCATGACTTTCAACGTCATCAAGGACATTCCGACAATTCGCTTGAATATTCACAGTAAGAATGTCACTATTAAAGACCAGGAACAAGTAAAGTATACTACGGGAAATACGTTAGGCGGCCCCATAGATGTGGATTTGGCTTGCGATCGCAACTTGAATAACTTAAAGCCGGCTAGCTGGGTTAGCTTGTGGCAAGGTCGCGGCAATACGCTGACACCGGTAATTTCCATGCCAGAAACGGCCGGAAACTACTATTGCGTTATGCGTGCCGCCGACGCCGAGGAACCTTTGCTCTATTCGTTGGATACTGTCGTTTATAAGGTTTTCCGCGCACCGCCTACGGTTACCGTGAACGAATCCTTTAATGTTTCTATTAAGGATACGGTCAGCCTCTATGCTAATGCTAAGGATTCTTCGGAAGCGACGTTGCCAGGACGGATTGTTTCTTATGAGTGGGGCTGTGGACCCGGTAGTGACAATAACATCTTAAGCAAATTGACTTCAGGCAAGGCAACGTACCAAGCGATAATGCCATCGGAACCGTATAGCCTCTACCTCTGCATTGTGCAGGTGAAGGACGACGACGACCTTACGGCAAAGGATACCACCCGCTTTGTAGTGGAATTGGATCCGCCTACAGTGAAAGTCGCCCGTGATTCGGCTATTGTTCGAGAGGGTTATGCAATAGTTCTCAATGCCACAGCCCAAGACAAGAAAGGGTTTATTGCAAAACGGGAATGGAGTTGCGGTCGTGATGCTGCAGCGATTAACAGTAATTGGAAAACGGTTTCTACCTTTGATACGACGTGGACAGCACCTACTGCTACGGCGAACTTCTCTTGTGTGGCACGAGCAACTGACGATGATGGGAATGTTGCTACGTCTACCATGAAAATAATTTATTCTACGGAGATACCGACAATTTCTGTGGATGCCTCTGTAAAGTATGTTGCAAAGGGAGACGTGATTTTATTGGATGCAGATACCAATAGTGTATGGCAAGGAATCGATTGGTACAGTTGGCAATGCTTCAATGCAAGTACAAAACAATCGTTGGAAGATGATGTGCATCTGAAGTATACGGGTAGATTCTATTCGTATAGAGAGAGTATGAGCAATTTGGGCGTGAACCTATATTGTGTCGTATCCGCCCAAGAAAGCAGTACCAAAGCCGTGTTCCGCGATACGACTTATGTGAACGTGTTAACATCTGCAAATCTCCCAATTGGAAAAATCACGGCCGTGGATACAATTTATCCCTGGAGCGGTGACGAAGCGCAAAGTGGTGAAGCGCTCTATTACTATTCTCCGGAGTGGAGTGGAGCCCAATCGGTAAAAGGGACGCTTGGAAACGACAATCTAAGGGAATACTATTGGCGGTTTAGTAATGTGGGTAGTACGTTCTACAAGGGCAAAGCCGACGGTTCTTTGGATACGAACATCGCTCAGTTCAATGATGCCTTTAGACGTCCCACTTCCGAAGGTACCATAAGTGTGTGCCTAGACTTTAGGGATAGTTCTTCTGCAAATCCTGATGTGACGTTTATGAACCGCCACCAGGCTGAAATGTTCTGCCGTACGGTGTATGTGCAACGCGCTTGGAAAAATCTTGCCGCGGCAAGTGATACAGTTTTGCAAAAATCTACCGTGCGTACACCGCCTGCGATAACCACCTTCGGTACAAATTTAGTTGTTGCCTATGCAATCCCAGGAAATACAATTGTAACAAAATACTATAACGGACAAAGCTGGGCAAACATTTCGAACATCTCCCTTGAAGATTCTGTAGTGGCTATGCGAATGACCAGTATTAACGATCAGAGTAATTCTGCGGTATTCTTGGCCATACTTACGACGGCAAATAAACTTTATGTTTACAAGACCGCTTCGGTTAATTCGGCTTGGACGGCAGTAGGCCAGCCTATTAGCGGTGCAACTTCGCTGAATTTGACCTATAACACCGACAATAATAATCCGGTAGTGACCTACGCTAAGGAAAATCATCCCTATTTCAGCTATTGGACGGGATCAAAATGGACGGAGAAATCCATTTCGAACACTCTCACGGCAAGGGATGTGAATGGAGTGTTTACCAGCACGAAAGTATTCTTGATAACCTTCACGGACAACACCTATTTGTACAATTCATATTATGCCATATATAATACTTCGTATTCCGAAAAAATTGCTCCTTCGCTAATATCCAAGGAAATGGGGAGTATCAGTCTTGCATCCAACGGGAATACGGTGTATCTTGGGTATATCAATCGATCTTCTGTGGTTGGTAAGGCTGGGCCTTATGTTAAGAAAGGACCGGTCAGCCTTTCGGGCTTGTCGTTAGATAATGGCACAAACCTTCAAGAGGGTATGTTACCAACAAATATCAGGGTAACCTCCTTTAACGGCAAGGTTTATGCAATTATCGATGATAACGGTCGAGGATTCTCTCATTGTCACGCTTATTTCTACGATGGCATTCGTTGGAATCCTTATGGCGAAAACCAGCTTCCGTATTTCAAGGGTCCGTTCTATGCTAGCCATGGGTACAATCTTTATGGATTTGCTCCGGAGATAGCAGTTTCTACAAATGGCATGGTATATATTTCTATGATTTCCTGGACAAGTTCCGGAGCGGCAAGCCAAAACAACGGACCCATATTCATGAAAAATATTTCTGAAAGTTGGACCTTCAACACCAAACCTTAATATGATTGTTGAAATTGCTTCTATCTGCGATGCGGCTACAGCCAACGGTGCCGGCGGCCGCCTGAACATTCTCGGTTCTTTTGACAGGATTTTTTCTCAGTTCCCGCTGGTGATTCCCCAGTGTGCGGCGGCTTTCCGTATCCGCTACCAGCGGGCCGAAGCCGGAGTGCACAAGCTGGTGCTTTCTATCGAGGACGTGTGTGGACACCCCATTGTCCCGGGAATGGAATCAAACGTTTCTTTTGAGCCTGTGGCAAAGGGATTTGACACGGCGGCCATGAACCTGATTCTGAACATGCAGCGCCTGAAGATAGAGCGGCCCGACAAGTACATGATTCGCCTGATTATCGACGACGAAGAATACGTGGCCCTGCCCTTGTACGCCCTGGAAGTGCCCCACGGGAATGGGAACGCTCCCGAAGGCGAAGTGAAGAACTAGCCCAAAGGCATGGTGGCAAGGCACAGGGAGCATTCTCCCTGGATGCCGAGGCTTGCCGAATCCAAGTCCGTCAATTGAACGTTTTCCATGCGGGTTTCGAGAAGAGACCTGCGTAGTGTTCCTTCGAAAAAGTCTCCGCCGTAGCACTTGAAAAAGGCCTCTTTGCGACACCAGAGGGCGTAAAAAAGTCTGATGGCGGCACTTTCGCCTTCGGTCTGTTCAATCTGGTGGATTCTCTTAACTTCCTCGCCGGAATAGAAACGGTCCGCAAGTTTGAGACGGTTCCTGGAATGAAATTCCAGGTCTATGCCGACGCGGCATTCCCTGGAATAGGCCAGCACGCAGATGTCCTTGGAGTGGGTCCAGTTGGCATCGACGGAAAGTTCCGGAAATTCGGGTCGCGTGGAACCTGGCCTGGTTTTTAGGTCCTGTGCGGTAATGGGGCAGCCGAGAGCCAGGGAGAGCTTTTCGAAAATATGCTCCCTGTGATTGGCCTTCGGGACAACCGCCAGATAGACCGTACCGTTCAGCGTAGAAACTGTTTGCCACTCACCTTCCATAGCCCAAAGATAATTTTCTAGTTTAGGGGCATGATTCCTTTCCGCCTGAAAACCTGCCTTGCCGCCGCCGTTCTGTTGATGGCCTGCGGAGATATTAACGAAGGCTGGGAGGTGGATGGCGGTGGCTACCTGAAGTACAGGATCAACGACGAAGACGAACGGACCATCGAACTGGCGGAATCCGACGTGGAAGTGCCCTTTATCAAGAACAGCCACAGGTATTTTCTCGTGAAGACCAGGGCCAAAGAGAGTAAACGGGGAGACCAATTTTCCATTATGGTGAACAGGCCCGTTTTGGGCGACAACCCGGTGGTGCAGCAGTACTCCTGGTTCAACTACGGCTCCCTGACCCAGGCGCCCATTTTGGCCGACAGCAGCATTGTGCGGTTCGACCAGAAGGACGACTCCACCTGGACCGCCACCTTGGACCTTTACACCCCGGACTGCCGGTCCGGAAGGTGCAACGACACCTTGCCCAATTTGCACATTACAGGCCGTTTACGCTATTGGGTAGACCCGGATGCCCGCTGACCCCTTGACAAAAGGGGGGCAAGTTTCTACTATTGGGCTACCTTATTGGTCGATTAGCTCAGTTGGTTAGAGCGCTACCTTGACATGGTAGAGGTCACAGATTCGAGTTCTGTATCGACCACGAGAAAGCCCCGCTTAAGCGAGGCTTTTTTTTATTGCACCGAAGGTGCCCACGAAAATAATCTGCACGATTATGGACCTGTAGCTGGCATAAAGCAGATTATTGAGTGTGGGGGAGAGTCTTAGGGAGGGGTTAAACCCCTCCCTAGTTGTTATTTATCCAGGGTCTTGATCTGGTCCACGAATTCGCCGACTTCCTTGAATTCGCGATAGACGGATGCGAACCGGACATAGGCCACCGGGTCCAGTTTCTTTAGTTCCTGCATGACCAGGTTGCCTATCTGGTCGTAGGTCACTTCCAGGTTGTCGTTGGAAATCAGGTTGTTTTCGATGGTGGAGGCGATTTCTTCGATGGCGGCCTGGGTCACCGGACGCTTTTTGCAGGAGTTGGCGATACCGGCCAGGAGCTTTTCCCGCTGGAAAGGTTCCCGGTCGCCGTTACGCTTGACCACGATAAGCGGTTGGATTTCGATGTATTCCCGGGTGGTAAAACGGCGACCGCAGGCGGTACATTCCCGACGACGGCGGATGGAGTCGCCACTGACGCGGCTATCGACCACCTTGTCGTTGTCGTTCTTGCAGAAGGGGCAAATCATGGCCTGAATGTAGCATTTTTGTTCAAGATAGGCTGCGGGGTTTTAGGGGCTGTGCCCCTAGGCGAGGGGGTAGGTTGGGCACGGCCCAACCGAGGGGGAGACTTCCCCCTTTGACGACCGTTCGGCTCTTAAGCTGAAAAGATCTCCGGAATCGCCTCACTCTCGCCACCGCTCCAGCTTAACGCCTGGAGCTTGTGGCTCACGGACAACCGTTCTGCCTCCAGGATGACGTCCAGAATTTCATGCCTCGCGCCTCGAACCTCACATTACACACTCCACATCCTTTGCCCTACAGGTCCGACCCCACACCTCGAGCCTCAAAGCGAAGCGACCCCTAGCCCCTAAATCCTAGCCCCTGACCCCTAAAATATTGTATATTCAAATCATGCAGCCCGAATCTTTATGCTTGTCCGAAATTACCATCTGTAACCTGCGGTCTATCCAGAGGGAGACGTTTCCCCTGAACAACATGACCGCCCTGATAGGCTACAACAATGCCGGTAAGACCAATATCCTTATGGGAATCCGGTGGCTGCTATCCCCTTTTTCGCTAGATGTCTCTTATTTTGACGACAGTAACGAACCGGTGGAGGTGGAAGGTCTTTTTCAGGGCATCTCGGAAACAGTATTGAGCCGTCTGGGGGAAGAGAAGGCTAAAGAGATTGTGCCGTTCCTGAACGGCGAAAGTTTGCGGGTGAAAAAAATTCAGCGGGTACCGGGAATACCTCCGGAGAACGTTGAACTGTGGGCGTTGGTACCCCCGCAACGACAGAACGGAAGCCGCAAGGGTTGGATGCGGGTGGGTGACGATTTCAAGCATGCCTTTAAGCGCATGTTCCCGGAACCTATCGCCATCTGGGATTTCGAAGGAAACAAGGCCTTTACCAAACTGCTTCATGAAATTTTTAAGCCCCTGGAACGGCGTTTTGGTGGTGAGTTTAACGACATTTTGGGAAAGTTCAACGACCTGCTTTCACCAGGTGGCGAAAACCAGGCCGCAGAAATCAAGTCCTTCGACCGGGAAGTCAACGAGAAATTGCAGCCGCTATTCCCCAGCGTGCGAGTGGAACTGGATATTCCCATTCCCACACTGGAGACCTTCTTGAAAACGGCAAGCCTGAAGGTCATCGACGAGGATGACGGATTTGAACGCGACATCAACCGCATGGGAGCAGGAAGCCAACGTGCCATCCAGATGGCCCTGGTCCGTTACCTTTCCGAAATCAAGAAGCACCACAACAACCACTACCTGAGCCGGACAATGCTCCTGATAGATTCTCCGGAACTGTTCCTGCATCCCCAGGCGGTAGAACTGGTGCGTGTGGCCCTGAAAAATCTATCCAACGAAGGTTACCAGATTGTGTTCGCCACCCACAGCGCTCAGATGGTGACCAGCGAAGACGTGAGTACTTCCCTCCTGATCCGCAAGAACAAGGAACGGGGCACCTTCATGCGCAAGCGAATCGAAGATGCGGTGCATCAGGTGGTGCAAGATGCTCCCAGCCAACTGCAGATGCTGTTCAGCTTGAGCAACAGTAACGAGCTCCTGTTTGCGGACTATGTGTTGCTGACCGAAGGCAAGACAGAATGGCGGGTGCTGCCGGCCCTGTTTGAACGCATTACCGGGAAATCTTTTGCCCTCATCAAGTGTGCCTTGGTGCGTCAGGGAGGCGTGAGCAACACCCGCAAGAGCATGCAGGTGCTGAACGCCATGGACATGCCGGTACGGGCTATTGTGGATTTGGACTATGCCTTTACCACGGCCACCAGGGACGGATTCTTGGAAGCCAACGACCCCGACGTGAAATTCTGCAGGAACCTTTTCAGGGAACTGGCGTTCCACCATCACCTGCGGCTGAACAACGGCCTCCCCGTGAGTAAGCACAGCAATATCAGTGCCTCTATGGCCTATTCCATGATGGCGTCCATGCCCGAGGCGGAGCGGCCTATCAAGAGTATTCACGCTAAACTCCGGAGCCAGGGAATCTGGGTGTGGACCCACGGCGCCATCGAAGAGCATCTGGGAATCAAGGCAAAAAATGAAGGAGCCTGGAACGGCTTTGTGGAACGGAGCAAGTCGCCGGACTTCATCAAAAGCCTGCCTGACTACGAGGGAATCTTGGAACTGTGTAAGTGGATTATCGAAGGCAGTCAGGAAACCGATAATTAAATACGATTAGGGAGGGCGGAAGCCTTCCCTGTGCGTTAATATTGCACCGTTAGGTGCCCACGAAAATAAACCGCCGACCGAAAGTCTTGGCTTGAATGCTGCGGGTTATTGAGTGTGGGGGAGAGTCTTAGGGAGGGGTAACCCCTCCCTAGTTATTATAGATTATCGATGACGGCGTTGAATTCGGCGACCGGGCGCATCCATTTTTTCAGGAGTTCGGCCTTGGGTAGGTAATAGCCGCCGATGTCGGCGGGTTTGCCCTGCTGGTTGGCAAACGCGGCGACGATTTCGGCTTCGCGGGCCTTCAACGCGTCGGCCACCGGGGCGAACTTCTTGGCAAGTTCAGCATCTTCCTTCTGGGCGGCAAGAGCCTGCGACCAGTAGAGAGCCAGGTAGAAGTGCGAGCCGCGGTTGTCGAGTTCACCAATCTTGCGGGCGGGCGTGCGGTTGAATTCGAGAATCTTGCCGTTCGCTTCGTCGAGCGTGTCGGCGAGGACTTTCGCCTTCTTGTTGCCGTCCTTGAGGGCGACTTGCTCGAAGGCGGGCACCAGTGCGAAGTATTCGCCGAGGGAATCCCAGCGGAGGTAGTTTTCGGCGAGGAACTGCTGCACCTGCTTGGGGGCAGATCCCCCAGCTCCCGTTTCGTAGAGGCCGCCACCTGCCATGAGCGGCACGATGCTGAGCATTTTGGCGGATGTTCCGACTTCGAGAATCGGGAAAAGGTCGGTGAGGTAGTCGCGCATCACGTTGCCGGTGACGCCGATGGTATCGAGACCGGCCTTCGCGCGCTTCATGGTTTCCACAATCGCCTTGCGCGGGCTCATAATCTTGATGTCGAGACCGTTCAAGTCGTGTTCGGGCAAGTAGGCTTCCACCTTCTTCTGGATTTCGCGGTCGTGAGCGCGTTCCGGGTCAAGCCAGAAAATCGCAGGCGTGTTGCTGAGGCGGGCGCGCGTGACGGCGAGTTTCACCCAATCGCGCACCGGAGCATCCTTGGCCTGGCACATGCGGAAAATGTCTCCCGCTTCAACATTCTGCTGCAAAAGGACTTCGCCCTTGCTGTTCACGGCGCGGATGACGCCCTTTGCTTTAGCGACAAAAGTCTTGTCGTGGCTGCCGTATTCTTCGGCGCCCTGGGCCATGAGGCCCACGTTCGGCACGG
>DGRZ01000049.1:0-40971 GCA_002391195.1 Fibrobacter sp. UBA4375 | reverse complement strand
GCGCCGTTCTGCTTGCAGAATTCAATCGTTTCGTCGTAAATGCCGGCGTAGCAGCGATCCGGAATGCAGGCAATCGTCTCTTGCAGCTTGCCTTCTTTGTTCCACATGCAGCCGGAATTGCGGATCATCGCAGGCATCGAGGCGTCGATAATCACGTCGCTCGGCACATGCAGATTTGTAACGCCCTTGGCAGAATCGACCATGGCGAGATCCGGACCCGCAGCGAGAGCGGCGTCAATGGCGGCCTTGACTTCAGCTTCCTTGGCGTTGCCTTCGAGGCGCTTGTACAAATCACCCAGACCGTTGTTGGCATCGATGCCCAGTTCCTTGAACAAGTCGGCGTACTTCGTGAATACATCCTTGAAGAACACGCGCACGAATGCACCGAACAGCACCGGGTCAGAGACCTTCATCATGGTGGCCTTCAGGTGCACCGAGAACAGCAGGCCCTTCGCCTTGGCTTCGGCCATCGCATTGGCGATGAACTTTTCGAGCGACGCCATGCGCATCACGGTGGCGTCAATGATTTCGCCCTTCAGGAGCGGCTTTGCGGCACGGAGTTCCGTGACTTCGCCTGCTTCATTGACAAATTCAATCTTGAACGTGTCGGCATCGGCCATGGTGATGGACTTTTCGTTGCCGTAAAAGTCGTCGGCCTGCATGCTCGCCACGTGAGTCTTCACGGAGGTGTTCCAGTTGCCATTGCTGTGCGGGTTGTTGCGGGCAAAGTTCTTCACTGCCTTGGGGGCGCGGCGGTCGGAGTTGCCCTGGCGGAGCACCGGGTTCACGGCGGAACCCTTTACCTTGTCGTACTTCGCGCGGATTGCCTTTTCTTCTTCAGTAGCCGGAGCGTCCGGATAGTCGGGCACATCAAAGCCGTTTTTCTGGAGTTCGGCGATGGCGGCCTTGAGTTGCGGCACAGAAGCCGAAATGTTCGGGAGCTTGATGATGTTTGCATCCGGTTCAAGCGTAAGCTTACCCAAAAAGTCTAGGTCGTCGCTCGCCTTGCCGAAAGCAGCCAGAATGCGGCCCGGCAGCGAGATGTTCTTGGTTTCCACATCGATATCGGCGGCCTTAGCAAAACCGCGCACGATGGGGAGCAGGGATTGGGTCGCCAGGAACGGCGATTCGTCTGTGAGGGTATAGTAAATTTTGGTATTCATACGAGCCCAAAGATAGATATTTACTAACTTTCTCACGTTATGAGTGATTCTTTCAAGGGTAGATTTGCCGCCGTGCTCCCGGCAGGTGGCATCGGAAAACGGATGGGTGGAACCATCCCCAAACAGCTGATGCAGCTAAACGGCAAGCCGGTCTATTTCTACTGCCTGGAAACCTTCCTTAGCATGGACGAAATCGGCCAGGTGGTGATGGCCGTACCCGCCGACTGGAAGGATTATTTCGAAAAACAGATTTATGGAGAATCGGGCCTTTCCAAAACCTTGCCAGCCGAGACCCTGAGTAAACTAACCCTTGTCGTCGGTGGAGCGGAACGTTGGCAATCGGTACGAAACGGTGTGAACGCCCTTTCTGACCAGGCGGAATTCGTGCTGGTCCACGATGTGGCAAGGCCTTTCGTTTCTAAAGATATTATCGAAAACGTATGCAAGACCCTGGTAGAAAAAGGGGCCTGTCTAGTGGCAAAACCCGCTGTTGACACCATCAAGGTGGCCGAAGACGGCAAGGTGGAAAAGACCATCGACCGCAAGAAGGTCTGGCTCGCCCAGACACCACAGGCCGCATCCGTTTCGCTCTTGAAAAGCTTGTATGGTCGAATTGACCGCGAACCGCTGGATTTTACGCCCACCGACGAGGCCAGCATTCTGGAATTCTTTGGCGAAAGCGTCTTTATTGTGCAGGGGAACGCCATGAACGACAAGCTTACCACGCCGGAGGACTTCGAGATTTTTTCGGCACGTCTTGCCAACAGATAGACGAGACCTGTCGCCCAATAGCAAAAATTTTAACGAGGAGAAAATGATGAATAAAATTCTAACATCCGTAATGGCAGTCCTATGTGCAGGGGCGTTCGCCTTGGCACAAGAATCCGGAGAGGCCGGTTCCAAAACAAGCGCGCCTGCAATTGGGTTGGGTGCCCGTTTGGCGGTCGGTTACGGCATGATCTGGGGCTTGGAAGATGACTGGTCCGGTGGCGAGAACGACGAAAATCCGGGTGGAATTGATTTGGAATTGGGTGCTGTCGGCCGTTACGAAATTTCTTCCCTGATTCATTTCACGCCAGAACTTTTGTTCCGCTATGCAAGTTACTCCCAGGACGATGATTTGGGCGAACGTGAATTTAGCCAGATGGACTTGGAAATACCATTGCTTGTCAGAGCCAATGCCACCCCGAAATTTTATGCCTATATCGGCCCGCAATTGGGCCTCAATTTGAGTAGCGATGTGTCTCTCAAGGCCAAAGTGGCGGACAAGGTATCTGGCGGAACCACGACGCATTCTGTTCCCGAAACTGTGGAGCAGACTTCTTTCGGTTTGAGTGTTGCCGTAGGCGGCGGCTATTATGTCATGGACAAGCTTGGTGTAGACCTGCGAATTGGCTTTGGGCTAACCGAGCTCTATCCCGATTCCAAGGGCAAGTTTATAGACCTAAGCGGTGCAAAAGACCTGTCTTTCAAGCTGGGCGCCAACTACTGGATATTCTAATTTAGCATCCCGGCCGCTATTCTATTTAGAAAACCTTATTTTTGGCTTATATTCCCAAAATTGCCGTTTTTCTGCCAAATTTTATAATAAATTGTAGATAATGGCAGTACAAGAGCTGACATCCAACCAGAAGCACATCGTGGACGTGCTTATCAAGAAGAATCCCGCCCTGAACCGTGAGATTCTGGAGAACGCCATTGTCTTTATAGCAGAGGCACACAGCGGCCAATACCGCAAGAGCGGCATGCCCTATACCGAGCACCCCTACGAGGTGGCCAAGATCCTTGCGGACCTGAAACAGGACCAGGCCACGGTGCTTGCCGGACTGCTCCACGACGTGGTAGAGGACACGCCCCACACCCTAAGCGAGATTTCTGAAAAATTCGGCGACGATACCGCCTTTATGGTGGACGCCGTCACAAAAATTACCGCCGCCCAGCAAGAGAGCAAGACCGCCCGCAAGGCGGAAACCTACCGCAAGCTCATCACCGCCATGGCGAAAGACCCCCGGGTCATCATGATCAAGATAGCAGACCGCATCCACAACATGCGGACCATGCAGTACATGAAGCCCGAAAAGCGGAAAATCATCGCCCAGGAGACCCTGGACATCTACGTACCCCTCACCCACCGGTTCGGCCTGTACAAGCTCAAGACGGAGCTGGAAGACCTGAGTTTCAAGTACGTGAACCCGGTAGAGTACCAGAAACTGGTGGACGCCCTTATCGAGAACAAGGAAGCCCGGGAAAAATACATCCAATCCGTCATCGGGCCCTTGCAGATCAAGCTCGCCCTAGAAGATTTCGACTGCACCATCCAGGGCCGCACCAAGAACATTTACAGCATCTACAACAAGATGATTGCACGGGGCTGCGAATTCGAGGACATCTTCGATATCTTCGCCATCCGCATTATCGTGGATACCATTCCCGAATGCTACCTGGCCCTGGGCTATGTCCACAACCTGTGGCCGCCCCTCCAAAGCCGCTTCAAGGACTACATCGCCACCCCGAAGCCAAACCTTTACCAGAGTATCCATACCACGGTCATCGGGCCCGAAAACAAGATGGTGGAGGTCCAAATTCGCACCAAGGACATGGACCTGACGGCAGAGAAGGGCTTTGCCGCCCACTGGGCCTACAAGCTGGAAACCCAGCACGAAGGCGAAGAACTGGCCTGGCTAGACCACATGGTCAAGCTCCAGTCCGAAATTTCGGACAGCCGCGAATACCTGGACTTTTTGAAGGTGGACCTGAAACCCGAGGGAATCGTGGTGTTCACCCCCAAGGGAAACTCCATCGAACTGCCCGACGGGGCTATCGTGCTGGACTTTGCCTTTGCCGTACATACGGAGCTCGGCCTCCACTGCATAGGGGCCCGCATCAACGACGAAGTGGTAAGCCTGGACAAGCCCGTGCCCCACGGGGCCACCATCCAGGTGCTGAAAAGCCCCACCCAGGAGCCCAGCCCGGAATGGCTGGAGATGGTGACCACCACCAAGGCCAAACAGGAACTGCGCAAGTGGATGAAGACCAGCATGCAGCAACAGGCCAGAGACCTGGGCCGTGAAATCTGGACCCGTGAACTGCGGGTCTCCAAGATGGAAAAGGACCAGTATCCTTCGGACGAAAGTACCGCAAAGCATTTCGGCACGCCGAACATCGAGACCTTCTACGAACGGCTGGGCCAGGGAGAACTCCCCCTGCAGGACATCCACCGTTTCTTGAACGGCGGCGAGAACATTTCCAAGGAAGCTTCGGCCCTCCGGTTCTTCCCCACCTTCAACAAGGACAAGAAGAGCCCCGTCCAAGACGACATGCCCCTGGAAATCGGCCAGGAGACCAACCTGGTGGTGCATTTCGCCAGCTGCTGCGGGCCCGTTCCCGGCGACAAGATTGTGGGAATCATGCGGCCACAGGTGGGTATCGAGGTGCACTCCCTCAAGTGCCCCTGTCTCAAGGATTTCCCCGTAGAACAGCAGATTCCGGTGCAATGGAGCCCGGACCTTTCGGAGCCCTTCACCACCCACCTGATCGTGGAAACGGACAACCGCAAGAACATTACCTTCGACGTGCTGAAGGTCATCAAGGACGAAAACCTGTTCCTGGACCAGATGAGCGTCGTGAGCAAGCAGTCCTCCGGCAGGATCCGTATGGAATTCAAGGCCTTCCGCAAGGAGCAGGTGGATTCCGTCACCTACAAGATCCAGCAGATTAGCGGCGTGCGGGAGGTTAAAAAATCATGATGACGCCCCTGCACCATAGCGACTACACCCTGAAGAACAGGGCCTTCAACTGCCGCATGCGGAACCGCTACTACGAAGAGGTCTATTACGCCTTCAGGGCGCTGTTGCCCAACGACTATAACGGCACCACCGGTGGCAAGTTCGACGAAGAATGGTTCGCCCACCTGCAGCAAGAAATCAAGCACTACGAGCGCCTGATTACCACTTGCCTGGAATACGCCCAGGCCGCCATCTTTTACGGCAAGGCCGAAGAGGCCACGCTGTATTCCAAGGACAAGCGCTGGGGCATCCTGCAAGAAGAAATCTTCCTGGTGCACTTTCTGCGGGAACTGCTTTCTACCACCCACTATATCATCGCCCGAATCGACACCGACAAGATGCTCCACGACTGGGGCATAAACATGCAGGGCATGAAAGCGCAACCGGTGGACAAGGGATTCGTCAGTTCTATCCAGGAAAAGCTTTCGGCCATGTCCCTTGCCACCATCAAGGAATTCCGGGAGCTGGTAAAGCATATCGTTGAACGGTTCCAGATAGGCAACACCCTCTTTGGAACGATACAGGAGTTACAGAATTTCTACTAAGAGAAGTTGCGAGTTGTGAGTATTGAGTTATGAGACATTAGAGAAGGAAATCTTGAAACCGAAGACACTGACAACTGATTACTAACTACTAAAACCATGTCCGAATACATCATCTTATCTATATTCCTCTTCTTGGGTGCCTTCATCGCCGCGGCGGCTACCGTCACCGGGCTTTTGCTGGGCTACCGTACCAAGAACACCAAGAACAAGATGGCCCCCTACGAATGCGGCATGCAGACCATCGGAAACGCCCGTATCCAGTTCAAGGTGGGCTACTACCTGTTCGCGCTTTTGTTCCTGGTATTCGACATCGAAGCTTTGTTCCTGTATCCCGTGCTCATGAACTTCAAGGAAATCATGGCAGGGAACACGCCCCTCGCCCCTGCGGTCGTTATCATTGACCTTGTGATATTTATGGCCATTCTCGTTTCCGGCCTCGCCTACGCCTGGAAAAAAGGAATCCTGAAATGGGAATAATCAATTTAGCTCCAAAAATCCTGGACCCTATTCCGGGCGGTAAGTACGTGGTAAACGCCATCGACTACGTGGTGAACTGGGCCCGTGCAAATTCCATTTGGCCCTTGACCTACGGCACCAGCTGCTGCGCCATCGAGATGATGAGCAGTTCCATGGCCCGCTACGACATCGCCCGATTCGGAAGTGAAGTATTCCGCAGTTCACCTAGGCAGGCGGACCTGTTTATTTTGGCGGGAACCATCACCCGCCGCATGGCGCCTGCCATCCAGATGCTGTGGGAGCAGATTCCTGGCCCCAAGTACGCCATCGCCATGGGCGCCTGCACCATCAGCGGCGGCCCCTTCATCTACGACAACTACTCCGTAGTCCGTGGCGCCCAGAACCTGATTCCCGTAGATGTATTCGTCCCCGGATGTCCGCCCAGGCCCGAGGCCCTTTTCCACGGGCTTCTGACCCTCCGTGAAAAAATCCTGAAGGAAACCTGCCGTAACCCCTGGCAGGTCGGCGAACCCAAGGACGTGTCCACCATGGACCGCTACCGCGAAGCCGCCAAGACCTGGGCCGCCCTGGAAGAGATGAAAGACGAAGAAATGGCAGAAGCCAGGGCCAAGTTCAAGGAAGAAAATCCCGACTACAAGTCCAGTTTCAAGCCCATCCGCATCAAGAAAGAAGACTTTCCCGAAGTGGAACGTGTCCCCTTCAAGCGCATGGGGCTCACCCAGTCCGACATCTACGCAAAGCTGAAGGAAAAATTCCCGGCGGTAACGGTGCATACCCACAGCGAAGACCCTGTGGAAGACGTGGTGGCCGCCATGCCGGCGGACCGACCGCTAGAAGTGATGGTCACCCCCGAAGACTACCTGCCCATGGTGGAATTCATCAAGGATGAGGCCTGCCTCAAGATGGACTACCTCATCGACATCGTTGGTATCGACTACGACGACCATTTTGACGTGGTGTCCCAGTTCCGCAGCATGGAACACGGACACAAGCTGTTCCTCTGCCTGCAACTGAAAAAGGACTTTTCCATTCCCGAAGAGCAGCGGGCCACGGCGCTCCTTGCCCACGCCCCCAGCATCAGCCACCTGTATCCAGCGGCAGAATTCAAGGAACGCGAAGTCTACGACATGTTCGGCATCGATTTCGTGGGCCACCCCGACCAGCGCCGAATCTTCTTGGACGACGACTTCGTAGGCTACCCCCTGCGCAAGGACTTTACCCACCCGGAAATGATCAGGAGGCCCGTATGACAGGAATGCTTCCTCCGGGATTCCGCATCCAGCGTGAAACCAACACCGAAGAATTTTTCATCAACATGGGTCCCCAGCACCCCAGTACCCACGGGGCCCTGCGCCTCGCCCTCCGCATGGACGGCGAGACCATCGTAGAGCTGGTTCCCCATTTCGGCTATATCCATCGCGGCATGGAAAAGCAGGCCGAATCCATGAGTTACCTGCAGTACATCGCCCTTTCCGACCGTCAGGACTACCTTACCGCCATCCAGAACAACCTGGGTGTGGTCATCGCCCTCGAGAAGGGCATGAACATCGGCGTTCCCGAGAAGGCGGAATATATCCGCGTGATGCTGCAGGAACTGGGCCGTATTGCGAGCCACCTGGTGTTCTTCGCCTGCTTTGGCGGCGACCTGGGCGGACAGACCTGCCTGCTGTACGGTTTCAAGGAACGCGAGATGATCCACGACATCTTGGAAGAGGTGACAGGCTCCAGACTTACCACCAATTTCTTCAGGCCGGGCGGAAGTCGCTACGACGTGCCCGACACGTTTATCCCGCGGGTCAAGGCGTTTTTGGACCACATGGACGGCACCATGAAGGACTACGAGCGGTTCCTTTCCAAGAACATCATTGTTCTGGAACGCAGCAAGGGTATCGGCATCCTCTCCAAGGAAGACGCCATCGCCTACGGATGCTCCGGTCCTGTGCTCAGGGCCAGCGGCGTAAACTTTGACGTGCGCCGGGCGAACCCCTACAGCATCTACGACTCCTTCGATTTCGAAGTTCCCGTGACCTACAACGGGGACTGCTACGACCGTTACACGGTGCGTATCGCCGAAATCCACGAGTCCATGAAAATCCTCCGGCAGTGCATTGATCGGTTCCCCACCGAAGGGCCTTGGCGCTCCAAAGAAAAGCCGGTGCGTTTGCCGGTGGGCCGCTACTACAGCGAAATCGAGACCGCCAAGGGGCTCTACGCCACCTACGTAGTAGCCGCCACTACCGGCGAGAAGCCCTACCGCATACACACACGCGGTCCAAGTTTCCCCCACATCGCGGCCCTCAACAAGATGGTCCAGGGCCACAAGATTTCGGACCTGGTGACCATTCTTGCCACCTTGGACCCCGTGATTCCCGAAATTGACAGGTAGTTTATGTTTGTCCCTTCCGTTACCAATCCTATCGGCGATTTTGTAAGGAACCTGGTTCCCCAGGTGACTGCCTACCTGCCTGTAGCCTTCCAGTCCGAGACCTTGGACAGCGTTGTCGCCTTCTTGATTAACGCCGTCATCTGCATCATCGCGGTCTGCGCCGTGAACATCGGTTCTGCCCCTATTCTCATCTACATGGAACGCAAGGTCTGCGCCCACGTGCAGTGCCGTCTTGGCCCCATGCGCCTGGGATGGCACGGTACTATGCAGACCATCGCCGACGTGCTCAAGATGCTCTTCAAGGAAGTCTATGCCCCCAGTGGTGCAGACAAGCTGATGTTCTACACGGCACCCATGATCGTGCTGATTGCCCCCTTCATGGTTTGTGCCCTGATTCCCTTCAGCAAGGACCTAGTGGTGGCCGACGTCTCCATGGGCATTCCCCTGATTATCGCGGTGAACGGTTTCGGCGTGCTGGGCATTTTGCTGGGCGGCTGGAGCAGCAACAACAAGTATTCCTTGCTGGGGGCACTCCGTAGCGGCGCCCAGATTATCAGTTACGAGATTTCCTTCGCCATGATCCTTCTGTTCGTGGTGATGATTTCCGGATCTACCAACCTGATGGACATCACCATGAGCCAGCAGGGAACGGTTTTTGACTGGTGGATTTTCAAGATTCCCGTGCTGGGCTTTATTGCCTTCATTCTGTTCTTCATTTCCAGCACCGCCGAAATGAACCGCGCCCCCTTCGATATCGCCGAAGCGGAGCAGGAACTCACCGGCGGCTACCACACCGAATACAATGGTACGCCCTTCGCCATGTTCTACCTGGCCGAATACATCGCCCTGGTCACCAACTCGGCTCTGGCCACCACCTGTTTCTTGGGCGGATTCCATGCCCCCTGTATCGGCTTTGCTCCTGTGGATAACGTGCTGAACATGGTGCCTGGCCTGGTGTGGTTCTTCGGGAAGGTGTTCTTCATGATCTGGTGCTACATGATGGTGCGCTGGACCTTTGTGCGCCCCCGCGTGGACCAACTCATGGATTTCGAATGGAAGTTCCTGTTGCCAGTGAACCTGGTGCTGCTCACGGCAGGAGCGGCGTGGATAGCGATTAGTGGTTAGGATTGTTTTATGCAAGAGAGTAGTTCATTCATTCCGTATATCAAGCGTTACCTGAAGCGCTGCATCACAGGCCCCTGGAGCCTGTTGTGCGGGCTGTCCGTGACCTTCAAGTATTTTATAGACCCAAGACGCATCGTTACCGAGCAGTATCCCGAAAATCGGAAGACCCTCAAGATGCACCCCCGCTACCGCGGCCGCCTGGAAATGATCGAAGACGCCGACGGCAACAATCACTGCACCGCTTGCGGCATGTGCGAGCGTGCCTGCCCCAACGCTTCCATCAACGTGCTTTCCACCAAGAACATCGCCGGCAAAAAGGTGCTGGGCCGTTATGTTTATCACTTTGCCAGCTGCACTCAGTGCGGGCTCTGCGTGGAGGCCTGCCCCTTCGGGGCTATCCGCATGAACCAGGATTTCGAGGTGGCCACTACCGACCCCAATACTCTTGAAATGATTCTCAACAAGAAGGAGGGACAGGGATAATGTTTCCAGGCCTTCAGCTTCCAGAACTAGCGCTGTCGTTTCCCCACGGGGGAATGGATATCGCCTTTTACGCCGTGGCCATCGTCATGCTCGTGACGGCGGTCTTTACCGTTGCTGTCAAGAACATCTTGCAGAGCGCAGTGTTCCTGATTTTCTCCTTCGTGACTACCGCCATCCTCTACCTGCTGTTGCATGCGGAATTTATCGCTCTCGCCCAGGTGATGGTCTATATCGGCGGCGTGGTGATTTTCGTGGTGTTTACCATACTTCTTACCAGTCACCTGGGCGAAGACGCCTTTGCCACCAAGATTCCGAGAGTCTTTGCCGCCTTCGCCCTGTCTATCGCCTTCGTGTTCGTGATGGTCAAGTGCCTGCTGCCCATGCCGGAACTTTCCAGCGGTGCGGTGGCTTCGGCTCCGGACTATTCCAGTCTGCAAAACTTTGCCATGCGCCTTCTGGGTTACACCCAGGACAGCTTTATCATCCCCTTCGAGGTGGTTAGCATCTTGCTTTTGATGACCCTTATCTGCGCCATCACCATCGCCCGCAAGACAAAGGACGAGGTAGAAAAGGAAAAGGAGGTGAAGCAATGAACCTGATGAACTGCCTAATTCTCGCCTTCTTGCTCTTTGGCATTGGCGTGTGGGGCCTGATGCGCCGCCGCCACCTGATTGGCATGCTCATTTCCATCGAGCTCATGCTGAACGCCGCCAACATCAACTTTATTTCTTTTGCCTACTTTACCGCCCAGGACTCTACCGCGGGCGCCCTGTTCAGTATTTTCGTCATCGCCGTTACCGCCTGCGAAATGGCAATCGCCCTTGCCATTATCGTCACCATGTACCGCAGGCACCACAGCCTTGACGCCGACCAGTTGAGGGACTTGCATGATTAACGATATGACCCTCGGTTATTTGATTCTGGCATTGCCCCTGCTCACCTTCGTGGTGAACGGGCTTTTCCTGGGCAACAAGTGCCACAAGGCGGCAGCGGCTCTCGCCATCGCCTGTAACGGCATTGCCTTCGTGTGTGCAGCCACATTGGCGGTGCATTACTTCACCTCGGATTTCGCCCCGAACAAGACCGTCCTTTTCCAGCACGACTTCCTCACCTTTGCAGGAAACCTCGCCGCCACCATCGGCATGCTCATCGACCCGCTTTCGCTGATGATGCTTGTGGTAGTGACCTTCATCAGTTTCATGGTGAACATCTACAGCGTGGGCTACATGCGGGAAGACCCTTCCGCAGGGCGGTTCTTCAGCCTGCTTTCCCTGTTCAGCTTCAGCATGCTTGGCCTGGTGGTCGCCACCAACCTTTTCCAGATGTTCATCTTCTGGGAACTGGTGGGCGTTTCCAGCTACCTGCTCATCGGGTTCTGGTACCACAAGCCCTCGGCGGTGAGCGCCTCCAAGCAGGCCTTTATCCTCACCCGCTTTGCCGACAGCTTCTTCTTGTTCGGCATAGTGCTGGTAAGCTACGTTGTGGGCAGTTTCGACTTTTCTACTCTGAACGACTTGAGCCTCCACGCCTTCAAGGGCGAGACCATCAATCTCGGGATTTGCACCGTTACCAAGGCAGAGGCCCTGGTGCTGGGCTCCGTGATGATTTTCACCGGCGGCTGGGGAAAATCCGCCATGTTCCCCATGCATATCTGGCTTCCTAACGCCATGGAAGGCCCGACCCCGGTCAGCTCCATCATCCACAGCGCCACCATGGTGGTGGCGGGCGTGTATCTGGTGGCAAGGCTTTTCCCCTTCTTCGCCATCTGCGACAACACCTTGAAGCTGATTATGGTGGTAGGAGCATTCACCATGGTCTTTGCGGCGGTCATCGCCTGCACCCAGAAAGACATCAAGCGGATTCTCGCCTACTCCACCCTTTCGCAGCTGGGCTACATGATGTTTGCCCTGGGCGTCTGCAAGATCGGCCAGGTGGTGGTGGCAACGGGCTGGACAGCCTCCACCTTCCACATCTTTACCCACGCCTTCTTCAAGTGCAGCCTGTTCCTGATTGCGGGCTCCCTAATCCACCAGGTCCATACCAACGACTTGGACGCCATGGGCGGCCTCCGCAAGAAAATGCCCTGGACCTACTGGTGCTGCCTTATTTCCGTTCTCGCCATTTCCGGCATTCCGCCCTTCTCCGGATTCTTCTCCAAGGACGAAATCATCCTGGCGGCGTTCCAGAGCCACCACTACGTGGTGTTCGGCCTTGCCCTCCTGACTAGCGGGCTTACCACCTTCTACATGTTCAGGCTGTTCTTCTTGGCCTTCCACGGGGCGCCCCGTCACGAAGGCGTCAAGGCGGGACATGTCCACGAAGATTTTGCCATGACGCTTCCCATCGTGGTCCTGGCCGTGCCGGCACTCTTGAGCGGTCTCTTGGGCAAGAGCATCTTCGAAAAATTCTTCGTAGTGGGCAAGCTCCACGTTCCCACCCTGGTCAAGCTTTCCCACGCAAGCTGGATTCCCGTAGTGGCCGTAGCGGTTGCGGTGGTGGCTCTTGCCCTCGCCTGGTTTATGTACGGGCGGCCCAAATCCAACATTGCCCGGGCCCTGGACGACATCAACCGCGGTCCAATCTACAAGGTCATCTACCACAAGTTCTACTTCGACGAAATCTACTACGCCGTGGTGCGGCAGTTTATTTTCGGAGGTGTGGCCGCCACGGCCCGCTTTATCCAGGACTACATTATCGAAGAAATCCTCGCCTTTACGGTCTGGTTCACCCACAAGCTGGGCGACCTGGTACGCACCGCCCAGGCGGGCTACCTTCCCTTTTACCTCGGAACCCTTATCGTCGGGCTTCTGCTCTGGCGCTTTATCGGAGGGTTGCCACTGTAGGCGCTTATGGAAACTGTACTCTTTAATCTGATTTGGGTCATTCCCCTTTTGACGGTGCTCGCCTGCATCCCGATTCCCGCTACCTGCGAGCGTGCGCTCCGAACGGTCCATACGGCATCCGTCAGTTTCGTGCTCCTTGTGGTCTGCGTGCTTACCTACCGCGTTTTCGCCCTGGGTGCAGCCCCAGCCGACCCGGCCTCCACCCCCTTTGCACTACGGTTCTTTACCGACATTCCCTGGCTTAATGCTTTCAACGCCCACTATATTGTAGGGGCCGACGGCCTCAACATGCTGCTCCTTGCCCTCACCGCCTTTATCGTTTGGGCGGGCGTGCTGGTAAGCTACAAGATCAAGGGTAACCAGAAGGTGTTCTTCGCCCTGATCCAGCTTTTGGCCACAAGCGTCTATGGCGTGTACATGAGTTTCGATTTGGTGCTGTTCTTCGTGTTCTACGAAATGGAAGCCCTGTGCATGTACCTGATGATCGCCTGCTACGGAAGCGGCCGCAGGGATTACGGCGGCAAAAAACTGACCTTGACCCTCGCCTTCGGCTCTTCCATGATTCTTGCCACCCTGTTCGGGCTCTACTTCGAAAGCGGCACGGGCAGCTGGAGCCTCATGGAAATTTCAAAGGTGACTCTCCCCATGGATTTCCAGATGTGGGCATTCCCCCTGATGTTCATGGGCTTTGCGGTCAGCTCTTCCCTGTTCCCCTTCCACTTCTGGAGCCCCGACGGCCACTCCGCAGCCCCTACCGCCGTCTCCATGCTGGCGGCAGGCGTCATGATGAAGATGGGCGCCTACGGATGCCTTCGCTTTGCCATGTTCCTGATGCCTGAGGCCGCCAAGATTTGGCTCCCCTACGTGGTGGCCCTGCTCATCTTCAACGTGGTGCTCGGCCCCTTTATCGCCATACGCCACAAGGACCTCAAATACATTACCGCCTACAGTTCCATCAGCCACCTGGGCCTTATCTTCTTGGGCCTTGCGGCCCTCACACCGGTGGGGCTCCGGGGTGCTAGCCTCCAGATGATTTCCCACGGGTTCTTGACGGGGCTCTTCTTCGCCACCATCGGCATGATTTACGAGCGCACCCATACCCGCGACATCACGGAAATGGGCGGCATCATGAAAAAGATGCCTTTCCTGGGTGTCGGTTTTGTGATTGCGGGCTTTGCGGGCCTTGGCCTGCCCGGTTTCAGCGGGTTCATTGCCGAAAGCACCATCTTTATCGGGGCTTTCCAGCAGGATTCCACCCTCACCCGTATCGTCACCGTCCTAGCCATCCTTTCCATCACCACCACGGCGGTGTATATCCTGCAGACGGCCAACCGTATGCTCCACGGCCCCATGCCCGCCAAGTTCCAGACGCTTACCGACGGTTGCTTCCGCGAAAAGCTGGTCATCGTGGTGCTGGTTTTCTGCCTGCTGTTGATCGGTATTTTCCCCGGGCCTTTTGCCGACATGCTTGACCTGAGCATTGCGCCTATATTTAATAGGTTTTAGATATGAGGTTTAAAATTTCATCACTAATTCCGAAATCCGAATTCTGAACTCCGAATTATTATGTCCATACCTAACTTTATCATCCCCGACCTGCTATTGCTGCTGTTCCCCTTCATTGTCATCGGGAGCAGGCTTTTCTGCGACGCCAAATCCAACGTTCCCTGGCGTATCGCCAACATCGGGTTCCTGCTCATCTTCATGCTGCTGAACTTTATCCCGCTGGCTGGAGGCGAGGGCCGGTTCTTTATCTGCAACTGGCGAGTGGACGACTTTGGCGTGTTCATGCGCGAAGTACTGGTGGTTTCCGCCATTCTCGGCATGTGGTTTTCCAAGGACTACTTTATGCATGCCGCCGCCGGCAAGCCCCAAATGCACCAGATTGCGGAATTCATCGGGGCTATCGCCTTTGCCACTTTCGGCGGCGTGACGGTAGTGAGCGCCTGCGACACCATCACCTTCTTCTTGGGTCTTGAAATCGCCACCATCCCCATGTACGCCCTGACCGCCTGGAACAAGCAGGACCAGCTAGGTTCCGAGGCCGCCACCAAGTACATCTTGATGGGGTCCGTGGCCACCGCCTTCGAGCTGTTCGGCTTCAGCTACCTCTACGGTTTTGCCGGGAGCCTGCATTTCGACGCCATCCACAATGCCGTGGCCGCCGGGACTTCCCCGCTCTTGTGGATTGCGGTGCTGTTCCTCTTCTGCGGCATCGGTTTCAAGCTCACCCTGTTCCCCTTCTACACCTGGGCTCCCGACGTTTACGAAGGCGCTCCCACTCCCGTAACGGCGGTGCTTTCCGTGACCTCCAAGGCTACTGCCATCGCTTTCCTGGTGGTGCTGGTCTACGGGCCTCTTGCACCTGTGCAGGAGCAGATTGCCCCCCTCATCGCCCTGCTTGCTGGCGTCACCCTCTTTGTAGGTAACCTGGGTGCGCTCAAGCAGTACAGGCTCCGCCGGTTCATGGCCTACAGCTCCATCGCACAGGCGGGCTACATCATGGTGGCCCTCCTCGGTACTGCAGCCATGGCGAAAACCGCCATCATCTACTACCTGTTCGTGTATGCGGTGTCCAACTACCTGGCCTTCTTCGTGTTCGGCATTATCGGTCACCACCGTGAAGAAATCTTCGACTCCCTGCGGGGACTTTCCAAGCAGAACCCGAGCCTTGCCATTGCACTTGCCATTTCCATGTTCAGCCTGGCGGGAATCCCGCCTCTTGCCGGGTTCTTCGGCAAGTTCCACCTGTTCTTCAGCGGGGCTACCACCGGGCACTACATGCTTATCGCCTTTGCGGTGCTGAACAACGTGCTCGCCCTGTTCTACTACCTGCAACTGGTCAAGAGCGCCTGGGTCGATGAACCCGACGGACACCTGAACCCCCTGCGCCTTACCCGCAGGCAACGTGGCGTCATCATCTTGCTGTCTTGCGCGGTGGTGGTTCTCGGGTTCCTCCCCTTCCTCAGCGACAACATCTTTGTGGGATTCAGCGGTTTATAAGCAAAAGGCCCCGAGTTTCCTCGGAGCCTTTTCTATACCCGGATCGCGATTCGAACGCGAGTTTGATCCTTAGGAGGGACCCGTTCTATCCAGCTGAACTATCCAGGCAACAGAACATATACCGCACATCGAACACAGAACTTCGCTTTTTCGCTCAAAAACACCAATTTCGCCACTTCTGCATCATGCCATGTGTCGGCATCCGTGTCGTGGTCTGTGTCGGTGTTTCGAACACTTTTCGAACAGCCTGCATCTCGTTGTGCTAGACAGTACAAGGCCTCAGCAAAGATTTCGAACACCTATGCATTCAGCCGCGTTCTATCAGCGAGTTCGAAATTAGCATTAAAACAAGCCTTTGTCAAGTTCGAATGACAAAAAAGACTGCAATCTAAAATCCAAGTCTATCCCTAGAGCCGCTTGATTCTTTCTATAGCACGCGCTCTAAAAGCAACCCTTTCAATCAGCACTGTTAGTGTTCGAGTCGGGTGTTCGATTTTTTCCGATTTCGCGTGTTAAAAAATTGCACAACATTTGGTAACCCAGCCATTGTCTAAATAACCGGTACTTTTTTACTATATTACGCCCGCTCGCCTAGGTAATTCAACGGGATAGAATACGTCCCTCCTAAGGATGATATCCGCGTTCGAGTCGCGGCCTGGGTATAGTAAAGGTCTCCAGCATAGTGCGGGAGACCTTTACTTATACCCCCCCCCCCAGGTTTCTCTGACCAGATTAGAGATGAGTCATTTGTAGTCAAACATAAATGTGGTTCTTCGTAGGGATTTAGCTTTTTCCATCCAATGTAGTTCCAACCCCCTGTAGACAACAGGCAGAATCAGCTACCTACCCCCCCCTACGGCGATTTACCCCAGAAACAATTCCGCGCCCACCTAGTAACTGGTTACGATACGGCGGGACTGCCTTGGCCATCTATACTCTTGATACGGAAACCAACCCAACCAAGGAGATGACAACATGCATTACGGTATCACACGAGAAAATCACGATGTTTTGAGTCGCCCAGGATACTACACCGAGGATTTCAGGGCTTACTGGCAGAGCCAAACGCCTTGCGAACGAGATGGGTGTTCATCTGTTAGCGTGGAAACATGGTCTGACAAGAAGCTAACGCAAACTCGCTGGAAGCGATTTAGCAAGGCAAAGAATCCATTCCTCGACGAATCAACCCCATCTTATACATGCCACGCTGTCATGGCAGGCGTACTCGGCTGGGTCGTAACTCGTAAGGTCCGCAAGGTAGTGGACCATCATATTCAGGAAGTGCTAGAACGTAAGTCCTACAAGAGCCGTCCCAAACACATCGTCAAGGGCGGGACTCTCTTCGCTGAATGCCGCTACGTCTGTTCCTATGATGCCAGGGAATACGATCCCTTGGAACATTGCTAAGAACTGGGGGCTGGTACAGCCCCTTTTTTTATTTAAGGCGAATTGGTACTGGCTATATCACTGCGGGACTGTCCTAGAGCCATATACTCTTGATACGGGAAACAACTCAACCAAGGACAAACGCCATGAACTACAAAACAATGAAAAAAGCGGACCTCATCGCCCACATACTCAAGATGGAAACGCAGACAAACCTGCAAGTGACAGACTGTCAGGTTTTTCCATTCAAGGATGCGCCATCGCTTGGCAGTATAAAAGCAATGGCTAGCATCGTTCTTAACGACGCCATCCAGATTAGAGGTTTACGAGTTACTGACGGAGCAAATGGTCTATTCGTTGGCTACCCAACGGACCCGTTCTATAAGGGCGATGACTTCCGGTCGGTATGCTGTCCCATTACAAGAGCCGTCCGAGAGCACATTGAAACTGTGGTACTGGAACACTACCAACGTGCTATAGGTGCGGAGGTATCCAATGACTAAGCAACCCATCATCTACCGACCTACGAAGAAGCGCGTCGCCGGCCGATAAAGACAATCTAATCCAAAACAACGAATCACCCTACGTAGAGGCGTAGGGTGATTTTTTTGACTCCGTATATGAATGACTGGCGCCACCAGGTCGGGACTGCACCTGAGCGTTATCAAGTCTATGACACGGAGGATAAGGAAATGAATAAAGCCTACGAAGAAATAACAAACCAAATCATTTCTCAGTTGCAACAAGGACAGATTCCATGGACTAAGCCATGGTTCGGCGCGCAATCGGTTATCAGCTACGCTACTGGCCGTCCATATTCGATCCTAAACCAAATGCTTCTGGGCGACGAAGCTGGCGAATACATAACATGGCGTCAAATACAAGAGCAAGGCGGCCATCTGAAAAAAAACAGCAAGGGGAGGAAAATCTATCTCTGGAAGACTATCGAAAAAACAGAAACAAATAAGGATGGTGAAATTATCAAGAAACAAGTACCATACTTACGTTCCTTTGTCGTATTCAAGATTGCGGATTGCGACGGAATACAGCCTCGCTGGCAACCCAAGGCATCAAACTCAACCGCATCCCCCATCAAGCAAGCAGAGAATACATTCCACCAGTACCTTAACCGAGAAAAAATCAACCTCATCCACCGGAAAAACGAGTCATATTATTCTGTAAAATACGATTACATTAACATCCCTGAAATTACCAATTTCCGCACCGCAGAAGGATATTATTCTGTTTTGGCTCATGAATCGGTACACAGCACCGGTGCCGAAAAGCGGCTTAACAGATTCAATTCGCGAGATCGAGATGATTTATTTGGTTCTCAGAAATATTCGCGAGAAGAACTGGTCGCCGAGATGGGCTCAGCATTCTTACTCCATCATTTGGGGATAGATAGCTCCAAGACACTCAAGCAAAACGCCGCCTACATCCAAAATTGGCTCGAAACATTGAAAAAAGACACCAATATGGTTGTTATTGCCGCCACCAGAGCAGAAAAGGCTGTACGCTTTATACTGGGCGAAACCGAATAAAAAAAACAAGTGGGCAGATCGTGGAGCATTCGTTGAACCAGCAGCTTTCACTTTCCACCCACTCGTTTTTTGGTATTACATATGAGGCGTATCGCTTGATCATAACCATGCTAACATCTCCGATACGCCATATACAGTTTATAAGATTTTCAAACTTTTTTTCCGAACCAATCCAAGCGATGTACGCCTACTAAGAGACGTACTCTTATAAGCCATTACACAGTTTATATGTTATCGTATTGAAACGATTGTATAAAAATAATTATATCCGAAAATGCGTAATAAGCATCACGGTTTGCTTACGTAATAGCACAACTCAAGCAAAAAAACAGGGCATTGTGCCAACAGGAAAGCGCACACAAACGGCATACTGGCATCCCTGTAGCGGGGCTGCCCTACCCCGTTATCCAACTAATACAACCAAGGAGATAATCATGCCTAATTGGGTAAACAATGAAATGGTCATCACAGGTCCCGCCAAAACACTCGTCGCCATCAAGAAAAAGGCTCAGCCTTTCAAAGACGGGAAACCGCTCCTCTGTAGCGACACTCAGAAACCAGTGGTTCTTTCATTCAACCAATTCGTCCCGGAAGACCGAAGCAATCCTGACTACCAGACTGGCATAATAAACCACTGTGGTGAAATCTTCGACTGGTACAGATGGCGTTGTGATTATTGGGGTTGTAAGTGGGATGCGTCATGTACCGACGTCAGCATGTCCGATGGCAAGTTGGTCTTTACGTTCGACACCCCCTGGGCACCACCTGATATGTTCTACACCCGACTCGCTCGATTGTATCCCGATGTAGCAATCAAGGCTTACGGCTACGAAGAACAGGGCCAATTTTATAGCCAAAAATTTTGCGACAATATGATTTCAAGGCCTCTCTGGCATTGGCTCATTAACGAAGAAAACAAGCCAATCGCGGCAAGGGAATTTCTAGAAATTACCGAAAGCGAAAGCAACGTAAGCAACATTCTCGGCATTGTAGATCCGGTCACATTCGCCGAGGAATGTTGTTACCAGATCGAGAGTGTTGAAAACATCCACGACTACCCCAATGCGAGTATTTGGGTCGATGACGGATGGCGAGAAAATGTCATTGAATGGCTTAACTCTGCTACCAGTAGCGGCAAATGGAGTTGGAACGAAGATAACGAGGAATACACATACAGCAAGGAGGCATAGCAACGGTACTGGGGCAGTCTAAGCGGGACTGCCCCATTTTTTTATTTAATCAATGACACGATTTCATCAACATTTCAACCATAAAAATAGTTTGAAAAAGTATACCTTAATAGACCACGTTTACAAAGACCCATTAAGAATTTACAGACGTTTATAAAGATGAGCTTTTTCATTCCAGACGTCTATTTATTCCATACCACATTTCAACCCAAAACGAGGATAAAATGAGCGAAACATACGCCTATGCAAGAGTCAGCAGCACCGAGCAAAACCTTGACAGACAGCTAGAAGCTCTCCGTCCATTCGTCAAAGATGACCGATACATCTTTTGCGATAAGGCAAGTGGTAAAAATTTCGACAGAAGGGCTTATCTGAGCCTAGTCGGCACAGAAAATACACTACCAGTCTTGCACGAGGGTGACCTGTTGGTAATCCTGAGCCTAGACCGTCTCGGAAGAAACTACGATGAAGTGAAAGAGCAATGGCAGTACATCACATCCACTCTTAAGGCGGACATTCAAGTAATTGACATGCCCCTGTTAAATACGCGAGTCTCTGGTGAAAAGAACCTTGACGGAAAATTTATTTCAGATTTGGTATTACAGATTCTCTCATACGTGGCCCAAAAAGAACGCGAATCGATAATCAAACGTCAGCGACAAGGCATCGATTGTGCTAAAGCTAAGGGTGTTAAATTTGGTAGGCCCAACATAAAGAAACCTGAAAACTGGACTGAAGTCTTTTTGGATTGGAAAACCGGTAGAATCACCGCCGTCGAAGCGATGAAACGTACCAATCTTACCAAGTGTACCTTCTACAAATTGGCCAAGGAATAAAACTAAAGGTGTGGGTGTCTCTCACCCACGCCCATATTCCTTTTTACGGTATCAAGACACTGCTTGACCATCAATTCAGCGACCTTGTGTACATCGCCGTTTTTCTTCTTTAGAATAATATCCATTTTATCTTTGAAATTCGGTTCGAATGTTCCTTCAAGGACGGAAGGCCAGTTCCCAATTTTCAAGTCATTAAAAAAAGTTTTTACCAGTACCTCAGTTGTCCTTTTCGCAGAACAGCCCCGTTCTCGGCAGCATTCTTTGGCTAATTCAGCTAAACGAGCCATGGCAAAGCCAAGATCTAGATCATTCGGGTTTACAAGGTAATTTCTCAAAGCTCGTTCTATTACAACCATAGCACCATCATTCTTCAAAATAGCTATCAATCTTGGATTTCATACGTTTGATAGAACAAATCATCTCATCTAGTTCCTTGATGCTTCTTCCATTTATCGCCTTGCGTAGCTCAACATCGTTGCGATGGATCCACTCAAGAGATTCTTCGAGCTCACAAACCGCATCAATAACCTTGTACATATATTCCGCATGGTTCATATCAACCATACGACCGTTTACAACATCTTCTATATCAGCAAGATAACTTTCCAGTTCCTCATCTTCATCCATGATCTTTTTCATATTGTCCTGTGAACAAGGTACAGCTATTTGCATCGAGGGCAAGCTTTCTTTACCATACAATTTTCGCAATCTGCTTTACCAGCTTTGCAAGTAGTTCGTCCAAGCAGCCATAAAGAAAAATCAATTACACCTGGGAAATCGGGACTCAATTCCCTTGCTTTATAAATAATTTTATCGTTACTAGCGTCCTTATCCACCAATCCCATACGATACATCACTCTACGCACATGGACATCTGGCGAGACATCTATCGAATAATAGTCGGAAAAATGTATCTTAAAATCTCGTGCCAAAATATTGGTCGCCATTGTGGCTATTTTTATGCCGACTCCATAAAACTCCAGGAAACGATAAACAACCGACGCACTACTGGGTTTATCATTCCAAATATTACTGGCATCATCCGCATACTCCTGGTGTATTCGTTGGACAGCTTCGTAAAAAACTATCCCCATATTATCAGTAAATCGATGCATTTTATACTTTCTAAACGCCTTGACATAATCCGATTTCGTTTTTGTCGCCAATGTTTTCATTGAAAAATCCCCCAAAATCTGACATATTTTATAGGGAATCATCCAGGCTGCTTCCGCTTTCATTTGGCGGTCCATACAACAAGCAAGAACAAACGCATGAGGAAAGCTCTTCAAATCATTCAATAGTGCATTCGCCTCTACATCTTCTACAAAATGTATTTGACCCTCCTTGGGTGCATCATAGCGTTCCCATCCGAGTTTAACCAGTATATGCTGCTTAGACATACCCAATCTCCTTAGTAATACATTTCAATGTACTGGTACGCCTTTTCGAATACATCGTTATCCTTGATTTTGTACTTCAACCAAAGAATTGAGCGGAGCTTCTGCTTGACTTCACGGCGGGCAGTTACGCTTTTGAAGGCATCATTGAACTGACGGATAATCTTGACCACCTCATTGTCGATGTCATTCACGACTTGTTCAACGATAATCGGCGTTTCCGGGGTCTTGATGCTTTCAAACAGTTCGGTAAGCGCGGCCTTGGCTTGGGCGCGTTTATCATCCGGAGTTTCGACTTTCTTTTCTTCTTCAAGCAAGTTCTTCGCCAAACTTAGCAGTTCCTTCAGGAACTCAAGACTTGTAATCAGGCTTTCTTGCATCTTGGCACGGAGTTCGTCGAGTTTTTCGGCGAAAGCCTTGTATTTCGGATCTCCAGCGTGTTCACCGAGGCGCAACTTGAGCAATCTTTCAATTTCGACAATCTTCTTTTGTACCTTCGAGGCATCCGTGAGCACAGAATCAATCACATCGGCATCAATAACCAATTCTTCAAGGGATTTGCCTATGTCAATGGAATCAATGCTATTATGTATGATTTCGATTGTCTTGGCTCCTAACAGAGTCCATATCAAGTTGCCACCACTTACGGGTCGTACGCTCTGATACACTTGGGCAAGCCAGGTATAATCTTGTTGGTACGGAGCAAGACAAATATCAGGGCTGACAATTTCCCAAGCCTTCGAAAGACGGGCAAAATGTCTAGCAAAATTGGTCTTTACGCCTTCTTCCTTGAGGCATTGCTGAGCGGCTTGCAAACCTTCCCAACCACCGATGGTACGATCCACGCCAGGAAAAAAATCCACACATTCTTGAACAAATGTTGGTATCAAAGCCTTGACTTCATCAAGATTCTTGATGACGGTCTTGATGGTTTCTTCATCGAAAGCAAGACTCTTCGCAACATCATCAAAGACACCGACGAAATCGACAACCAGGCCGCATTTCTTGTTTTCGTTATACTTGCGGTTGGTTCGGCATATCGCCTGTAGCAGCGTATGGTTCTTCATCGGTTTGTCAAGATACATGCACTGTAGAATCGGCGCGTCGAATCCTGTCAAGAGCTTTGAGGTGACAACCACAAACTTGAGCGGCGAAAGCGGGTCCCTGAACTGGTCGAGCAGTTTCTTTTCTTCGTCGCGGGTGCGGCGATATTCCTTGTAGTCGTCAGCCTTGTCACCAGCAGTATGCATAACAACCGTTGTCTGGTCAGCCGTTCCCAGCAAGGCATCAAGCGCCTTTTTGTACTTCACGCAGCATTCGCGATTGTAAACAACCACCTGAGCCTTCATTCCAGTCGGTTCCACATATTCGCGAAAATGGTTC
Source organism: Fibrobacter sp. UBA4375 (assembly GCA_002391195.1). Classification (GTDB taxonomy): domain Bacteria; phylum Fibrobacterota; class Fibrobacteria; order Fibrobacterales; family Fibrobacteraceae; genus Fibrobacter. Next base: position 17,425 of record DGRZ01000049.1, on the reverse strand, counting down.
ACAATGTACTTACAGACCTTATTAATGCGCTCATCAGCTGTAAAGAACGCCTCGACAGAGGTTCGCTTCACCAGTTGGTTACGGTCATCTTCGCTTACCTGGTCGGTCAAGGCATCAAATTCGGCTTGCAGCTTCTTTTCGTCCAGGTGCATTTCTACCGGAACAGTCTTGAAATCCAGTTCCAGCGTTGCGCCATCGGCAATGGAGTTTTGGAAAGTGTACTTGCTGATATAGCCGTATTTGTCTTCATCGGCTCCGAAGCAGGCAAAGGTATTATGGTCATTTCGATTAATCGGCGTACCTGTCAGACCAAAGAAGAAAGCGTTTGGCAAGGCTGTACGCATTTTGGCACCAAGGTCACCTTCTTGCGTTCTATGCGCTTCGTCCATCAATAGGATGATGTTATCGCGATCATCAATGACCTCGTTAGCATCCAAGTCACCAAACTTGAAAATGGTCGTAATCAGAATCTTGCGCTGCTTAATCTTCTTTTCCAGCTCTTCCTTACTGGTAATGCTATCTACATTGGGGATTTCTGCGCGAGTAAAGTCACCCGTAATCTGGTCTTCAAGGTCAATACGGTCATCGACAATAATGACTGTAGGTGCTTTGAGCTCGTTTTGGCGACGGAGTTTCTGAGCGGCAAACACCATCAGCCAAGACTTGCCTGACCCCTGGAAATGCCATATCAATCCTTTACGAGGTCCTTTACCTTTACGATATGTACTTAAAACACGCTGCACGATGGCTTCGCCACCAAGGTATTGCTGGTAACGGCAAACAATCTTAATTTTGGATCCGTTGGTTGTGCCAGAGAACACCGTATAGAACCTATAGATGTCAAGCAAGCGGTTTGGAGTCATCAAATGCACATAGTTGTGTTCGACATCGGCAAGCGTCCCATGAAGACGCTGTTCGTCCGCATACCAAGGACCCCACTTATCAACGGGGCAACCGACTCCACCATATTGCAATTCCTTACCTTCACTTGCAAAAGTAAGGATGTTCGTCACGAACATTTCAGGGATGCTTTTTTGATAATTTAGAATATCTGTGGCGCCATCGGCCCATGTTACCGACGGCTTGACCGGGGTCTTGGCTTCACCGATGACAACGGGGATTCCATTAATAAGATAGACTAAATCCAGTCGCTTGCCACCTTCTTTACTTTTGCGTGGGAACTCCCACTGGTTGGTCACGACATAGGAGTTTTCCTTTGGGTTATCGCTAAAGAAGCGGATGTTGATGTTGTCGCCGTTTTCGCCAAACGGATAGCTATTCTCTTCAAAAAGAAGGTTACGGAAACGGTCATTGGCCGAAATGAGTTCATCCGATGTAAATCCGCTGGCAATGGCAGCACGGAGCTTATAAATAACCTGGTCAGCCTCTTCGACGGCAATAGGATTCAGCTTTATCAAAGCCTGTCTAATCCAGTCCTCCACAAGGACTTCATCCGGCCTACGGGGAACATCCTTAGCTTCGACGTATTTCCAGCCGCATTTCTTGGCGGCATCAATCAGTTTCTTTTCGACGGTGTTTTCTTCGTTAAAGAGCGGCATGTGGTTTCCTCGTTGGCTTCAATATAATTTAATTAAAATACCCTGATTTATCGGCATGTTCCATAAATGCAACATAATACTGTTGCTTTTCCAAAGGCGGTAATGTTATTTCAATATTCTCAAGTTCACTTTTTGTAATATGCTTTAAGCCCGCTCCGCCATGAGCCTTGGTAATAATTCTATCAATATTCGCATCAAACGATATCTTTAGGAATGTTCGCAATATCATCGGTTTTTCCTTAACCTTAAAAATATGCTGATTCAAAATAGCCTTATCGCCAAGCCAGATAAAGGATCCAAACGATGTTCCTGGTGTACCAGACCATGAAAAAAGCAAATCACCATTATCTATAATAAATCGCTCCTCAACAGAGCCATCATAATAATGGTATTCGGCAGAAGGATCATTTAGGTTTTGAATGCGAACTATAGGCAACCCCAAAGACCTCCATTCACTCGGTTTGAATGCCCTGCCATTAACTAAATCACAAACATCGCCTATTCGAATATGATCATATTTTTCGTTAGACATCTCGATAAACCGCGATTTGAAACGATAAACCCTGATTTATCGGCTTGCTCCGTCAACAGAACAAAAGCATCTTGTTTATCCTTAGAAGGCAATACAACTGGTATTTGTAACATTTTGGATTGAGTTAACTTTTTTCGGGTTGTTCCACTGACGTAAGGATTCAAATCCATCATTTTCAGATATTGATGCAGATATTTAATGTTACACACAGACTCAATGACCTTAACAAGGTGAGCATGATTATTAACCCATGCTTTCCCAGTAATTATATATGAACTCGCGGCGCCAGCATCGTAATCACCACAATCTTCTGCAATACAAAGCAATTCTTCATTCGTAAGATAATCGTTGATATAATCAACAATTCCCGTAGCTCCATAATACGGAAACAAATCCCCTTGCCTCATAGCACTGCGAGCACCATCATTCAAAGGCTTGCGAAGATTATCCTTTACAACAACAATATCTGCTAAAGGTATCTGCGTAGATTCCATACCAAACATCTCTATAAACCGCGACTTGCTACCCGATGTATTTACGGTGGGATATCTTGACATTGTTCTGGTTGACCATGGCGTATTGTAGTGTGGTATCAAGGCTTTGGTGGCCTAATAGGTGTTGAACTTGTTCAATAGGCATCCCCTTGTCTATGGCCATCGTAGCCAATGTTCGCCGGAACTTGTGCGGGTGTACCTTGGGGATGTTCAGTTCACGGCCAAATTGCCGCAACCGAATTTCTACCCCGCTGATTTGAAGCCGGTTATAAGGCGCCAACAACGACACAAACAAAGCCTCATTCGTATCAGAACGCTCTTCGAGGTACTTTTGAAGGTGGATCTTGGTCCGAGCATCAAAGTAAACCCGTCGCTGTTTATCCCCTTTACCCGTCACGACACATTCCCTATTGTGAAAGTCGATATCGTTCCGGTTCAGTTTCACAAGCTCACCCACGCGCATACCCGTAGAAGCCAGCAAATCTACCAAAGCCAGGTCACGGGAGTTGTCGCAATGGTCGCGCATCTGTTCCAAAGCCTCGTCAGTATAGGTTTCCTTGACGGTCTTGCCTATTTTAACCTTGTGAATGCGGCGAACGGGACTCTTGATGATGTAATTTTCCTCTTCTAGCCACGAAAAGAAGCTGGATAAAATACGCCGAATGTTATCAACAGTCACCTTACTGGCCCCGCTATCAACCTGGTAGGTGTTCAAATAGAGCCGTAAATCGTCGGTGGATATATGCGACACTTTCTTTTGGATCACTTGCAAGGCCTTGTTCAGTGTACTTCTATAATAGGCTATGGACTTGTCTGAGCAACCTTCCACCTTTTTAGCCGATATGAACATTTCAATCAGGTTCTGGTTGGTATCGGTTTCGATTTCGGGCTGTTTTTCTACAATTTCGATGTTACGGAACGAATACTCCAAGACCGTCCGCAACTGCGAAAGCTGTTCGTTGGTGAGCGTATTGAACATCGCCTGTTCAATATCGCGGATGAGATTGTTTATCATACTAAAATCCGAGGTTGTGAAGCAACGCGCAGACCCAGTATTTTAGTTATTGATTAAGCTCTTTATGACGGCATCTATGGATTCGATGGATTTACGGAGTTCAAACCCTGATTTATCGGCTTGATTGTATATCCGTTCAAATTCATTTTGAAGAGTTAATGGTGGAAAAAAGGCCTTTAAATCGCGAAATCCTTTCAGAATCACTCTACGAATTGCCGTTCCAGTCAAATAGTTCTGTTCCACTATATTCAGTACTTCTTTAGATTTCAACAACTCACAAAGAAAACGAGCGTTAATTTTAGAGCTATTCGGACGAAGTATCGCTATAGACGATAAAATAGCCTGTTCTCGTTCTTCCAAAAGAGGGAATATGTACTTGAAATAACTGCCATCTTTAGCCACCAGCACATCATTTAACAGTGGTTTACATCCATTTTGACACAACTTCTCATATTCTGAAAGACTCAAATGTTTGCAATCATCGTAAACAAACCCACTTTGGTTCATATCTTTAACTGACAACATGGGAATATCGCTATCAGAATCATCAGGTGGACTATAATGCGATCCATCAGAGATGTATGTACATGCGTCTACCATTTTTCCGGTGGGCCATCCCTTTTCATTATTCGACAAAGATCCAAACATCTCGATAAACCGCGATTTGACCATTTCATCAGTCGCAGCAAGCAGTTTCTTGTAGGATTCCTTCAAACGGTATGCAGCCCATAGTTTTTCAGCAAGTGCCTTCTGATCATCAATGGATGGTAAATTCACCTCAAAATCTTTAAGATGCTCCCACTTCACACGCGGCGAAAGCGAGCCAGCGGATCCCTGTTCGGCATAATCAAAGAATGCGTCGTTCTGAATGACAAACGGCAGCAATTCCGGCAAAATTTTACCAGGGATAGCCTCAATAACCGTAATATCACCAGAACAAATACCATCAAACGGAGCAACAACGGCCTTACGCAGATACACGCGACGCCTACCCAACAGGACTTGCCCCTTATTGAATCTCTTGGTAAAGGTATTTTCACTATCCACATCCCATGCAGACAACTTGACCTCACCAGGTTCCAAATGCTCCAAACCAACAACGGGAACGCCACTACGGTCTTCTTTCCAAGTATCTCGGCATTCTTTTGCAAATTCACTCAATTTCATACAGACCTACCGATTCAACAAGTCCATTAGACCATCATAAACATCTGCCAGAGCCGCCGAAGACTGTTTCCAAGCATTATAAGCACTTGCAGCATCCAAAGTCTGATTTTGGGCATAACGCTGGCTATACGCATACAACGAAATGTTCAGGTTATACCGCTTTTCGGCAATTTCATCAATAGAGACAACCTTACTAAAGCCATCTATCGTTTCAAAAGCTGTATAAGCAGACAATATCTTCTGAATATGGTCGTTCGTCAGCATACTTTCGGCATTCTTACGAACCACCTCGTTCACGGCATTTATCATAAGAATCTTGCCCTTGGCCTTATTCAACTTTTTCGACTTGCATATAATAATGCACGCTTCCATCGGTGAATTGTAGAAGAGGTTCGGTCCAAGGCCGATAACACACTCTATAAGGTCCATTTCGACAAGTTTCTTGCGGATATCCTGTTCCTCATCGCGGAACAAGACCCCATGAGGGAACAGAATCGCACAACGACCAGTTTTATCATCCATCGAGGCTAAGATATGCTGGAAAAAAGCATAATCAGCACGGCCTTGAGGAGGCGCCCCAAGGAAATTTCTGCCCCATTTATCGTTGATAAACGCATCGCGATCCCATTGCTTGATGGAGTACGGCGGATTTGCCAGCACAATATCGAACTTACGGAGCCTAGAACCATCGACAAAAGCCGGGTGACGCAAAGTATCTTCGCGAACCACAGAGAAATCCTCGACGCCGTTCAGATAGAGGTTCATACGGGCGATTGCACTGGTCAGAGCATTGATTTCTTGACCAAAAACCTTCACGCCCTGCCAAGGTTCCCCCTTATCACGGAGGAAACTCAAGCACTTGACTAGCATACCGCCGGAACCACATGTTGGATCATAAATCGACTCATCCGGCTTCGGCTGCAAGATTTCTGCCATCAAGGTCACGACAGTTCGGTTCGTGTAAAATTCCTGGGCGGTATTACCAGCGTCATCGGCAAACTTTCCAACCAAATATTCGTAGGCCTGACCCATTTCATCAGCAGGGCAAGCAGCCAGGGACAAGTTATACTTGCTAAATTCCTCGATTAAGTCCGTAATGATGGCATCCGGCATCTTCGCTTTGTTCGTCCAGCCATCCTTCGGGCCAAAAATGCCATCCAGACCGCCTACGATGCGTCCATCGGTTTCGACACCGGGATTCGCCTGTTCGATAGCAATAAAAGCCTCTACAAGCCTCTGACCCACATTCTCGGTAACAGCGCGAACATCTTTCCAGTGAGCACCTTCGGGAATGCGAATTGTCAAGTCTTCGGCTTGCATTTCGGCATATTCAACATCCCCACCACTATCATGCAAGAACTCTTCTATTTTCTCGTCATATACATCGGAAATACGCTTGAAGAACAGCAGTGGGAAAATATACTCCTTGTAGCCAGCTGCATCAATCTGACCGCGTAGGCGCGTAGCAGCACCCCAAAGAAACGACTTAAGGTCATCAAGGGTTATCTGATTGCCAACGGAGGTGAATGTTTTTCCATCGTGTTGCATTACGATTCCTCCATCAGCTTAGCAAATTCAGCCTCGCGCAACTTGACCTCTTCATAGGCGGCCTTGAAATCGGCCAGCACATCTGCATACGGACGCACATTTTCCTTATGGTATTGCACGTACTTGTTCGGCGAGAGGTCATAGGACTTCGCGGCAACTTCTTCCAGCGTAACGACTTTGGCGTAATCCTCAACATCCTTGTAGTCGATATAGAGTTGGTAAAGACGGTCCACATCTTCGTCGGATAGGATGTTCTGGGCGCGTTTCGTGGTCAGAATCTTGGATCCGTCAATCATCAGGATTCGAGCGCTATGCTCCGTCGGCTTTAGCTTACGGAGAATCAAGAAACAGGGAGAAAGACCCGTCCCATAAAACAGCTTGTCACCCAGGGTCACTACGGCCTCTACGAGGTCGCTCTTGACCATCTTTTCACGGATATCACCTTCGCCACCGGTGCTTCGGAAAAGAACGCCTTGCGGCATCACAACCGCCATACGGCCTTTTCCGGGTGCCATAGACAGAATCATGTGCTGAATCCAGGCATAGTCACCGCAAGAGTCGCTGGGAGTCCCCCAAATGTTACGACCGTACTTGTCGGAGCCCCATTCGACCGAGCCCCATTTTTCAAGGGAGAACGGAGGATTCGCTATAACGCAGTCAAACTTGGCGATTTCACCACCTTGCAGAATCTTCGGCGAACGCAGCGTATCGCCTTGCATAATGTTGAAATCGGAGGCGCCGTGCAAGAACAGGTTCATCTTGGCAATGGCAGAGTTCACTACATTCTTTTCCTGACCGAAAATGCTGCCACAGCAAAGGCTATCGTGATGCATGTGATGGACGGCTTCAATCAGCATGCCGCCGGAACCACACGCGGGGTCATAGACGGTCTCACCCGGTTTAGGGTCGAGAATGCGCACCAGCAACTTGACCACCGAACGCGGCGTATAGAACTCACCCGCTTGCGCCTTGGAGTCATCAGCAAACTTCTTCAAGAGGATTTCGTAGGCATCGCCCATAAGGTCAGCCGGATAATCCTTGTTCCCCAGCTTACGGGTACTCAGATGCTCGATAAGGTCACGAATCTTGCTATCCGGCAGGGATTTCTTGTCGGTCCACTTCTGAGCCGAAAACATCGAAAGAACGCCATACAGCGTATCAGGATTCGCAAGTTCGATGCCACGCATGGCCCCAACAATGGCGGCGCCCAGGTTTTCGGAACGGTCACGAACATCCTTCCAATGACAATCATCAGGTATCACGAAACGGTGCTGTTCCGGCAGGCTCGCATATTCCTTATCGCCACCGCTCTCTTCCAACGCAGCCTCGATTTCTTCATCATAGACATCAGAAATGCGCTTGTAGTAGAGAATCGGTGTTATATAGTCCTTAAAATTGTCCTGCGAAACCGGACCGCGAAGGATATTGCAAGCCTCGAACAAATAATTGTACAGGTTCTGCACATTCTCCAGCTTCTGCTCCTGGGCAGACTCAGGCTTGTCGGGCAGAACATTTCCTTTAGCAGTCTTAGTCTTCTTGGGTTTCGGCATGGGTAACTAAATTGAAATTCCGACTACAATATAACCAAATACGGCGACAAGTTACAGAAGGTCCTTAGTGATGAACCCTGAGAAACAGTCTTTTCCAAGGAACCTTCGAAATTGGACCTCAACATTTAAGTCTGGTATAACCGGTCCTAATCACAAGTAATCTCACTTGGTTGACTTTGGCCATCTTTTCTTCCTAATTCGAGCAAGATGGTCAAGCTGCTTTTGGGATATCTTTTTAGGCTTATATAGTATTGGAGGGTCATTCGCACCCGCCTTGACCGTTTCACGCTCTTCAGAGCCCCTTATTTTCCACTCGTCTAAACTCCGGGAACGAGCCATTTTCTGCCTCTTTGTTACAAGGCTAACAGGCTGACGAACTGCATACAGTTTGTCCGTTTCTTCATAAAGTTTCTCGATATATCCACGTATTTCTGCCAACTTTTTAGAATCATAAGAAAGGCGCATTCTATCTGCTAAGCCTTGCAGTGCGTATTGTAGATTTATTGATAGAGACCTTATTTTTGCTCTACCATGAATATCCCTTGTTTTCTGCAAGAGTTCACTATACCCCTTTATATAGCGGTTATATTGCGAAATCCACTTGCAACGAGATGTCAATCCATCTTCCGTTTCATTATAGATTTCACAGGGAATACGTTCCAATAGCGTATATAGTATTTGACCGAATCTAAGATTTTCAAAAGGCTGTATCAATTTTAGCCACAAGTTCCCAGGACATGATTCGTCTAACAATAGTTTCTTTACGGATTCTGGATTATTCACAAAATACTTAGATACATTCTTGTCAACACCGTAGTATAAGACTTTTTCTTCATTCCAATACAAGGCGGGCTTCAATCTCGGATCTTCTAAAGCAACCCTTGCGAAAGTCTTATCCGACAGCAAGTCATAGGCGCAATCTGGAATAAACTCAGCATCTTCATCCATAGGAACAAAGGATTCCCACTTAAAATCATCAGAGCCGTAAAGTGCGATTATATATCGTTCATCGAAAACATCCTGCAATGAACATCTACGATATTGTCTAAAATCAGAATCCATGCGATAAACATCATAAGGTCTAATGATGAAAACATGTGTCGGCTGACAACGGTCCAACAACTCAACAAACCAATCAACGGATTTTTTGTAAACATCATCACGAAATTGATCCTCAACACCTTCTATGCTAGGGTATGGAATAAAACGATGTATCACAACATCATCACATGTCATGCCTTTTTCAACATTCTCTAACAAATAAGATAGATTAAAACCTGAATCTTCGACGACATACGGGTTAACCCTTAATCTTCCAGCTTTTTTGAATAATAGTTCCGCCTTCTTGTAGAAGAATTCATTATAGGTGGTTCCACTAGCATTCCTGAGAGCCGATTTATTAGCCTGAACCTTATATGCGTAAACAACCATTATCCGTCGTTTTCGCCCTAATGAATACTTGGGTCCAATAAAGGGCAAACCGTAACCAGGTAAGCCTAATTCTTCACAGGCCCTTTTTCTGATTTGTTCTGCCAGTAGTTTGCTCTTTTTCGCAACCGATTTACTTACCGCCATGAAAGATTTCCTCCTACTTGAACAAGTAATATAGACAATATTTCACATTAAAAATAGAGAAATTTCAATAATTTCTCTATTTTTTGCCACTTACTACGTATTACCAGTACCCAATAGGAAAATCGCATTTTCATTTTTACTTTATGAGTATCGGACAGGGGCCGCCCACCTACGGGAGGTCCCGAAGTCCGATAAAAACTCTAAAAGGAGAAAACAAAATGAAAACAGCAAACACAAACGAAATCAAAAACGACTACACTCTTGCCCCCTGGCAGGTAGACTCCGTCCAGCGTCACGACGATGGATTCTTCGAAATCGTCCTCTCCCAGAGATTTATGGCTTTTCTGAAGTATGCGGGAAAGCTCCTTAATCTAACGGAGTCTGAAATCCTGCAGACGATTGTCGCCTGTGCAGTTGACCAAGATTCCCTACAGGGTTGGTATAGTGCATTAGCCTACAAGTCAATCGACCCTTCGTCTTATTTTATGACATTCGGGCGCATTCCTTATGTCAAAGATCTTAGTGCTGAATGTCTAAAATACAACATTGAGCTTTTCATGACTCGCATTCTCCATCTGCAATTGATTCAGCTGATTGAATCAGCCATGAATCGTAATGAGGACTCCTTTATGGGTATTCCTTTCAGTTCTATTGATTACCAAAATATGGGAATTTGGTACAAGGGGCCAAGCTACTATGAGGCGGTACTGTCCGCATCATTCAATAAATATGCGTCTCAAATAGGCTGCGACGGTGAAGCCGAGCATCTTTTTGTATCTATCCCGAAACCCGGCTATGATGTCAGGATTCTTATTCGCTATCCCGATTCTCATCCCGAACCTTATCAGAACAAGAAATTTCTGGTTGACCGTCAAATTCTTACGGTGGAAAAGGAAGATGACAAGCACAGCTTCATCAAATTCGAGGATTTCAATCCGGCCGAATTTTATACTAGGTTCCTCCCTTTTATTCAGATGAACAAATTTGTTAACGAAGTAATTCGTAAGTCTGTATATCAGGGCATGACCAAAGCCCAAATAAACGACTATGATGTATCAGACATGCTTCTCTCTTACACCTCAGACACTTCATACAAGAGGATCCGAATGAAAGGCGCCGATTACAAGAACGCCTTCAATGTAGTTTTCCCTTCGGAAAAATCGTCTATACGTCCCAAAGATGACGATACTGTTGAAATCTTTCAGGCATTTTATGGTTCTATAACAACCAAGATTCTCCCGTAATCCATTTAGCTGCAGGGTCTTTAATATAATCAGCTGCCCCCTGCATCTTTTTACCAACTCCAACACAAAAGTCTCCTGGAACGAATCGTGACCGATTCGCGACAGTCAGACTTTTGTCCTTAACTAATCACACAGAGGTATAATATGAACAAGACAAGTCCTGAAATCACCCAAAAGCTTGATGCGGATGATGAACTAACAATGTACAGGGAACCCTGGCAGTACACCACTTGGCGGACCACCCACAAGTCCCCAAAGGAGGATGAAAATGGCAAGCCCGTTAAGGAAGCCCCCAACGATCTTTCCACATTGACGGTTGTCCGCCGCAGCGCCTACACCAATAAATTCGCCGTCGGCGTCAAGGAATTCTCTTTTAACGAACTCATTGAAGCGACCAAGCAAGGCCATAGCCTAAAGAGAATCGGTTCTACCCCACTAGGGACCCGTTTTCTTGTCATAGACCTTGATAATGACGGTAACGAGAACATCTCGCCCGAAGAGCTCGATTCCTTCTGCAATGACCGTATCAGATGGACTCCGGGCGGCTCTGGACGTCCGTACCGGTACCATTTATTCGTGTTTCTGACGGCGCCCATTGTCACTACCCAAGAGTTCAAAGTGCAGTCTGAAATAGTCCTTAAACGGCTAGCAGAACATATAGGACGTTTCGATAGGATTATGGTCGATAAGCACCAGTTCTCTTTTCTTCAGTGGTGCTACGGGGTTCCGCAGAATCAACTTGAGCACATGAATGAAGAAACTCTTCCGGGAACACTCTACAGATGCTTCCAGATCCGAAAGAAGAATGGCTTTCGAATCGAAAAGGTAGATCCCAATGCCCCAGAGACGGGAAAGGCGTCATCTAAAGAGAAATCTAAAGAAAAAGAAGAGACTAGGCGACTTATTCCCTATAATTCGGCCATGTTGGCAAACATGATTTTCGAGAATCGGCTTTCCGCGGGGCGCCATCCTGACGGCAGCTACATAAATCCAATGATTTTCCTTGAAGGCAAGCGCTTTGACATCTTTGAACCGCGGATGAAGAAACAGTCCATCAGAAAGGGCAAGAGGTTCAACGTGGCCAGATCTTGGATCTTTCGGCTTATCCCCCAGTACTTCCGTTGCAAGTTACTGGGACTAGAATATACCGAAAAGGACTTAATCCATACTTTCTACACGCTCTGCAAGCGAAATTTCGCAGATTTCGACTCTTGGTGGGAAAAGACCGGTAAATCGATGGTCTCCGGTATGGTAATCGAATTACATTCCAATGACGGCCTAGACTACGCCTCAATCGAGGAAAAATACCAGCCCAGCCATGCTACCGAGCTCTACAAGAGACGTGGTTACGGCATGGCAACCACCATGTTCATTCTCGACAATTTGGTCTCTGTCTCTCCCGATGAGGGCTACGTGATATTCCAAAGCCGTCAGGACCTTCAAAACCTGCTAGACAAAGTCCATGTATCCTACTCTGCGTTCATGGGATACCTACAACAACTTGGTCTAAAGGCTGTCTATCAGCAGGACGGGCGTCAATCCCATCAATATGATTACATCCTAGATACCATCGCTTATACTGACGGCGTTTACTATTATACCTGGGCAAACGAGGCCGAAAAATGCTTCTGTAAAGGAAAGCACATTCCCTACCTCAGCATGTACAGGCTGTATTCTGGTAGCAAGCAAGAATACAACTCTATTCTTGAGGTTACAGACCTAGCCATCGCTGCCATGTGGGAATACTTCCATAGCCAGCAATACACGGATCACGACCATTTCCCCGTCCCAACAGACGATGACTGTGATCATGATATTCCTGACGATATCCCATTTTAATCCTGACAATTTTAGGGGCTCAACATTCTGAGGGAATAAATATCTCCTACGAAAGTAGTAGTCAATATAGCGCTCCAGAAAGTCTCCCCCCTATTTTTCATATCACCCACAGCGTTTAGAAGTCCCCTTTATAGGCATCTACCCTCTGATTTGCATTTCAAATTATTCCCTACTAAATTTCAACTAGCATTAAAAAAGGACATAAATATGGCACAAACAGCATGTCCCAGCACAGAAAAGATTCAGGAATGGTGGACTATGGCTCAGGCGAAGGGCGCCACCAAGTTATATGCGGTGCAAGATCACGGCATCTACAGACTCCGCGCATTTACTGATAATCGCAAAAAGTGCGGCGAAATATCACTTGGCCTCAGAGATGAAAGAATCGCCCACCGCATCGTAAACACATTAGCAGTAAAACTGAACGATGATTCCCCAGCATCCGTCATAGAAGCATACATCGCTGACAAAGAGAGCTATGCCGAAACATGTCGTCAAGGCAAGCACACGGAACTGGTTAAATCTACAGAAAACACGATCAAGACAATCAAAGCACGGTTAAACGCTCACCTTCTCCCCTTCAGCAAACGGCACAACATAACCAGTATTAAAGAACTGTATCGTGCGGAAATAATAAGAGCCTACATTGATGAGCTCCACACAACCGTTGCAATCGGGGACACTGCTCGTAGCATCATGGCTTCAACGCTAACAATGCTTAAGTGGTACAATGGAAGGCCTGACCCTAGTGGTTCTGGTTATGAGGAAAATAAACAATCCCTTTTAGACCAGAGTTTCAAGAAAGCGATAGAGGGATGGAGGTCTACTTTCGGCTTCAAAAGAAGCCGTCCCAAGACATTCCTTAATCCTGAGCAAATCCAGGCCATTTTCCGATACAGTTATCCTGACGAACGCACTAAGGCGATGTTCCTTTTCCCCCTCGTTTGCGGGCTAAGGTATAATGAATTTGTCAATCTACGATGGTGTGATTTGGATGCTGAAAAGGGAGCAATGCATGTCTTGGTAGCCAAGGGAGGAACATCTCGCATGGCACAATACCCCAAACTGATGCAAAACTTTCTTGAGAATGTCAGAAAAAAGCGCCGTACTGGTGTTCTAAATGGCGATTATATCTTCAAGAATTTCAACAGAAACCGTGATCTTACTACATACAGGTCCTTACTCAAAGGAATTACTGGTATAGAGAGCAAAGATGCTGCATCGAACTGTCTGCGTCGCAGCGGCTGTGATCTCATAGAAAGATACCAGCACGGACTGGGCGACAGGCAGCTTGGACACTCAGTCTGCACGCGAATTACCCAGCGTAGCTACATCAACAATGACGATTATAGCGATGTAAACTACTTCTGGGATACATTCTATCAAATCTGCATGGCGCCAAACACAGTTGTAGGGATAGAAAGAGTCCGACAAATGGCAATGCGGCCGGAGAATGTCATTGACATTTTCCAGCCGCAAATAGCCGCGCCTATATGCGGTTAACTCCCTCACGCATCGACTCATCGGATATGTGAGTATAGACGTTCAGGCTGATGCGCACGTCAGAATGCCTCATCAAGCGGGTCACCGTTTTCAAATCGACCCCAGCCCGAATCAAATTGGTGCAGTAACTGTGCCGAAGTCTGTGGTGTATCGATTTCCTAGGAATCGATAATCCAGCACGCCCAAGGACAAACTTGAACATGGACACAAGGCCGGAAGTATGCTGTTCAAACCTATCTGGTGGAAAGAACCGTCCATCTGGCTTATATTCCTCCATCACCGCAGTGTAGAGCGCCCACAGTTTGTCACTGATGGGAACCACCGCATACTTGTTTCCCTTGCCGACAAGCGATATTTCGCGCGTATCCTGGTGGATATCCTCGGTCCGCAGATGCAGAGCCTCGCTGAGACGTAAACCGGCAAAGGACATCAATCCTATAAAGAACCGGTAACGGGCATCTGGCGCCGCATCCACAATGCGCTGGATTTCCTCTTCGTTCCAGGACTCCTCATTTTCCTTGTCGTAAGGAACCCTGATAACCACGTTCTCGCATGGATCGAAGGCGCCCAGGTCGTAATGCTGCGCGCACCAGTGCAGCCATAGCCTAAAGCTACGGAACCGCTCATGTATGGTCATGCGCCTGTGTTCAGGAAAGGACGATATCAGCTTAAGGATTAGCCCCTTGGTTATCTGCCTGAGATTAACCACACCGTTATCGGCCATGAACTTCACACAAGGCGTAATCCGAGATTTATAGGTACGGTAGGTTACGCCCGGATGGACTGCCTCCACATACTGGAAGTATTCCTCGGCGGCTCGCTTCATGGGGTAATCGTTGAACTCCTTACGCCAGGACGGCGGCATCAGCTCGGCGAACTGAACCTTCGTGAGCCATTTTTTCGCCAGTTCCTTGGAATCGGTACCAAGCGAGATATGCTTTGTCTTTTGGCCTGGGGTATAGATACATCCATACCAAGTCATATTCCCAACGCTCTTGTGAAGCTGCCTGATCGTGTATCGCGTTTTACTTTCAGCCAATTCAATGATTGGCTGACCATTCGTTTTTTCCGTCATCGAAGACCTCCTTAAGGGTCGGTTTACGATGCGAAGCTGTGTCGGGTTACGCGAGGATTTGTGTCGGAATGCTGTCGGCCTCTAGGCCTTACGATAGGCTATTTCGGCGCCTAGATAGAGGTCTGGGGATAGTTCTATCCAGGCAATAGCGGGACAAATATATAAAAATTTCCACTACTTTTCGACGCTGGTCACATTTCCGCCGTCAATTCCCTGAATATGGCAAGTCCTCTGCGGGAAAGGAATGGTTATTCCCTCTTCGTCGAAGCGGCGTTTAATTTCGTCGGTGTATTTCCAAAGCAGGTTGAAATAGTCCGCATTCTTGACCCAGGCCCGAAAAGCTACCTCTACAGAACTGTCCGCCAGGGCTGACACAAAGAACTGCGGTACGGGATTTTTCAGGAACAGAGGTTCGTTTTCCACCAGTTCCCGCATAATTCCAAGAGCCTTGTCCGTAGAGTCTCCGTAGCCGATACCCACTTTCAGTTCCAGACGGCGGCTCACGTTCTTGCTGTAGTTCACGATGGGCTGCCCCCAGAGGGAGCTGTTGGGAGCAGAGACATACAGACCGTCCACCGTTTCAAGAGTAGTATTGAACAGTCCGATACCCTTGATTTTCCCCTTGATGGAGCCGCACTCGATGTAATGGCCCGCCTTGAAGGGCCGAATGAACATGAGCAAAAGCCCTGCCGCAATGTTTGAAAGGGTGTCCTTCAAGGCAAGACCGATAGCAAGGCTTGCCGCACCCACCATAGCCACAAGACCCGCCGTATTGACCCCTGCAATATGGAGCACCAGCAAGAGGGTCACCACGTAAATCGTGTAAGACACCAATGAATAGACCAGGGGGCGTGCCGCAGGATCCATGCCCCGAATCTCTGCATGGGCGATAATACGCTTGAAAATAAACAGAAGCAACTTGGCGAGTCCAAGAATCAACAAGGCCAAAATCAGCCTTTGCAGCAAGGAATGCTGCATTAGCATATTCATCCAATTATTGAAGAATTCTGTGCTTTTTTCCATACAAGGCAATTTAGAAAAAAAGCTCCTTCATCAAAAATCTGTTACCCTTCCCTATAACGGATAGGGCAAAAAACGCCTTTTTTTTGTAAAGGAAAATGATTCTACGACAACTACATTTTAAATCCAACAGCAACATCATTGAGAAAGCAACAGGGCAAAAGAAATGAAAATTATTTAGGCGATGGAAACATCGTGTAGCCGAGAAAGGCATCCTTAAGGAAAAGAGTGTAGTTAAAAGCACCCCAAACGGGGATAAAGCGTACTTTACGCGGTCTAAAACTTCAGATTTTCAAACTTTTATAAAAGAGAAAGAGAGAATGTAGTTTGAATAAGTTATATTAATTATACAATATTCAAGGGAACATAATCTCTGCTTTTGCTAGGGGAATAATGCGGCGCAAGGATAGAGAAGTTTTAGGCGACGAGAATATCGCAAAAATTATCGAGCAGTGCACGACCTGCCACATTGCGATGGTGGACGATGCGGATGCGGGCATGCCCTACGTGATTCCGATGTCGTTCGGGTATAGTTTGATGGATGGTGTACTGGAATTGTACTTCCATTGCGCGCATGTCGGCAAGAAGCTTGACTGCATCCGCAAGAATCCGAACGTGGCGTTTAGCATGTGCGTCGAGAACCGCATCGAGATTCACGAGGACGTTTATTGCAAGAGCGGGCGCTTTTACGCAAGCGTCGTCGGGCAGGGCAAGGCGGAAATCGTTGAGGATAGCGCTGAGAAATGCCGCGGGCTCTCGCTCCTGATGGAACGGCAGGCCGCAGGCGCCGCGCACGGTTCAAGTTCCGCGCAGCAAATGCACGCCGCACCGCACAAGTTCGAATTCACGCCCGCGCAGGCCGCCGCCGTGACCGTATTCAAGATAACAAGCACGAACTTTACCGGGAAAGCGAAGCCAGGCGTTACGGGCGCGGCGACTGAGCGCCCGTAGAGGGGGTAGCGGCAGACACGGCGGAGCCGTGGCTAAGGCGACCTTTGGACACTTGGCCTTTAGGCCTTAGTGTACATGGCCACCTTTAGGTGGGGGGGAGACCTCCCCCTTTTTTTAGACGAAAGAACGGACCTTCGGTCCTACAGACGAAAGATAAAAGAGAAAAATGGCGCTACGCGCAAAAACCATAAAAATTTCTCTCGCCTCTCGTCTCTCGTCTCTCGTCTATTTTCTATCTTTACCCGCACTATGAGTGAAGCTATTAACAATGTGAAGCAGGCGTTTGACGCAGAACTTGCGCAAACCGACCTTACGAACCAAGAAGCCGTCAACAACCTCCGCGTGAAGTACCT
>DGRZ01000074.1 GCA_002391195.1 Fibrobacter sp. UBA4375 | reverse complement strand
AGCGAGCCCTGCTGTTGTTCGCAATCTCTTCACTTGTCGGCAAAATCGGCTTGCGGTTCACCTTGCGCAGGCGCTGGTGATTGCCGCCGCACGTGCACACCGGCTGGCGTTCGGGGCAAATGCAAGCGCGTTCGAATTCGGCAGCAGTTTCCTTCACGCAGCGGTCTTCCACGGAATGGTAGCTCATCACCACCAGGCGGCCACCCACCTTGAGGCAATCCACCGCGGCGCGGAGACTGTCCTCGATTTCCTTCAGTTCACCGTTCACTTCCATGCGTACCGCCTGGAATACGCGGGCCAAAAGGCCGTTCACTTCGCGCTTCTTGTCGGGGAATACCGATTCCACAACAGACTTCACGTCCGAGGGCAAAATGGCACGGCCTTCCTTTTTGGCGATAGTCGCCATTTCTACAAGGCGGGTCGCAAGTTTGAACGCACGGTCCATATCCGAATTCTTGCGGAGAGCACCGGCAAGCGTTTCTGCATCGACATTCTTGAGCCATTCCTGCGCAGAGATTCCTTCGCGGCGGTCCATGCGGAGGTCGAGCGGGTTAT
Organism: Fibrobacter sp. UBA4375; assembly: GCA_002391195.1. Classification (GTDB taxonomy): domain Bacteria; phylum Fibrobacterota; class Fibrobacteria; order Fibrobacterales; family Fibrobacteraceae; genus Fibrobacter. The sequence continues at coordinate 2,617 of DGRZ01000074.1, read as the reverse complement.
CGCCCACAAAGGTGAACCCGCGCTTGGAATCATCTACCTGGTGGCTGCTGATGCCGAGATCGTAGAGAATCCCGTCGAGAGTATTCGGCGCAATCTCGTTCTTCAGTTCGCCAAAGCGCACCGGATGCACAACGAACTTGCACTTCACACCCGCAAGGCGCTTGGTTGCAAATGCAACGGCTTCCTCGTCACGGTCAAACGCGTGAAGCGTTCCTTCTTCGTTTAATTTGTTTGCAATCGCGTAGGAATGTCCGCCACCGCCCAGCGTACAGTCACCATAAGTACCGTCAGGCCTGATGTTCAGCCCATCAAGGCATTCGGCAAGCATCACGGGGTCGTGATAGAACACGCCATCGGTAGCGCCGGCAAGAGCCGCAGAGTATTCGTTTGTCTGTAAATTAGTTTGTCTGAGGTCAGCGTTTGCCATCAAGACCTCCCGACGAACCGATTAGGCGGAACATTTCGTCGAACGACTTCTGGGCAGCATCGGATTCGATGTTGCTCTTGCTTTCGTATCGTTCGGGGTTCCACAATTCCAGAGAGCGTCCACGACCAGGAGTGTAAACCACTTCGGTCGTGAGACCCGCATATTCCAGCAATTTCTTGGGAATAAGAATGCGGTTCTGGCCATCCATTTCTACTAGGCTGGCATCGAGCTGTTTCCGGAATTCATCGGCTCGAGGGCGATCATAGAACGCATCGAGTTCGGACATGAATTTAGCGTACTCAGGCAGCATGTACAACCGGAGGGTGTGGTCCGAGTCGCGAGCGACTACGAACTCAGTCCCTTCGGAAGCCCACAGCTGGCGACGGAGTTCCCTAGGGAAGGAAGACCTTCCCTTTCCGTCAATCGCCGTCTTGGCGCTGCCTATGAAATAGCCTAAATCCATTTGATTCCTTGACACACTTTGCCACAACACTTATAACACATGGTAAAATTAAACATTTTCTACCACCACGGCAATAAAATTTTGGAATAAAGCCCCCAAAAACCGGAAAACTTACAGAAAGCATACCTCGTACCGAGGTCCGATTTCGTTTTAGTGTCCAGATGTGCATCAATAAAAAAATGACCCTATCGGGCCAAGTTGGATTTATCAAACTAAATTTTGACTACGCTATGAAAAAGTTCAAGCTTACCAAACTGAAGATCAAGATTATCGCGATTGTCCTGCTGTACCCTACCCTAGTCGTAGGGCACAACATCTATTTTGATGAAACCACACTCTTCGGCATGCTGGCGCTGCCCTCTACCATCTGGTTCGGCCTTGCCATTTTCATCATGTGCAATGCCGGAGCGCTCCCTCCTGGAGCCAAGCCATACGAATACGTGGTCGAAGACGAGTTCGACAAGGCGCTAAAGAGCATGAAAAAGAATAAGGGAAAGGACAACAAGCCCAAAAGAAAATACCAAGGGCTTGATAAGTGAGACAAGGGAGGGCTAAAAGCCTTCATTTTGACATTTTAGCAGACCAAATCGGTTAAAAGCAGTCATTTAGTCTGCTTTTTTTACGAACAAAGTAACAACATTTGTCTTTTTCCCAAACAAAATATGACAAAAAGAAGTCCTTTCAACGCAGAATCTGCATCAAAAGGCGTTAAAGCAGCAAATTTTATTACGCACAAACTAATATATTGCAGACTAAACGTCCACAAGCAAGGCATTTGGTCTGCTATTTTGGCAAAAAAAGCCTTGCGGATTATTTGCGCGGGCACCTAGCGATTTTCACGCAAATACTTGATGGCGGCAAGGCCCGCAATGGCACCCTCGCCCACGGCGACAGCGACCTGCAATGTACCGCCGGTGCAGTCCCCCGAGGCAAACAGGCCGGGAACCGTCGTCATGTAATCCTTGTCCAGCACGACGCTGCCGCCGTCGAAGGCGGCTCCCGCCTTCCGCGCAAGATCCATGGCACTTGCGCTGCCGAGGGCGACAAACAGTCCGTCGAGTTTCAGTTCCTCGCCATCATCGAACTTTACGCCGCCAAACGTTCCCTCGCCCACAAGGCCCGCGAGCTTCCGCTTGTCAATCCTTACTTTGTCTGTGAATTCAGCCGTCGGTTCCGCACCATTCGTAAGGAGCGTCACACTTCCGACCACATTCAGGAGTTCATTGCATTCATGCAGGGCATACTCGCCCGACCCAAGAACCGCGACATCCTTCCCGCGGTAAAAGAACGCATCGCACACCGCGCAGTAGCTCACGCCGTGGCCTTCCATCTCGGCCATACCCGGGAGAGGAGTCTTCTTGCGGGCAGAACCCGTCGCCATGATGCACGCGCGACCACGGTACTCGCCCTTGAGCCCCGTCGCCACGAATTCCTTCCCGTCGAAGAACAGGTCGGTCACCTCGTCCTCTACAAGGTTCGCCCCAAGACGCTCGGCCTGCTTCTTGCCCACCTCATAGAGTTCTGCGCCCGTCAGCGGTTTCTCGAGCCCGTAATAATTCTCTATCATGTGCGCCTTTTCGAGCGCACCGGCGCCCTTCCCGACCAAGATAACGTCCAAGCCGGCACGCAACGCATAAAGCGATGCCGAAACGCCTGCCGGGCCCTGTCCAATAATCAACATATCTGCCATAAATACCTCTTGTTGTAAAAATACGAAATTTCCACAC
>DGRZ01000065.1 GCA_002391195.1 Fibrobacter sp. UBA4375 | reverse complement strand
ACATGGACGTGTGGGCCCAGGTCGTCAAACGCGGCCTCCTCGCCTGCGGCTTCCGCAGCACCGACATCGTGCAGAACTTCTTCGGCTACGGCCTGTTTACCGGCGGTCTCGGCATCCACGGCGGTTTCGAAGCCCTCGGTGCAACCGTCATCCCCATCAGCGGCGGCAATACCGAACGCCAGGTGATGCTCATGAAGGATTTCGGGGTCACTGCGGTGGGCGGAACCCCGAGTTACTTTGTCCGAATCATCGACGTCGCCGAAAAGATGGGCGTCGACATCCGTGACCTGAAGGTCAAGCGCGGCATCTTCGGTGCAGAACCGTGGAGCGACGGCATGCGCGACTACATCGAAGAAAAGACCGGCATCAAGGCGTACGACATCTACGGCCTTTCCGAAATCGTAGGCCCGGGCGTAGGCTGCGAATGCGAGTGCCGCGACGGCATCCACATCTTCGAAGACCACTTCTACCCCGAAATCGTTGACCCCGAAACGCTTGAACCGCTCCCGGACGGCGAAGAGGGCGAACTCGTGCTTTCTACGCTCAGCAAGAAGGCCATGCCCATCATCCGCTACCGCACCCGCGACATCACCGCCATCGAGAAGACCAAGTGCAAGTGCGGCCGCACCATCCGCCGCATCCGCCGCATTGGCCGCCGTAGCGACGACATGATTATCATGCGCGGCGTGAACGTGTTCCCGAGCCAGATCGAGACGGCCCTCCTCCGTGCAGAGAAGGCACTGCCGCACTACCAGATTGTGCTCGACACCAAGAACAACATGGACACGCTCGAAGTGAAGGTGGAAGTCTCCCGCGACATGGTGAGCGATTCCATGAGCGCCATGGAACAGCTGAACAAGAAGTTCAAGCACTCCATCGAACAGATTCTCGGCATTTCCGTCATCGTCACGCTGTGCGAACCCGATTCGCTGCCGCGTAGCGAAGGCAAGGCGAAGCGTGTAGTTGATAACAGGAAGAAGATGTAGCGCCGATGGCGCAATGTGGAATGTGGAATGTGTAATGTGGAATGAGAAATGAATCATTTAACATCTCACATTTCACATCACACTCTTTATTCCTAACTAAAAGTTTTAAAATAGGAGTATAAAAATGAAGATTCCTCAGGTTTCTGTATTCGTGTCAAACCGCCCTGGCCGTCTCCAGGCGGTGTGCAAGTCCCTTGCCGACGCCGGCGTGAACCTCCTTTCGCTCACGCTTGCCGACTCCGGCGAGTTCGGGCTTATCCGCCTTATCGTGAGTGACCCGGAAAAGGCCGTAGACGTGCTCGCCAAGGCAGGCCTCAGCGCCACCATCACCGACGTGGTCGCCTGCCCCGTGAACGCCGCCATCGGTGGCCTCGCCGAACTGCTCTCCACTGCGGTAGGCAGCCAGCAGATCGACTACATGTACGCCTACCCCTCCACCCTGAACGGCTCTAACATCATGATTCTCCGCTTCCAGGACGTGGATAAGGCTATCGAAGCCCTGAAGGCCACGAACTTCAAGGCCATCAGCAAGGAAGAACTGCTGGGGTAACGAGCTGCACCGAAAAAGCCCAACGTTGTCATCCCCGCGAAGGCGGGGATCTTTTTTTGCAAAAAAGCCTCCCGAGGGAGGCTTCAGTTTTTCAGATATCCTAGGTGCGCACAGGGCGCTACGCGCTAGTTGTCCTGGATGCAGCGGACGGAGTTAGCCGTTTCATCTCCAACCGCAGAAACATATCCGTCATCAGCAATATTCATAAAGTGCAATGCATAATAACTAAGTGCAGAAGAAGTCGTTGTAGACCAAAACCATGTATCGTAATTTACTTTAGCATAACTTCCGTCATTCTTTCTTTGACCTGCAGGCAAAGCCCTGAAAGAATAACGATCTGAGCCATTCCCACTCATTCTTTCTTCAACCCAACGTGTCGTCGACTTCAGTAAATATCCAGCATAGTCGGAACCGCCTACTGAACTAACCAGCGTACTAAATTCTGTTTGATCTGGCAAATGCCATCCTTTGGGGCAAACTTGACTTGCTGCACCATGTGTATAAAGGCGACCATATATATCGCAGTTTGCAGCATTTTCCTCATAGCAATAACTACCATCTGTTACGCGATTCATATTTTCCGCCATCCAAAGTTGGTTCCCTATTGCTACAGTCTTATAGCTATGTCCATCAGTATCCTTAAGCACCCCCGTTACATACTGCGGATCAAACGATTTCCATTCCGAATTAACACATTTTTTGAAACTCCCTTTTACTTTATAAATACTATTTTCAATATAGCCAACACAAACTCGGCCAAAATCAATTTCGCCACTATTTGCCGGCCTAAACAATCCATCTTCACACACATACTTATTTTGTGTATTCACTCGACCGATAAGAATATTACCATAGCCATATTCACCAAATTCCTTACATTCACCCTGCATTTCCCAAGTATCATTGAATATATCAGAAGCAACGACCCACTTGCGCACGGTATCCGACGCAACCTGGTTCGTACACACATAATACAAGCCATCGTACTTGGCAGGCGTAGAATAATCACCATCTGTAATACAAGCCTTCCCTAGCAGGCTATCCAAGGCTGTTCCGTAACGCCAACCTTTATCCTGGTATACATAGTACATGTTCGGATTCAGCGGTCCCCTGCGAACAGTCGCTTCATCAGGATTCTTGGGTAACTTCGTGACATCCTTCTCTATATCGGTCGCCTCGCGCCAAGCACAGGGTAACAGTTTATTATTCATTAAAACAACTTGGTCAGAGGCGCAAGTGTACCAGACTTGGGTTTTGCCAACCGTAACACTCCTAGTCTTGTTCAAGTTATTTTTTGTGCAGGGACCCAGGCTATCCAACATATCCAGATTCGTTCCGCGGCGCCATGCATAACCGCCCTTTCCCGAAGTATCTTCATAAACGTAAACATGGGATTCGTTCACATTGCCGATTTTTGCAACTTCCCCATCGGGGGTGCCGAAGAGCGCCGTGTCGGCCTCGGCGGTAGTCGCCTTGCGCCAAGCAGTGGGCACCAAAGCGTCATCACTATCATCGCAGATGTACCACGTCGTATCGTGCTTCACGATTACGCTATCGGTTTCGCCCCTATTGGCGAATACGCAGGCCTTGATTCTTGCATCGAGTTCGGTGCCGCGGCGCCAGCTGCCGTTCTCCTTCACGTAGACGTTCGTCGTGTCGATGGAACCGTGCTTTACAGTGTCTTCATCCGCGGCGTTAAAGGCGGCAACGTCCTTCTCGAGGTCGGTTGCGAATCGCCATGCACCAGAAGCGTCACAAATCAGGCGCGCCAGGCTGCTGTCGCCTTCGGTATATGCAGAGTCGTTCGCTGCATAGTAGGCGGAGTACGCGTTCTTCGTGGCGAAGATAGCGCCTTCGTTACCCTTTGTACAGGCGGGAACATCCAGTTCCTTCATCCAGAAATTGGTTACATGGCCTTCGAATGCGGGGGCCTTGCTATCGGCGAGTTTCCAGCCCTCGATATTCGCACGGATAGTGGCTAGACGGCCATCAAGGTCAGCCTTCATCGCCCAGTCGGCAATCTGAGCGCGGCGCAGGGAATCGTCCCACACGCCATTGTCGCCCAGGTCCACACTCAATGCTGCAAGTAGGGCGGTAAGTTCGGACTCGTTGCGATCGCCCTGGAGCATCGCAGAAATAGCAAGCAGTGCGGCGTTGCCGTCACCTTCCTCAAGGATATTGAGGTCTTCGGCATAGTCGTCGAAGCCAGAATTGTCTATGCAAAACGCTGCAAAGAGGGAAGTTTCTGCATCGCGTTTCGCTTCAAACACAGACTTATTCCCCTTGGTAACAAGGCGCTGCACGCGGTCGTATTCCAAATGGGTCACCAGGTTGATGTTCGCCGTGCTTCGGCCGTCCAGGTTCGTGAGGGCACGAAGTTTGATGGTTGACGCACTGTTCTTGCCCGTCACCTCGTTGCGGTAGAAACCATCGGCAACAAGGTACGTGTAGGTACTCCTGAGCTTTACAGTCCTGATGTTGAAGGAGCCATCCTTATTCTCAATCTTGCCGCCGAATGTCTTACCCGTCTGCTTGAGGGACTTACCATTTTCCAATTCATAAGCCGTGACGTCGGTACCGCTAACGAACGGTCCTTTCTGCGAAACGCCGCTGAGTTCCACGTCGTCCATGGGAGTGCACGCTTCATCATCCGGGTCACATTCTTCAGAGACACTTGCGGAACCCGTAAGGTCCATCGTGAAGGTTTCCGAACCGCAGGCGATTGTGGCAGTAAGCGCCGTAGATTCCTGAATCTTACAGCCGACGCCGTCCTTGCCATTTGTTCCATTTGTGCCGTTGGTGCCATTAGTACCATTCGTGCCGTTATCGCCCTTGTCACCTTTCTCGCCGGTATCGCCCTTTGCACCAGGTGCGCCATCGGCGCCGTCTTTTCCGTTACGCACCGTACCGATGGATTCCCCGTTACAGAAAATCTCGAAGCCTGAGTCGTCGCTGAGGCTCTTCGACATACATACGTTGTCACCCACGCTCACAGTGCTTGCACTCAGTGATAGCCATTCCTTGCCGTCGCAGCCCAGGAACTCGTGTGTTTCGGAGATAAATGCGGTTTGCCCCGCAATTTCCTTGGTGCACTCGGGCAAATCCTTGCTCGTTTCCACCGCACCAACGTTCGCGTTTATCTGCTCGGTGATGTCGTCACCGCACGCCGCGAGAAGGAAAGCCGCAGGGATTGCAATTCGGGTTAAACACTTCATAGAATAGTCCTCATAAGGATGCTAACTTTCATTTTACATACAAATGTAGTAAAAAACGCCGAGCGATGCCCGGCGTCTTTTTTGTTACTAAGTGCTAGTTGTTCTGGATGCAGCGGACGGACATGGCATAGCCCTCAGGATAATCTCCCTGACTTACACTTGAGGCAAGGCCAAATCCTACATAATATGCTTTATCACCAGTGTACTTCTCTGTAGAAGTCCAGAAGAAAGCTCCATCGCTACCGTCAATATAGTGGGTTCCGTCGGGTTTCCAGTAACCACCAGGGAGTACCGTAAAGTTGTACACATCGGTTCCGTTTCCGTCGGAACCATACAAATTAATCCAATCACTCTTGGCCTTTAGAACCTTCCCAGCAACATCATTTCCTCCTACAGCAGCAAACAATTCACTCCACTCGCTACTGCTCGGCAAATGCCAGCCAATAGGGCATACAGTCATAGCCGTTTCCCAGACATACAAATGACCACGACCCTTGTTACAGTAATTACTATAAGTCTCAATATAGCAAGAACTGCCATCCGTTACATAATCCATGTTTTCCTTCATCCATTGCTGCGCTCCAATTACAACTGTCTTGTATTCACGTCCAGCCTTGTCCCTCATTATCCCGGTGGTATCCTTATTGTAAACAGAATACCATTTATTATTAGAGCACTTACGGAATGAGTCATTCACTTTAAATGTCAGCCCCTGGAGGTAACCCACACAGACCCTGTCATACATCAATTCCGTACTTGTTACCAGCCTGAACTTGCCGTTTTCGCACACATAGCTATATCCGGTGCTTACATCCAGACCTTTCACTATATTACCAAAGCCGTACGCACCTAATTCTCTACACTCGCTACGAAGATCCTTGGTCGTATTGTAGATATCCGGAGCAACCACCCACTTGCGGTTGACAAACATTCCGGCAATGTTCTCGAAAGTACATACGTAATACAGCTTGTTAACCTTGTTTTTCGATGTATCCCCTTCTACTACACAGCCCTGCTTTAGCAGGCTATCCAAGGCCGTTCCCACGCGCCAGGCGCCATCCTGGAATACGTAGGGCTGTTCCGTATTCACCTTTCCGTTGCGGACGTCACCCTTCTTCCACCCTCCGATGGCCGCCCAGCCGACAGTATCCTTCTCTATGTCGGTCGCCGAACGCCAAGAGAAAGCCACACGGAACGTATCGATAACGGTGCTGATATCGTTCGAGCACTTGTACCAGCTTTCACCAGCCCCAACAGTAATTTTTTTGACAGCATCATTTTGGGCTTCGGTGCACGCACCAAGTTCAGTCCTTTCCAAATCCGTCGCAGGTCTCCAATAACCATTTTCCTTCACATAGTACAGATTCTTATTTACATTGCCTTGCTGGTAATCGCCTAGCGTTCCTTCAAGGCCATATGTATCCTTTTCGTAGTTAGTCGCCTCGCGCCATTCCGTAGGCACAGGCTCGCCTTCTACGAGCGTGTTCCCGTCATTGACACACTTGAACCACATATTTTTAGAAGATCTGACAACACCGTCAACCTTATCCGACGTGCAAGGGCCCAAATCGCTGTCAAGGTCCAAGACCGTGCCGTAGCGCCACTTGGCATTACCGTTTCCGTCAACATCTTCAAACACATATACGAGCGACTTGTTCACGTTTCCAAGCTTTACAATCGCATCGCCCTCGCCGGGGGTGCCGAAGAGTGCAGTGTCGGCCTCGGCGGTAGTAGCCTTGCGCCAAGCAAAGGAATCGGACGCGTCATCGTTTTTGTCGCAGATGTACCACACAGGCTCGCGCTCTACTATAAGGCTGTCGGTCATGCCCTTGTTATCAGCAACGCAGGCGGCGTCAAGGGAGGCATCCAGTTCGGTGCCGCGGCGCCAAGCGCCATTTTCCTTCACGTAGACGTTCGTCGTATCGACGGAGCCTCGTTTTACAGCACCATCATCCGCAGCGGTAAATGCGGCGACATCCTTCTCGATGTCAGTTGCGAAGCGCCATGCGAACGAATCGCCGGAAGCCGCGCAAATCAAACGCACCAGGCTGCTGTCGCCGTCGGTATATGTGGAATCGTTCGCTGCGTAGTAGGCGGATTTCTTGTTCTTCGTTGCGAAGAGCGCACCTGCGTTACTGGAGTCGCACTTATCCACGCCGAGTTCCTGCATCCAGAAGTTCGTCACGTGCTGTTCGAATGCAGGGGCCTTGCTGTCGACGAGTTTCCAGCCCTCGATATTCGCACGGACGGTGGCAAGTCTGCCTTCGATGTCCGCCTTCATCGCCCAGTCGGCAACCTGAGCTCGGCGCAGGGAATCGTCCCATTCGCCGTTGTCGCCGAGGTCAACACTCAATGCAGCCAGGAGTGCCGTGAGTTCAGACTCGTTGCGATCGCCTTGGAGGAGAACGGAGACCGCGAGGAGCGCAGCATTACTGTCGCCTTCCTGGAGGATATTGTAGTCTTCGGCGAAGCCACGGAAATTAGAATTGTCGATACCGAACGCTTTGAAGAGCGACTTTTCAGCGGCACGCTTCGCCACGATCACGGACTTGTTCTCCTTGGTGACGAGGCGCTGCACGCGGTCGTATTCCAGATGGGTCACCAGGTTAATGTTCGCCACGCTACGGCCGTCCAGATTTGTGAGAGCACGTAGCTTGATCGTAGCCGCACTGTTCTTGCCCGTCACCTCGTTGCGGTAGAAACCGTCGGCAACAAGGTATGTGTACGTACTCCTGAGCTTTACAGTCCTGATGTTGAAGGAGCCGTCCTTATTCTCGATCTTGCCGCCGAATGTCTTACCCGTCTGCTTGAGCGACTTGCCGTTTTCCAATTCATAAGCAGTAACGTCCGTACCGCTCACAAACGGGCCCTTCTGGCTCACGCCGCTGAGTTCCACATCACCCGAGGGCACTGTGCAGGCATCATCAGTGGCGTCGCATTCTTCGGGCACGTCTACATAGCCAGTCAAGTCCATCGTGAAGGTCTCGGAGCCGCAGGCGATAGTCGCCGTAAGCTCGGTAGATTCCTGAATCTTACAGCCGGCGCCGTCCTTGCCATTTGTGCCGTTGGTACCCGGAGCGCCATCCGCGCCCTTGTCACCGGTATCACCTTTGTCTCCCTTTTCACCGTCCTTGCCATTCTTGACCGTACCGATGGATTCCCCGTTACAGAAAATCTCGAAGCCCGAGCCGTCGCTGAGGCTCGTGGAGGTACACACGTTGTCGCCCACGTTCACCGTGTTGGCGCTCAGCGTCTGCCATTCCTTGCCGTCGCAGCCCAGGAACTCGTGAGTCTCCTTGATGTATGCCGTCTGCCCGGCAATGTCTTCGGTACAAGCCGGCAGGTCGTCACTGGACTTAACCGCGCCAACGTTCGCGTTGATTTCAGTGATGTCGTCACCGCACGCCGCAAGAAGGAATGCCGCAGGGATTGCAATTCGGGTTAAACACTTCATAGAACAGTCCTCATAAAGATGCGAACTTATATTTTACATACAAATGTAGTAAAAAGGCGATATTTATGACAAATTCGCTTATTTCACGGTATAAATCGTGAGCGTCTTGCTGTATTCGTAGCCGACAACGAGAAGTGCTGTGCCGTTCGGGCTCTTTTCGGCGGGGATAAACAGCACGCCTTCGGGGCCACGGTCGCTCGGGTCAAGGTAATAGTCAACAAGCCTTGGCGAGGGGTTGCTTGTCTTGCCGAAATCGGTAATGTCGAATACGGCAATACCGCTCGTGCGTTCAAGCCCCACGAAGGCATATCGTTTACCCGCGACCTCGCCCACGGTCACATTTTCGGGTTCGCAGCCCTTGTCTTCGCTGC
>DGRZ01000068.1 GCA_002391195.1 Fibrobacter sp. UBA4375 | reverse complement strand
GCCCCGTGCACCACATTTCGTATTGAGTATAGGCAATTGCTTACCAAAATCTTCATGGTAAAAGTGAATAGAAACATCACGCCCCCGAGAAACGGACGCCCTGTATTCTGCATACGGGAACCATTCATCTCCACACATGACCTTGACAGACACCTTATACTCACGCGTTTTTGTGTTCTCCCACGCAGGTCCTCCAAAGCCATCAAAATAATACATGGTTCTTGATTTTTTCCCGTCGTAATTATCATCCCATATCTTGTAATGTTCATAAGTCGTTTCAAAAGGATCCATCGAGGCAATAACAGAATCGTCCGCCACGATCTCCACGACAAAAGAATCCACGTCTAGAGGATTATCTACGCTTATTGAAAGACCACAGTATCCATACGGCGTCGGACACCCCACCTGCAAGAACGCAAGAGACAGCAACAAAAGAAAAAAGACACCGCCTGCAATCTTTTTCATTTCCCTTCCCTCCTTACGAGAACTTGATTCTCGGGTCCACGAGCGTATACAGGATATCGCTGAAGAGGCGCCCTACCATCGCCATGAGGCTGCTCAGGAAGATGATGCCCATGACCACGTTGTAGTCGCGGTTCACCATGGAATTGTAGTACAAAAGGCCCATACCGTCGATATCGAAGACCTTCTCGATAAGGAGTGCACCGGCGAACATAAGCGTGCAGATTTCGGAAAGGCGGGTGGCAATCGGAATGAGCGCGTTACGGAGCGCGTGGCGCACCAGGGCCTGGTTGAAACTCATTCCCTTCGCGAGAGCGGTGCGCATGTAGTCCTTGCCCAGTTCCTCGAGCGCGGAGTTCTTCATGAGGAAGGTCAGGAAAGCGAACTCGCTAATCATGTAGCAGAAAATCGGAAGCACCAGGTGGTGCCCGAGGTCCACGATTTTTCCAAACAAACTAAAATCTTCGAAGTCATCGCTCGTGAGGCCACCCAGCGGGAAAATATCGAGGTACGACCCGCCCGCAAGGAAGATAATCAGGAGGATACCCAGCGCATAGCCCGGCATCACGTAGCCCGAGAAAATGATACCCGAGCTGAGCGAATCGAGTTTGCTCCCGTGATGCACCGCCTTCCAGAGCCCGAGGGGAATACATACAAGGTAACTCAAGAAGAAAGAGGTTATCCCGAAGAAGAGCGATATCGGGAAACGGCTCACGATAACGTCCCATACCGGGAGGCCGTAGGTGTAGCTCGAACCCAGGTCCAGGTGCAGCACGTTCCAGAGCCAGGTCAGGTAACGCTTCCAGGCGGGCTGGTCAAAGCCGAAGTACGCCTGGATTTGTGCTATCTGGTCGGGCGACAAGGCCTTCGAGGCATCTACCCCGCCCTTCATGGCGGCAGCCTGCTGCGCACGCGAAATCATCTCCTCCACAGGGCCGCCCGGCAACAGCTGGATGAGAATAAAGCACACCAGCGAAATCCCGATGAGCGTCGGGACCATAAGCAGCAAGCGTCGGAGGATATACGAGCGCATTTACCTCATCTTTCCGGAACGGAGAACGTCCATCATGTTGAAGGGTTTGGCGGTACCGGCAGCAATCTGCTCGGCAAGGAAGTTCACGGCATCTACAGTGCCCTCGGCGTAAATCTTGCGACCGCACACGTTGTGCTGGAACTCAAAATGCACCGTACCGTCGGCGCTGTCGAGGCTGTAGGTGTGGAAGGCGTGACCGCCGAGGTATTCCTCGGGCACGTGCATGCGTTCCATCTGTTCTTTTTCGTTGCGAACCTTCTCGATATCGTCCACGGAGAAATCGAATCCCATCTTCTGGAAATCTCCCACAACGGCCTTCGCCGTACCGCTCGTGTCGGCCTTCGTCTTCTGGTGGCTTTCCACAACGGAAAGCTTGTAGCCACTGAACGCCGTCGGAAATTCCTTCGCCAAGAATTCAATCATGCTCTGGAAGGCAACAATCTGCTTCGCCATGTTCGGGGCAATCACACTCGGGTGATTCGCCTCGGCAACAAGGCGGGCAAGCGCCTCGCGGTCACCGCCGGTAGTGCCCATCACGAAGGGAATCTTGTGCTTCACGTAGAAGGCGGCATTGTCGTTTACAGCCGTCGGGTGCGTGTAGTCGATGCAAATGACGTTCGGGTACTTTGCAAGCACTTCGCCAATACGGGCCTCGCGGTTGCTGGGCTTCAAGAGCTGGATGGTCTTCCCCGCCACCTCTGCCTCGTTTTCCACGATAATCTCGCCCGTCAACGAATACGGGACAAGTTCCAAGCCGCGGGCCACGCAAGTTTCAGCCACAATACGGCCCATATTGCCCGGAATACCATTAACCATCACTTGTATAGACATAAAATCTCCTGTTTTTGGGGTGGAAAATAGAAAAAAAGCGGAATAAAACTTTTTTAATCGTCCGAAAACGCCGTTTTTCGCTAATGAGTTGCAGGAGTTTTACATTTTTTGTAATTTTGTGTACACAGAAAATACGTCTTTGTAAAACTTATGTTAGCAATAAGGCAATTTATGTTATCACAACCGCTTGCCGTATTTTCTTAAAATCGTTATGTTATGAAACTGAAGAACGATGCAGAAA
>DGRZ01000067.1 GCA_002391195.1 Fibrobacter sp. UBA4375 | reverse complement strand
ACGACGAACTTGTTTGTAAGGCTCGATGAACTCGTGAAGGTGAACAAAATCGATGCGTTCGTGGTGGGGATGCCGTATCACCCCGATGGCCGTAAGGACGGCAAGAACGTGGTGGTGGAGAAGTTCGTCGAGGACCTGAAACTCCGTTTTCCGGGACTTCCTGTATACACGCAGGACGAATCGTACTCCAGCGTGCAGGCCCAGGAAAAGACGTCTTACTTCAGCAAGAAGAAAAAGCAAAAAAATAAGGCGGTAATTGATCAATTAGCCGCCGCGATTATTCTCCAGAGATGGTTGGACGAGAACGGTTAGGTATCGCCCTTCTTGTTCTTTTGTGCCTGTTCCAGGTAGGCCATGAATTTCTTCTTGTCGGCCGCCTTCTGGATAGGGGAAAGCGTTTTTTCGTAATTCTTGAACAGTTCGGCCCAAAATTCAGACGGATCCTTGTAGAGAACCTTGAGTACGTTGTAGAGGTCAAAACTGATAGGGGTCTTCTCGCCCTTTTCCCACTTACCGATGGTAATGCGGGTAACACCAGAATGAAAACTTAGATATTCTTGAGTAAGGTTGAGTTCGTCTCTTCTGGCTTTAATAATCTTGGATAATTCTAGGTCAAATGCCTTTTCTGCATCGTTCTTCAGTTTCATGGTATGACGATTTAAAAAAAAACGGCAAGCCGTTGTGAAAACATAAGAGGTCGTGTTGTAATCATAAGTTGTCAAAATTATTTATTTCTGTGTACAGAAAATTACAAAAAATGTAAAACTCCTGCAACTCATTAGCGAAAAACGGCGTTTTCGGACGATTAAAAAAGTTTTATTCCGCTTTTTTTCTATTTTCCACCCCAAAAACAGGAGATTTTATGTCTATACAAGTGATGGTTAATGGTATTCCGGGCAACATGGGCCGTATTGTGGCTGAAACTTGCGTGGCCCGCGGCTTGGAACTTGTCCCGTATTCGTTGACGGGCGAGATTATCGTCGAAAACGAGGCAGAGGTGGCGGGGAAGACCATCCAGCTCTTGAAGCCCAGCAACCGCGAGGCCCGTATTGGCGAAGTGCTCGCGAAGTACCCGAATGTCATTTGCATCGACTACACGCACCCGACGGCTGTAAACGACAACGCCGCCTTCTACGTGAAGCACAAGATCCCGTTCGTGATGGGTACTACCGGCGGCGACCGCGAAGCGCTTGCCCGCCTTGTTGCCGAGGCGAATCACCCGAGCGTGATTGCCCCGAACATGGCAAAGCAGATTGTCGCCTTCCAGAGCATGATCGAATTTCTGGCGAAGGAATTCCCGACGGCGTTCAGCGGCTACAAGCTTTCCGTGGTGGAAAGCCACCAGAAGACGAAGGCCGACACGAGCGGTACGGCGAAGGCCGTTGTGGGAGATTTCCAAAAGATGGGATTCGATTTCTCCGTCGATGACATCGAGAAGGTGCGTGACGAGAAGGAACAGATGGAACGCATGCACGTGCCCGAGGAATACCTCGGTGGTCACGCCTTCCACACCTACAGCCTCGACAGCGCCGACGGCACGGTGCATTTCGAATTCCAGCACAACGTGTGCGGCCGTAAGATTTACGCCGAGGGCACTGTAGATGCCGTGAACTTCCTCGCCGAGCAGATTGCCGCCGGTACCGCCAAGCCCTTCAACATGATGGACGTGCTGCGTTCCGGAAAGATGCGTTAATTAATTATGAATTCGGATTTCGGAATTCGGAATTATTTAGTATGGCGGCTTTGCCGCAACCTTTTTAGGTCCGAGTTTCACATTCCGAACTCTGAATTCTGAACTCCGAATTAAAGATGCGTTCCTATATCCTCCGACGCTTGCTGCTCATGGTCCCGACGCTCATCGGGATTTCGCTGGTGTGCTTTATTCTCATCCAGCTGTTGCCGGGCGGCCCTGTGGAGGAGATGATTTCGCGTGCGCAGCAGGCCGCCGCCATGAAGGGCGGGGTTGATGCCTCCAAGGCGCTCTCGCCCGACCAGATAGCACAAATCCAGGCGTACTTCGGTTTTGACCAGCCCGCCTGGAAGCGCTACTTGACCTGGCTCTGGAACGTTCTGCATCTGGATCTTGGTTCAAGCTACACTTACGGCCTCCCGGTATGGGACGTCATCGTGAGCCGTTTTCCGATATCGCTATTCTTCGGGATAACCTCGTTCTTCTTGAGTTATCTTGTATGTATTCCCCTCGGGCTCTGGAAGGCGGTGCATCACGGGAGCAAACTCGATTCCCTCAGTTCGGGTATCATTTTCTCGGGCTACGTGATGCCGGGCTATGCGCTGGGTATCCTTCTGATTATCTTCCTTGCGGGCGGGTCGTATCTCGATATTTTCCCGCTGGGTGGCCTCACGAGCGATGACTTCGAGGACTTCACTTTCTTCGGGAAAGTTGCGGACCTCGGGCACCACTTGATTCTTCCGATTTTCTGCTACATGATCAGCGAGTTCGCATTCCTGACCTTCCTCATGAAGAATTCCGCGCTCGAGGAACTGGGGAAGGACTACATGCGCACCGCTCTCGCGAAGGGCATGAGCTTCAACCAAGCGCTCGTGCGCCACGCGCTCCGTAACGCGCTCATTCCGATTGCCACCCGCCTTTCCGAAATCTGCACGCTTATGTTCGCGGGCGCTCTCCTTATCGAGAAAGTCTTCGACATCGACGGCATGGGCCTTTTGTACTACAACTCCATGGTGAACCGCGACTACAACGTGGTCATGGGCATTATCTTCTTGAGCAGTCTCATGGCGATGGTGGGGCGCCTCTTCAGCGATATCCTCTACACGCTCGTGGACCCGAGAATCAAGTTCTCGTAAGGAGGGAAGGGAAATGAAAAAGATTGCAGGCGGTGTCTTTTTTCTTTTGTTGCTGTCTCTTGCGTTTTTGCAGGTGGGGTGTCCGCCGCCGTATGGATACTGTGGTCTTTCAATAAGCGTAGATAATCCTCTAGACGTGGATTCTTTTGTCGTGGAGATTATGGCGGACGATTCTGTTATCGCCTCGATGGATCCTTTTGAAACGACTTATGAATATTACAAGATATGGGATAATATTTACGACGGGAAAAAATCAAGAACCATGTATTATTTTGATGGCTTTGAAGGACCTGCGTGGGAGAACACAAAAACGCGTGAGTATAAGGTGTCTGTCAAGGTCATGTGTGGAGATGAATGGTTCCCGTATGCAGAATACAGGGCGTCCGTTTCTCGGGGGCGTGATGTTTCTATTCACTTTTTCCATGAAGATTTTGGTGAGCAATTGCCTATACTCAATACGAA
>DGRZ01000056.1 GCA_002391195.1 Fibrobacter sp. UBA4375 | reverse complement strand
CGGGCGTCTCGATGAAGAATTCCTCGCCGTTCAGCCTCATGTACCAGAACCCGGTGCGAGCGCGGATAACGACCGCAGTCTCGGCGCATTCCTTGCCCGCGACAGTACCAGCAGGCTTATTGCCCGCGGCATCGGTACACGCAGGCTTATTGTCCGCGGCATCGTGCGCAAAACATGCGAGCGCCTGCAGGGTCGTGACCCCGTAGAGTTCGCGCTTCCCGCTGAAGCAAAGCCCCTGGCAGAATGCCACTCCGGTCCTGAGCCCGCTGAAAGAGCCGGGCCCGAGCGTCACCATCACGCGCTTCACGTCATCGAGAGTCGCGCCCACGCGCGTGAGCAGCGTGTCGAGCGATTCCCCGAGAATTTCCCCGCGGGCCTCCGTGTTCACGATTTCCTCGTAAACGCGAGCGCTTGCATCCGTAGTTCGCGCATTCATAGGCTGGCCGCTGGTCGCAACCGCCATCGAGATGCCCTTCCGGGAAGTATCTACGTATAAGTCAATAGTCATTGGTCAATGGTCATTGGTTATTAGAATCGTCATCCTGAGGCCCTTCGACAAGCTCAGGGTAAACTCCGTCGAAGGATCTACCGCTTGATTGCGAGGCTCTTGTCGATAATCATGTCAATGAGCTGGCTGTAGGTAATGCCGTTGCAGGCCGCCTGAGCCGGGAGAATCGACGTGGGAGTCATGCCCGGGAGCGTGTTCGTCTCGATGGCGTAAATCTGGCCATCCTTCGCGATGCGCACGTCCGTGCGGCTGTAGCCTGCACCGCCGAGCGCGAAGTGAGCGTTCTTGGCGAGTTCCTGGATGCGGGCCGTGAGTTCGGCAGGGAATTCCGCGGGAGTCACTTCCTGACATTCACCGTTGTACTTCGCCTCGAAGTCGAAGTATTCACGGGTCGTCATGCGCATCTCGGTGGGCGGGAGCGGCTTTTCGCCTTCAATGTAGCCGCAGCTCGCTTCGCCGCCGGCAATAAACTTCTCGCAAAGCAGGCGGTTGGAATCCTTGAACAAGTCCTGCGCAATCTTGCCCGCTTCATCGAGATTCTTGGCAATGCCAATGCCGATGGAGGAGCCGCCCAGCGGATCCTTGATGACAAGCGGGAACCCGAGTTCGTCGGCGACGCTCACGAGCGTATCGCCCGTAAAGTCGTGCTTCCAGATGACGCGGTACGGCGGGGTCGGGATGCCGTTCGCGCGGTAGATTTCCTTGGACTTGATCTTGTCCATCGCAAGTGCCGAGGCAAGGAGCCCGCAACCCGTGTACGGGATGCCCCAGTTCTCGAGCAGGGCCTGGATGTGACCATCTTCGCCCCACTTGCCGTGCAGTGCCAAAAACGCGATGTCGGCAGCCGGGAGTTCGGAGAGGGCAGGGGACTTCTTGGTGCAGGCGGCCGTGCCTTCGAGGCTACGGAAGTAGTTGACCGAGAAATTGTCCTTCTGGTAGGGGGAAAGTTCGCGGGCGGACCAGTGCCAGGTGCCGTCCTTGTCAATCAAAACGGGGTGGATATTGTAGCGTTCCGGGTTCATGGCGCGGACAACACCGGTGCCACTCACTACAGAAACATCGTGCTCGGTGGACGGACCACCCATCAGGACCAATACGCGTAAGCGGGACATAAAAACCTCTTTGTGAATTATATGCTTTAATTATAGTAAAACGCCGGTACGAGGCCGACGCCAAAGAACCATATTTAGGATTGTTTATCGTGTTAAAAAATCGCTACATAATATGTAAAAATTTGTAGTTTATAAAGTAACGGTTGATACGATGAAAATCGAACGCAGAAAAGTCGAATGTGTGGGCGAGTTTAACCCCAGAACCAAGGCGAGGCTCGTCGCCCTTTTGGGGCTTTCTGCGGCATTGTCCGTTCCGGCGGAGCCTCAGGGTAGCGATGCTGTTATTCCTGCGCCCCCGACGGATTCAACAAACACGATCACGCAAGATTCTACCGTTTCTTTATCCAGTTCATCTGATTCGACCGATACTCAGAAAGTACCAGAAAATACCAATATGCGTTGGTTGTTTGATCCAGATGCACTTGCCGGCATTATGGAAGATTCTGACGAAGAAATTTCCCCTGAAAATTTTGTTCAGAATGCTATTGAATCCGCAATCGAGCGGAATGTAACGCGATGATTTTCAAGATTCTTTAAAAAAGGTATATCATTGAACGAAAACCCTTTTGAACTTCTGAAAAAGAGCGACCGCAGCAAGGCCCGCCGTGGTCGGCTCCACACGGCGCATGGCGTCGTGGAAACACCGATTTTTATGCCGGTGGGCACTCTTGCGAGCGTGAAGGGGCTTTCTTCGCGGGACCTGCGCGAAATGCAAGCGCAGATTATCCTCGCGAACACGTACCACCTGTACCTGCGCCCGGGCACGGAACTCGTGGCCAAGATGGGCGGCGTGCAGAAGTTCATGGGCTGGAACGGCCCGATGCTCACCGACAGCGGCGGATTCCAGGTCTGGAGCCTCAAGAATTTTCGCCACATTACCGAAGATGGCGTGGAATTCCATAGCCATCTGGACGGCTCGCGCCACATGTTCACTCCGGAATCGGTGATGAAGGCCCAGCGCGAAATCGGCGCCGATATCATCATGGCCTTCGACGAATGCACGCCTTACCCGAGCACCGTCGAAGAGGCGTCTCAATCGCTCGACTACACGCTGGCCTGGACAAAGCGCGCGATGGATTGGCTTCGCGAAAACCCGCCGGTCCACGATTACCCGCAGTATTTCTTCGGAATTGTGCAGGGCGGCATGCACAAGGAACTCCGACAAAAATCCATCGATGCCCTCAAAGAAATCGCTCCCGACGGCTACGCGATGGGCGGCCTCTCCGTAGGCGAACCCGTTGAAACCATGTACGAAATCGCAGATTTCTGCACGAATTCGCTTCCTGCCGACCGCGCCCGTTACGTGATGGGGGTGGGCACTCCCTGGAATCTGCTAGAACTTATCAAGCGCGGAGTCGACATGTTCGACTGCATTCTGCCTGCTAAGAACGCGCAGGACGGCCTTGTGTACACCAGCAGGGGAGTGCTCCGCTACAAGAACGCCAAGTTCGCCGATGACGACCGCCCGCTGGACCCGGAATGCGACTGCCATTGCTGCCGGAACTACACCCGCGCCTACGTGCGCCACCTGTTCAAGACCAAGGAACCCCTCGGCTGGACGCTATCGACGTTGCATAACCTGCATTTCTACCTGCACCTGATGCAACAGGCTCGTGACCACATCGAGGCCGGCGATTTCGAGGAATGGTCCGCACAGATTATCCCGCAACTCCAGCGCGACGCGAAATAAGGAGTTTTTATGTCGATGATCACCGTAATCGTCATTATGTATGGTTACACATTACTGGCGTCTTTTCTATTGACCTGTATAGTTGCTTGGAGCTATAAAATAAAAGAAAAAAATTTCTTGATTCAAATTGCGTTTAAGCTGTTCGTGGCTTTGTATATGCTTTTATCACCGTATGTATTTCTGTTAATAAGCAAAAAAGCGGAATCACAAGATGAAGGAGATATTCATTCCATCATATGCTTAATCATCTACATGTTTGTGTTTGTGCATGCACTCGCAAAGTATGATCCAAGAGCACATGAGAAAATTTCATTCCGGTTTAAGAAAAAAGGTAAATAAGGAAATCCGCTCCTTATGCCGTAAAAAATTGTATTTTCTAGAAGATGATAAACTTTAAGACCCCAGAACTTTCTGATCGGGCTTCGGCGACAAAGGCCGTGGCCGATTCGGGCTATACCGGCAGTGACGCGAGCTTCGCGAACATTTTCCTGCTACGGCAAAAGTACGGCACGCAGATTGCGTTGCAAGACGGGTTCCTCTTCCGCTACTACAACGGGCAGGGGAGCCGCAGGGGCTATGCTTTCCCGCTCGGGTCGGGGGAGCCGCAAGCAGCTCTCGCACGTATTGTCGATGATGCCCGCGAATCGGGTCGTCCGCTGGAATTCTGCCTGGTCGACGAGCCGCGGGCACAGATTTTGCGGGAGTATTTCGATGCGAATTCCTTCGTCGAAACGGATGGAGTTTTTGGCAAGGAATGCGCCGAGCCTCTACTTCGTTTCGAAGAAAACCGCGGCGACAGCGACTACATCTATTCTGCCGAAAGCCTTGCCACCTTGGCCGGAAACCAGTACAAGAAAAAGCGCAACCACGTTTCCCGATTTAACAGGACTTACTCGGACTACGAAATCCGCCCGCTTACGCCGGAGAATTTTGCAGACGCGCTCACGGTCGAAAAGAGTTGGCTCAATATCGAAACCTTGGGCGAATCCAGCGATACCGATTGCGAATGCACCTGCGAATGTCGCGAAGCTGCCTGGGCGGAACGCTCCGAAGATGAGAAATCCAGACTCTCGGAATACTGCGCCATCCGTGAGGCTCTTGAACACTTTGATGCTCTCGGCATGAAAGGGGCGGTGCTCTATATTGGCGGAGTTCCCGCTGGCATGACGATGGCTTCAGAAATTTTGCCCGGCGTCTGGGACACGCATTTTGAAAAGGTTATCGACGAATATGCCGAAAATGGCGGTTATGCGATTATTAACAAACTATTTGCCGAGCGCCTCGTGGCTGCAGGTGCAAAATTCATCAACCGCGAAGAGGACATCAACATCGAAGGCCTCCGCAAGGCGAAACTTTCATATTACCCGCAGACTATATTAGATAAGTCCCACATCGTCATTCTGGAGGGGTGAAACCCCGATAGAATCCATAACATTTAAAGAAAAATGCTCTCTCAAATTCTCTCTAAATCTAGTTGTGCCGCCTGCAAATTCTGCTGCTCATTCCGCAGACAGAGTCTCTGGGAAACGCCGCTGTTCCCGCCCGAAGTCATTGAAAAACTCAGCAAGCCCAACGAATACGGTGTGGTGGGGGAATTCCGCGATGGTCAAATTGTCCTTGGTGGGTACAAAACCGCCTCCCCCGAAGAAGAAGTTCCCTGCACCTTCCTCGACCCGCAGAAAGGCTGCATTTTAAAGCCCGAAGATAAACCCTTTGACTGTTCCATCTGGCCGCTCCGCATCATGCGTAAAGACGGCGAACTCGTCATCGCGCTCACGCCCACCTGCCCGAGCGTCGGCGCAGTTCCAAGTCAGGCTCTCGTCAATCTCGTAAAAAACGGTCTCGGCGATAAAATTTTTGAATACGCCAAGACGCACCCGTACATTATCAAGGAATATCGCGAAGGCTTTCCGATTATTTTAATGCGAACCAAGTGACAAGGCAATCTTCTTGCATTTGGCAATTTCTTTGGGCGTAAGGCCTTTACTCTTGTGGGTTCCGCCTTTTTGAATCACACCTGCAATCTTGAATCCGCTCCAGCAAAGGATTTCCTTGAGGGCGCGGACGGTGCCGGCCGACTGCTTGAAAATGAGGTTGAACGGCCATTGGGTAGTGCATGTCGTCACAATGACAGCTTTCTTTCCCTTTAACAGTGGAATCGGGTAATCGCGTTCGCTGTGGTCCATCATGCCGTAAACCCAGCGGTCAAACAGCATTTTGAGTTGCCCCGTCATGTTGCCCCAGTAGCAAGGCGAACCGACCACAAGGGCGTCGCATTCTTGCACCAGGCGCAGAATCCGCTTCGCATCGTCCTCCGGCATCACGCAATCGTGAGCGCTACGGCATTTCATGCAGCCGATACACGGACGAAATTCCAGCTTGCAGACATCAATGATTGTTACTTCGGTGCCTTTTTCAAACAGGGTATCACCTATGATATTCAGCATCTGGCTGATGTTTCCGTCTTTGCGCGGACTCGCGTTCAAAATGACCACTTTTCTCATTGTGTCTCCATCCAAAAGAAACGTTCTTCTATAAAACTTTCCCTTGTTAAACACCCCAGAATCTAGAAAATGTCACTTAAAAGATTTAATACAATTAATTCAACATTTTTCCCGCCATGTTTACGCCCAAACGTCACTCAGACGCTCCATTCCGTTTGCATCAAAAAATCCAGTAAGCCGACAACTAAAATTCCGTCGTCGTCGTAATGCGGCTTGACAATATCCTTCAGTATTTCGGACGCCTGATTATCATATTTAATATTTTTGCTACTTTTGTTTGTTTTTGGAAAAATATATACCTGTTTTTTCATAAAATTGCAAATTCTATTTAATATTTCTGCTACTTTCAGCAAAAATATTAAATAAGTGACATTTTTGCGCAAAAACACCCAGGTCGATGGTCCGCACAAATTATCCCGCAACTACAGCAGGAAGCGAAATAAAATCATTAGTTTTACAATATCCGGTAACCGGTTTGCAGGAACAATTTTGACTTCCAGTCTCGGTCAAAATTCTTCTCGAATCGAACTCCGGTATCAATAAAGAGCTTGTCATAGCGGGTTACGCCTTTACATTGGGGGTAATCGCAAGCAGACTCAGTTTTCTTCAAGATGAATTCTAAGCGAAGTCCCAAATCGTCTTGAAATGTAATACTTTTCTTGTGCCAGCCCTTTGTGATTATCTCGGTCACAAACCGATGCTTGTTTACGATGCCTAGCCACCTTTGGGGTAATACCGGGAAATAAAGAGAACTGTGCCAGGCATAATTAACTCCCATAAAAAGTGTGTATACGATGTCTAATAAAATTGGAGGCCCGCCTGCAAAGCCTATACTAAAGGGCACTACATACGGTAAATAGCTAATAAAGCACCATAACGCTTCGTCAGAAACTCTTTGAATCCGGCCAACTGTTGAAATTTGGAAATGAAGGAAATCCATTCCTATTTCCATGTCGTAGAAGTCAAAAGGGAAAAATGAAATTGTGATCAGGTTCAGGTCGATGGTCGGTGCATTACCATTCAATCCTTGGGCATAGCCTATAAAGAATACGTCTGCTGTAGAAGAATTATGCTTTCCGTAAAAACTGTTTACGCGATACCCATCAGTCTCGCCAAAAACAACTGTAAAAAGAAATAATAAACAAATTAGGACAAATTTTCTCATTTATATTTAATATAAAAAAATCCCGGGCAACAAAGTCCGGGATAATTTCTTTGATCCTTCGACTTCGCCCTATGGGCTTCTACCCAAAGGGCATAACTCAACTACAGAACTAAAGTTCTAAGTTTCGTATAGCTCAGGATGACGCGTCAGAGACCCATCTTTCGTCTATAGCGAACGAAGTGAGCGTTCTTTCGTCTACTTGAACAGATTCTTCATCTTC
>DGRZ01000096.1 GCA_002391195.1 Fibrobacter sp. UBA4375 | reverse complement strand
CTCGTTTGTAAGTTATGACGGTGTCAATTTCCCGTTTGAGGCGGGTTCGTTCGATGTCGTGGTGACAAGGTACGCGATGCACCATTTCCCTGACATTGGGCACGGCATTGGCGAGGTGAGCAGGGTATTAAGGCAAGGCGGACAATTTTTTGTTTCGGACCCCCGCCCAAACGACTGCGACAAAGACGGTTTTGTCGACGACTACATGAAACTCCGAAAAGACGGACACGTCAAGTTCTATACAAAGGAAGAATGGATTAGCGAATGCGCCAAATGCGGCTTGAAACTGCGGGACTGTTTTGACAGTTTCATGCGCTTCGCCAGAAAGAAGGAAACTGTCGCCGGCTATCGGGATGTGCTTAAGAAACACGACAAGGCTGTTGTAGATAGTTACGACTTGGTGGAGACCGACACGGAACTTTACATTACGGAGCATGTAAACAATCTTTTGTTTGTAAAAGGCTGATGTGCCGAGAAAAATGTCGACCTATTTCCCGCTGGACGCCTTATCGCCAAACAGCGCGCTGGCGCTGCATTGTCGCGACTTACTTCCTGATGAACTTTTCGTCGGTCTTGGGCATGGTGTTGTCGGGCGTGTAGCGTTCGACAGTCATTTTCAAGTCGTACTTGTCGCGGAGTTTCGCAATCGTCTTCATCATGGGCGAAGCGTGGTGCACGTCGATGGCCGCCTGGCTTTCCCACGCGTCAATCAGCAAGATGGTTTCGGGATCGTCCAGCGACTGGAAATATTCGTAGCGGATGTTGCCCTTCTCGGCACGGATTTTCGCCACCGTACCGCTAGAAACCATCTCTTCGGCGAACTTCTTTGCCGCCCCATTCTTGCCCGTATAGCGCAGGTTTACCGTAATGTTGCTCATGGCACTCTCCGCAAACACGCTCGCAGCGAGCGCAAGGATTGAAAATAGCGTTAAAAACTTGAGTTTCACTTTGCCACTCCAAAATGTTTCGCATATAATATAAATATTTTCGGAGCATGCACAAAATGCTTAATTTTCATGCTCAGTATGCGCGGGACGCATAGTGAAGAAGGCGTTTTGTCTTAAGTAGGTATCGGAAATAAAAGTTGATATTTTTCAGCATAATTCATTGTATTTTAGTTTTTTTCAAAAAGAGTACGGGATGGCATTATCAGTATATGTCGTTTTTAAAATCATTTCGGACGCATGAATCTGATGCCCTTGAAGGTGCAGAAGCGTGATTCACTATCGTAGAGGAGTGCGTCGAGTATCAAAGTGATGCCCGCTCAATTACATTTTTTTCTTCGCGGCCTTCTTGAATTCAGACATGGCCTTGTCGATGGTGTTCACGTAGGCGTCCACGCTGGTGTCGGATTGCAGGTCCACGTACTTGTCCACCAGCATCACGCTGCCGTTGCCCTTGACCTGGGTCCAGCCGTGGTCCGTAAAGAGGAGCTTGTTCCCTTTCTTGTCGATAAGCACCACGTCCACCATCACCACGGGCTTTGCGGTATTGGCCAGGGTCAGTAGGCCGTCTTCGTAAAAGAAGTAGTATTCGGCCACGGCCACGGCATCTACGTTCAGGGATTCGCAGAGCTTGCCCGCTTTTTCCCGGACTTCCTGGTCGTCGGTTTTGGCGCCAAAGAGTGCCGTTTCTCCGGAGACAACCGCTTCGTAGGGCAGTTCGTGCATTCCCTGGGGTGTCATGTAGCGCCAGCCGTTCACCGGCACGAGCCTTGCGATTTTGCTCATGACGCCTTCTGCTCCCGTGGGATTGAAGAATTTTTGGACATCGGCGTTGCCTGTCACCTCTTCGGCGGGCACAACCGTCCAGCCGTCAAGACCGGCGAGGGTTTCTGCCAGGGCGTCGGCGCCGTGGGTGATGATTTTCTCCCGGCCCTTGGAGAGCTGCTTCACGTTGTCTTCGGCGGCACTGGTGGCGACCCCGACCAGGGCGTCCTTCAGGCTGCCGCTTTCTTCTTCGTCTTCCAGCTTCTTGATGTCCTCGCTGGCCGATACGCTCAAGATGGCGACTTTCTTTACGTCGTTGACTTCGGGTTTTTGGACATGTACCCCTGCGCAGGAGCAGAGCAGAAATGCGAGGGAGCAGAGTGCGATGGCCTTTTTCATAATTCCTCCTCGGAGCGGGCGGTGCCGCTTTCCGGAATGCTTGTTTGTTACATCTATAATTTAAGTCCGTTAATCCATATTGTCAAATGAATAATTTTGATTGAAACGATATATATTTTTGATTAAATCTGCTTTTTTCCCGAATGCCCGCCATTTTTCTCGTTTTTTCTGTTGCATATGGGCGCAAAGGGGCGTAATCTTCCCGGTAGCTTTCCGCAATCTTACTTTTTTCTGTTTTCCTTAAATATTTGTGTATTAAGGAGTTGGACGAAAAATCCCCCGACCTCTGGTGGTGGTCCGACCTCAAAATCACCACATGTTGTGGTGGTCTTGAATTGAAAAGCACAAGATATGGTGTTTTTTGTTATTATTTGACCGCTGACCCATTTTGATGAAAAAAAGGTAAAAGTAATGATTGTTACAGTGAAAAAGCGCGACGGCCGCGAGATGCCGTTTAACATCGAGAAGATTTCTGCCGCTATCGAGAAGGCTTTCCGCGCCTCTGGTGAATTGGACGAACAGATCAAGGCCTCCCAGGACCAGTTGAATTTGTTGGGAAACGACGACGTGCTCTCCAGCACGGCCCTCCAGGTGGCGGCAAGCGCCGTTGGCCTTTTGGAAGCTGAGGGCAAGGTAAAGCCCGAAATCGAGGAAATCCAGGACGCCGTTGAAAAGGCCCTGACCGAGGGCGGTTATGCCGATACCGCCAAGAGCTACATCCTGTACCGTGCCGAGCGTACCCGCATCCGCGAAGTGAACACCCGCCTCATGCACACGCTCCGCGACATTACTTTCAGTTCCGCCAAGGAATCCGACCTCAAGCGCGAAAACGCGAACATCGACGGCGACACCGCCATGGGCACCATGCTCAAGTACGGCTCCGAATCGGCCAAGCATTTCTACACCATGATGATGCTCAAGCCCGAGCACAGCCGCGCACACTCCGAGGGCGATATCCACATCCACGATTTGGATTTCTACTCCCTCACCATGACCTGCTGCCAGATTGACCTGAAGAAACTGTTCAAGGGCGGTTTCAACACCGGTCATGGCCACCTGCGCGAACCCAAGGATATCCGCAGTTACGCGGCTCTTGCCGCCATTGCCATACAAAGTAACCAGAACGACCAGCACGGCGGCCAGTCCATTCCCAACTTCGACTACGCCATGGCCGACGGCGTGCGCATTACCTATCGCAAGGCCTACCTCTCGAACATGGTGAAGGCTCTCATCCTCCTTACCGGCAAGACCGAAGAAGAAATCCAGCCGGTGGTGAAGAAGCTCCACGCCGAAATGGCGGAGATGGGCATGGTCGCGACGCTCGTGCCCAACGAGAAGTTCGTGGAAGCCGAAGCCCGCGAACTTTCCAAGGTCTATGACACCGAAATCGTGATGAAGGCCCAGAAGTTTGCCGAGAAGATGGCTTACGAAGAGACGGACAAGACCACCTTCCAGGCGATGGAAGCTTTCGTGCACAACCTGAACTCCATGCACAGCCGCGCCGGCGCCCAGACGCCGTTTTCTAGCATCAACTACGGCATGTGCACCGAACCCGAAGCCCGTATGGTCATGCGTAACCTGCTGCTCACCACCGACGAGGGCCTGGGCGGCGGCGAGACGGCCATTTTCCCCATCCAGATTTTCCGCGTCAAGGAAGGCATCAGCCTGAATCCTGGCGACCCCAACTATGACCTGTTCAAGCTGGCCTGCAAGGTGAGCGCGAAGCGCCTGTTCCCCAACTTCAGCTTCCAGGATGCCCCGTACAACCTGCAGTACTACAAGCCGGGCCACCCCGAAACGGAAATCTCTTACATGGGCTGCCGTACCCGCGTGATCGGCAACAACTACGACCCGACCCGCGAAATCAGCTTCGGCCGTGGCAACCTGAGTTTCACCTCTATCAACCTGCCCCGCATCGCCATCAAGATGAAGTCCGTGGACCTGTTCTTCAAGGAACTGGATCGCATGCTGCAACTGGTGAGCGACCAGCTCATGGAACGCTTTGCTGTGCAGAGCCGCCGCAAGGTCAAGAACTTCCCCTTCCTCATGGGACAGGGCGTGTGGATCGATTCCGAAAAACTGGGCTGGGAAGACACCGTGGGCGAGGTCATCAAGCACGGCACCCTTTCCATCGGTTTCATCGGCCTTGCCGAAACCCTAGTGGCCCTTACCGGCAAGCACCACGGCGAATCCGAGGCCTCCCAGGAACTGGGCCTCAAGATTATCGGCCACATGCGTGAATTCTGCGACAAGGAATCCAAGCGCCTGGGCCTGAACTTCAGCTTGCTTGCAACACCTGCCGAAGGTCTTTCCGGTCGCTTCGTGCGTATGGACAAGAAAAAGTTCGGCATCATTCCGGGCGTTACCGACCGCGATTACTACACCAACTCTTTCCACGTGCCGGTGTACTACAAGATTTCTGCATTCAAGAAGCTCTCGCTCGAGGCTCCGTACCATGCGCTCACCAATGCGGGGCACATCAGCTACGTCGAACTCGATGGCGACCCGACGCAGAACCTGGACGCTTTCGAAAAGATCGTGCACCACATGGCGAAGGTGGGAATCGGCTACGGTTCCATCAACCATCCGGTGGACCGTGACCCCGTCTGCGGATTTGTTGGAGTTATCGGAGACTGCTGCCCCCGCTGCGGACGTAGCGAAGGTCACGCCATTTCCGAGGCCAAGATCGAGGAACTGCGCAAGCTTTACCCGGGTATGCCTGCGTTCAAGGGAATAAGATAAATTCAGATTTAAGATTTCGGAGTTCGGAATTTGATGAATGAAAATAATTCTGAAATCTGAAATCCGAAATCATAATTAACATAAGGAGGACAACATGTCTGAAAAAGAACTGAGCAAGTATGGCGAGGGTGTGGGTTTCGAACGCATCCGCCGCATCACCGGTTACCTGGTAGGTACCATCGACCGTTTCAACAACGCCAAGCGCGCCGAAGTGAACGACCGCGTAAAGCACGGGGTGTAATACGGAACAGCAAACTCCGAGACTCCGCATTGCGGGAATCGAGCCGGAATCCTTCGTGGATGGGCCCGGTATCCGCATGACGGTTTTCACCCAGGGCTGCCACCACCATTGCCCCGGTTGTCACAACCCGCAGACCCACGACTTTGCAGGTGGTCACTTTATCGACATCCAAGAGATTCTTGCGATGATCGACGAGAACCCCCTGCTGGACGGAGTCACTTTCAGCGGTGGCGACCCCATGGAGCAATCGGCGGCCCTGATCCCGCTGGCCCGCGAAATCAAGGAACGGGGTATGAACCTGATTATCTACACGGGTTATACCTATGAGCGCCTCATGGAACTGAAGGACGAGCGTCCGGACTTTTTCGAACTGCTCACCTTTGCCGACATCTTGATTGACGGCCCCTTCGTGATGGCGAAGCGTTCCCTGGAACTCAAGTTCCGCGGCTCCAGCAACCAGCGCATCATCGACGTGCCCGAAAGCCTTGCCCAGGGGCGTGTGGTGCTGCACCAGATCCAGCTGGACGAAATGGCGGAGCGGGAACCGCTTGCCGTCAAGTGCGCCGTTTAGCCCAGCGCAACTGTCACCCTGGCCGCTCAACTTGTCATCCCCGCGCAGGCGGGGATCTGCTGTCAGTTAGCCCAGCGCCAGTTTCCAGGCCAACAGGTACAGGCTGTAATACATCAAGACACCAATACCGTCTGCGCTCGAAAGGGGAGTCCCCCAGCGCAGGCTCTTTTTTTTCGGTATGAACCCGCAGAACAGCCCCGCCACGAACCCGTAAGCGTGTCCCAGGATGTCGGCGTTTTCGCCAAGCCCGAGAAATACCGCCAGCGATGCCGCCCCGCACAGGGGCGCGAACCTGCGGAGCATCCCGTGACTTTCCTTGGGCATCAGCCGGAACTCGATGACCGAAAGGCATCCGATGGCGGCGAACACGAAGGTGGAAAAACCCAGGGAGCGAAAGTCCGTCTGTACCGTGGCCGACACACAGAGGTTTGCCACGGCGGCGGCCACGGCGATAAAGGGCGCAAGCCTGAGGAGCGGGATGCGGAAGGTAATCATGTTCATTACGATGTATCCGCAGAGCAGGTTCGACGCCAAATGCCTGGCGTCGCCGTGCAGGGTCTGTGCGGTAAGGCTTCGCCACCATTCCCCCTTCAGGACCTTGGCCGCGTCGGAGACCCCTTCGCTGTGGAGGTTTATTTTGTCCGTGAATTGCAGCAGTGTTACGAGAATGGGCGCAAGCAGCACCCACAGGGGCTGCAGGCTGAAACTCAGCGGTATGGGCGGGTTCTCCTCCTTCGGAGGATTCTCCTTGTGGTACAGTTCCAACTGGGTCTTGGCGGCGGACTCCATCTCCGGCACAATGAAAATTTGGAACGGCCCTTCTTCCGAACGCACAAGCCTGTGCTCGATCCCCTGGGAAAGAAGCACTAGACTGTCGTCCCGCACTTGCCGGAAAGTCCCTTCGGACACCTGCACCGTCTCGGGGTATTCGGGCTCGGCGGGTTGTTCCTGCTGGCGGGCATCCGGCGCCTGGGCGGCCTGCGCAGGCGCCCCTGTGGGCAGTACCGCCGGACTTTCGGGCATGTCCGGAACTGTTTTTTCGGGAGGCTTGCGCATATAGCGGGGCCTAAGCGGCGACATCAGGCGTGGCATAATCCTCCGCAATATACATTTTCTGCCTACGGCATTTCATGTACGCTGGCGATTGCCCTGATGATTCTTGCAGGAACACCGTTTTGGCGGGCAAGTCTTGGCCACTGGCGAACGGCATCTTCGACTTCGTGTAGAATCTTTTTGTAGCGCCCCTGCCTGAGCCCCGCGAATTTTGCCACGGCCTTGAAATCGTCCTGTGTAAAGCCGCCACGCTTGCCGTTGAAGGTCATCTGGTGTGACCCGGTCCATGCCCCTTGCGGGTTGTAGGCATAGGTCATGTCGAAAGCGGGGGCGAGGGCCCATGTTCCCTGCTTGTCCATCAGGAACCCGATGTTCTTGGCGTGATCGTCTTGGTTGCGGGAGCAAATGTTGAAGGCTGCCCGGCGGTACATTTCTTCTAGGGCGTCGTAGCCCAGGCCTAGCCGCTTGATAACGTCCAGTGCCTGCTCGTAGCTGTAGGCCCCCGGCATGTTGAAATCGTAGTGGGCAAGGCCGCAGAGGGACTGGTAATGCAGTTTTTTGCCGCCTGCCAGCCTGTCGAACCGACGTGTCATAAAGTGCCTGTGTCCGGCACTTTCGTAGAGCCTGCATTCTGTCATGTGGATGCCTGCAAGTTTCACCATTTGCGAGTAGGTGTATTCTATGGCGCCGTAACCGAACAGGTCTGCGTTTTCCTTGTCGCCGTTATGCTCCACGTCATCGAGTTTCAACAGCCAGTATCCAAAATCCGGTTCGGCCTCCACCTGCCCGGAGCGCATTTCGCCGGTGGTTTCGTTGTAGGCTACCAGGATTTTTGCCCGGGCGCCCCCCGCAGAAGTTCCGACCTTGAGAATTTCCTCGAAAGACCGGTTGTTCTTTTGGCTGAGCCTCTTTGTGGAAAAGCGCTTGCGCCGGTTCAGAATTTCGGCGGCGAAAGCCCGCAGGCTTTCCACGTCAATGGAATCGTCTGTGCGGGAATCGGGCCCCTGCAGGGGCGAAAATTCCAGAGCCCCCATGCCGCGGTTTCCGGTGTAGCACAGGCGTTCAAGGGCGGTAAAACTTTCGGGAGTGCGTCCCTGCCGCAGCAACCAGGAGTCGATGACCTTGTTGCCGAACTTGTCGGGGAGGCTGTCTGCAAAAAGTCCGGGCAATCCGTGGAATGTCCTTGACAGTTGCGGAAAGCTGTAGATTCGTCTGGATACGAGCATCACGAGGGGCGAGGGCTCGATTCCTGCTCCGATAAAGGGTTCGGCGTATTCGAAACGGGCGACGGAGTCGCCTTCCAGCATGGAAATCGCTCCGATGGTCGTTCCCCAGAGTTTTACCTGTACTGCAATCATCTTGTACCGTTACTTGTCTTCTTCCCAGACCCAGGGTTTCTTTTTACCGGAATTTGGTGTTGCGGAATAATTGGCGATGGTGTCGGAAATGATGTTTTGACCGGAAGTTTTTTTGTGGGGAGAGCCCGCCCGCTGTCGGGGTTTGATTTTCCCCATTTGCAGGATTTGCATGGGCGATGGGGAATCGTCTGGGAAAATGCCCAGGAAGGTATCCAGCATGTCGCAGGCCCGCAGCACCTTGACCAGGTTCAGGATCTGTACGGAATCACCACGTTCGATTCGCTCTACCGTTCCCTTGCTGACTCCGGCCATTTGGGCAAGCTTTGCTTGAGTCCAATTGTTCCTGACACGGAATGCCGCCATACGCTTGCCGAGCAGGGCAAGTGCGGATTCGTCGGTCTGTGCAGAGTACATGGCCATGGTTCCCTCCTGTTATCTCGAGTTAAATATAATAAAAATCTTAAAAATGTGCAAATCTTTTTCATTAAATTTAATGAAAAATTATCAAATTTTAGTATTAATTCTTAAAATTTAGTGAAATAAATTTTGATGTTTTGGGCGGGAAAGGTACGCTAATGAAAATATGAGCGGGAAAAGGGAATGTTGCTTCGCAGTCTCCGCTGACGCGGCTGCTCAGCAACCCTTCGGGCTCGACACTCACTCACGTTCGCGTCGAGCTCAAAAACCACCTATTTCATGCGCTACGCGCACGGTGGTTTTTGCCGCACCCTCTTCGAGGGTCCGGGCCCTTCCGCGATAAACGAAAAAAGACACCATAAAGGTGTCTTTTTCGTTTAGAGCGGGAAAAGGGACTCGGACCCTCGACCCCGACCTTGGCAAGGTCGTGCTCTACCAACTGAGCTATTCCCGCGGGGTGAGACCAATTATAGCTTAAGGATTTTAGATTGTCAAGGGCTTTTGAAGTGAAAAAATCAAAATTTCGTGCTTTTTTCCCCTCAATTCGAAGATTCCCTCTTTTTTGGCGATATAGCCGTGGGGGATAGGCTTGGGCAATTCCTGGAAATATTCCTCCGAAATCAGGAATTCCTGCCCCAGCTTGGTGCAGAGCCCCTGGATTCTGGCGGTAGTGTTCAGCACGTCCCCGTGGTAGGCCATTTCGCTTCCGAAATTGCCCACTTCCGTAGAAATGACCTTCCCGCAGTGGATTCCGGCCTTGAACTGGGGCGTTACCCCGAATTTTTTCATGAATTTGGCGTTTTTTCCGGCGATACATTCCGAAAAGTCGTAAAAACAGTCCACCGGCCGGGCCTTTTTGCGACAGGCAGACATTTTCCAGGTCAAAAAGGCCCCGTCTCCTGCAATCTGGTAGATTTCGCCCCTGTTTTCTTCGCAACAGTTAGATAGCAGGCTGTAGTAGTCCTTCAAAAAGCTACTGTACTTCACGTGGCCCAGTTCTTCGGCCAGGGAGGTGGAGTGCCTGAGGTCGATGAACATGAAAATCCGTTCTTCTTCCTTGGGCTCTTGCGATTTACCGAGGAAGGTGTTCCAGAATACCCGTGGACCGAATTTTTTGTGCACGGAACGTAAGGCCGTAATGAGGTAGGCCGCGAAGAAATAAAGGATGACCTGAACTCGCACTTCGTGAGACGTTAGGTTGTCCTTGATGGAGGCTAGCGAGACCTCATTGACGATTCCCTCTTCGGCATTGGCCTTGAGCAGCAGTATACACAAGATGATGCTTGCATGTATTGCAGCGATAAAATAAAAAGTGCGCACCAGCAGAGCTTTCCACACAGGCCTGCAGTCTCGTTCGTCCTTTAGGATGATAACGTCGTAAATTCCGTGGGAAAGTCCCATGAACAGGGAGAACTGCAGCATAAGCAGGAGTGGCTCTATGGACAAGTCTCCCTGGTCACGATACATCTCCAGCATAGAGATACCGATGGATACACCCATCCAGCAGAGCACGTAAAAACATACGGCCCTGAATTTTCGCTGTGTCTGTCGGGTAATAGCCATAGGTCTAGTGGATAAAGAGGGGAAGCGCCCAAATCATGGCGATGAGGATGATATCTTTGTAGGATTCACCCATCAGGAGGGTAGAGGACAAAAAGAAAATGATGGTCGCAAGGGTCAGGAACACCCACAGGGGCGCCCTTTTTTTCAAAAAACTCTTGATTTTGTCTTTTGTTTCCTTGTCCATCGAATAAATCCCGAAAACAGTAATCAGTCATCAGTTATGAGTTTTCAGTTATAGAAGAAGCACCTCGCATCTCGAGCCACGAACCTCACCACTCACCACTCATAACTCACAACTCATAACTCACAACTCATAACTCATAACTAATTTACATTATTTTCCCCTGTGGGCAACAACTATAATGTATTTTTAAGAAATGCTGGGTCTCTATATCCATATCCCCTTTTGTGAAAAAATCTGCGATTATTGCGATTTTTTCACTATCCAGGGGCCGGATCGGCTCCACGTGGAGTACCTGGGCCTGCTTTCGCAGGAAATTTCTGCCTTTTCGGATCGGCATCCAGGAGCCTTAGAACAGGTGGAAACCCTCTATCTTGGGGGCGGAACTCCGTCTATCCTGTCTCCGGAGGCGCTTTCTCGGCTCTTTTCCGTATTGGACGGTGCCGGAGTGCCTCTTCGGCGGTTGAAGGAATCCACCATGGAGTTCAATCCGGAATCCTGCGACCGGGAGCGACTAGCCGTAGCGCTAGAAAATGGCGTTACCCGGGCAAGCCTCGGACTACAGACCTTTAGGCCGGAGCTTTTGCAGGCGGTGGGCCGTAGGCACACTCCGGAGGCAGGCCTTGCCGCCCTGGAGCGCCTCTTGTCTCAAGAAAACCTGAGGGTCACGGCAGACCTGATGTTCAATCTGCCGGGGCAGACGGTGTCACAGTTTTTGGAAGACCTGGACAGATTGTCGGCCTACCCGCTGGGCCATATCAGTTTTTACGGCCTTAAGGTGGACCCCCGCACAAGGCTCGGCCACCGCCTAGAAAAAGGCGAGCTGCAGGTGGACGAGGACCTTTACGGTGACATGTACCGTGAAGGGGTCAAGCTTCTCAACACTAGGGGCTTTGAACGTTATGAGGTATCGAACTTTGCCCGTCAGGGAGAGGAAAGCCTTCACAACCTGAATTACTGGCGCCGGGGTGAATACCTTGCCTTTGGCCCTTCGGCCAACGCCTTCTTTGAGGGCGTCCGTTTCCACGCTCCCGATCGTTATCCGGAGTGGCGCCGCTATGTACAGGCGGGCTGCCCGGAAAGCCAGCTGTCGAAAGACCCTATCGGCCACGACGAGCAGGTGGCGGAACTTATCCAGCTTTCATTACGAACAAAGTATGGTCTAGATGAGGGCTCCTTACGACGACTAGGTGTGCGCTTTTCGAAAAAATCCGTTTCCCGCTGGATGGAACGGGGCTTCTTGAAACGGCAGGGGCCGCACCTTGTGCTCGAAGGCGACGGCTGGCTCTTTATGGACTCCGTAGTGGCCGATTTATATTCCAACTTGGAATAATTCGCCTTGAATTCGGATTCTAGAAAAGTGTGATTTAGGCCTCAAATCGGGCCGTGTCCTCGGCAAAAAAATACCCTTGCCCATAAAAAAACATATTTTTAGAGATGTAAGTGCCCAGGCTTGTAATTGGGCGTGTTTGTTGTTGCGCAAAAAGAGAGAGGATGGTATGTTGGCAAAACGGCAAAAAGGGCTGATCCTATTTGTTAGCACCTTGCTGCTGATGGTGGCATGGGGTTTTGCCGGTGTTAATTACAATGGCGACTGTATCAACGATGCCAAACCGGATTCCCGCTGCGTTTACCTGCCCCTGGATGTGGGACAGATGATAGGGCTTTATGTAGAAGATCCCCCAAAAAGCGGGAATCGCCTTAAAAACGCGCCCTTGTACGTTTATGCCCCCAATGCGGGATCCGATACCATTGTGTTTACGGTGGGAAGTGATGTCGTCGCCAACGGCCAGATGTTCACTTCTGACAATAATGGCTA
This sequence comes from Fibrobacter sp. UBA4375, assembly GCA_002391195.1. Classification (GTDB taxonomy): domain Bacteria; phylum Fibrobacterota; class Fibrobacteria; order Fibrobacterales; family Fibrobacteraceae; genus Fibrobacter. The sequence continues at coordinate 4,076 of DGRZ01000096.1, read as the reverse complement.
CGTGGTCACCGGTGTAACGGGGCATTGGACCGTTTCCAACGCCCCTCTAGGGGTTTCCGTCAATTCATCCATGCAGGATGTCAACGTCATCTATGTCTACAACTTCTACGTGCCGGAGTTCCAATTCTGCGAAGATGCCGACTGCAAGGAGGTCATCTCCGATATTTCGAACATCCAGCTGAACGTGGGTGATACGCTGCCGGTCTATGTTCAGTCGGTAATACCCCTTGGCCCCTCGAAAGGCGAGCTGGATACTCTTGCCAAGGATTTGCAATACTTCCTTTCCTCAAAGCACGAAGACCTAAAGTTCTTGACGCCGGCAAAAACGCCTATGGGCCATGGGACAATCAATGGGACGAAATACTATATAGGTCAGCTTTCCGAGTCCAGGTCGTCTTTCCTGGTGACATCGGACAAGGCTATTTCCGATGTGAATTTTACCCTGGAATCTTCTATCTACAACCCGAAGCCAGATAGTACGGTTTTCCGCGCCAAGGAAGAGTTCCCCGGCAACCTGCAGTTTGTGAATTACGGACTGCCCTCCCTGGACAGCGCCTTCATTTACGATACCGACGGCGACGGTGTGGGCGATAGCATTGCGGCCTACTTTAATGGCCAGATGAACGGGGTTTCTCTGGAGAATTTCCAGTATAACTGGCCCACGGGCGGTGACTACACGGATTTCAGCGGGGACTTTACTCTGGACGGTCACCTGGCTGAGCTCACCGGCGTAAAGACTACGATTCCCGATGGCGAGGGCCAGGGGAACCTGAAGGTGGATGCCTCGTCTACGGTGTCTGGTGCCAGCGGAAACCTTTCTACCGCTATTCAGGACCGCATTGGCCCGGTTATTCAGACGGCAACCCTTGAACCGGGTGACGGTGACTATGATTATGTGATTCTTAGCTTCAACAAGCCTTTGGATGAATCTTGGACCTCGGGTAGCGGTTTCCTCCTGGATGGCGTTCCCCTGTCCATGACGGCGGTCGAAAAGGGTGTCGATGGAAACGACCGTATCTGGAAGTTCAAGGTACCCAAGAATTCTGTTCAGGTGGGCGGTGAATTGGAACTGGCGACTTCTTGCGCCAAGGACAAGTGCCCCGACGGGCTTATCAAGGCTGCCGACGGCAACAAGACGGGCAAGAACAACCCCGTGAAGATTACCAATTCGGGCAAGAACTACGTGGATGACGAACGGAACGGTTTCTACGACAAAAACGGTGACGGCCGTATGGACAGTGCCACGGTGGCCTTCAAGGAACCCATTTCCAAGAAGGACCTGGAAGATATGGAAGTGGTGCTGTATTGGATGGATAATCAGGGCAACGTGCTGGAAATCAAGCCCGACCTGACGGACACCAACTTCGTGAAGCTTTCCAAGGATGGTCTAGTGCTCTCCATTACGGTGGATACCACCAAGTTCGATGTGCAGCGGATGCTCACCTATGTGGATACTGCCGGCATCGATGTGGATAGCCTCAAGTACGGCTTTGCCAAGGTCACAAAGCCTGTGGTCCAGGCGGACGGCACCACCAAGATGGAAACCTACGATTGCACCATGCACGACCGCATGTCTCCCGTGATTTCGGGAACCTTCCTGGAGCCGGAGTCCTTCCAGAAGATGGAAGCCGACGTGCTGACCATCTCCTTCTCTGAACCTGTGGACAAGAAAGCTTTGGAGGACTTGACGGCCCTGTCCGATTGCTTCAAGTTCAAGGTGGACGGAGAATGGGTGTCTATTCCCTTCAGTTCTCTGGAATGGAGCAAGGACGGCAAGTCCGTAAAGCTCCACCTGGAAAACGGCGTGCCCCTTGCGGAGCGCCTGAACCCGGCGGATTCCATAAAGTTTGATTTCGACAAGGCGAAGATTACCGACCTGGATGGCAATGGCGTGTCTCCCAATTCCCAGCCGACGATGGTCAAGGGCGACCCCCGCGTGCTGATGCATTCCACCTCCCTTGCCAGTCTGGATCGCGCAGTCCTGCTGGCGGACAAGGCTGCCTTTACGGAGCGTTTTGTCAATGCCGACGAACCTATGGACGAAGAGATGAAAAAGTCTCTCGGTGTCTTGATGGACATCAGTTTTGCGACCGTCATGGGAGAGGATTCTACGGGTGTTTCCAAGATGAACCTGGACGATGTGGGTCTCTCTTGGGAGCTGAAGGTGTTTACCAATTTGGGTGCCTATGTCGGTGGCGCTTCGAACAAGATAAAGTGCAGCGACAAGGCTTTTGAAGGCAACTGCTTTGAGCATGCCAAGAAGATGTATGTGCGCTGGAACATGCGCTCTAGCGAAGGCCGTAAGGTCGGTGTAGGTGTTTATGTTGCGCAGTTCAAGATCAATGTTTACGGCGCAAAGGACAATTTTAAAGTTGAAAGGATTTACAACTGGGGCATCCGCGCCGGCAAGGGCGGAATGAGCCTTGGGGACTAAAACCTTTCAGAGGGTAGTGCTATGAAAAAGATGGCAAGAAACTTGACAACGGCGATTCTCTCGGCAGTAACGCTTGCGTTTGCTGGAGTCGCGACACCATCGGGAGCTCCGGAAAATCCAGCGACGGGTATCTGGATTCAGCAGATTGGCGAAATCGTGGAACAGCCTTCCACGAACGCCACCCTCTATTATACCAAGTACATCGGCACCGACCGTGTCAAGAGTATTGACTACTTCTATGACGGCCTGGGGTACTTGAGGCTGTTGAACAAGAAGGACCTGTGCCATTCAAACGGTGCCGACGGCATTATGCACCACCCGGACGGTGACCTGATTGTGGCTGGTCAGGGAGCTAGGCTCCATAAGGTAAAAAAGAATAGCGGAAGCACCAATGCCAACACCTGTGTGGCAAAGACCTCCCCTGCGAACTACAAGACGGAAAATTCGGGAACGGGAAGTACCCAGGGCTACTGGCACGTGATGGTGGACCCGAACCACAAGTTTGTTTGGGCCGACGGTATGCCGGGGCCCCTGGTCCGTTACGCCCTGGACAACACGAATGACGGTGGATTGTCCAATGTGGGTTATCAGGTGGAATTGAGGACGCCCGCCAAGGAACCCTACAAGAGCCTGCCGGACCGCAACAAGAATATTAAGCAGGTTACTACCGTGATATGGGACGGCGAAGGCAATGCCTTTTATACCTATTCAAACTATGCAGGCGGCGGATGTGAAACGGACCTGAATGGTGTTGCTTGTAGCGAAGACCTGAGAAAACAGTGGAGGGCGGGCTCCCACTTCGGTTATTTTACGGATACTACATGGAAAAAAATCAACAGTGCCGCAGATTCGGCGAAATACTTGGGGCACGTAGGGGATTCCGTGGTCATTGGCCTTGGGAAAATAACCCTTATTGATTCCCTGGAAGGAGCCCATGGCGGAACGTACGACCCCTATTCAAACACCATCTTTATCTTTGGCGGTTCTAAAATTGTGCAGATTGAACCTTACAGGGAAGGAGGCCAGATGAAGGCTAGGGTGCTTGCCGAAATTAACCTGCGCACCTTCTTTTTCCCGGAAGACACGACTCACCTTTCCGGTCCCCGTACTCCCTCCTGCAGGCAGAAAGCCGACCCTACGACAGGTGAATGGGGCAATTCCGGTCAATCCGGCTATTGCGATGGTGGTACAAACAGAAATGGGGCCACTCCCACGGTGGGTTGGCGCCTGGACCAGGGAACGGTCGATGGTCACGGCCACTTGTTTGTGGCTAGTAACACTGGACATGTGATTTTCATAGACTATGCGGCAAATCCGCAACGTCTTATCGATAACAATGTGCTTGCCCACATGCAGTGGATAGATAACTTCCTAGACGATTTGGCTCCTTTGGACAAAATCAAAATCGCCCGTTCTAGCGCAAGTACCATTGGCGATGTTTCTTCAAGTAGTTGGGAAAGACTCAGTTCACAAGAAGAATGGAATGAATCTTCTAGCAGTAACCAGTCGTCTAGCAGCCAGGGGACATCTTCTAATAGCGAGGGGTCGTCCGGTAGTGAGGAATCTTCTAGTAGCACGGATTCTTCGGATAGCAGCGATTCTTCTTCCGACAGCGATGGCTCCTCCGGCAGCACGGGTTCTT
>DGRZ01000069.1 GCA_002391195.1 Fibrobacter sp. UBA4375 | reverse complement strand
TTCTGCAAAGGTGTAATACTGGGGCATATAAATGCCATGCCGTGCGATATCCATCATGCCACTACTGAATGTGGCTCCACAAAAGACTCCTGCTGCAGCAAAAAACATCAGTGTTTTGTATTTAAAGGCCTTGCTCCCGACCGCAGAACTCAAGAAATTCACGGCATCGTTACTGACACCCACGAACAAGTCCATCAAGGCAAGCAGAAGCAGCATTGCCACAAGGATGATATAAAACGTAGTCATAAAATCTCCTAGGCGACAAACTAAAAAGCCTTGCGACAATACGCAAGGCGATGGAATGAAGTTTTCCAAAGGTTTTATTAGGACTTTACAAAGGCTTTACGCCGCTTTACACAGATTTTACTTTGCGGTGTAGTAAGTTATAAAGGCTCAAAAAGAAGTCGATAAGTGGGTGAAGTAGGCGTTCGGCTCGCAACAAAGTATCTTGCCAACTCAAATGCAGAATACCGCATAGCAGGGAATAGAGAGTATTCCGTCGGTGTTCCCGAAATTCTTCTTGGAAATTCGGATGGCGTTTTCACAGTTGAATTGCTTGCGAAACATTGTGAGGCTGGTTGATTTTGTGTGGCGTCCCTTCTTGACCTCGACGGGAATTATCTTGTCCTGAATTTGCAAGACGAAGTCGACCTCGGCTGTGTTCTTGTTCTTCCAGTAGAAAAGCCTGTGCCCGTTTGTTGCAAGGGCCTGCGCTACATAGTTTTCGGTTAGCCCGCCCATGAATCCGTTGTCGGGTTCGTTTTCGGACAGTATGACTTGCGACGCCATTCCGGATTTAAGGGTGAGCAGCCCGACATCTCCCATGTAGATTTTGAAGTCGGACATGTTCACGTAGGCGGCCAGCGGCATGAATCCGTTGTCGATGAGTTCGCATTTGACGATAAGCCCTGCGAACGTAAGCCAATCCAGGGATTCTCCGAAGATGGTCGCCGTTCCGCCGCGCTGGACCAGCTTGTATTGGAACTTTCGGTTTTCTTTGGCAAGCTGCACGGGAATTGAATTGTAGCACCCGCGAATTTTTACGGCCTGGGCTGGCGAGGCGTATTTCGCCATGTCGGCGGAGTATTCGTTCAGAATGCGGTTCTGGATTTCGGTCGGGAGAACGATGCTCCCCGTGTCGATGAAGTTCTGCACAACGGCGGGCATTCCGCCGAGAATCAGATACTGCTTGTATCGTTCAATGGCCTTGTTGTGGATAGGGTCTTCTAGCGGAATGAAAGTTGAGCAGTGCTCTCGGATTGTCTTGGCGAGCGTTTCATCGCCGCATGCCCAGAGAAATTCCTCGAAGTCTAGCGGGAAAAGCGTCAGTTCATGAACCTTGCCGACGGGGAAGGAGAATTTTTCGCGGTTGATGGCTACTCCGAGCAGGCTTCCTGCCGCCGCAACGGCATATTCTGGAGCGTCTTCGCAGAACATTTTGAGCGACATCAGCGCCCTTTCGGAACATTGGATCTCGTCTAGGATGATGAGTGTCTTTTGTGGCTTGATTGGAGTCTGGAAAACGGTTTCGAGCGCATGGATGACTTTTTGCGGGGTAATGTCGCCGTTGAACATTTCTGCAATGGAAACCTGTGTTTCCAGGTTCACATGAACCATGTTTTCAAAATGGGTGGTCCCCAGCCATTCCAGAAGGAAGGACTTGCCTACCTGGCGGGCCCCTTGCAGCAGGAGGGGCATCCTTTGGGGTGCATCGGCCCATTGGAGCAGTTTTTCTTCAATTTTGCGCTTCATACGCTGTAATATAACTAAAAAGTGTGGAAAAGTCAAAAACTTATGATAATTTTACACTTTTTGTTTAGAAGTACCGCCAAAACCCTTCGCTGCAAATAGTTTACGGCCGGGAACACGTTTATCGTTTTGGACGACATCGAGTATGCCCTGGGTAACAAAATCCCGCTCTGGCTTTTCGGCTTTTTGTATTAGTTCTTGTGTCTCGGAAATTATTCAGTAGAAAAATTATTTTTCTGCTAAATAATTTTACTGACCGAATTTTCATTCCACACCCCACACTACACATTCCACACTGGAATCGCGTTAGGGGACGTCGCGCCTTTGTGGAGAGACGCGTAGCGGCTCGATGAGCCGAGCGAACTCGGCGAACAGCACCCGACCCGGCCCCTTCGACGCTGGGAGATCCCCACCTTGGTGGCCATGCGCACTAAGCACTAAAGTGCTAAGTGCTGTCCGCCCGCCTTCGCGGGGATGACAAGTTGGGGCCGGGGAACGCCCCGAAGGCCGTGGTGCGTCGTTTTCACTATGCGTTTCGCGCATACTGAGCATGAAAACTTGGTATTTTGCAGGGTTTGCGCATTTATTTATATTAAAGGCGTAAATTTATAAGGAATAAACCATGAAACTAGGGACGATTATGACGATGCTTGGTATGGGTGCGGTGCTTGCCGCGTGTGATTGCTGCCCGCAGGGCGAGGCAAAGGCGCTTTCGCAGGACAAGGAACTGCGTGCCGTGATGGACAACTTCATGCAGAACGAGGTTCCGGCGGCGACTCCGCTTGTGGAAAAGCGCGAGGTGGAGTTGATTCGCCTGGTGTCACTTACGACGCAGCAGTCGGGCGCTCTTTTGCAAGAAGAGGTGGCGACGGCGCTTGCGCAGGGGCTTGCTCCCGAAGAAATTCTTGAGGCGATTTACCAGTGCGCCCCTTACACCGGGTTCCCGCGGACGGTGGATGCGGTTGAAATTGCCCGCAGCGTGTTCAAGGCGAAGAATGTGAAGGTGGACGAAAACCGTTCAACGGTGACGGCGCAGTCCCGCCTGGAGGCGGGTGCAGACGCGCAGGGGACGCTGTTCGGCCAGACTTTCCGCGAGATGGCGAAGAACGGCAAGAGCGGGATGCCGACTATCAATTACTTCTTGGCGAGCAACTGCTTTGGCGATTACTACACCCGCAAGGGGCTCGACCTGAATACCCGCGAACTCTTGACGATGGCGATTCTCGTGAATCTGGGAACGGAACCGCAGCTCAAGGCGCACATCGGCGCGAACCTGAAGATTCGTACGGCCGACTACGTGGAACAGGCGATTTACAACTGTTTGCCGTATTGCGGTTATCCGCGCACGCTGAATGCGTTGCGATTGCTCAAGGAAGCGGTGGCTGAGACGAAGGTCGCTGCGGACGCAAAAACCATGCCGGGCAAGGACTGGAGCGTGTTCCCGGTGGGCAAGCCGAACGACGCCTACGCCAAGTATTTCGTGGGCAAGAGCTATCTCGACATGATTAGCAAGGAACAGGTGGGCGTCGGGAATGTGACTTTTGAACCGGCGTGCCGCA
>DGRZ01000001.1 GCA_002391195.1 Fibrobacter sp. UBA4375 | reverse complement strand
GCGCTCAGAACGAAGGCTATGCTCCCATCGTTTCTCACCGCTCTGGCGAAACCGAAGACACCTTCATTGCTGACCTCGCCGTCGGTACTGCCGCTGGCCAGATCAAGACTGGTTCTCTCTCCCGTACGGACCGCGTTTGCAAGTACAACCGCCTCCTCCGCATCGAAGAAGAACTCGGCAAGGCTGCTGTCTATGCCGGTGACCCGCGCAAGGCTTGCAAGGCCCCTGCCAAGAAGGCCGCTTGCAAGAAGTGCTGCAAAAAAGCCTAATCAGGCGAGAGTCGCGACGGCAAGCTTGCTTGCCGGCATGACCGAGCCGCAAGGCTTGCGCTACGAAGTAGCGCCAGTAATTTCTTAAACCATTAGAACTTACTGAAAGAGGCGTCCCTATCAGGGGACGCTTCTTTTTTTATCTTGGTGGCGGAAGGTATCGTTTATGAAAAAAGTGGACATGTGGTACAAGGCCGAAGGTTACTGCGCCGTAGAAGATTTTGAACTGGCAAGCTACCTGCTGTTTGAAGCCGGAGTGGCGACCCTCGAGGAACTGGACCCGAAGGCCGATGGTCGTACGGATTTTTGTTTCTATACCGACGATAAGGCCGAACGGGACCGCATCGTAGGGGAGTTTCCGCAGTACAACTGGACGCTCGGCGAGGAACCTGCCAAGGATTGGGACAAATGGTGGCGGGACCGTGCGCAGCCTGTGTCCGTTTCTCCCCATCTGTGGGTGCGCCCGCCTTGGGTGGAATTTACGCCCGAAGACCCTGAAGCCGTTGTGCTGGAGCTGGAAGCGAAGACCGCCTTCGGTACAGGGGAACACGATACCACCAGCAGTTGCGCAGCCCTCATGGAATCGGTAGATTTCAAGGGGAAGACGGTTCTGGACATTGGCACGGGTACGGGAATTTTGGCCATGTTTGCCCGGCGTCTTGGGGCGAAACTTGCGGTGGGTACCGAAATCGATCCGCTGACCATTCCCTGCATTGCCGAAAACTTTGAGCGGAACGGCTTTGGCACGAGCGATTGCGTACTCGGCTTTTTGGATGCCTTTAAGGATGGAACGAAGTTCGACGTCATCCTCTGCAACATGATCCGCAGTGAACTCTGGCCGCTCCGTGATGACATTGAAGACTTGCTAGCTCCTGGCGGTGAACTGATTATCAGCGGTCAGCTTCTGACCGAAAAGGATTACATTCTCAAATGGTTCGAAGAGGCCGGATTCAAGGTAAAGCAGGAACGAATCAGTACAGAGTGGTGGAGCGTGCTTGCCCGTTCTTAAGTAGTCTTGACGATAGCGTCGTCATCCCCGGCTTGACCGGGGATCCCTTTGCTTTCGCTCGTTCTGGAAATTTTTCTTTTTATTCCCGAACTGTGCGGCGCGACGCTCCTTGCGGGCGGAATTTTCCCAGCGGCCCTTTTCGCCGACCTTTTTTGGAACGATGGTGCCGGAGCGCTGCTCCCGCTTTTGCTGTTCCCGCTCGCGGTATTCGGCGTTGGTTTCCCGTTCCTTGCTGGGGAAAAATTCCTTGCCTTCGGCCTTTGCGCTACGGCTTAAGAGCAGGCGCCCGATCTTGCCCAGCTTGAGGCGCTCCAGGGTGGCGCGGATCTGCGGGCGGTTCTCCGGAATGTACCAGAAAAAGAATTGCCTTTGGCTTTTCTTTTGCTCCGGAGTTTTCGCCACGTAAAGAGGCTTTCCATCGGGAGTCATTTCGGAATAGAACATCTCCGTCGCGATGGTCATGGGCGTAGGCGTGAAGTCCTGAACCTGTTCCAGCTGGAACCCTAGCTGCTTTGTCTCCAGGGCAAGTTCCGCCATATCGGCTTCGGTACAGCCCGGATGGCTACTGATAAAGTAGGGGATAATCTGCTGTTTTTTACCGATGCGCTTGCATTCGTCGTCGAAGAATTCCTTGAACTTGTGGAACAGAGTAAAGCTGGGCTTGCGCATGAGTTTCAGCACTTCGTCGCTGGTGTGTTCCGGCGCTACCTTCAGGCGTCCGCTCACGTGGTAGTCGATGAGTTCCCGTGCGTATTCCTCGTGGTCCTTGCGCAGTTCTGCGTTGTCGGTTTCTTGCAGCAGCATGTCGTAACGGACGCCGCTGCCGATAAACAGGTGCTTTACCTTCGGGTGGTTGCGCACTTCGCGGTAGAGCTCCAGAATTTCTTTGTGGCGGGTGTCCATGTTGTCGCAAATCTTGGGCGTGAGGCAACTGGGCCGTGCACACTTTTGGCAACGGCTCTGGTCGCGGCCTCGCATGTTGTACATGTTGGCACTGGGGCCGCCCAAGTCGGTGATGGTGCCGGCAAAGCCATCCATCTTGGTAATCAAATCAACTTCCCGCAAAATGCTTTCCCGGCTACGGCTGGCAATGAACTTCCCTTGGTGGGCGTTGATGGCGCAGAAACTGCAACCGCCGAAACAGCCACGGTGGGTGTTGATGCTGAACTTGATCATGTCGAAGGCGGGTATGTTTCCGCGCTTCTTGTAGCGGGGGTGGGGCTCGCGGGCGTAAGGGTATTCAAAGCTTTCGTCCAGTTCGCCATATTCAAGCGGCGGGTATGCCGGGTTGATCACCACGGTCTGTTCCGCCACATCTTGCAATATGCGGCGCTGGAACCACTTGTTGCATTCGATATCTACCTTGCGGCAGTTTTCTATCTGAGTGCGCTTACTGGCGAGGCATTCCTCGTAACTGGCGAGGCGTAGGTCTTCCCAGTTCTTGTTCTTGGGAACATCCCCCTTGGGAGCCAGGTAGGCCGTCTGTGGAATGGAAGTCAAGCTGGAAAATGGCACGCCCTTTTTCAGGAGCCGAACCATTTCTTTCAGGGGCTTTTCACCCATGCCGTAAACCAGAAGATCAGCCTGGGTGTCGAACAAAATGCTGGGCTTGAGCCTGTCACTCCAGTAGTCGTAATGGGTCACCCTACGCAGGCTCGATTCCAGTCCGCCAATCATCAGGGGCACATCGGGATAGAGTTTTTTCAGAATCTTCGCATAGGTGTAGGTCGCGTAATCGGGGCGGAATCCCGCCTTGTTGCCGGGAGTGAAGGCGTCGTCGCTCCTTAGACGTTTTGCGGCGGTGTAGTGGTTCACCATGCTGTCCATGCCGCTACTGATGGCAAAGAACATTCGCGGGCGTCCAAGCTTCTTGAAATCCCGCAGGTCGTCGCGCCAGTTGGGTTGCGGGAGAATGGCCACACGCAGGCCCTCGTGTTCAAAAAGTCTTGCTACTACGGCGTGTCCGAAGCAGGGGTGATCCACGTAGGCGTCGGCGCTGATGATAATTACGTCCACGTAATCCCAACCCAGTTCGTCTAGGTCTTCTTTGCAGATGGGTAAAAATCGTGGATCGTAATGGGCCATGGAAGCAATTTAGAAAAGAAAGTATGAAATAATTCGGAGTTCGGAATTCGGAGTTCGGAATTGCTTATCTAGAATAAAAATCCTAATTCCTACTTCCTAATTCATAATTAGCTAAATACTTTATAACATTTTCCCTCACCTTGTTCCCCCGCACCTTGCCCAGCAAGATCTCAATATCCTCTAGAGGTGCTTCCATAAAGGCTTCGGCGCTCTTGTACTTGGAAAGGATTTTTACCCGGGTCTCGTGCCCTACGCCGGGCATCTTGAGCCATTCCACTTCCAGGTCTTTCTTGCGCTTGCTCCGCTGGTAGGTAATGGCAAAGCGGTGGGCCTCGTCACGGGCGTTCTGCAATAGCTTTAACGCGGGGCTGGTACGGTGCAGCACGATGCTCTTACGGTCGTCGGGGAACACGATTTCTTCTAGCCGTTTGGCAAGGCCGATAAGCGGTAAATCTTGGTCGTGGCCCAGTTCCTTTAGAATCTGCATGGTGGCGTCCACCTGGCCCTTGCCGCCGTCGCAGACCCACAGGTCGGGCATTGAGGTGCCTTCGTCTTCGAGTCTGCGGATACGGCGGGTCATGACCTCCCGCATGCTGGCGAAATCATCGACGCCGGTAACCGTCTTGATGATAAACTTGCGGTAGTTGCTCTTGTCGGGCTTGCCGTTCTTGAAGGCCACGAGACTTGCCACGGTGTTGGTGCCGCTCAGGTGCGAGATGTCGACGCACTCGATACGGAAGGGGGTCTTCTTGAGTCCCAAAACTTTTTGCAGTTCAAAGACGCTCTGGTCGATTTCGCTGTATTTTTGCACTTCGGAGCGCATTTCCACCAGAATCATGTCGGCGTTGGCGCCTGCCAATTTCAGGAATCCCACTTTTTCGCCCCGCTGGGGGTTGGTGAACCGCACCTTCCGCCCGGCCTTTTCGGAAAGCGTCTGCTGTAGCAGTTCCGCATCTTCGGGAAGGTCGATGTCGGTGGCGATTTCGGCGGGAATCATGGGCACGTCCATGTACCAGGGCAACACCATCTGGCGGAAAATTTCGGTAGCGTCGTCTTCTAGCTTGCATTCCAGCCGGTAGTGCCTGCGCCCCCGGAGGACCCCGTTCCGGTATTCGAAAATGACGGCGGCGGCCATGGTCCCGTTCCGTCGGAGCGTCAAGATGTCCAGCGAAAGGTTCGGGTCGCTGACGTCTGTCTTCTGGTGGATTCCCGTGGCTTGCAGGGCCTGGATGGCGTCCCGCCGCTTGCCCGCCGTCTCAAAGTCCAGATTCGCGCTGGCTTCTTCCATTTCACGCTGCCAGCGTTCCAAAAGGTCGTCCCGCTTGCCTTCGAGCAAGAGCTTTGCCTGCTCCACCTTTTCCCGGTAGGCTTCTTCGGAAATGAGTCCTGCACAGGGGGCGTCGCAGCGTCCGATGTGGTAGTTCAGGCAGGGGCGCTGGGGCTTTGCGAGAGGCAGTTTCAGCTTGCATTCCCGAATGTGGAACAGCCTCGCCGAGAGGTCGATCAGCTGGTCTATCATGCGGGACCCCATGAAGGGGCCGTAGTACAGGTTGTCGTCCTTGTGGACCGAGCGGGTCAGGAACAGCCTGGGGAAGGGTTCCTTCACCGAAAAGGCCAGGTAGGGGAAATGCTTGTCGTCTTTCAGCAGCACGTTGTACTTGGGCGTGTGCTTGCGGATGAGGTTCGCCTCCAGAATCAGCGCTTCGGACTCGCTTTCGGTAATAATCCATTCGATGTCCCGGATGTAGGGGAGCATCAGTGTGGCCGCCCGGTGGCCCGTGTGGTCGGACCCGTCAAAGTAGCTCCGGACACGGTTCTTGAGCACCTTGGCCTTGCCGATGTAGATGATTTTCCCCTGGGCGTTCTTCATGATGTAGACGCCGGGGAGTGCCGGCAGTTCCGCGAGCCGCCGCTCGATATGTTCGCCGAATTGGAGCATTACTCCGAAAATAGAAAATCCCCAAAAAACAATGCTTTTTTCTTGTCCTTTTGTCAAAATTTTATATATCTTTTTATGGGGATGTTCCCCCTGGATTTACGGAGAAAAAATGAACCTGGAAAATCTGAACGTTCTTTCACAAAAGGTTGATGGCGTCTTGTCCACGGTACGTGGCCTGCGCCAAGAGGTTTCAAGCTTAAAGGTGCAGCTGGCCGAAGCCCAGTCCGGCCTGCAAGACAGGGAATCCCTGCTCCAGACGGCCAATGCGAGTTTGGCCGAATGCAAGGCGGCTCTCGATGTGAGGGCGAACCAGGCCGCGGTCCAGGCGGAGGCCCTGAACAAGAAGGAACTGGCCCTCCAGGAACTGACCCAGAAGTTGGAACAGGCAAAGTCGGACATTGCCGCCAAGGAACAGCAGATTTCGACCCAGACGAGCACCCTTTCCCAGAAAGAAACGGTCCTTGCGGGCAAAGAAGCCGAGCTAGCCGAAAAGACGGCCCTCCTTGCCCAGAAAACCGAGGAACTCGAAGAGAAAAACCGCCAGCTCGTAGCCAAGGACGAAATGCTCAACGAGCGGGATATGGCCTTGAACCAGAAAGATGTGGAACTGGCGGACAAGGCAACCCTGCTTTCGAAAAATGCCGAAGAGCTCGCCATGGTGAAGCAAGAGCTTGCCGAAAAGGACCAGTTGCTTTCTTCCAAGATTGTGGAACTTGCAGGTAAGGATACCGAGCTTGCAAAGAAGGCCGAGGAACTGGCCCAGAAAGACGAAACGATCCAGAACCAGGCCGAAGAAATTGCCGAAATCCAGGACAAGTTCAAGCAGCTTCTGGCCACCATTGAAAAGGAACTGGGCGCAGAATTCCCTGTGGACCAGTTCGTGGAAGGTGTTGAAGGAACCGCTCCTCGTGCCCCGATGGCGCCTTCGGCAACGATTGCCACGGCGACCGTTGCTGCGTCGGCGGTTGCTGCCGACGATACCTTTGAAGAACCTGCCCAGGAGCAGACGGAATTGAATTTCGATGAACCCCCTCAAGAAGAACCGGCCGCTACCCTGACCGATGATTTCGAGATGCCCGCAGACGACCTTCCGCAAGAGGAACCCGTCGCTGACGAGACGGTCGCGGAACCTGCTCCGGCAGAGCCTGCTTTCGAAGAGCCCGCCGCCGAAGAACCTGCAAAGGCGGCGGAATGGTCGCCTGACCCGCTGTTACAAGAAGAGTCTGCTGCGGAGGAACCCGCTCCCGAGGAGCCTGCGAAGGAAGAACCGGCGGACGAGTTCGTGGAGGACCCGAGCCTCGGACCTATCGTGGACATGACCATGTCCAGGGATGACGACGAAGAAGAGCTTCCGGAAATTCACGGGGCCAACGAAAAGGACGATGATTTGTTCGCGAGTCGGGAGGGCTCGCAGGGAAATTTTTTCGGCTAAAATGGCTGATGGACGATGATCCATTCGGCGTAGGAATGCGATAATGGCAGAATTGAATACACATAGACCGGTAAGCATAACGGTAGCCAAGGAAAAACTGCAGATCCGCACGGACCTTTCCGATAGCGACCTGCAGGAGGTCCTGGGCTTTATCGACGAACGCTTCGAAAGCTTCGGCAAGTACAACCTGGAAAACGCAAAACGCCTGGCGCTCCTGGCGCTGGACTTGGGCCAGCAGCTTTTCGATGTCCGCAAGATGCTCCGTCAGGCAAAAGTCCAGATGGACCAGATGGACCAGCGGCTGAAGGAACTTTCGTCCCTCCTGGAAGAGGGGCAGGATTCTTCGGAAGACTGGAAGTAATCGGAAAACCCCTTTTTTGAACAAATTTCGAGGTTTTTGAATATATCAAAAAAAACACTTGTTTTTAGCGCCGTAGTTAGGTATATTAGGGACATAGGCATCCCACGGATTAACGCCCGATCTAACAAGATTATAAAAGCTCGTGGCTCTTGAGATTCAGTTTAGGCGCGCTTCGACGCGAAAAACAAAACCCCAAGGCACTGCTATCATTTCAGAATGAGTAGCTTCGAGTGTTCCACCGTGAGGGATGCCCTTTTTTATTAAAACGTCTATGGTTTAGAATGTTGAGGGGGCTAGAGACTAGAGATTAGGATTTAGTGAACATGAATCACGCACTTCGTGCGTCAAGTTTTTCTCTAGCCCCTAGATCCTAGATCCTAACCCCTAATCACTTTTTATGTCATACGGTATTCTCTTTTTCGGCATTTTCTGGGGCTTCTTCTTTTTTGTTCTTTCCATGGGGCGAAGAAAGGCCTCTCGTGAGGAAATGAAAAAGAGCCTTAAACGGCGGCTCTTGGTGGGTTTTGCCCTCTTGGTTGGCATCTTGGTGTTTCTGTTCATTGCCCAACCGGGTGCTTGATAGGCCCTATGGCTGACTAATTGGGCTGTTTTTTTTATTTTTTTGCCACTATGGCAAAAATTCTCTTT
>DGRZ01000101.1:408-2760 GCA_002391195.1 Fibrobacter sp. UBA4375 | reverse complement strand
TGGTGCAAAACGAGAACCATGTGTTTTACCAGAACACGGAATTCAAGGATTACGCAAAACGATACGGCGCCGTAGTGGAATCTTATTACCCGCTGGGCGGGCGCGGCCACACCGAAGACGTCTTGGGGAACAAGGTTGTCGCAAAGATAGCGAAGGCTCACGGGAAATCGGCCGCACAGGTGGTGTTGCGCTGGCATGTGCAATCGGGCTACATTGCCATTCCGGGCTCCAAGAACCCTGACCACATCGCAGAAAACATATCGATTTTCGACTTTGAGTTGACAGACGACGAAATGAAGCAAATCGCCGCCCTCGATACGGGACACCGCTACGAGAACTGGTGAAAATCGTCAAAATTTTAGTCAAACTGGATAAAAAAAGTGCATTTTTTATCCAATACAGTGCATTTATTGAATAAAAAAGCGTTTTGGGGCTAAATTTTTGTATATTATCCCCTAAAAGGCACTGGCAGCGGATTTCCGCCTGCAAGCCACGTTCGACTAGAAAAGTCGGCTATTTGGTATATCCCCAATGGAAATGGGGCTTTTAATATATCCAAAGGCCGACTTTTTTTATGGAGTAAAAATGAGCAAAAAGGATAAAATTGAGATTCCCGACCAAGTCGGGAACGAAAACAGGGGCGAAATCGTGCTTTACCAGCCGGAAGGCGAAGTCCGGCTGGAAGTGCGTGTAGAAAACGAAACCGTGTGGCTCACGCAGGCACAGATGGCTGTGTTGTTTGAAAGAGAACGTTCTGTCATCGCTAAACATATCGGAAATGTTTTTAAGGAACAGGAACTAGATGAAAAAAGTAATGTGCAAATTTTGCACAATACTCTCTCAAAGTTCAAACCAACCACAATTTACTCATTAGATGTCATCATTTCTGTCGGATATAGAGTAAAATCTCTAAGAGGTACTCAATTCCGCCGCTGGGCCAATCAAGTCCTGAAAGACTACATACTCAAGGGTTACGCCATAAACCAGCGAAAAATATCGACCGATTTGCAGATTGTGGACCGTCTGCACGAACAGCGGCAACTCATCGAAGGCCAGGGCGCAGAAATTGCGGAATTAAGGAACACCACAGAAAAACGTCTCGGCGAACAGGACTCCCGGCTTTCTGCAGTCGAACAACGCATAGACTTTTTCGTGAATGCAGCGCAAACTCCAACAGGGGGCATTCTTGCGACCGGAACGCGATTTGACGGTTTCGTGCTGATTGCAGACCTTGTGAAGACCGCCAAAAAATCCGTAGTATTCATCGACCCGTTTGCGACCGTCGAGGTGCTGAAATTTGCAGCCATGCGGGCGAAGGGTGTTTCAGCGACGATCTACTCTCCGAGAATTACGCCCGAATTCAGGGCCGCTGCGGATTTACACAAGAAGCAATACCCGGGGCTGGAACTGAAGACCATGCGCACGATTCACGACCGTTTTCTTCTGGTCGACGACACTGTATATCACTTTGGAGCTTCGTTTATAAAATACGAAGGCCAAGAGCAGCGGCAATGCTTGCATTGACATTGCCGAGGCCAAGTATTTTGGCTCGAAGAGCAACGATATGGGTAACGAAATGACTGCTTTTAGCGTGCTAGATTTCGTGACACCCGCCGAAGTCATTGTGAAAGTGGAGCAAAATACAAAAGGAAAATAGTGCATTTTAATTCAAAATAGCCCCACTATTCGCTTGACGCATAGCAGATTTATTATATTCTCCCCAAAAGGGACTTTTTATGTTTGTCGAGACTTACATCTTGCGATTGCTGGCCGGGTTCCTGGAATACGGGACCCTTTCTACCGTAGCGGACAAGCTCTACACTTCGCAGCCGGCGGTGAGTCGCGCGTTCAAGAAGTTGGAAGACGAAATCGGTGCTCCGCTCTTCGAGCGCAAAAAGAACCGCATCGAACTGAACGAGAAGGGACGCACGGTCGCCGAGTACGCGAAGCGCATCATGGACTTGCAAAGCGAGATGATGGAAAAGGTGAGTCCGCAGGGGGCTGGCACGCGCACGTTCTCCATCGCGTCGGTCGCCATCCTCCCCGCCATGCGGATGGTGCAGGAACTGCAGGAGAAATACCCCGGGGCCCAGGTCACTTACGAGATTATCGACAACGAGGCGGGCGTGCTGAAGTCGCTGAACGAGGGATCGGCGGATATCGGCATCACGCTCAAGGCCCCCCGCACAAAGAAATACCGCGCCGAAAAATACATGCAGGAGCGTCTCTCGATTGCACTCCCGAAAAAACACCCGCTTGCCAAGCGCAAGTCCATCCGGCTCCGGGAACTCAAGGGCGAAACCATCATCCAGCGCAGCAACGTGGGCTTCTGGGAGCAGGTCAAGCGCAAGA
>DGRZ01000101.1:0-293 GCA_002391195.1 Fibrobacter sp. UBA4375 | reverse complement strand
ACAGCGTGAAGGGCATTTCAAAGCTCATTGAGCAGTCTTCGCTGTTGACCTTCGTTTCGGACCAGAAGTTCGATTACAAAATTCCCAAGGACCGCAAAATTGTGCCGCTCGCCGACCGCGAAATGAACGTGGAATTTTTCAAGGTGACGCTAGCGTCAACTCCCTAGCAGGTGGAAATTCAGGTACCACGAAAAGGCGTGGATGCGCCTGGACATGGGTTCAGCATATTCCGAGGAATAGGCAGCCATTTTCACGTAGGTGTCAAGCCTGTGGCCCAAATCCAACCAGGAGAA
>DGRZ01000099.1:623-3452 GCA_002391195.1 Fibrobacter sp. UBA4375 | reverse complement strand
TACGCAAAACGCTATGGCGCTGTGGTGGAATCTTATTACCCGCTGGGCGGGCGCGGCCACACCGAAGACGTCTTGGGGAACAAGGTTGTCGCAAAGATTGCTAAGGCTCACGAGAAAACGGCTGCACAGGTGGTGTTGCGCTGGCATGTGCAATCGGGCTACATTGCCATTCCGGGCTCCAAGAACCCTGACCACATCGCAGAAAACATATCGATTTTCGACTTCGAGTTGACAGACGACGAAATGAAGCAAATCGCCGCCCTCGATATGGGACACCGCTACGAGAACTGGTGAAAATTGCCCCACTATTCACTTGACGCATAGCGGATTTATTATATTCTCCCCAAAAGGGGCTTTTTATGTTTGTCGAGACCTACATCTTGCGATTGCTGGCCGGATTCCTGGAATACGGGACCCTTTCTACCGTAGCGGACAAGCTTTACACTTCGCAGCCGGCGGTGAGCCGCGCGTTCAAGAAGCTGGAAGACGAAATAGGCGCACCTCTCTTTGAGCGCAAAAAGAACCGCATCGAACTGAACGAGAAGGGACGCACGGTTGCCGAATACGCGAAGCGCATCATGGATTTGCAAGGCGAGATGATGGAAAAGGTGAGCCCGCAGGGGGCCACGCGCACGTTCTCTATCGCGTCGGTGGCCATCCTCCCCGCCATGCGGATGGTGCAGGAACTGCAAGAAAAGCACCCAGGGGCACAGGTCACCTACAAGATTATCGACAACGAGGCGGGCGTTCTGAAGGCGCTGAACGAGGGCACGGCGGATATCGGCATCACGCTCAAGGCCCCGCGCGCAAAGAAATACCGCGCCGAAAAATACATGCAGGAGCGTCTCTCGATTGCACTCCCGAAAAAACACCCGCTTGCCAAGCGCAAGTCCATCCGGCTCCGGGAACTCAAGGGCGAGACCATCATCCAGCGCAGTAACGTAGGGTTCTGGGAGCAGGTCAAGCGCAAGAAGATTCCCGATGTCACCTTCATCAAGCACGACAGCGTGAAGGGCATTTCAAAGCTCATCGAGCAGTCTTCGCTGTTGACATTCGTTTCGGACCACCAGTTCGATTACGAAATTCCCAAGGACCGCAAAATTGTGCCCCTCGCCGACCGCGAAATGAACGTGGAATTTTTCAAGGTGACTCTGGCGTCAACTCCCTAGCAGGTGGAAATTCAGGTACCACGAAAAGGCATGGATGCGCCTGGACATGGGTTCGGCATATTCCGAAGAATAGGCAGCCATTTTCACGTAGGTGTCAAGCCTGTGGCCCAAATCCAACCAGGAGAACAGCCTGTATTCCACCGCGGTATTGTTGAGGAGCAAGAAATCCCAGCCCGAAACGCCATATTCCGCAGTCGTTCCCTCGATGGTCTTCATGGCATCTATCGTCGTCTTGTTGTAGATTCTCCACCTCTTGTATAGGGTTTCTATCATCAGGCTGTATTTCACGCCGGAATTGTACTGGTAGCTATCCATGTCTGGCTTGTAATCCGGGTGAAATTCCTGAATAATGTCGTCGTAGCCCATGTCGGCAGAGCCAAGCATAATCCAGTAAACCTGGTTCATGACACGGAACCGCAAGTTGGGAGTCAGCCAAAGGGCTATGTCCATGGCCCCGCCAAGCGAAAGCGTGCTTACCGTGGCAAGGTCGCCGTAAAAAGTATCGTAATCCAGATTCACCGAAAAATCAAGCCAATGGCCTCGCCCGTGGATACCCCTGTTCACAAGTTTCCCCATGATATCCATCTGCAACACATTCCCTTCAAGTCCGCCTTCGCCGAAGAAGTTTAAAGTGAAGTAATCGAACGGCCGCCTTACCCTCGTGTAGGGTCGACCATACTCAAGGGAAATAGTCATCATTCCGTGACGGTCGTTCCATTCCGCATCCAGCTCGTCGGCATCTTCGCCACCGAACCGATAGTCAGAACCGAACCTGGAGCCAATACCCGTGGCAACCGTCAACTCGATTGGTGTCCAGCCCGTGTAAAAATCCCTGTTGCCGAACACCCTGCGCTGGGCATATCCGGCGGGTTCCAGGGCGAAAGCGAGCAGATGCCTGTACCAGGGCACCTTGGAACCGTTGTACGATGCGCGGGAAAGCCTGTAGAGGACTTCGCCAAACATGGAGCCAGCTACTGTCGTAGAAATTAAGTCATTCGGCGCCGGGTATTCCGTTTCGCAGAACATTTCCCAGGTGGAGCTCCCAAGGGCGGCAAACGCCATGCTTCCGTAAAAGCCGTAGCCACCGGCACGGGCCGTGGCGTAGTACATGGAGCCCTGATACGGGTGTCCGTAAAAGTTGATGGCCCAATGGTTATGGTCCCATTCCCAGCCTTCGCGGAAGTTGCGCTTCCAATAGCTGGGGCCCGTATGTGCGTAACTCTTGTCCAAGACCCAGTAATCCCAAGCCCACACAAAGGCGTTGAGCCCGAGCACTTCGGTCCCGACGATAAGCGGATTCACGTGGGTGCCAAACAGGCTGTCTTTGGGAATAATGGTCGTGTCGGGAGCATTTTCTTTGGGAACCAGGGTGTCACCCATACTCCTGCGGAAATTGAACAGATCCCGCGCTTCCTGCACGCTGAAAACAGCGTCCTTATCTAGTATCTTTATTCGGAGGCTGTCCGGAAGTTGTGTAAATTCTTTGTCCAAATTTTGTGCATACGCGGTAACGCAAAAAGATATGACAAGAATAACAAACGCTTTTAGAACTTTCAGGAACTTCACGGCACAATTTTAAGAATTATCACGTCGTTTAAAAAGGGCATATTCGCAACTTTCTGACGGAGCGACAAATTCTGCAGATTAAACATACATGCAC
>DGRZ01000099.1:0-575 GCA_002391195.1 Fibrobacter sp. UBA4375 | reverse complement strand
TCTTGATTATTCAAGTCCCCAAAGTACGACAGTAAAACACACTTTTTAATTGCGGAAATTACAAAAAAGCTAGATTGGAAGATGATAGCGATAAAATGCAACGCAAATTAAAGAAACAAATAGAGAACGGCAATGATTTTTGGCGTTATTTGATGAACAAAAGTGGTGAAAATTTTGATGATGAGATTGGCG
This sequence comes from Fibrobacter sp. UBA4375, assembly GCA_002391195.1. Lineage (GTDB taxonomy): Bacteria > Fibrobacterota > Fibrobacteria > Fibrobacterales > Fibrobacteraceae > Fibrobacter. Next base: position 383 of record DGRZ01000099.1, on the reverse strand, counting down.
CTTTTAAGCCTCAAGAATTTGTCGTTCCAAAAATGTATATTTTCTTTGCTAACGAAAGGACTGGTATCATGGATATTCAAGAAAATATAAATGATACTCGGAAAGGTTTTGAGGAATGTTTTGCCACTGGCGATTTTTACAACAGGCAAACACAGGATTCCGAGCATCTTGAGAAAATAACCGGATTCGTAAAAATTGTTGAAGGTATGAGGGTTCTTGATCTCGGGACCGGAAGCGGCTATCTTTCGTTTCCTTTAGCGAAAGACAATCCAGGTTGCGAAATCATCGGCCTGGACATCGTTTGTAACGCTCTCGAAGCAAACCGCGCAAGGGCAAAGGCCGAAGGAGCCAAGAACCTCTCGTTTGTAAGTTATGACGGTGTC
>DGRZ01000018.1:54321-54630 GCA_002391195.1 Fibrobacter sp. UBA4375 | reverse complement strand
GGACTTCTTCCTTGCCCTTTGCTTCCACGTCGGCAGGAATCGGGAGTTCTTCGATGGGGCGGCCCTTCTGCTGGTCTTCATCGAACCAGGTGCCGTAAAGGCGCTTGAAAATCCACTGCGTCCACTTGTAATACTTCGGGTCGGTGGTGTTGACTTCCTTGTTCCAGTCGTAGCTTAAGCCAAGGCGCTTGATCTGGCGGCGGAAATTGTCGCAGTTCTTCTTGGTGGTAATGGCCGGGTGCGTACCGGTCTGAATGGCGTACTGTTCGGCAGGGAGGCCGAAAGCGTCCCAACCCATCGGGTGCAACA
>DGRZ01000018.1:3829-54214 GCA_002391195.1 Fibrobacter sp. UBA4375 | reverse complement strand
GGCAGATGATGTCGGTGGCGGTGTAGCCTTCGGGGTGACCCACATGGAGGCCTGCGCCACTCGGGTACGGGAACATGTCCAGGCAGTAATACTTGGGCTTGGACTTATCTTCGCCCGTCTTGAAAGTCTGATGTTCTTCCCAGTAGGCTTGCCACTTGGTTTCGATCTCTTGCGGATTGTACTTTGCCATTTGCTTTATACCTCAGGTTGGTTCTGCCAGACGAGAGACGAGAGACGAGAGACGAGAGAAGTCGTCAACAGGTCAATCAGCAGCCGTCAGCAAAGCCACATTAAATTTTCGGGTGTAAATTTAGCAAAAACAGGGCGGAAGGTCCCTTTTTTGTTATAATTGTTCACATGAAGCTTTCCGGTTTTGTACTGTCCCTGTCTTTTGTCGCCCTATTTGGAACGAGCGTCCTCGCCCAGGAGGAATACTACCAGCCCGATGTAGATTCCGCGTGGGTGGCGTCCCAGAACGGCGGACAGCCCCTTGAAAGCGAAGAACAGCCCGCCGAGGCTGCCCCCGCCTGCATAGGTGACGGTTGCGACGGCACCGAGACCGCCGCAGAACCCGTGGCGGAAACCGAACAGACCGCGGAGCAAGAGTCGAGCGGAGGCGAAAGCGGGAGCGAACCCTCCGCGACGGAACCGGCCGCAAACGCCTCCCCCGCCGACAGTTCCACAACGGACAGCACAGCCCAGGCAACCGCAGACTCCACCCAGAAAGATTCCGCACAGGTGAAAACCGTCGCGAACAAGCCTATCGACCCCGACGAATACGAGGACTGCACCGAGGCGGACTCCACCAATACCGAATGCATCGAAATTGACGAGACCGACACCTACGACCGTTACCTGCAAGAAAACGCCGAAATGTACCGCTCCCGCAAGGAAGGTTTCTCAAGGTCCATCCAGATTGGCATTCGCGCCGCCGGCGGCATGAACACCTTCTTCGGCAAAAAGAGCGACGACTGGGGCTTTGGCTACCAGGCCGGAGGCGGCATTCTGGTGCGGCTCCCCGTAGGTATCCGCCACGTGAGCCTGGTTCCCGAGCTGGACTTCGTCTACCGCAACTACAACTACGAAAGCAAGAACGAATACAGCAAGACCGAGGGCAACCTGGACTACATGCTCTTCGAGATTCCCATCATTGTCCGCTACACCTTCGACGAGGACAATTTCTTCGTGGGGCTGGGCATGAACCTGGACCTGAAACTCACCGGCTCGTCAGAAATTACCCAGAAGACCAAGGAAACCGGCGAAAAGGACAAGCGCAAGAACACCCTGCCCTCTTCGGGCGTGGAACTGGGCGGCGTATTCAACGTGGGCTACGCCATCAACCGCTGGCTTATTGCCGACATCCGCGTGGTGCAGTGCTTTACCAACCTGCTGAACGAAGACGCCATCGCCGAATCCAGCCTCTCTAAGGCTCACCTCTACACGTTCTACACCAGCCTCGGCCTAACCTTCGTGTTCTAGGGTTTGTTGTTATTTTCGAGACCGCAATACCACAAGAGGACAATCCATGAAAAAATTTTCTTTTTTTCTCCTTTTCTCCTTAACACTGATTGGTTGTTCAGACAATAATTCTAGTGATTCCAGCAATTATACGGAACCTGAATCTAGAGAAAAACTTTACAGCGAATGTATGAAACATGTGGAAAATAACTTTACATGTGAAGGTTGCAGTCCCGACTATGAGCCTCGTATGAGAGCATATGCTGATTCTGTTTTTGCCAATTATAATTGTCGCGAAAAAGAATGGTCATGTCTCATTGACGCCTGCATGTACATTAGAATGCAATAAAAGCATTTTACGTTTTTCCAAGACATTTTATAAAGCCTCTTGTGGTTGCGAGGGAACACCGTGACCGAGCAACCTCCTGCGTAGCGAAACCCATTTGCGAGGCGAGAGGGCATAGTTGCTAGGCAAAAAATCCGGAGGGTAGCGACGAACAAAGTGAAGTTGCGACCGACGGTCTTTTTTGCAGGCGACTGTGCCCTTGAGGCTCGGATTATTTACGGGGTGTTAGGGGCGGAGCCCCTAGGAGAGGAGGTAGCGGAAGACACGGCTAGATGGCGGGTCGTAGCACGCCATGACGACGGGGCTGAAGCGAGGGGGAGGCTTCCCCCTACATCCCCATGTTCTTGCGGGTCTGTTCCCGGCGGAGGCGGACGATTTCCTTTTCGATGAGGAGCTTTTCTACGGCCGGGATATCTTCGTGACGCCGAATAGCATCCTTGTACAGGGCGTTGGCCAGTTCGGGTTCACGGGCAAGGAACGATATGACGGCGACGTTCCGGAGGAAGAATTCGTCCATGTTCTTGATTTCGTACTTTTCGTAGAAATCCGCCACCAGCTTGGCGGCCGTCGCGTAGTCCTTGGCGCGGGCCGTTTCCAGAATGTTGAATTCATCTACAAAGGAGGCGGGGAACACCCCTGCGTTCACCAGGTCACGGACCTTCCCATAGACGGCGTTGGTGTCGCGGGCTTCCATGGGAATGCCCCTCACCCACTCGATGTATTCTTCGCGGAACTTTTTCCATTCGGGCGAGGCTTCGGCCACCATAAAGCGGGGCTTTTGCGCCGCCACCGTTTGAGTCGTCGAGTCCGCGGTCACGCTATCCTGCGGAGCGGGGGCCTGGCCAGCAGCACGCATCAGGGAATCCGTACGGACTAGGTAGGCGAGCAGCGCGTTTTCGCGGTAGGTGTCCCTGTTCTGCATCATGGCCTTGACCTTGGCGGGCCTGCGAAGCGCGTAGTCGGCACTGTCCAGGTATTCGGGCCAGCAGACTTCGCAGCTGTCGAACACCTGCACAATATGGGCGTTGGAATGCACGAAGCGGGCCTCTTCGGCCTTGTTGTCCACGATAGGCATAAAGATGCTGTTGGGCTGGATGTTCTCCATCATGGGCCGGACCATCTTGGAGGTGAACAGGAAGTTCTGTTCGCCGAAGAAGTCGGGTTCCCGATGGATGCGCTCGAATTCCGCCACCAGCACGGGGTCGGTGCTGAACCGTCCGATGTTCTTCTGGATTACCGGCTGGTCGCTTGCGATAATGATGATGTCGGGTTCTTCGGGAGCACGGTAGAGGCTCACGTAGGGGAACACCACGTCCAGTGCCTTCAAGATGTTCAGGAACAGCTGGTCGTTGAATTCGTAGGTCTGGATCCACTGGACCCAAAGTCCGCCGGGTTTCATGTAGCGGCGCATCTTGGCGTAGAACTCGTGACTGAAAAGGCTCGCCACGCCGCTGACCCAGGGGTTGCTGGGCACGCTAATCAGCAGGTCGTACTTGCGGCGGTTGGTAAGGAAAAACGTCTGGGCGTCGTCGATGTAAATGTGGATGCGGGGGTCGTCGTAGCCGCGGGCGTTCCAGGGGTAGAACCCGCGGGCAAGATTCATCATCTCGTCTTCAATTTCCACGCAGTCAAAGTCCTTCAGCAGCGGGTCGGCCAGCAGGTAATGAGCACCCATGCCAGAGCCAAATCCCACCATGCCCGCGTCGTAGGGCTCGGAGCGCACCGCCATGGGCATGAACGCCGTAGCCGCCTGGGTCAGTTCGTCCCCTTCGATGGGGTGCTTGCGGTCCTTGCTCATGCTGGCGTCGGCCTTGCCGTTGGTCTTGATGTACCAATGCACATCGGACTCGTGGAAACTGATGGTGGCCGTCTTTCCGTCCTTCACCACAATCTTTTCGTCGGGATGCAGGTTCTTGTAGGCACGGAACGCCCCGGAGGTCACCAGGTGCGGGTCAAAATTCACGAAGATGGAGGGCAGAACCATCAGGGCCGCCACCAGGTAGAAAGGCACGCTGTAGCGGAACTTCTTGCGATAGACCACCAGCAGCACAAAGCCGATGGCAAAGTCCAGCACGGCGGCAAGCACCAGGGCGCCCTTCAGCTGCAAGAACGGCAAGAGAATCAGGCCGCCACCTGCCGAACCGATAATGGAACCCACCGTATTCCAGCCGTAAACCTTGCCGATGGGGGCTTCGCTCTTGAATGCCCGGGTGAGAATCACCGTGATGAGCGGGAGCGTCATGCCCGCAAAGAAACTGGTAGGCACCATCCACAAAACGGAAAGGGCATACTTGAATAAGCTCCAGCAGATATAGCCGTCGGCGGTGGTATTGAAAATCTGGTTCGCCTCGTTCATCATGCCCCAGAAGGGCTTGTGGAAGTAGAGCGTGCACAGGGCGAAAAACGCCATGAAAATCTGAGCCAGGGAAAGAATGACCAAGGAATCTTTTTTCAAAAGTTTTCCGCTGACGGCGCTTCCGATGGCAAGCCCCAGAATAAAAGCCGAAAGCATCTGGTCGAAGCTGTGGCTGGAACTGCCCATCAAGAGGCTCAGCAGGCGTATCCAGACAATCTCGTAAACGAAGGAGGTAAGCCCCGTAATGGCCGCAATCCAGAGCCAGGTGTTCTTGGGCGGCATGGGCAGCTTGTGTTCTGCAACATAGTCAACGTTCAGCGGCTCGGCGGCACGGTTTGAACCTGCCGTGGAACTTTCCGAACCAGCCGTGGCACGGTCCGCACCAACATCCGCAACATCGTCCTCGTCGTCCTCCTTGTTGGGCGACGTGGCAAACCCGATGTAGCCGAAAACCGCCGCCAGCAAGAAGTTGATAGAAGCCGCCACGCAGAGGGTGGCGTGGTTTCCCAGTTCGGGAATCAGCAGGTAGCTGGTCACCAGAATGCCGATAGCAGAACCCAGGCTGTTGGTAAAATAGAGCATGGGGAGCGAAAGTTCCTGACCGCTCTTGCGCAAGAGTCCCGCCGCAATAAAGGGGAAAGTCATGCCCACCGCAATGGCGATGGGGAGTGTCGAACCCGTAGCCAGCACCACCTTGGTAATCTCGGCGCCCGTAAAGCCCAGGCCCGCAATCCATTCACTATCAAAGAAAATTCCCGTAAGCAGGTTGTAGAGCGGGTGGTAAACCAGGCCGCCAATACCGATGGCCAGTTCCACCGCCGCATAGCCAAGCAGGGGCCGCTTTACCCATTCCACCATCTTGCCCGCGATAAAACTACCGATGGCAAGACCGCCCATGTAAATGCACAGCGTGAGCACCTGGCCGTAGCTGGCGTGGCCCAAGAAAAGCTTGAGGTAGCGGGCCCAGGAACCTTCGTAAATGAGGCCGGCAAAACCCGAAAGCGCAAAGAGAAAATAGACTAGGATGTTCATGGCGTAAATTTATATAAAAAAGGCGCCGTCCTAAGTCAAAGAATTTTACGAACCTCCGCCTTCAGTAAGACCGAATTCCCGGCGAGCCCAAGTTTCCATATAGGGCAGAATTTCCTCGTAAGGCACCACGATCATCACGCTGCCGTGGGTGTGCTCGCCGATTTCGAAAGAGGATCCGTCAAAACCGACACCGTCCTTCAAGAAAGAAGGCTTCAGCTTGAAATCCATGTGGATGGCATTGGGACGGGCATCGTATTTTTCCGCATATTTGCGAAGAAGCGATACAATCTTTTCCTTTTCTTCTGGATTGAAAATAGTGGAATCAACCAGTGACCCGTCTTTCTTCGAGAAGGTCCGATGATACTCGTAATTGTATCCTCCGGCGGCACCGGCGTCGTACCCGGCGTTCGAAATATAATAAGTCGTCCACAGCTGTGAATCGAACGCGACATCTATACTGTCCATGCGCTCGTATTTGAGGGTGGCGGCGACTTCCGTCCGGGCGCTGTCATAGTACCAGTCATCGGGATAATTCCTGAGTTTGGATTCAATGGACCGCTTGTATGCTTCCACCTGACGGTAAAGGGCTCTTTTATGAATTTTTTGTAAATGTCTGGCATCAAGGACTGTGTCGGCATCGGTCAAGTCCTCGCCCAACAATCCCTTGATGATTTTCCAGTAGACCCGCTTAGGATAAACCTGGAACCTCGGCAGCTTCCAATGCAAGGAAACCGTGTAAAACCTGTTGCTGTCGCGTTCCGTCCCGTAATTGGAGAATTCCATACAACCCTTCTCTTTTGTGGGGTCGCATTCAATCAATTCGTCGTCATGCATGGCGATTTCCGCCTTGACCCGTTCCAGATCGCTTTTTCCAATTAGGCTGTATTCAAATTTCATGTCGTCAAGCATGGAATAGACTTTATCCACCTTCTCTTCCAGAACGGACATATCCTTGCAATCTAAAGCCCGCAACGCAACGGTCGATTCCTTTTGGGGAGCATCTGACCGTTCTTTGGAACCGCTTTGGAAAAAAGTAAGCGAGCAGACAACTACCGCGGCAAGGTATGCCGCCGACAAAATCGAACTCAAGATTTTCTTTGCCCTGGAACCCGTTTGGCTCGGTCTGTTCATAATGGCGAGCACGAACGCCACTACGGCAAGCGGCAGCAGGAATAGGTACACTCCTCCCCGCGATACAAGGCCTACGAAAATGCCGGCCAAGATAAAAAGAGTTTCAAAAATTGCCATATTCTAATCCATCGTAGTGAAGAGAATTGCATTGAAAAACTAGATAAAAATTCACACACCTCATTTCAGTCTTGTAACTCGTTCCGAGGGCGTTCATGAGCCTGGGAGCAATTTAGGGCGGAGCCTTAGGCGTTATTTTTCAAGCAGAACTTTCAAACAGGCACTATTTTGACACCGTCTTCTAGAACGCTATCGGTAAAATAAGTTAAGGATTCCGGAGACAAAGAACATAAGCCTTGTAATCCTTTTTAGAGTCCTCGAACGAACTGAAGGCCATATCGTCCAAGAACATGTAGTAGGCTCTGTTGTCACCATTCTCTGTGGCAGTCCAATATTCACAATTCACAGGAAGATCAGAAAAGCCGTATTGTTTTTTGTTCCTAAGTAGGAAGTATGCCCCCCATCTTAGATCCCATTCATATTTTTCTTCTGAGTCCCTATATATTTTTTCTATTGTTTCTTTTTCTTGTTTTTCTACGTAGCCTAATAGGGTTTCATATTCTCCTTTGGTGGGAAGATGCCAACCAACTGGGCATGCATTCAATGCAGATTCCCAAATGTAAAGCCGTCCGTACTTAGCGCATTTTTCAGGATCATCCTTACGGCAATAACTGCCGTTTGTTTCATAATTCAGATTCTCGGCCATCCACACTTGGTTACCTATTTTCGCAATTTTGTAGGTTTTTCCATCGCGAGAATCCATGATGTAATTATGATTTTCCTGTGCGGATTGGTTGGGTTTGTACTCACCCTCGTTTGATTTCTGATAGGGGCCCTCTTGCGTTTCGGGGAGAGGCCGCTTGTATTCTGTAGCTACAGGAATATCATTGCCGCGGTCATAGGACGAGTCTCCCGCAGATTTTTGGTTAATGAGAAGTCCTAAAATGGCTACCACTATGAAGCACATGATAAAAAACAGCGATGCGGGGCTCTTGATAATGTCGATGACGGTGCTGGCAGTGAAGATGGCGAATCGGATGCCAATATTGATGATCAATATTATGCCAACGATAATCAGTAAGATTACGAGAAGGATGATAAATACAGTGCTCATGACGTCTCCTTTGTTTTCATCCCAAGGTAATTACGGGCAACCGTTGGCATTTCCGGAACCAGCCTGAGCGGGGCACTCATCGACACCCTTGCAGAGATGGTTATATTCATCCATAACTCCATTTAGACTTACCCAAGGATCGCAGACACCGTCACGATCGGGGTCAGGATCTTCGGCTGATGTGTTTTCAGCCGTTTCATCGATTTCTTCCCAACCAGCGGATGGGGCTTCATAAAAGCGTGCCAGATTCTGTTGTGCAATCTGAAATCCCTGCGCTGCCGACTTTTGGTACCATTCAATGGCCTTGTTGTAATCCCGTTCCACGCCTTCGCCTAGCTCATACGCAATACCCAATTCATTCTGAGCCACGGCGTCACCTTGCATTGCAGCTTTTTCCATCCATTCAAAAGCCTTTTCGTAATCCTGCTCCACGCCTTCACCGCGTTTATAAGCTCCAGCCACGGAAAGCTGAGCCTGAGCGTTACCTTGCATAGCCGATTTCATCCCCCATTCAACAGCCTTTTGGTGATTCTTTTCCACACCCTTGCCTACCGCATACATATAAGCAAGATTGTTCTGGGCTACTGCATTACCGGCGTTAGCCGACCGTGTCAAATAACGAAGAGCTTCGCCATAATCTTGCGCAACCCCATCTCCATTCAGATACATATCCCCTAACAAAAATTCAACATCGGTATGCCAAGTTCTCGGATAAATGTCAAGCGCCCTTATCCATAATTTTGCAGCTTCCAATCGATTCTTCGACACAACAGTTCCGTCATAATACATTAATCCCAAAGAGACTAAAGCACTCCCATTTCCTTGATTTGCCGCCATCCTGTACCAATGTTCCGATTTTTCAGGATCTTGGGTAACTCCCAAGCCCTCTGCGTACATATACCCAAGTTCGCATTGAGCTTCAGCAAGTCCCTTTTCGGCGGCGGACACAAAGACATCGTAGGCTTCGCCATATTCCTTCTTTTCCATCAGGCAAATGCCATTATTGAATTCAGCAGCCCGGTTTCCAAGCGCAGCGGCAATGCTGCTAATGAAAGAATTATTGTGCGAATAATCGCATTCATAGTCGATGCCGACTATTTTATCGGATGTTTTTAAGACAACCGCTGAAACAACTGCAGCGGCAAAAAACAGAACCGCTGCAAGCCCCAAGACCAGGGGCACAATAAATCTGTTCTTATTGTTCATTGTCAATTATCTCCTACATAAATCACTGCAGTCCCAGCAAGCTTATCGTGCCAGCCTTGTTTTTTAGAATCAAACCCAACCCAAAGGAACCCAAGACACAGAGGAAGGGAAGAAAGCAAGTATGCAAAATATCGCCCTATAAGTTGTTTCTTTGTAGGGGCCCCACCCGTCTTTGCATCAACAATCTTGGCCGAAATAGCCATTTTACCAACCGACGCTCGTTTCACGAACCAAAGAACTAAGAGTATAATCTGTGCAAGGATATATAGTGCACTATAAAGAAGTATGGTACCCTCTACATCACTGTCGTCCAGGCCAGATGGATACTGAGCACGATAGATTAAAAAGATCCAAGCAGGAATACATAGTATATTGATTAAAATCCAATCAAGAAAACTTGCTGCAAATCGTGCCCAGAATCCGACATATTTCTGCTCTTGTTTCGCTTCATGCGAAGCCGGGGTAGATCCTTGTTTAGTTCCAAGCGAAGTCGGGGTAGACATTTCCTGCTTTACACTCTGTTGAGATTGGATAGAATCCGCTATCCCCACAGCGTTTCCGCAATAGGGGCAGAACTTCGCCGTTTCCGAAAATCTTTTTCCGCACTGTTCACAATACATAGGAGCTCCTTATTGAAATCACCAGAATTTTATTTTCTTCCCGTTTACGAAAAGTCCGTTTCCATTATTTTGTCTGCTATTGTCGTAATTCTTGCCTCCAGCATTCCTTTCAGACTGCGTGCAATCATCATGGCACCCTATGGCACCGGGCGGGCAGCAGCGTCCTTTCGGCCGGTTCGCCTTTTGTCGCGCAAAACTGTTATCTTGTTGTCTCGGGCAACCTCGTTCGCCGCCAAATTCCGTGGGGCATTCGTCAAGATAGTCCTGATCGCAGCCGATACCCTCGGCTCTCCAAAGTCCCTTTTCTTCAATCCACTTGTCACAGAATCCATCGTGGTCCTGGTCATAGTCGCCATATGTTTTTATAACATATTCCCTAAGATTTTGATTGGAGCATCCCATAGATCGACCCCAATTGTAAGGACACGCGTCGATATAGCCTTTCGTGCAAACCTTTTCCTTCGCATCGGCAATAGCGGCTTTTTTCTCGGCTTTAGATAGGAACGGGTTGGAATACTTGTATTTCTTGAAAGAGAGCCTTTCTTTTATTCCATAGTCTGCTGCATATTTGGCGCACTCGCCCCATTTATCCAAACAGACAAACTCCTCCGAACAGAACCCGTCGTTATCGCTGTCGAACAACTGCCGTATTTGCAGTTCAATGGTCTCCTTGGCGTCCTTTTTCATCATTGCACGGACTTCTTCCGTGCAGCCGTCGGGACTGGCCCCTGAAATAGTTGGACAGAGGTCAAGGCCTTCAAAAAGCTCTGAATGTTTCTGATATATTTCATCATCGTCACAGAAACCATCTCGGTCGGCATCATTATCCATTCTGATTTTCTGTTTCAACGTACAGCCGTCATATTTGCCGGGAGTTTTGGGACAAAGATCGTCACCATCGCAAAGGTAACTCATTAGTTGTATCTCGTAATCCCCTATGCAGAAGCCATCTCCATCGGGATCATATTGTTTCAGAAATGCAGCCTTCTTCTGATTGTGTTCCTTTTCTTTTTGGGCTTCTTCAGCTTCCCGTTGTTTTTCCCATTTTTCTCGTTGAATTTTATTCTTTTCGGCTATTTTTTGATTTTCTTTTGCTATAAAATCACGGCAGGCCTCGTCCCCGGAGCATGCTTGCCTACCCGAGAAATATACTTTTGTTATTAAGCAGTTAGCAGTGCTTCCCATGCAACTAAAATAAGTTGTAAAACCATTCTGTTTTTGTATTACTTCACAGTTGCCGTTACTCTTGCACTTTTTTTCATGTGCCGAATTTTTTTCATAGATAAGATGTCCATAGTCGTCATATCGTTTCTCCCATCCAGGTCCGGCTTGGAATATAAGTCGATCATTTTTGTAGGTCTTTTTGATTCTATCATAAATCTCTCCTGTTCTTCTATATGAAATATGTTCTTCATAACGATACTGGCCTGAGGCGGTAACGGTTTCCACGATTTTTGGCTTTCCGTCTGGAAATCTTTCTATGACCTCTGCATTTGCTACTGCAGATAAGACCAAGACATGAAAAGCCAACAAGATGAACAATTGAACTACTTTTTTCATAGAAAAAAACTTTAGTAAAATTTACCCGTTCAGTAAAATCACCCAAAAAGAGTCAACCTTTTTCAGTGAAAGTCAATAACTTGTAGTTGTGGTGCATAGTTTTCCCCACCAACCTTCTTTACAACTCGTAGTTGTTTTCTCTTTTTTATCTTCCCTAGCTGCCCTTTCTTTTTCCCTTTTTTCTTGTTCTGCTTTTCTTTTTTCGGCCTGTTTTTGGTCTATTTTTGCTAGATATTCGCGACAATCATCATCCCCAGAGCAAACTATACGTCCTTCGAATTCTATGCTCTTTATCAAACAGTTATTTCCATTACAACTAAGGGTAGATGTATAACCATTCCATTCTTTAGTTCCTTCACAGATGCCGTTGCTCTTGCACCTTCTTTCAAATCCCGAACCTTTTTCATAGATAAGGTTCCCATTGTCGTCATATTGTTTCTCCCATCCAGGTCCGGTTTTGGATATGATTTTTCCCCGCTCATTATACTGTGTGGTGACCATATCTTTTTCTATGTTAACAAAAGAGCTTCCAAAATCCGGATAATATAAACAATCGCCCCCGGCCTCGGAAATTGAAAGAAGTCGGTCATTTTTGTATGTCTTCTTGACTATATGACAAGGCCGCCCTATTTCTTCCATATATTGGGTATGGTTTTCATAACGATACTGGCCTGAGCTGGTAACGGATTCCACAATTTTTGGCTTTCCGTCTGGAAATCTTTCGATAACTTCTGCATTTGTTACCGTAGATATGATCAAAACATGAAAGGCTACCAACAAAAACAAATGGGCTGCCTTTTCATGGAAAAAAAACTTCTTCTGCATAATTTGTCCCTTTGTTACCTGGTCAAATCCGGGATAACCCCGACCAGAAGTCACAGACATCTGTAACTTTAAAAAAATTTATATTATTTTTTCCCGGAAATCACAGATATATGTGATTTTTCTTGCTTTTTTCGAACAAACAAAGCAAAAATGGCCCCTTCAAGCTATTTCGGAACCCCGCCAAGCCTTCTTCACGCTATCACAATCCTCTGTAAAATAATAACAGACATCTATATACCCCAAGGACAGTCCAAAAACTAATATCTTGGCATGCTACACATGCCAAAAATAGACCTGCAAAACTTGCAGAAAATTGAGGATGACCGCTTCTCCGAAGCCCTCGCAAAGGTACTCAGGCGGCACCGCAAGGCAAGGGGCATCACCCGCGACGGGCTCGCATTCCAGCTCGGTCTCCACAAGAACACCCTCTACGGCGTGGAAGTCGGCATCAAGCGCAAGAGCGGGCACTTTAGCCACACCCAGCTCACCATGGCAAACTTCATCCGGCTCGCCGCATTTTTCGGCTATCAGCCCGGCGAATTCCTGCAAGAAGTCCTTATCGAGGCAAGCGACTGCTACCCTCCAAAAAAAGCACCACATCAAAATGGTTCTAAATTACGCATAATTGGCAACCACACTTAACAAAATCAAGCAAAAATCGTTAAGTCCAGTTGACAATTTTACACTTTGGAATTTGCAAAGTCTAAGCCTTCGCGACGGCGGGCATCTTGAGGGTCTTGCCGTCTTTATCTACGGCTTTCCACGGGGTAAGCCCCACCACTTCATCTACGGGGAGCGAAAACGCGATACCCTGGCCCATGGTGTCTAGCCCTGCCTTCTGGTAAAGGGCGTGAAGCACGGCGTCCTTGATTTCTGCGGGTACCAAAATCATCACCACTTCCTTTTCGGGCTGGATGGCGATGTGGAAAAACGATTCCGCCTCCTTGTTGGCCGTGCCGCGACCGTTCAGGATAGTGCCGCCACGGGCGCCTGCACTCTTGGCCGCCTCCATGACCGTCTCGGAAAATCCGGCATTGACAATGCACATAATCATCTCGTGCTTGCTTGCGCTCATTTCTCGTTCCTCCGTACCGCCTTGCGGTTGTCGCTCAAAAAGTTGAAAATGGACTTGCCGATAATGCTTGTCATGGGAATCGTACAGGCGATACCCTTGCCACCCGCGATGGTGTTGAATTTTTCCTCGATGCTTTCCAGGGCCGCCTTGAGCTTGTCCTCGCCTATCACGCTCAGAATGACCGCACGCTCGGAATCCACCAGACCAATAGCCGTAAGAACTTCCTGGGAGGCAGTTCCCCTGCCGTAAAAGACCATCTGCATGTTCACGCCAAAAGACTGGATATGGTCCATGTAAAAATCCGCCTTGGCGCGGTTCACCATGGTCACCAGAATCTTGAGGCGGTTCATGGACACCTTGGAATGCCCGTCGGGAGACCCGTTTCTCTTTCGCCTGACCTGTCTTTCCTTTTCAGCCATACCGCTCCCTACACAAAGTCTATAATCTGCTCGTCGTCGGCATCCTGGATACGGCGCATCATGTTGCGGTTCCTGAAGAACCGAGAAACGATGGCCTTGAAGCCGAGAATCTGGATGGTAATCAAGGGAGTCATGGCCACCATGGCCACGATACCGAAAGCATAACTCAGAATAGAATCGTCAGCGCCGTGGATGACGGAGCAAGCCCCGATAGAAAGAGGCAGTATAAAGCTAGAGGTCAAGGGTCCGCTGGCCACACCACCCGAGTCGAAGGCGATAGCCGTATAAAGCTTGGGCACAAAGAACGACAGGCCGAGGGAAACAAAATAGCCGGGAATCAGGTAGTAAATCAGGGGGAAGCCCATGTAGATGCGGAACATGGAAAGCCCGATAGAAACGCCCACGCCGATAGAAAGGGCCACCAGCATGGAACGCTTGGTCACGAGGCCGCCGGTAATTTCTTCGACCTGCCTGTTCAGCACGTGCACCGCAGGTTCTGCAAGCACCACCACCATACCAATGACAAAGCCTGCCGCCACAAGAATGTGAGGTGTCTTTGCCAAGTTACAGCCCAATTTGAAACCGATGGGCATGAACCCAACCTTCACCGCCGTCAAAAATATCAGGAGCCCTGCAAAGGTATAGCAGATGCCGAACCCGATTCTAAGAAGGCTATTGCGGGAAAGCTTGAAGGCAAAAAACTGGAGCACCATGAAAAACACCACAATTAGTGCCAGGGCAACAAACACCTCTTTGGCCACCTCAAGGACAGTCGGAATAAAATGGCTACCGAGGCATGCGTCTACAGAATAGGCCGCAGGCTCAAGGGAATAAGTCAGGTCGCCCTTGGAAAAAAGAACCAGGCCCATCAAGGCGAGAATCGGCCCTACGGAGCAAAGGGCAATCAGGCCGAAGCTGTTCTCGCCCGCGTTCTTTCCGCCAATGGCGCCGGCCACACCCACGCCCAGCGCCATGATAAAGGGAACCGTAATAGGGCCCGTCGTCACGCCGCCCGAATCAAAAGCCAGCGGGACAAAAATTTCCCTGCCCATGGACACCATGAGCATGCCCAGCATGAAAAGCACCATGTAAAAAAAGATGATGATGCTCGAAAGGTCCAGCCTGAAAACAATCTTGATAATCGAAAGCAGCAGGAACAGCCCCACGCCAACGCCCACCGTGGCCACCAGCAGCGTGGGGTGTACCGCCTGCTTGACCTGGTCCGCCAGCACCGAAAGGTCGGGTTCTGCAATGGTGATGAGCACGCCCATGGCAAAACAGACCGAAGCCAGCAGCTGCAACTTGCGGGACTTGGCAAGGCCAGAGCCCACCTGTTCGCCCATAGGCGTCATGGCAAGGTCCGCCCCCAGATTGAAAAGTCCGATTCCCGCGATGAGGAATACCGCACAGACCAAAAAAACAACCAGTTCCTTCGTGGAAAGTTCCACCAGGGGCGTAAAGGAAAGAAACAGCACAATCAAGGTGACCGGCAGCACCGACGAAAACGCCTCGTGAAGTTTTTCAAAGAAGGACTTGAACATTACTCGCCCAGATACTCCACGGCAAAGATAAGAGTGGAGCCTCCAGGAATGGGGCCTGCGGCACGGGCTCCGTAGCCAAGGCCAGGAGGCACAATCAAGATGCGCTTTTCGCCGGGAAGCATTCCTGCCACACCCAGCTCCCAACCGCGAATCACACGGCCACCGCCCAAGGGGAAACTGAATTCCTGGTCACGGTCACGGGAGCTGTCGAACTTGTGACCGTTGGTGAGCCAGCCCGTGTAATGCACCCGGACCGTAGAGCCCACCTTCGCAGGTTCTCCCTCGCCTGGCTTCACGATGGCGTAGCGCAGGCCTTCGGAACCGTTTTCAAGAGCAAGGGTGGTGGTATCCGGGAAAAAGTCCATCTTTTCAACAACTGCGGAATCCACTTCGGACTCCACCAGCTCCACCCGGAAAATCAAGGTGGAATTGGAAGGAATCATAGAATAAGCCGTTGCACCGTAGCCCATGGCTGGCGCCACACGGAGCCAGCGGACCCCGCCTTCACGCATGCCGTCTAGCCCCTGTTCCCAGCCCTTGATGAGCTTGCCGTTGCCGAGAACCACTTCTAAAGGCTTGCCCAAGTCCTTGGAACTGCCAAACTTGCGACCCGAAAGGAGCCAGCCGGTGTAATGGGTCTTGAGGGTTGCACCAGCGACTGCAGGCTTGCCGCTACCCGACTTCTCGTCGTAGGCCTTGAGGCCCTTGGAAATTTCTTTCCATTTGAGGGCGTCTACACTCTGGGGGAACTTGTCCGGCTCCATGGGCGGGTCGGCATGGACCAGCTCCACCTCGAAGTACAGGTCGGAATTGGGCGGGATGTTTTCTAGGGAACGGTCGCCATAAGCCATGACCGCAGGCACCGTCAGGTAGCGGATTTCACCCACCTTCATGCCCAGGATTCCCTTTTCCCAGCCCTGGATAACCTGACCCATTCCCAAGGTAAATTCCAGAGGCTCTCCGTCGTAGGAACTGGCGTAGAGCCACTTGTCCTTGTAACGGGCGATGCTGTCTGCCGTGGCCGCAATGTTCCTCGCCGCAGTGGCACTATCCGTAGGGGCGGGCACGGCGACTTTTGAGTCCTTAGCCATGTCTGCAGTTGTGGCCTTCGAATCCTTCGACTTTGTGGCATCCTGAGCGGTTTTTGCCGTATCGGCAGGTGCGGCCTTGGCGCTGTCCGCTGTCACAGAATCCGCAGATGTCTCTGGCGTTGCAAATTCCAGGGCCGCCAGGGAGTCTTCCGTGGCCCTTTTCCGCATTTCTTCCATCTGCAGGCTGTCGAGAATCAGGTAGCCCTTAAAATGGACCTTGATAAGCTGGCCCTTGCGGATCTCGTCGCCCTGGCCGTCCCTGACGCTTTCAATGTTAAAAGGGATAGCCCACAGATTACAAAATAACGCGAGGACCAAGAAAATCTTCAATTTCGGCATAAAAACTCCTACCCCACAAGATAGAAAATGCTAGTTTTACAGAGTAAGGTTTTTCCCCAGTTGAACGGAAAAAGAATATGCTATCTGTTGTTATCGTTATAACGATTGTCGTGCTGTCCATTATTCTTGCGGCCATCGGTGCCTACGTGGTTATCCACAGCACCGAAGAAAAAGAAGAACCCAAGCCGGTCATTGACGTTTCCGGCCAGTATGCCGTGGTGGTCCGACCCGCACGGGAATCCCTCACCAACGTAAAGCCCTCCGAAGTATCGCTCCGCTCCTGGCTAGAAACCCAGACGCAGCTCACCCCCGAACAGCGGGAAGAATATATCCGCCAGTGGAACGCCTCTCTCGAAGAGACCATCCGCACCATCGACGAGGGCGACAAGAACGGCACCGTCACCTACCGCATCGAACTTGGCCCCAAGGGCAAGAACTACGTGAAGTTCGTCGGCGAAGACAACTTTATTACCCGCGAGCAAATCAGGAACCACGCCGAAATTTTGCCGCCCTACGTGCTGGGCTGCGACTGCAAGCTTTTGCCCAAGCAACCCTGGGAAAACCCCAGCAAGTCCGGCTGGAAGGCCGTTGTGCCCTCCCACGGAAGCACCTACGAAGTCCCCGACTGGAGGCAACTTGCGTAAATCCCTCCTCGCCCTCCTGATAGCGGCACCGGTCCTGACCTATGCCGCAGGATCCGCCATTATCACCCTGGAAATGCCCGTAGGCGCCCGCCAGCTGGGTATGGGTGAAGTCGGCGCCGCCGTTGCCGACGACGCCACCGCCATGTTCTACAACCCGGCAGGACTTGCCTTTGGCCCCCTGGCCGATGAATGGCGCATGTCCTACCCCGCCGATTCCAAGACCGCTCCCTTCTTTACCAAGATGGCGGCCCGCAGCAAGAACGGCTTTTTCGCCAAGAGCGAACTCTGGGCCGGAACCGCCCAGGGTATTCTCCGTTACGACGGAGAGCAGTGGGTGGATTACCACTCCGTCACCCTGCAAGGCAACGCCAAGATCAAGGATGCCGTAAAAGTTTATGTGGGTACGGAGCGCGGCATTGACGAATACTCCCGCCAGGTGAAAAAGTTCAACGACATCAAGTCCGCCGAAGAAGAATCCGACGTGGTAGAAGTCAAGATGCCCTGGAACCTGGTGGTAAACGACACCATCACGGCCATCATCTACGACAACCGCACCGAAAAGCTCTGGGTGGGAACTCCTAAAAGTCTCTTCCGCTTTGACGGCAAGGCCTGGAAAAACTACGACGAAGAACTGGGCAGCAGGCGCATCACCGCCCTGGTGAACCAAGGCGCAAGCCTCTGGATAGGCACCGACAACGGCCTCTTCTTGTACCGCAACGGACAGTTCGAACAAAAGGGCAAGGTGCTCCCTAGCCAGAAAATCAACGCCCTGGTGTGGTCTGAAAACCGTAAGGAACTGTTTGTGGCAGTGGAAGGCGCGGGCGTTGCCCGCCTGGTTCCCAAGAAAAGCGTAAACGACAAGGACCGCTGGAGCCTCTTCACCGAAGAAGACGGCATCATGGACCTGAACCCGAAGGCCCTTGCCGTCGATAGTTCCGGCCATGTGTGGGCCAGCCACAAAGAAGGCCTCTCCCATTTCAACCTGCGCAAGTGGGAACAGATCAAGTTCGAAGGCAACACCATCAACGACATCTCGGTGGACCGCAAGGGCGCCATCTGGATTGCAACGGACAAGGGAGTCTGGCGGCACCTGCCGGACTACGCCACCGCCAGCGGCCGCAAGGCAGAACTGGAACGTGGCACCGCCGAAGCCGAAGGCGACGTCAAGAGCGACGACGAATGGACCCACTACCACAGCGGCAACGGACTTTCGGTAAACAAGGTGTGGGCGGTTCTCCCCCAGGGTAACGACGTGTGGTTCAGCACCGCAAACGGCATGGAGCAGTACAAGGACGCCGACTACCAGCTCACCGCCTTCTACGAAAAGCTTTTGCCCATCTTGAACATCCCCGACCTGTACCACCTCTACGGCGGCATGACGGTACCCATGGGAGACTGGGGCACCATCGGCTTCCACGTGAACTTTGTGAGCTTCGGTTCCACGGTGGTTTCCGGCGATATCGACGCCGACGACCTGGTGGCCTACAACAGTTCCGAAATCGTGGGCGGCGTGAGCTACGGCACCCGTTTCCCTGGGAACATCGGTCTTGGCCTCTCTATCAAGTTCTTCTATTCAGACCTGAGCTCCGGAGCCGCCGCCGGCGAAGAGGAGGCAACCACCTTCGGCTACGCCTTCGACGTAGGCATCCTCAAGAAGGGCCTTCTTTTAGACAAATTAAATCTAGCCTTGGTTCTCGCCAACATCGGCCCCAGCGTCTACTATGTGGACAAGACCATCGAAGACCCCATCCCCCTCACCTGGCGGCTAGGGATTTCGTATGAACTTTTAGCTCTTGCCGATTACAAGTGGATCGTGGCCGCCGACTACAACCGCGAAGTGGTCTATGACGATAGCAAGGGCAACCCCGAACCTTTCTATATCGCCTGCTGGAAATCCATCGCCAACCCGGAACGGGGCGGACACGGCGCTACCGCCGCCAAGAACTCCCTGATGCAGGGCGTGTTCAACGTAGGTACGGAATTCATCTACGCCAACACCATCGCGCTCCGCCTGGGCTACCTCTACGACGACGTGGGACAGAGAAGCGAAGTGGACTTCGGTTTCGGCTTCATGATTTCGGACATGCTGCAGTTCGACTTTGCCACCATCCGCGACGTAGGTGACAACGACGGCGTCCGCGACGGCCAGATGCGATTTGGCATGCTGTTTAAGTTCTAGTGGTTAGTGCAAGCTGGACAAGTCCAGTCGCGGCATTTTCGGCAACGGCCTGGAGGCCTCGTTCAAGAACATAATCATGTAGATGGGGAAATAGGTGATTTTCCCACGGACGGAGACATTTGCATTTGCGAATACGAATACCTGCGGGATGTCGTAATTCTCTATTTGCAGCACGTTGTTTAAGGCGGAATGCTTGGTATAATCCTTGCCGCTCTTGACTTCGATGGGGAGGCATTTGCCTTCATATTCGATGATAAAATCGAGTTCGCCGAGTTTCTTGCTGTTGAAATAGTAGCCGTCATAGCCGTGGGTGCGCAGTTCTTGGGCGACTGCGTTTTCAAAGATGGCTCCACAGTTCATGTCGTGCCCGCCCTGCAACAGTTGCATCTGCGAAGCCCGCCCGTAGCTTGTCGTCAAGAGCCCAACATCAGAAAGGAACAGCTTGAACAAATTGTTCTGCTTGTTGATCTTTAAAGGGACCACGGGTTCTGTCGTATTGAAAGTCGGTATGGCGACGCCCGCATCGATAAGCCAGTTGAAACTGTTCTCGTAACGGCCGAACTTCTGCTTGGCGCCAAGGTCCGCGAACATGTAACGCTTGTTCTTGGAGTTCAACTCAGAAGGGATCAAGTCGTAAGTGTTTATCAGGTGGAGCTTGCGTTCCTTCTCGTACTTCGAAAAATCCCAGTTGTACTGCTTTAAAATGTCTTTGTGAATTCGCGTGACGGCGTTCAGGTCGTTCGAACCGACGAACTTCTGCACAGCGGCCGGCATGCCCCCGACAATCAGATAGGTGTAGAAAGCATCCAAAATCTTGTTGTGGACAAATTCATCAACGGGGGTCTTGGCGGTAAAGTTTTCTCGCAGCCGAGCCAAAGCGTCAGCAGGAATCTTCTGTGCAATCAGGAATTCCTCGAAATCCATCGGGAACATCTCGATAACTGGCAAGTAGCCGACCGGAGCCGAACGCAGGTCCGATAGTTCTACGCCCAGGAGCGAGCCGCTGAGGACATACCGGAACGAGCCTTCCTCTACGAGGAACTTTATGGCCGTCAGGATTTCCTTGTATTCCTGCACCTCGTCCAGAAAGATGACAGTTTTCCCCTTGGTGAGTTCCTTCCGCGTGGCAAATTGGAGTCGCGTAAAGAACGCCGAAAAATCCTTGTTCTTGGCGGATTCGAGCAACCCCAGCAGTTCGGGACTCTTCAAGAAGTTGATTTCGACGAAATTTTGACTATTTGACTCAAGAATGTGTCTTATAAGGAATGTTTTCCCCGTCTGACGGGCTCCCGTCAGCAAAATGGCTTTTTTTTCACTTTTTAGCCAATTTTTAAGCAAAATTTCGTTTTTGCGGTATAGCATTTGTTACCTTTTTCTATTAAATATAATCAAAAATTTTACCTTTTCCAATAAAATTCACTTAAAAATTTCACCTTTTCTAAAATCCTTTTTTTTTCAAAAAAAACGATCACTTATGGAAATAATAATGTAATTTATTACCTGTATGGCGAATTATGGACATAGATACTGCCGGCAGATGCTGGCCCGCCGTCCCCTAACAGGGGCTTTTAGTCCTTACCCCCCCCCGTGTAAACTCTAGTTTACAAAATGGTCAATACATCGGCGCCCTGAGCCTTTTACCGGCGACAGGGTTAAAGGTCACTGAGCTCGCCGAAGTGACCCATATCCTTGCTTGTCGTTGCGAGGGGTGTACGCCCCGAAGCAATCTCTTTCCGTATTTGTCATCCCCGCGACCTGTGGTGCCTGTGCTGAGCATTGTCGAAGCAAGCGAAGTCGAACCAAGGCGGGGATCTTCTCCCCTTTTGCAAACGCAAAACGCACTGTGTCGAAACCCGCGCGGCATGGTGCGAAACATCCTGCGGGATATACTCTAGAGGTATAATATGAAGACAACAAAGAAAATGGCTTACAAGAAGCCCCGTTTGATCGCGAAGAACAACCCGACAGGTAGTTTCGCTGCTGGTTGCCCGACAAAAGAACGGAATTACGGAACAACATGCGTGAGTTGTGAAGTAACCTTCTAAAACAAAAAAGAGTCCCTAGACAAGGCGTCGTCACCCTGCTCTAGGGAATGTTCCATTTTACCCATCTAGAACCTTTAATGATGAAAAAAATCTTTTATCATATCAAGGAGTTTTGGAAAACAAATTTGATAGTTTTCCTTGCTCTATTATCAACATCGTTGCTTTACCTTTATTGCCAAAATCAAGAGTTTTCCATTCAATGGTTTATCACAACCATTTTTATACCTTATATTATTTCTTGTCTTGCAAATTTTTCAACAGCAAACAAACAAAGCGAAAAAATCAAGCTCTTCAAAAAGAGAGATATGGACATGAATTCAACATGTTCAGAAATTGTCGGATTTCTAAAAGGTTCCGTAAATAAAAAGATAAACGAGGAAGACCTTAAACATCTTTTATCTCAAACGAAAAAACTTCAATCATCCATCATTCGCAAGGAGTAAGCAAATGTTTGAGTTATTAGAACTTTTAATTAATCAGTTTAATGATGTGAACATCCAAAACGACCTTGGTTTTATTTTAAATCCAGAAAATTCATTCATAATAGGACGAGAAGAAGATGGATTTCCACATATTCCATACTTTAAAGGTGTTTTTAAAAAGCAGAGCAATCCAAATGTTTTTTTAGAACTATTCTTAGAAACAATTGGCTTTTTCCCTTATCAAAACAGAGTACAAATTAAGACATCTAACAATTTTGCTCTAGAAAATGTCATCTGTGTTGATTTTTTTGAATATGACGGAGAAAATTGGAGATATTTTCCCGCTTTTGATATGAACGCCATCGCGTATAATTTCGACGCAGAATACGAAAAGCATTCTGAAATTTTAACCCCCGTAGTAATTCAACAAATATTCAATTGTTTGTAAAAAAAGGAGCCTAAAACAATGGATGAAAACCTTATTCCACACTATTATAAAAAAGCCCTAAACATCCGTAAGAAAAGAAAATATCCTTCTGTAAAAAGTCTTGATGACCTTATTGAATTTCTAAAAATTGAGCAAGAAGTTGAACAATTTCAATTTGACATTGAACATTCAGGAGATTCTCCAGATTATAGAGTTTTAGCTTTAGCAGACCTAGTCGGCAGACCCATGATTTCTGCATCACTTATGATAGATTTGCTGGGCCAAATCCAGCAACAGGACAAAAAAAACAACCCCAAAAAGAAATAAAGCATTCTATGTTCTACCGTCAATCTCGTGACACATTTATCCGCTCTATCGGCGAATATGGCTATATCTTTAGCCAACTCACCAAACACGACCAAACCTACACTCAAGAAGGTCGGGCATTTCTTGAAGTTCTTTCTCGCGAGCCACAAAGTCTAGACACTTTAGCAACCAAAGCCAGCGAATACTTTGAAGACGTTTCATCAGCAGACATTCAAAGCGATATGAAGGAATTCCTGGACTCCTTGGTTGCAGATCGCTATCTGGTATCAGGAGAAACCGCAGAAGAGTGTGCGGCAAAAGACACATACTTCAACTACGCAGAAAACCCCAAAACCCTGTTCACCTACAACGCACAACAGAATCCCGATGACGAAAAAATTTATGCCGACACTCAGGAAGTTCTAGGAGATTGGTATCGCGAACATCCACAAATTCATAGTTGCCAAATTGAAACAACGAATCGTTGTAATGAACGCTGCATTCACTGTTACATTCCGCACGAACTAAAGAATATCGTGTTACCATACGAAGTTATCGAAAGTGTTCTCAATCAGTTGCACGATTTAGGCGTTATGGGCCTTACGTTATCAGGTGGTGAATTTTTCACGCATCCCGATGCAGAAAAAATCTTACGTAAGGCTCGTGAACTTGATTTCAGTTTTTATGTGCTGTCAAACATCACTTTAATTACGCCACATATGATTGAGGTGCTTAAGGAAGTTAATCCGAGTTATGTGCAGACTTCGCTTTATAGTGTTGTTCCTGAAGAACATGATCATATTACGCAACTTAAAGGTTCCTGCGAAAAGACCAAGGCTGCGATAGACGCTTTGATTGCGGCGAATATCCCTGTACAAATCAGTTGCCCTGTAATGAAGACGAATTATCATACATATAAGGATGTTTTGAAATTCGCCTACGAACGCAATTGCAAGGCTCAAACTGATTTTGTGATGATGGCTCGTTATGACTTTACCACGGATAATCTAGCTGAACGATTGACTATGGAACAGACGGAGGAACTCCTCAAGGACATTATTCAGTTTGACAAGGATTACCTTAACTTTACTGATACTCCGGTGTCACCCGTTTCTCGTGAAGAATGGGGCAAAAGACCTTTCTGTGGTGTAGGTATGGATAATCTCTGTATCGCTAGTGATGGAATTGTATATCCTTGTAGCGGTTGGCAGGGGATGGCTTGCGGCAATGTTCGCGAACAACCTATCAAGGATATCTGGGAAAAGTCCCCGCAACTGAACAAACTTCGTAACCTTACAAAATCTGCGATTCCGCAATGCTACGATTGTGAAGATAGACAATTCTGTGCGCCCTGTCTTGTCCGCAACTTTAACGAAAGTGGGGGTGATTACTTGAAGGTTGCGCCGCATTTCTGCAAGGCGGCTCACTTGAATCGTAAATTGGTTGAAGAAGCTAAAGTGAAAATGCGTAAAAATAAGGTCGATTAAAGATTGCCACGCCACTTCGTGGCTCGCAATGACAAACCATGCTCTTCGATTTTCATGTTCACATGGGACAGTATTTTGACGACTACTACACGCCGCCACGAATACTGCGTACCTTGCGACTTGCGGGCATCACGCATTTTGCTTATTCTAGTACAAGTACTGTTGTTTCAGATGACCCCGACTTTTTGCTAGAAGAACGTGTTGCGATGCATGAACTTTCGGAAGGTCGTGCCAAGCCAATCTTGTGGGTGACGCACGATATGCTGAAACATTCGTCGGATCTTTCGTTATATATGAATGATACCGGTGGTAAAATTTGTGGGTTGAAAATCCACGGAGTATCTGAAAAATGGTTGCTCAATGGTCGGGAACTGCAACGGGTGTTTAAAATTGCTCAAGAACGGGGATTGTTCGTAAAAATCCACACTGGCGAACGCGAAAATTGTGAGGCGGGAATGTATCAGGAAATCTGCACAAGATTCCCTGATGTCCGAGTCGTTCTAGCCCACGGGCGTCCCATTGGGCAGGCAATCAATGTTTTACGGAACTGTTCCAACGCTTTTATCGATACTTCATTTATGCCTCACGGCCATTTTCAGCAACTTATGGCTGTTGCTCGGCAGGAAAGTTTTACCGACCG
Organism: Fibrobacter sp. UBA4375; assembly: GCA_002391195.1. GTDB lineage: Bacteria > Fibrobacterota > Fibrobacteria > Fibrobacterales > Fibrobacteraceae > Fibrobacter. The sequence continues at coordinate 29,894 of DGRZ01000018.1, read as the reverse complement.
CATTCTGTTTGGCTCCGACACCCCTATCCCCGGGCGGCACCTGAAAAGTTCCCTGCCCCGCCACCTGCGCAGCCGTGTTGAGCAAACCAAACGCATTGCGGGTAGCGATTGGCATAGAATTTCTTGGAAAAACGCGCAAAATCTCTTGACATTCGCATTGAAATAAGCGATATATTATAAGAAGCAGTCCCAGCAACAAAAAAGCGCATCCAAGGAGTATTTATGGCGATACGGATTCTTGAAGGTTCTCTTCCATGGGTGCCTGCTTTACGAGCAAGCATCTCTCGGCTGCTATATGCCTTCGAAACATCAGTTCGCATGCGGTCAAATGGGGCTGTAACACTTCTTCTTGACGACACGGATGTGATGAACAATGACGAGGGAAATACTTTTTTTCTTACAATGGGGTTTGTCCAGGACCCATTCGGATGGGAAGACGAGAGGGATGGTTCCCTTGATACAAAGGTCATGATAACGTTATACCGATGGCATACGATTGACTCTAAAGTTGACCTATACCACCCCGGTACGAAGGAGCCCTTCACAACATTTCCGTTGAAAATGGATACATTCGGTGACGACCTTGCAAACGCAGTTCCTGGACTTTTCCCAGATGCTCCCGACTTCCATAATCAAAAACCTTCGTGAGCGCTTATGATTTGTATGAGACTTTTCCTGCCATTCATCCTTGCTGTCTCGCTACTTTCGGGTTGCGGGCTCAGCGACGATACCCGCGAACAACTCAAAACCGCCATCGGCAAGGCGGCAGGTGAAGCCTGGGATTCGACAAAAGCGAAGACGGCAAAGTTGGCCGATGAAATTTCAACAAAAATTGAGGAACACGGCGGAGCGCAAGGCATTTACGACGAAATTACCCAATTCGTAGACGGGCTTTTCGAAGATTCGAATGACGGAAGCGACAGCAAAAAGAAATCTGCCCAAAAGTCAAAGCCAAAACAGACAACGCCCAAGACTCTTGTCAGGCGAACCCCCGCTCAGCGGAACTACCACGAGGAAGTTCTGAGCCTCACTACCTTAAAAACGGCTTCCGTAATCATCGACTGCCTGCGGCCCGAACTGGACACCGCCATAAATGTGGTGGTCGCCACCTACCGCGAGGTGTTTGAAGACGACAACTACCGCCCCGTAATCACAAGCGGAAATGACTCCGACAAGCACGGAGAACGCTCCGCCCATTACGCCTGCGCCGCCGTGGACATTCGGATCAAGGACGTAGAAGATATCGAAATCCGCAAGGCCCTGGCAAAGGCCATTACAGAAGACCTAGACACCCGATACGTGGTCCTCCACGAAGACGTCGGCAGGGCAAACGAGCACCTGCACATTCAACTGAAAAGCGGCACCTACAACAGGAATGAGGTGTGGCAATGAGCCAAGAAGAAAGCCATGGATTTTTTATAGACAATTTCTCCCTAATTATGCGGAATTGGGAAAAATTCCTAAAATACCCAATCTTATTCAACATTCCCATTGATTTTACGAGAGCGTTCGGTTTTGGTGGTTTATACCCCTTGGGCGCTCTGGTAATGGCTTGGAAAACGATACCAGACATGGTTTCAGAATGTGGTCTCTGTCATGGTTCCGTCTATTTTATACCATGGGGTTACAGCGATTACATAGAAAGGGAATTCACATACCATTGCACCAGCTGCGGCAAGACCTGGCGTGATAACGGGGAAAGAGAATACAAGAAACATGGAATTTTTCTTGATAGGGTAGACCATTGGCGCAATTGCGAGCATTGGACTCCTTCTAACATGAATTTTAAGCGGGCGATTGAACTATTAAAGCAGAGCGAAATTGACAAAGAGGATTCTTGGGAATTTTGGGGACGGTCCAAAGATACCGACAATGACATTGGATTTCTTGACAGCGAACCTATTGATGTTGATCATCTTTGGTGGAATAATTCCTAAAGGAGGTAACTTATGCTACTATGTGGAGCTAGGGGATACGGATCAGAGGGAGGAAAAGTCTTTCCCTTTGACAATATCATTGAGAAGTTCTTCAAGGACCACCACGACAAAGAAGGGCTGAAAGAGTTGAGGACTTGGCGAACCTGGGCAAAAGGAGAATTTTTTAATATAAATACCCGTTTCCTTATTTACCGCAAGTTTCTGCAACGACGTAAGCTGATCCTAGATCCTAGCTTTGAATGGACTCCGGCAAACAAGGAATGCTTCGTCCTGGTCAACAAGCAGATATATCAGACCGAACTAGACCTTTACAACAATTTAAAAATAATACAGAAAAAATTTAAAGAACTAGAAAGGAAGGGCCATAACGGATTTTGCTCATTCCGAGCCGTGTCAGGCATCTTTTATATGGGAGGACACATCAAGGGAGAAGATGAAAAATTTCCAGACCTCTTGAACTACGGTGACCCATTAAACTATTCCAGCCCCGCAGCTTATTGTCGCAACAAGATCATAAGAAACTCTTTATTTGATCCAGACAAAAATAAACTCATAAAACCGACAAAAGACTGGAAATACGAATTCAATGAATTTCAAAAGGAATGCGCATCAATAAAAGCATTCCAGAAACTACCCCTGCACAAGTATGCCGGCTACCTGTTTTTCGATAGCCAGACTTATGCGTTGCAGGACTTTGTTAACATGAACATCGATTTTAGGGCCTGCACTAATATTGACTACTGCAATAGTTGCTTTTAGCAGCCTAGCACCATCAAAAAAATGAGCGAAGGCGGAATTCCCGCTTTTGTCTGTTTTGACCTGAACAACACCACCCTTAGCCCGTTGAGAAAAAACAAAGCCTCTATCTAGGTAGGATGCATGAACTTGATTAAAAAAACACTTAACAATTTATGGTTCTGGGTAAGCATGGGAATGCTCCTATCCGTAGGCATTTCGCCACTAGTTTTCGGCACCAGTGTGGAACGCGACGACGCATTAGTAGAACTCGCTTTCCAATGCCCCGAAGGATTTATCCGTTGGGAAAACAACACGTTCGAAATCACAAACAGGTTCGAAGTCCATGGCGATTCGTTGATAGAATTTGAAAAGCGAACCGAGTCGGGATGCCGCCCCTTCGACTTTACAAATGTTCCCCGTGCTACAGTTGACAGCCTATTGAACGTCCACAGCGTAATCCACTATACCTGGATTGAAGGGATGATGAACCTTAGTGATGGATTACTGATAAAAGCAGACACTACTACTGAAACAAAGCCCCACAAATACCGTTAAGCACATCGGCAATCCTATTCTTTTACAAATCGTTTCTTAGAAACGATATAAGAATAGACTTCTAAACGGAGGCGTAAATGCTGAACCTGTTCAAGCACCAATGGCTCCCGGATTACATCCGGGATTACATCGTCAAAAAGTTTCCTGCAAAACATTTCAAGGTGACATTTGAGATTAACGGGCATGAAGTACCCATGGACCAGGTCGTCGGAAACGAACGCCACGTCAAGCGGGGAAATGTCACCTACACCGATACCGAAGGGAATTCTACTACGAACTGGTTGTTCCTATACAAAGGCGAATTATCCTTCAACTCGGTGGATCGTGCGGTGGATAATTTTACGCTTGATGGCATTGAACCCGGCATACGCAAGCTTCCGCGGGTAGGAAAAAAGGACGAAGTCGAGAAATACCGCAAGGAGCTCAAGAAAAAGCTCTCGGATGCGATGGATTACTGCCCCGGTTCTTTTTTGGACCAGCTCCACGATTACCCCATTACCGATATGCCCCGCTGGCGCCGCAAGCGCATCTTGAATCTGCTCGCCAATATGAGCGAAGACGGGATTCCCGCCTTTGTCAGTTTTGACCTGGACAATGCCGCCCTTAGCCAGCTGGAACAGTTCAACGAAGATCTGGAACTGGCCATGATGGTAGAAAACAAGTACGAGCCGGAACTGGACGAATAGCGAGCTAAACTACTCCACCCGTTCCAGAATGATCAGCGCCCGCTCCTGGGTGCTGTTGGGAATGGTGTAGAAGTGCTTGCCCACAAACTTGTAACCGAAATCTTCGGGGTGAAAAGTCTTGAGTTCGTCGGCCACGGCAGGGCCCTTCATAAAGAACACCCGGCCACCCACCTTCAAGGAATTGGCGATGCGGGGCAGGGTCTTTTCCATCAGTTCGAAGGCTCGGCTGATGACGCCATCTACGGGGATTGTCATGCTGCGGCTGGTGACCTTGTGACCAAAGACGTCGATTCCCCTGAGGCCCATCTTCTCAATGACCATGTTCAAGAAATTGATACGGTTGGGCCGGGGTTCACAAAGCGTAAGACGAATCCCCGGATTCACAATCTTCAGTGGAATTCCCGGGAAGCCGGCGCCACTCCCCACGTCGATCATGCGGGCGGGCCACTTGGGCACGTAAGCGTTTATAAGCGTGCAGTCGGCGTAGTGCCGCTCCACCATAGTCTCGAAAGCGTTTAGGCGGGTCAAGTCCTGGTCGTCGTTGTTGGCCCGCAACAACTGGTGGAACTCCCAAATCTGCTTCAGGGTCTCGGGCTGGAGCTCTACACCGTAATAGTGCAAGAGCTTGTCCAGTCCCTCAATCGAGGGCTTCACCCGCTTGCCGCCAAACAGCGGAAAGTCGGTACGTGGTGCCTTCAAGTGAGGCACAAAGTCACGACCTGCGGCAGAAGCGTTGCGGGAGGGTTGCCGCGCCACGCCGGAATCGGACCGTGCAGAAAAAGGCTTCTTGGACCAGTTTGAACTTGCCATATTGAAAAAATAAAAAAACTTAGGCTCTTTTCGGGACAAAAATAAGTCTATACATAGAGGAGGCTTATTTTGTCCAAAGATAGACACGAAAAAGAAGCTGGAGTCCTGCGCTCATCCGTCATTGCGGCGGCATTTTTTGCCCTGGAAGGGGCCGTTCTTGCCGCCCCGCTAGGCGAATCGAAGGTTTTCGACTGGTGGGACAACGGAATCATTACCGCCGAAGAGGCTACCGAAATCCTGGACCTGCTCGAAGAAGGCAACCAGGAGGAGGCCTGCCTCCTTGCGCAGACCTACGCCCAGGAGCCCTGTGACGAAACGGCTAGTGGCAAGACCCGCGCAGGCTCCACCCTAGGGAAAATTTCCAGCGGCAAGAAGTCCACGAAAGCCCCGACCCGCCCAAGCCTCACACCTCACGGCTACATAGACTGGAAAGGCCGAATCGATTCCACGGGGCACCTGGAAAGTCACCGCACAGAACTGCAGGTCCAGTTCTACCGCTACACCCTGAGGCTCGGCTCCCAGGAACTTCTCGCCTACAAGAACCAGGGGAGCGAGGCTTATTTCGGAGATGTTTCCACACGGGAACTCCACAGCCAGATCCCGCTGGACACCCTCTGGGGAACGGCCCTGCTGTACCCCTTCGGGAACTTTCATGTGGCAGGCCTTCTGGACACCGCCAAGACGACACAGTTCCGGCTGGGATACGGCAGGCGGGGTATCGCCAGCGTCGAAGCATTTTACTGGCACGGTTTTGGCAACATTCAGCAAACCTCCGACAGCCTACAAGCCCACACCCACTCCCTCGGAATGCAGACGAAATTCCCCTTCGGGCAGGTGGCCGCCTGGTGGCAGCACGGTCAGGAATTCCCCCTTATCAAGGTGCAGCTGTACGGCAGCGAGAAGAAGGAGCGCGACGGTGAAAACAGCGCCGACAACGCAAACGCCGGAAAATCCGGCGGCAAGGCAGGTCAGAACGGCGCCGGCAACTCAGGTCAGGGCGGTGCCGTCACCTACAGCTGGCGGACCACCGCCTATATCCATCGGGAAGAGTTCCCCAGGTACGCCCGCTTGAGCAAAACCATCCAGAAAAGCAGGTTCTGGGGGTCCCAAAGCCTGTCCGTCAGGGCTCCCGACCTGCTGGACACGAGAGTCTCCGCAAACGGGACCCTTATAGAGCCTCTGGACGCCGACACCATGGCGGTTCGTCTCAAGCTGGGGGCGGAATCGGGTCCTGAATTTTTGAGATTATCCGCCAGCGCCACCTGCCGAGACGCGGGCTCCAACTGCAGACAGACGGACTGGAAAGGCGGCCTGAACCTTACCCCCTGGGAACTTTGGGCCCTGGGGGCTTCTGCCCGGGTCCGGCACGACCGACCCGAAGGTTTCTCCCCTCCTCACCTGGAATTTTCCTCAAAATTCACGGATTCTGGACAAAGTTACACAAAATTCACCTTCATCCTTCCCAAGTGCCGCCCCCGGGACGACATGCGCATGCGTTCGGAATTCCTTATTTCCGGAGATTACCTGGACATTTCCCTTGTCTGCACCTTCAAGGACGTTCACCGCCTGCACCTGACCCCGTTACGGGGTTTTGTCGAGGCAAAAGTGCAGTTTTGAGACTAAAGGCCCTGTTTTGTTCTCAAAAAACACCTCAAAGGAAATGTTTGCTCATGGTTACACGGGTAAACAGAAAAGTATACAACCTATGGGCTTTACGCCCTGCCAGATTCTATCTTAATGCATACCCAAACACTCCCTTGACGTCCCTAGGCTGCTCCTTTGCCCAGGGACGTCTTTTTGTTGTCATCCCCGCGAAGGCGGGGATCTCATTGTCTTTGATAATTCTAGTTTTGTCTTAATGTTTATCGCCGCCGCCATCGGAGCTGTCGCCTTCTTGCCCTCCATCGTCTTGAACATCGCCCTTGCCTGCGGTGCTCCCTGGGGAGCCTACGCCATGAACGCCCAGCACAAGGTTATCCCGCCGGAACTCCGCAAGGCCTTTATCGTGCCGACCTGCCTGCAGTTCGTGGCCCTGTTCGTGCTGCTCAGCGCAGGGGGAATCCTGCCCGAAATTATCCCCTTCCTCATCACCCGGATTCTCGCCTTCTTCTTTGCGCTGTACGTGACCTTCTATACGGCAACGGTTCTTTTCAGCACCAGCTACAAGGAACGCACCGTCATGGGGAGCTTCGCCGTGGTGAGCGCCGTCTGTTTCTGGATTGTGGCCGTGGGCACCCTGAATTTCTAGCCTTCCATTAGCTATATTCCCTGCCATGGTTCACCCCTCCGCATTTGTGCACCCTTCTGCAAAAGTCCACGAGACCGCATCTATCGGCCCCTGGTGTCTTGTAGATGCCGGAGCCGAAATTGCCGAAAGCGTGGTGCTGGAAGCCCGCGTCCATGTGTACGGCGGCGTTTCCATAGGCAAGAACACCCGCGTTTTTGACGGGGCAATCCTGGGGGCCCCACCCCAGGACCTTAAATACGACGGCGAAGACACCCGGCTTGAAATCGGCGAGAACTGTACAATCCGGGAATACTGCACTCTGAACCGTGGTACGGCACAGGGCGGTGGAGTCACCCGCCTTGCAGACAAAGTATTACTCATGACATACTCCCATGTGGGTCACGACTGCTTTATCGACGAAGGGGCGGTAATTTCTAACGGATGCCAGCTGGGCGGCCACGCCAGAATTGGGCGCTATGCCACCCTGGGCGGAAACGTCGGAATGCCCCAGCGAAACCAGGTAGGAGCCTACGCCTTCGTAGGGGCAACCCTGAAAGTGGAAAAGGACGTGCCCCCGGCAAGCAAGGCCTTCGGGACACCTCTCAAATGGGGTGGCCTGAACCTGCACGCCCTGAAACTCCACGGCAAAGATTTTTCCGAAGAACGAATCGCAGGTCTAGACAAGGCTTTCCGCGCCCTGTACCGCAGCGGAAGGCCCATCCAGGAAGTCATCGACGAACTCAGGGCCTGCGGTGACCCCCTCTTCAAGGAATTTTTTGACGAACACTGGGGCGGTTCCCTCATTCGCCCGTAGGATTGCAAGCATGCAGGAGAAGGCTTTGGAAACAGGAGCAGTCCCCAAGCACAACTACCAGCGGGACCTGGACTACATCATTCGCCGGCTGGAACGCACCGGCGAAGTGCCGACGCTGTTGTTGCACGCCTGCTGCGCCCCCTGCAGCAGCTACACCATCGAGTACCTGTCCCAATACTTCAAGATTACGCTCTTTTACTACAATCCAAACATTGCACCAGACGAAGAATACCGCCACCGTGTGGAAGAAATCAAGCGATTCGTGGCAGAATTCAAGACCAAGCACCCAGTGACTTTAATCGAAGGCGAATACGACCCCAAAAAGTTTTACGATGCCGTCCGCGGACTGGAAAAGGAACCCGAAGGCGGCAAACGATGCCGCAAGTGTTTCGAGTTGCGCCTGGCAGAGGCAGCAAGGCTCGCCCAACAGCTAAACGCCGACTACTTCACCACCACCCTGACCATCAGCCCCATGAAGGATGCCCAGGTGTTGAACGAGGTGGTACAGGAGCAGTGCGATATCTACGGCATCAAGCGACTCCCCAGCGACTTCAAAAAGAAGGGCGGTTACAAGCGTTCCATAGAACTTTCCGCCGAATACAATCTCTACCGCCAGAACTACTGCGGCTGCGTGTATTCCAAGCGGGAAAGCGGCGGGGGATAGGCGGCACTTGCCCTCGGCGGTAACGAAACCCCGCTTATATCCTTATCACAAGGTTGTTGGCACCAAATGTCGAGGCGTAGCGCACGTCTTTTGCCCGTCGCATGATGATAGCAAGGCTCAGGTCCTTTTCTAGGTCAAAAGCCCGAAAGACCTGGCCCGTTTCTTGTCGGCTCCATGCTCAAGGGCAAAGGCAATATGGGAAAGGTCCAGGATTTCTTCGGTGGAATCGGCTGTCACGCTTATCTCGTTTTCGTTAGGAATTCCAAAGGACGCGGGCATCAGAAGCATCTTGTCGCCGAACGAGCCTTTCTCTTTTTGGCGGTGTATATAGAAAACCGCCAACAGAGCAAGCTCCAGCATGTTCACGACCCTACCAATCCATGCTCCCTGATAGGCCCACCACTTGCAAAAGCAAGAAGGTGATCGTGACCAGGTTTCCGCACTCTATCAGAAAACTATAGAACGTATCAAAACGAAGCCGCTTGACCGCCATGAGGTAATTATTGAAGTTATAGACCACCGAATAGAAGGGAATCGGAAAAGCGACCACCCTGATGCACTCCATACACAGATCAAGAGCCTGAGGGTCGTTGGACTTTAGAAAAACTCTCGCAAAAAAGGGCATTCCCACGATGTATCTGCGAATGTAGTCCCCCGTCATTAGCCCTATCTGGGAATCCCATTAGCGAGGACACCTTTACGCGGGATCCATTTGCGATGGTGCTACCGATAAGTTCCAGGAACATCAGCAAAGGGGTAACATAGCCGAGGACAGTGACCCCCTGTGGTCCAATAAACTGGCTCACGAAAAACAGGTCAATGATAGGCCCGACGGCTTTCGAAATATCAAACACCGCCCAGGATATTTCTGTTTTCCTGAACGAGCGGTGTAGTATACGATTCCCTATTTCTGTTCCGCCAAATCTATCCAAGCTGAAAAGTTTCATTGTGTGCAACGTTCCCTAAAGGGAAAACTTCTTTACTTTAATTGTAATCGCTATATTACAGACAAAATATAGCATCACAATTCACACAAACCAACAGCACTTGGCGCATTATTTTGCCCAAATGAGATTATTTTATCGTTAGTGGACATGATCAAGACTATATGACTCAATAACAAAGGGGATGACGATACTAGGCATCAGCAGTCATCTAACGAAATACGATTTGATATGAGTATTTTTTACTCCATCCGTTGCATAAATAACAGACTCTTCGCCAAGCTCCTGCGGATATTAAATAATTTTCCTTGATGCAGATTATCAAAAAAGCCCCCGCATGTAGCGGGAGCGTTTTCAAGTCCTGATACAAACAAATTAGAACGAATATGTCGCAGAGATTCTAGAGAAGATTCTGCCTTCACCCTGGAAGGGGTTGCGGAACAACAGGTCTTCAGCAACGGTCACATCTATTTTCAGTTTTTCTTCGATGTTGATGCCAAAACCAAAGCCCACATGGTCATCGGCAGTACCGTCAGCAAGCGGGTTCGTGCTGAAGAAGTTTCCGTCTTCACGGCAGATTCCCTGACCAGACTTGTTCTTCTCGTTGACGTCGCACTTGGTATAGAGGATAGACTTCTGACCGCCAACGCGAATCACGAACCAATCCCACCAAATGTTACGTTCGATACCGAAGGTAATCATGCCGCCAATATCGGAACGCTTGTCCCAATGGGGGTGTTCTTCACCCTGAGAGTCATAAATGGATTCGCCAGACTCGTAGTCAAAGTACCAGTCGTGAGCCTTCAGCTTGTTCCAGATGAAGTCAGCACCCATCCAGAAGAAACCACGATCAAGAGCGACGTTGATACCGAGACCGGCCTGAGCATGTTTGTCTTCGATACCAGGAGCCTGCATCAACCTCATGGAGAAGGCCGGCACCAGTTCTCCATCCAGAGCGTCCAGCGTAAAGAAAGCGCGGGACTTGGCAAGGAAGGAGAAATCACCGTCATCGAAGAAATTCAGGTGTTCCGGACCATACTGAATACGAGCCAAGCCAAAGCTGAACTCGAAATCAATATTGCTTCCGAACTGCAGATTCAAACCACCATCGGCCTGGACTGCAGAAGCATACGCTCCGTCTTCCACTTGGTAGTCACCGCTTTCAGTCTTGTCGCCACCATCCTGATGTGCAATGTAGATATGCAAGCCCCAAGCATCACCGTTAGAAAGGGTACCACCCAAGAAGCCGTCGAAGTTCGTCACAGTCTCAGGAACTGCCGTGGTGTCGCCAGAGGTTTCACCAACAACTTTCGTCGGGAAATAACGCATCAGCTCGTTGTTAATACGGCCAAAAAGACCACCGATAGAGAGACGCGGATCGGGATTGTTTTCGTCACCCAAAGAAAGCGAGAAAATGCCACCAAAGTTCGGATGCTGCGGATCCTTGTTCGTTCCCGTAGGCACATCCTGGGTATAAGGTCCAAATTCACCGATCAAGTAGTTCGGGTAAAGGTTGATGTTTGCAGCGTTGTCAAAGATGCTAACATCATCCATAATGTAAGTGGTGTTCTTGCCCATGGATTCCACACGAGCGAAGGTTGCAAAGGCAGACCCCACGCCGAGGACGCCGAAGGATAGACCCACTGCCGCAGCTGTTTTAAAATTCATTGTACAGGACTCCTGTTGAAATATCTGTCATAAAGTTAAATATATTCTTTGAAAAACGCAACAGAAAAATGAAAAAAGACCGCGCTTTTCGCGCGGCCTTTTTTAGCGTATCGCTAGACCTGAATTATTCAGAGAAGGTGAACGGAATGGTTACCGTAGTGTTACCGGACTTCACCTTGCTGAACTTCCAGCGGCTCACGGCATTCTTGATTTCGCCATCAAACTCGCCGTAACCAGTGGTGGAAGAAGCAATGGAAATGCTGATAACTTCACCGCCCGGAGCGATCGTGAACTTCAGGGTAACCTTACCCTGGAATCCCGGTTTCTTCTTCAGGAACTTGTTATAGATATGGCGCAGACCCGGAGTACGCTGACGCACAACCTTCATGATGTCTGCAGCGGAACGAGATCCACCACCGGCACCCATGTCGATATCGCGTTCAGACGGAGTCTTGATGGAGCCCTTAGCCTTGGTAGCGATACCACCGCCACCACCGCCAAGGAGGCCAGCCAGACCGTCACCGATACCACCGGAACCGCCTTCGGCATAACCTTCGTTAAAGCCACCATCAGCCTTACCGCGACGGCCACCGAGAACGGTCTTACCCGTAGTCTGGAGGCCTGCCACGTCCTTAAGAACCTTATCGATGTCCTTGGTGAACTTCTGGTTCTTCATCAAGTCGTAGGCAGCGGCACTAGCATTCTTGGTCTGAGCAGTGAGGAGCTTAAGCACGCCACGAGTCTGGGGAGCGTTGGGCTGACCCTTACCACGGGGCTTGCCGCCGCCACCAGCCTTCTTACGAGGCTTCTTGGGCTCTTCTTTCTTCTTCTCTTCTTTCTTTTCTTCCTTCTTTTCGTCCATCACCATGGAAGCGGAAAGGTCGGCAGCTGCAGATTCTTCGAAGATCACTTCATCAACCACAGCTTCGTACATGGAAGCCCACAGGGAGAAAGCAAGAGCAACGATCAAGGAGATACCGGCAATAGCGCCCATCTTCTTGTCGGATTCCGGCATCAGAGACGCTACTAACGGATCTATAGGAGCTTTTTTCTTAGCCATAGTTATTCCTCCCCGCCGTTCTTTTCCATCACGGCAAATGCGATGTTCGTATAACCGGCAAAGCCACAAGTGGCCATCACCTTATACATGGCATCGTACGGGATGTTCTTGTCAATCTGGACAATGATATGGCCAGCTTCATCAGCCGGGAGGCCCATCTTCAGGTTGTGTTCCTGTTCGATAGCGCGACGGTCTTTCAGAACGTCGTTCACCTTTTCGACCAGGAGGTCTTCCTGACTGAGGACATCGGGAGTGGGAACCACCTTTTCATTATCCACGATAACGTACGCATTATCGACAACCACCGTCAAGGACACTTCCGTAGGTTGCACCTTGGAGGTAGAAATCGGAAGAATCAAGTTTTCGGCCTGAGTCAAAAGCTGACCTTCAGCGTCCAAGTTCTTAATCATGAACACCAGAATGATGGTCATCATGTCCATCATGGACGTGAGGGAGAAAGGTACGTCTTCACTAAATTTACGAGTTCTTCTAGCCATGATTAACCTCCCAACTTAGCAAGTTGAATCTTCACAAAACCGGCTTCCTTAGAGCGGTCCATGAGCTGAATAATCTTGTCAAATTGAGTATCGTCGTTTGCCACGATGATAATGTTATCCACGTCTTCGAGGTCAATAAACTGCGTATGAATTGCAATCAGGTCCTTCGCAATCAGGTCGTAGGCAGAAAGCGGGTAAATCATGGTCTTGGCGGCCACGTCCGGCTTGAGCGTACGAGCGGAGTTAGGCGTAAGGGTTGCAAGGGTCACGCCTGCACCGGGCTTCTTCAAAGCCGGCGGCGGGGTAAGTCCCAAGGTGCCTTCGCCAGGGAGAGCGAGGAAGCTGTTGTTTCCATCTACGTATGCACTGTCAGCAAGGGGTTCTTCAGCGCTGCCACCATTGGTGTACAGGGCCCAGATAACCTTACCGGGATCTTCTTCAGATTCCTTCTGGATTGCCCAGAGTTCGATGTTCTCGATTTCGTAAAGATATTTTTCTTTATCCATCTCAGAACCATCTTTGCACTTGGGTCCGTGTCCACTTTCCACTGTTGCCTTGACGTCGTCAACGGCGTAGGTAATCAGTTTAGCATCGGACTTGCAGCGGAACGTCCACATTTCCTTGAAATAGACGTTGGGCTGGAAACCACCACGAGCACCTATCACGAGATAATCGCTGGTAATCGCGAGGGAAAGGTTCAATGCCTGCTGGTCGGGCTCCGGAGGAGTGTCGTTGTCCATCTGCATCATAGAACGTTCAGGCAGATTGACTTCAACAATAGCCAGCTTGGAGAAAGCGGTCATAGACAAAAGCATAGGAATCAGAATAGTAAACAAGCCCATGGCCGGCAACAGGTCCGGTTCTTCAGGCTTGGCTGGTTTCTTTAATTCTTTTGCCATGTTTTATAACTCCGTTAAATTAAAACTCTCAGTCGAAATTAGGAGAGGGAGTTGATAATCTTGAGGCCCTTTTCTTCCATTTCCTGGATCAGGCGTTCGGAGTTCATGTTGAGAAGACCCACAATGACCAGAAGAGGCACGGCGGAGAGAAGTCCAAGGAGCGTCGTACCCATAGCGATAGCGATACCGTCGGAAAGAGCCTTAGCACGTTCAGAAGCGGGTTTGTTAGCCACAGCATCGAATGTGAAGATCAGACCGTAAATCGTACCCATCAGTCCGAGCAAGGTGGAGATAGAAGCCATAACCTGGATAATGCTGATATAACGGGTAAGACGAGGAGCTTCAGTCAGGAACACGGCGTCGCATGCGGCCTGCATCTGTTCGCGGCCACCGGCACGGGTGGAAACGATGGATGCCATGATGCGAGCAATGGGGAGGTTGGTCTTGTTGGCAAGGCCAAGTGCTTCATCGAACTGCTGAGAGCTGATGAGCTTACCGAAGTCGGCCAGGAACTTGGCACGACCCTTGGAGCTCTTCACCATGATGTAGATAATACGTTCGATGGAGAAGCCCAGACCGATCATGAACACGACCAAGATGATCCACATGAACTGGTAACCATCAGATTCAGGGCTGAAGGATTGAAGCATTTTAGACATTAGTGTACTCCTTTAGAGTTGTTTTTGGTTTGTTTTTTGAATTCTTAAGTTCATATTTATTTTTTTTAGAGCGTTTTAGGGAGTCTTGGCGCGGTAAAACTTTATTTACAGCACAAGAATCGGCCCCAAAGGCTCTAAAAGGCGAGGGAACCCTATGAACAAGGTTCCCGTAAAATTGTTTTTACCGCACTACTTTTTCTTCTTTCCCTTCTTTTTCGGGGCAGGAGCAGCAGCGGGGGCGGCCTCGGGTTCAGCACCAGATTCAGAAGCGCCTACTTCTTCACCTGCAGCACCGGCAGCGGAGGGCGCCGGAGCCATCTGAGCCTTCAGTTCAGCCAATTCCTTCTTCAACTTTTCGTTTTCGGCCTTGGCTTCCTTGATAATGTCGCGGTAAGTAGCGAGCTTTTCTTCCGGAGTCATGACTTCGGACTTGGAAATCTGCTCGATACGAGCCTTGGTCTTGAAGTATGCCGGGTCAGCAAACAAGGTGGACGGGTCGAACTTTTCGATCTTGGTGTTCAAGGTTTCGTTTGTTTCATCCATCTGCTTCAAGAGCTCAAAGAGCTTGGCAGTCCACTGGTTATCAATACCGTAGTGGGCAGAAGCCTTAATACCGGTGGCGCACACGGGCACTGCAGCCTGCTTTGCGGCGTCGGACTTATTGTTCAGTTCTTCACGATAGGCTTCCAAGTCTTCGTGGGCCATTTCGATAGCGTCTTCCTTCACAGCACCTTCGTATTCCACATATTCCCTTACGATGGCAGCGGAGTCCGGCAGCGGAGCGTTGGCGAAGGCGTCAGCCACTTCGGCAAACACGGCGCACTGCTGGTAGTACATTTCGATATAGCCCTCTTCGGCCTGGACCACATCCTGGTTGTAGAAACCCTGGTCACGGGCAAGGTCGATATTCTTCTGGAAGATAGGACGAGCCTGGTCGTAGTAAGGAGGCAGCTGCTGCACGATAGTGATACGTTCAGCAAACATTTCTTCTTCGCCCTTGGCACTCTTTTCCTGTTCGCGAACCTTGGTGGCCATGACCACGAAGAGCATACCCATCTTGTTGGTGGCGCGGAAGGTCCACTTTTCAGAAGCGTAAGACGCAGACTTGGAGTAGTGACCCATGGCGGCCTGCAGGATTTCCACCAACTTCTTGATGGTCGCGGCCTTTTCCTTTTCCTTGCCCTTCAGCACATAGGGTTCCATCTTGTTGTATTCATGTTCACCCAAGTAGAAAGCAGCTTCAGCAGGAACGCCCGGATCGGCATTCTTGATTTGCAGACCGTACTTGTCGTAGTTCTTAAGGGTCTGGTCGTAATCAGCAACGGCCTTTTCTTCTTCCTTAAGTTCCATGTAAGCACGAGCAGCACCGATATAGGCAGCAATCAGCTTTTCCTTGTCTTCGGTGTAGTTCTTGATGAAGAAATGGTATTCCTTGGCGGCTTCTTCCCACTTCTTGGCGTTACCGTAAGCCACAGGAATGCTGAAGGCAGCATCGAGGGCGTAGGTGCTCTTGGGATAGTCGTGGACAAGGTCCTTAGAGCAGCGAATGGCTTCGTCAGTCATCTGGGCTTCGTCATAGCTCAAGCAGGCGCTGTAAAGGAAGCTCGGGGTACGTTCATCCTTGGGGTAGCGCTTGTAAGCCAGTTCGTAAGTCACAGCAGCCTGCTTCTTGTCCGGAATGGAGTCGAAGGTCTGGGCAGCGAAGCCGATTGCCTGGAAGGCCATGGAATCTTGCGGGAAGTTGTTGGTGATGAACAAGAAGGTCTGGGCAGCCTGACGGGGGTTACCGGCTTTCTTGTAGTTACTTGCCGCACGCAAGATACCCTTGATAGTCAAGGAGGACGATGCGTAGCTCTTGGGGAGCATCATAAAGGTTTCGGCTGCCTGTTCGTGCTTGTTGGCCTTTTCGTAAGCAACACCGGCTTCGAACACGGCTTTGTCAGCGAAGGAAACCAACGGGTAACGCTTCACAAGAGCCAAGTATGCAACGGCACCTTCTTCGTAGCGCTGGGCCTTGACGGCCTTTTCTGCCTTCTGGAAGAGCACGGCTGCGATAGCCTTTTCAATTTCTTTCGCCATGGAGTCGTTCTTGGTGGCCTTGACATCGTGGTACTGCTTGTACAGCCACTCGAATTCCACCAAGGCTTCATCCAGCTGATCAGATTCCAGCAAGGACTGGGCGAGCATACGACGAATCAGCAAAATGTACTGGTGATCCGGATAACGCTGCACCAGGTCGCGAAGCACCGTCACAGCTGTCTTGTACTGCTTGGCTTCATAATGGACGATGGCAGCGTTATAAGCAAGTTCAGCAGCTTCCTTGTTCTGGCCGAACTTGGCCATGTACTTGTCAACCTGGGCAAAGTAGGCCTTGGTTTCTTCACCCTTATAGGCCTTGGTAGCATCACCACCGTACTTCTTGGTCTTAGCAGCTTCACGAGCCTGGTCCATCATGAGCACAGCGTTATAGGCAGCTTCTTCTTTCTTCAGGAGTTCCTTGTCACCCATGGGACGGCGTCCATAGCGGGTGGTGTCGGAATCCACGATCCAGTTGAACATCTTGGCAGCGTTTGCAAACTGCTGCATTTCTTGGTAAACCAGAGCCAAATTGATGTGAACCCTGTATTCATCCCAAGACGGTTCCTTGGCATAACGCTTCAAGAATGCTTCGTAAGCCTTGATGGCTTCGGCATACTGCTTCTTGCCGGCTTCCAGGTCACCTTCCTTGGTGAGCTTGGCAGCACGAGCGTGGTGATACTGCGGAATATCCAGCATAGCGCCACGGATAGCCGTTTCAGCGTTCTTTACCGATTCGGGATACTTCTGGTTTTTCTTATACCAGGAAGAGTTACGGTCATAACGCTTCACCACGGTGTAACGATGTTTCTGAGCATCTTCAAATTTCTGTTGAATGATGAGAATTTCAATCATCGCAATATCGGCCAAAGGAGCGTCAATGTAGTCCGGATTAATGGCCATCAAACGCTTAAAGGATTGCACCGCCTCTTCGTTACGGTCATGGTCCTTGTTCTTCATACCGATACGATAGTACACGGAGTCCTTGAAGGGAACCTTCTTGTCTTTCAAGAATGCTTCAGCTTCGGCGACACCACCGCCTTCCAAGTCAGAGAAGGAGGCTGCCATGAAGTCCATAGCTTCAGCACGGAGGTCGTTGGGGTATTTACCCTTATCGGCACCGATGATGTAGTCGTAATACTTAACAGCTGCAGTTTCGTATTCGGCAATATTGTAGTAAGATTCGGCCAAGTGGTACATGGCAAGAGCAGCTTCCTTACCCGTCAAGTTTTCGAAACCAGTCACCTTCTTGTAGGCGTCGATAGCGTCGCGGAACTTACGGTTCATGAAGTGGTATTCTGCTATACGGAGCCATGCCTTGGGAACAAGGCCGTTATCCGGGAAGTTACGGACCAAGCGTTCACGGAGGCGGAAGGCCTTCTCGTCTTCGCCACTGGCTTCTTGCACGGCAGCAGCCTGATACAGCACCATGGGAGTCTTGCTTTCCTTGGGATACTTGTCAATGTATTCCAGGAAATATCCCAGAGACTTCTGGTGGTCGGCCTTGGGGAACTGGTCGATGTTTGCGCACTTGGCGGGCTTGTTGTCGCGGTCAGCGCACCATGCCACATCTTCTTCGTACTGGGCTTGCTTATCCAGGAAGAGCTTTTCTTCTAACTGGAACTGGTAGTGGCCCAACTGTTGCAAGGCAGAAGCGCAGCGGGCGTTCTGCTTACCCTTACAGTTGTTTACCTGCTTTTCCCACTGCTTGATAGCAGAGCGCATGCCTTCTTCGTCAAGACCACCAGAACGGCAAGCCTGAGCAGCCTGGTTTTTCAGGAGCTTGTAAGAGTTGGCGCATTCCTTGTACTTTGCAGAGCCCTTTTCCATGGACTTGCACTTTGCGTAGAGTTTCTTGGCTTCTTCGGTTTTATCCTTACAGGGATCGGAAGCGGCAAAGGAGGTTCCCACCAGGGAAAGGACCATTGCCGTTAAGAGTAAGATTCGTTTCATTATTCTCTATCCACCTATAATTTCTATAAAAGGGACGAACCCGGATTACTCCAGGTCATCCAATTCCTCCAGTTCCTGAGCAGCGCCAGAACCACCGGCACCACCGGCCATCTTGGTCTTGACGGTAGCCAAAGTAAAGCCAGCGTCGTCCAAAATGCGCTTACGGTTAGATTCAAAGCGGTCGCTCTGAATGGACCTCTGAGTGAACTCGGCATAATCTTCGATAGCCTTGTTTGCCTTATCGAAATCGGGCTTCAAAGCTTCACGCTTGCTTTCCACACGAGGCGTGGGCAACTGACGGGCAAGGTCAAGAGCCTTGACCTGAACAGAATCGAAATCGTTCTGCATGGCTTCGTAAGCCTGACGGGCGCTGTCACGTGCGGCTACAGACACAACCGGCTGTTCCGTACGCTTTTCGGCCTGTTCCAGAGACTTCACGGCCTTGTCGTAGTCCTTCTTGATGAAGTAGCAGTAACCCTGAACCAGGTAGGCTTCGGAAACCAGGAAGGATTCCGGAAGGTTGCTGATGATCCAGTTAGCGGGCTTCAAAGCCTCGTCGGGCTTGTTCACCTTGAGGAAGGACCATGCGATACCGAGCATTGCTTCGTCATACACAGGGGAACCCGGTTCCACCTGGCCGTACATCTGGGCAGCGGCAGCCACATCGGGCTTTTCGCCAGAGAAGTAGATATGGCCGAGCTTCACCTTGGCGGCATCCTGCAGATCGCGTTCGGACTGGTTGGAAACCGGCTGTTCCGTAATGTCGCGGAAGCAGTTTTCGGCTTCTTCCCACTTGCCCATGCGGCTGTAGGCGATACCCATGGTATAACGGGCGTAGAAGTAGTTTGCGTTACCGGGGAGAATGGCGGCGAGCAGGTCTACAGATTCCTGATAGAGGCCCTGTTCGAACTTGATCTGACCGGCGATATAGTCGGCGTCCGCCTTCACGTCGCTCTTGCCGAACACCTGAACAATGTTCTGGTACTTGGCCATAGCGTCGGTGTACTTGCCTTCCTTATAGTCGATGTTCATCAACTGGAAGTGGTACTTGGCGTTCTGTTCCGTTCTGGGATAGCGCTTGATAGCGTCTTCGTAAACGGCACGGGCAGCCTTGTGCATGCGGAGGTTTTCAAAGGACTTTGCCTTATAGAACGCGGCCTGGTCCACCAAGTGGAATGCGGGATACTTGGTCTGAACCTTACCGAAAGCGTATGCGGCTTCGAGGAACTGACGGTTCAAGTACAGACGCATAGCGGCGCGGTAATCGTTTTCAGGTTCGATCTTCAAACGACGATACCGTTCCTCACCGATTTTCTCTTCACGAGTGTCACCGAAGCGGGTAGTGAGTTTCACAGCCCAGATAAAGCCACGGTTCTTCTTGGCGTAGAGATCGTCGTGAGACATTTCCAAGTCAAGCTGCAGGTAGCGGAAGAAACTTACGTCCTTCACGTTAACCGTAGCGCCTGCAACCGGGTAGCCTTCTTTGGTGAAACGAAGACGGACACCAAGGTGCGGGGACAGATAGTAAGTCAAGGTGAAGCTTTCTTCCAAGTTCATGCCCTCACCACCTTCTTCATCGTCGTGCATCACATCGATAACAGAAAGTTCGGCCTTGGCTTCGAGAGCGCGGTTAAGCCCGCGGTAGAACAAGGAGAAGTTCAAGTTAGCAGGAATCTTGTACGCTTCGCTCTCCGTAAAGAGGACCACCGTGGGAGCATCCTTTTCGGCGGTGCTGACTGCAGGCTGCAGAGCGTTCTGCAAAGCAACACCCACAAACAAGTCACCATACTTGGAGGAGGAAAGCGGGTTCCAGCTCACGCCCACGTCGGCACCGAAGGTCACATGCTTCACTTCATCGAACTGGTTGATGTAAAGCACAGAGATGTCGAGACCCACGGCCACGCAGTGCATCAGGTTATAGGCATAGCCCAGCAAGAAGGCGAATTCATCGTAGGACTTGCCGCCATCGATAGAAGCACCGTTCTCGAAGAAGGAGAATCCGATGGTGTGCTTGTAATCCATGGGGAAAGCCAAAC
The DNA here is from genome assembly GCA_002391195.1 of Fibrobacter sp. UBA4375. Lineage (GTDB taxonomy): Bacteria > Fibrobacterota > Fibrobacteria > Fibrobacterales > Fibrobacteraceae > Fibrobacter. The sequence continues at coordinate 9,671 of DGRZ01000018.1, read as the reverse complement.
TCACGTATTCCTGGCTGGCTTCACCACTGATAGAGCTGAAGAAAGCGGCACTTACTTCCAGCTGGTCCGTCATGGAAATTCCAGCGGGGTTCACATACATAGCAGTGTTGTTACTACCAAATTCACCGAACCAGTCGTTCTGCTGGTATTTGTGCGGGGAGTAGACTGCTTCAGCATACAGAGCGCTGGCAGCTACAGTAAGTCCGAGGACTGACGTTTTGATGAAACTAGTACGCATCATCACCTACTCCTTTACTTGATATCCGTGCGCTTGAATTCGATACGACGGTTCTGCGCACGCCCTTCGGGGGTTTTGTTGGAGGCCACCGGCTTGGTGTCACCCATACCGGATGTTGTAATACGGCTTTCGGAAATTCCCTTTTCTACAAGGAAGTTCTTCACAGCTTCGGCGCGGTCGGCAGAGAGCTGCTTGTTCTTGGCCTTGTTACCCTGGTTATCCGTATGGCCCACGATTTCAAAAGTAGCTTCGGTAAAGGTTTCCATGATGTCCACCACCTTCAAGAGGGAGATGTAGGAATCCTGAGTGATGGTTGCCTTACCAGATTCAAAGTTCACGCCTTCGAGCACGAACACCTTCTTGGGCGGCTGCGGCACTTCGTCCGGGCAACCGTCATCGTCCTTGAAGTCGTTCATGGTTTCGGGCTGTTCGGGGCAAAGGTCAACTTCTTTACAGACGTGAGCAAAGTTAGCTTGCATAGCCTTGGCTTCAACCCAAGGATCGCAGATACCGTCGCGGTCGTTGTCGGCATCCGGGCAGCCATCATCATCTTGATAGCCGTCAAAGTCTTCACCTTCTTCGGGGCAGTTGTCCACACCGGTACAGACCGATGCGTATTTGTCTGCAAGACCCTCTTCGGAGACCCAAGGATCGCACATGCCGTCGGCATCGGTGTCCGGATTACGGGTCTCTTCCACTTCTTCCTCTTCCTTCTCAATCTCAGTAGCAGTAAGGCCGATATCCAGCTTGCCCTTTCCACGCTTGAGCATCGGCGAGGTGGACTGGCAGTAGAAGTTCGGCTTCGAAAGGGAGTGGTTGATGAACTTCGGATCAAGGGAAACGTTGGTGCGGTTCACCTTGATGAACTGGTTGAAGGGGTAGTAGTTCTTGTAGATGTTGTTGTACTCCACCTTGGTCTGACCAGCAGCAGGGTCGGCGAACACACCGTAGTAGTGGTTCTCCATGAAGATGTTGTTGGTGGCGACCACGTTGGTAGGTCCCTTCAGGGCAAGGCCGGAATAGCCGTTGCGGAGCACTACGTTCTGTTCGATGGAAGCGTCCAGGGCCTTGGCACCCCAAGCGAGGATGCCGGACCAGCGGTTGCCGTACACCACGTTATTGCGGAGGTGAGGGAGCGAAATGAACGCACCGATACCCGTGGCCTTGTTATCCAACACGTAGCAGTGGTGGATGTAAGGGGCGGCGTTTTCGCAAAGGATACCTTCGAGACCGTTCCTGATGGTGAAGTGCGACATCTCGGCGCCCGAAGTACCCATGACGGTCGGACCATTGCGGCCGCCATCGATAATCGTCGTGAGCGGGTCTTCACCTTTCAAGACCACGTCCATCACCAAGGTAATGTTTTCGTTGTAGGTGCCACGCTTTACCAAGATGGTATCGCCAGCATCCGCATTGCCAAGAGCGTCGGCAATCTTTGAGTAATCGCCAGGCACGTTGATATTCTTTGCCATGGCGGTTCCAGAAAGAAGCATCGCCCCGGCCGTTACTAAGACCAGTTTCTTTAGGGTCATACTGCTACGTTTCTCCAATCATAGAACACATAAATTCGTTTAGCTTTATCATTTGCCAAGACTGACAAAATCAAACTCAAGTGGGAATATACCTCAAAAATCGAGTTTAGTCAAACCAATTCTGCGAAAAAACGGCATTTTTCGCAAAAAAAGGAATCAAAGTCAGTCTTATGCAAAGCAAAAATTACGATTCAGGGGTCTGAGACTCCTTCACGTCCTCCTTCTTCGCCCCCTGGATGGACACGCGAATCTCCTGGCAGGTCTTCTTGATGTCCTGCAGGACTTTGCGGGCACGGGTGCCGGCGGACTTGTTACCGCGCTCGAACTTTTCGTACTCGCGCTTGAAGTTTTCGACTTCCAGTTCAAGGTCGTTTACTAAGCTCATAATAGAACTCCCATAAAAAAGATGCTTTACGGAAAATAAATAAAGTTTTTGCTAAAAAATCGCCATTTTGTAAATTTAAAGATACATTAACGAATTATTACAAGATTTTTTCACTTATAAACACTTTATCAACAACTTGACAACATCCACAACCGTTCCAAGGCGGCTTTCCCTTTTTCGCCAATTGCCTCAGAAAAGTCATTTACAAACATTTTTATGTGAGATTCTATAACATTTTTTTCTTCAATTTGGGCCTTTTCTTGAATGAACGGGGTTACCATTTCAGCCCTCGTCCATGCCATTTTTAGACTCTTTCGAATTTCCGATTCAACGCCCTCTATTACTTCATTCGAAAAATCTTTTCGAGCAACCGCTATTCCCAGAGGAATCGGAGTACCCGTTTCCTGCTCCCAATAAGCACCCAAATCCTGTAACAGATAAAGGCCGTCCCGCTTCCAGGTGAAACGGTGTTCATGGATAGTCACGCCCTGAGCTACCGAACCCGCAAGTAGCCCGCGGTACACTTCATCAAAAAAGGCGTAGCGGAGACGGGGCGCACCACCGAAGTTTTTCTGGTACCAAAATTTGAACAAAAGGGCCGCCGTTGTGTTTTTACCGGGCAGCGTGGTTTCGCCATTGGGGTCAAATTCGTTCCCCTTGCTTGACAGCAGGAGCGGTCCGCAACCATAACCGATGGCACCGCCACAGCCAAGCACCCGGTAATTCCCGCGAACCTGCGGGTAAATCTGGGCACTGACTTTTGCCACGTCCAGTTTGCCCGCCATGACCATTTCGTTCAAGGTCTGAACGTCGGCATAATGGACATCCCATTCAAAGGGGGAATCTTTTAGGCCTGCGATGAGGTTTTCGTAGATGAAGGTGTCGTTTGGACAGGTAGAGATGCCGAGGGAAAGACGCATTGGGGTGTGAGGTGTGAGGTGTGAGGTGTGAGGTGTGAGATTAATTAGGAATTCGGAATTCGGATTTCGGAATTAGTTTTTTTAGAGAACGATTCCGAATTAGAAAAGTTGATCAAGAACAGATTGTTTCAAAGCGGAAAGTGCACGAGGAATATCCCAGGAGGATTCGTCACGGTCAGAGGCCATGTTGCTTACGGCGCGGAACTGGTAGCCGGGCACGCCAAAATTTTTACATACGGCAAAAAAGGCCGCACCTTCCATACTCTCCACTTGGATCTGGAAAAGGGTTTCCCGACGGTTTCCCAGGTATTGGGTTCCCGTGCAGCAGTTGACTGTTCCCCCGGCAACCCCAGGAGCATCCAAAAGGCACAACGGCAAATCACGGATAGAGGCCCCACTATAACGGGTCTCTTTTGACACCAGGGTTCCCCATGGGATAAAATGCCCCTCCCTGCTCTGAGCCCCCATATCGGCAACGACTTCGGTATCGATACGGACAACACTCCCCACCTGAAGACCGCTATTCGGGTAAGCTCCACAAATACCGAGCAAAAAAGCCCTATCGTATTTCTTTAGACTTAAAAAACGCGCCAAATTCGCCGAGAAATCTACGATTCCCACTCCAGCTATTGCAACGTCTACAGAGGGATTGACCATTGCCGGCGTAGAGGACGCCACCACCGACGAAATGTTCTTGAAAAAAAAATGGAATTCTTGCTTAGACGCAAAGACAATCAGGGTTTTTGCCATAACGCCTCCGAAGATTTTATTCCAACTTTTCGATAGCGTCCTTGAATTCCGCTTCCAGTTCGCTTACACGGGCAAGATCCAAATCCCAAGGCTTGTCCACCTCACAGCGAGAAACGGCCACAGCAGTAGCCTTGATCAAGCACTCCTCAAAGCTCATACCTTCGCCATCGGCATAGAGCCAGCCAGCAAAGAAGGAATCGCCTGCGCCAATATTGTTTTTCATGGTGATAGTAGGCGGTTGCAGTTGCATCCCCTGGAACTTCTTTTCTACAAAACGGAAGGCGCGAACCGGAGAATCGCCATCGGTCACCACCAGGTTCTTGATAGGAAGGCGTTCCAGCACGGCGGTGGCCGTCATTTTCCAGAACTGGGGGCTGGAGGTGACCTGCGGGATTCCAAGACGGGTCAAAAGTTTGCAGTATTCCTGCATGTTGATTTTCAAGAGTTCTACACCCTTCGAAAGCCAGGTATCGATACCTTCGATGGCATCAATAAACACGCGCTTGCCCGTAAAGTCCAGGGAATTTATCTTCTCCAGGTCAAAGGCTTGCGGGAAAGACCCGCATAAAGCGACACATTGGGTAGATGTCCAGTGTTCGTTCAACGTCTGAAGAAAATCCTCATTCTCATTGCCTGTCAAAACAGGGGACGGTTCAATGAGTTCGGTCGTGCTTCCGCCACTTACGATTGTGGTGCAAATGCGGGTCGGTTCCTTAATCCAGACCGGGGCCTGCTGGATACCGCAAGCTGACAGTTCATCGAAAATCCTTGAACCATTTTCGGCACCCAAGAAATGCATCAGCAAAGGAATTCCGCCCAAACGCTGCAAGACACGCCCGCAGTTGACGCCCTTTCCAGAAGCATACTCTTCGACCTTCGGGATACGATGGACTTCGCCCGGAGTAAACTTGTCCAAGAAGAACAGGCGCTGCCAGGCGGGATTGAGACCGAGAATAAGGATTTCTTGAGCCATAATAAACCTAGAAATTCACCTTGTAGAACTTGCGCTTGCCCACCTGGACAACCAGCTGGTCTGCACCCTTGATTTCGATCTGGGACTGCGGATCGGCAAGCTTTTCGCCGGCGATTTTTACGCCGCCGTTCTGGACCATGCGGCGGGCTTCGCCTTTGCTTGCAAAGGCCTTGATTTCTACGAGCAGGTCCAGGGCACCGTAGGTGCCGGCCGCCACGCTGCATTCGGCAGCATCGCTGGGGATGGCGTTACCGCTATGGATTTCGCGTTCCTTGGCAGCGGCGGCCTCGGCGGCTTCTGCGCCGTAGTACTGCGTCACGATGTCGATGGCGAGGCGGTGCTTGGCATCGTTCGGGTTCATTTTGCCCGCGGCAATGTCTGCCATCATCTGCTTGATTTCTGCAAGCGGGATGTTGGTGAGAAGTTCAAACCAGTTCTCGACGATGCTGTCGGCGAGGCTGTAAATCTTGTGGTACATCACGTCGGCCGGTTCATTCAGGCCCACGTAGTTGCCGATGGACTTACTCATCTTGACCTTGCCGTCGGTACCGAGCAAAATCGGCATGAAGAGGCCAATCTGCGGTTCCATGCCTTCGAAAATCTGGAGATCGCGACCGCGAAGCACGTTGAACTTCTGGTCGGTGCCGCCCAGTTCCACATCGCTCTTGATGGCCACGGAATCGTAGCCCTGCATCATGGGGTACATGAATTCGTGCAGGCTGATGGGCGTATTGGCTGTGTAGCGGTTGTGGAAGTCCTCGCGTTCAAGCATCTGGGCCACAGTGAACTGGCCCATGAGTTCGGTCACCTTGCTGAACGGGAGCTTAGAGAACCATTCGCCGTTGTAGTGGATTTCCACCTGGTCGCGGCGGACGACCTTGAAGAACTGTTCCTGGTATTCCTTCGCGTTTTCCAGCACCTGTTCGTGGGTGAGACGCGGACGGGCCTTGTTGCGGCCGCTGGGGTCGCCAATCTGGGCAGTGTAGTCACCCACGATGAGCACCACAGTGTGACCCAAATCCTGGAACTGGCGGAGCTTGCGCA
>DGRZ01000018.1:0-3635 GCA_002391195.1 Fibrobacter sp. UBA4375 | reverse complement strand
GTTCTTTTACAGGACGGAATTGCATTTTAGAATTTAGAGACTAGGATCTAGGGGTTAGGGTTATTTTCAATGGCAAAATATAGAATTAGTAGGCAATAGGAAATGGATAATAGGAAGTAAGATGGGGGCAATAAATCGTATAATTGAGTAATTTAGGCAAGAATTAACAATCTATTTAGCGAAGGATCCCAAATCTATTCCGAGTTGATTTATTTTGTACGTAATGATACGTGGCGTAGTGGAAAGGCTACGGGCGGCAGCGGCGACTTTTCCCTTAGAGCTCTTGAGGGCGTCGCAGATGATGTCCTTTTCGTAGGCCTCCACCATGAGTTTCAGGTTGCCGTTCACAGGAGTGCCGCTGGTTTCGGCGGTCTGCAGCGTTGTCGGGAAATGGTGCGGGTAGATGACGTCTTCGTCAGCAACGAGGACGGCGCGCTCGATTCCATTTTCAAGTTCGCGCACGTTTCCGGGCCACGGGTAACTCATGAGCATGTTGATGGTGGTGCGGGCAAGTCGGCGCACGTTCTTGCCTACGATGCGGCAGTAATGCTCCACAAAGTGGTCCGCCAGGAGCACGATGTCCGTCTTGCGGTTCCTGAGCGGCGGTACGTAAATCGGGAAAATGTGCAGCTGGTAATAGAGGTCTTCGCGAAAGGTTCCCTCTTCGACCATCTGCTGCAGGTTCTTGGTGGTGGCAGCAATCACGCGGACGTTCACCTTCTTAGGGATGCGGGCGCCAATGCGTTCCACCTCGCCGTTCTGTAACAGGCGCAGGAGTTTCACCTGAAGGTTCGGCGAAAGCTCGCCCACTTCGTCAAGGAACAGCGTGCCGCCTTCTGCCTGTTCTACGCGGCCGGGAGTCTCGGCAAATACGCCCACGAGAGCGCCACGCACACTGCCGAACAGTTCGCGGTCCAATACCGATTCCGGCATGGAGGCGCAATGGACGCGGACGAAGGGGCCCATGTTGCGGTCGGAACGGTAATGGATGGCTTCGGCCACGAGCCCCTTGCCCGTACCCACCTCGCCCACGATGAGCGCGGGTAGGGGGCTCTTTGAAACCTGGTCAATCTGCGCATACACGCGCTGCATTTCGCTGGAACGCCCGATGATGTTGTCGGGCTGGAAACGGTCCTTGAGTTCTAGCGTTAAGCGTTCGTTTTCGGCCTTCAGGAGTTCATTTTCTTCGCGGGCTTCGCGACGGAGCTTCACTGCCGCCGCAAGCATTTGCGCGATGATTTCCAGCAGGCGAAGCTTTTCGGGAAGTTCGTCTTCGACCGGATTCTGCACGTCGGCACTGAAGGCGCCAATCACCTGGTGTTCCATAATCACGGGCACGCAGAGGAACGCCTTGTCCTCCGTCTTGCCGCGCCCTGTACGGTCGAGGAAGTCCGGGTCTTTCGCGACCGAGGGAATGATAATTGGCTTGCCCGTTTCCACCACACGGCCGGTAATGCCCTCGCCCACCTTGTAGCGGCCCTTGCGCGCCTGGCGACTACTCAAGCCTTCCGCAATTTCAATGGAGATTTCACCGGTGTGGCGGTTGTACAAGGTAAGAGTTGCATGCTCCACGCCCATCGTAGATTCCACCACTTCCAGAATCGGGTGCGCGACGCTTTCAAAGTCGAGCGTCTGGTTCAGAATAGAACTGATTTTGTAGAGCAGTTCCAGTTCCTGGATTTTGGATTGCGACGTGGGCATGGGCGTAAAGATACGAAAGAAAAAGGAGATGCCCGGTCGAGCCGGGCATGACATCAGGGTGTTAGGGGCTGAGCCCCTAGGGGAAGGGGTGATGGAAGACGCGGCGTGGACCCTATCGGTCGCAAGGCTCCCTCCAGGGTGACATCAAGTAGGAGCCGCGGCTGCAATCAGGGGAAGGCCTTCCCCTTCTCATACCTCAAAGGCACAACGTGCCGACCTCACACCTCAATGCTATTTAAGGGCTTCTTGCACGAGAGCAGATGCGCGCTTGGCGTCAAAGCGGCCCTTGACCTTCGGGGAGAGTTCCTTCATGATCTTGCCCATGTCTTTCGGGCTAGAGGCACCGGTGGCCGCCTTGATTTCGGCGATGAGGGCCTTGACCTCGTCTTCGGTCATTTCTGCCGGCATGTACTTGCGGTAAAGGGCGATGCAGGCTTCTTCGGCGGGAATTTTGTCTGTAAAGCCGCCCTTCGTGAGGATGTCGATAGCTTCTTGCTTTTGCTTGACGCTACGGGCGAGAACATCGACGCACATTTCGTCGGTGATGGTTTCTTCGATCTGGGCAGGTGTGGCGCCAGACTTCATGGCCTCGTTCTTGATGTCGGAATGGAGGGTCCGGAGCGTTCCGAGAGTTTCGGCGTCGTGGGCCTTCATGGCGGTCTTGATATCGTCCTTGATTTTTGTCAGCAATGCACTGCTCATAGTTTTCCCTGGCGGTTTACGCCCCGCTCCTGGCGTCTTGGTTAAAGCTCTAAAAACACGCAACGAGCCACCGGTGGTGGACCGGCGACTCATTTCAAATCAAAACCCTATGATTTCCGGGACCGTCAGACCGACAGGCCCGGATGCCCCGCTACAGACTAGTAGAGGCGCTTGCGGTTCTGGTCAGCGATTTCCTTGAGGCGCTTGCGACGGGCGGCAGTTTCGATGCGCTTCTTTTCTTCGGAAGGCTTTTCGAAGCGCTGGCGCTTCTTGACATCGGAAATGATGCCGTTCTTTTCGCAGGACTTGGTGAAACGCTTGAGAGCGCGTTCAAAAGGTTCGTTGGACTTAACAATTACGCCGATCACGATGATCCTTTGGTTGAGTTGGTAATTCGTTTTTGGATAGCCAAATATATTTAACTAGCCGAAATCCGTCAAGGGAGAGTGCATTTTTGCGCATTTTCCGCATTTATAACTTGCGGATTGACAAAGACTTATGTATATTATGGCAAAACACGGCCAAAAGTGTACTTTTGGAGATTTTAACAAGAAAAACGGAGATTTCAATGAAATCACTTTCGATTTCCACCCTGATTACCGCAGCTTTTGCCTGCTTCATGCTGACTGCATGCGATAGCAGCGAAGAAGATGTCGTTCCCCAGATGACCATCAAGAGGCCCGCCAAGGCCGCCGAGGCCAAGGCTCCTGCAGGGGACGAGCCCGAACTGGTGCCCATCCAGTCCCTTTCTGCAAAGAAGGGCAAGGCTGCCAAGGCCGAAAAGGTGCAGCTCCCCCCGGGTAGCGTCAAGCCCGAAGAGGACGGTCAGTACGTGATTCAGGTCAGCATCCAGTCCTCCAAGAAGGCAGCCGATGCTATCGTCAAGAAACTTGCAGAACAGGATATCGAAGCCTACGTGGTGGAAGTGGAAAATCCGGGTGAACTGGAAGGAACGTTCTACCGCGTCCGTATCGGATATTTCTCCACGATTCAAAGGGCCCAGGCATACGGTCAAGACGTTTTGGCCCAGCTGAACTTCAGCTGGTGGGTCGATAATTGCAACAACGACGAAGTGGGCAAGCCTGGTTCTGACGATGAATCTGCGGCACCTGCCCCGGCAGCACAACCTGCCGCTCAGCCCGCTGCTCAGCCGGCTCCTGCCGCTCAGCCTGCTCCTGCTGCTAAGCCTGCTGCTCAACCGGCTCCCGCCGCCCAGCCTGCTCCTGCTGCTA
>DGRZ01000010.1 GCA_002391195.1 Fibrobacter sp. UBA4375 | reverse complement strand
TGTAGCGCTTATCTACCTGTATTCTTTGGGCGATGCGGTTGTCGATGCCCTGCTGAGCGACTTCGATAACCCGATGCACTTTGCGCTGTTGCCGAACCTTACCGGTGGCGCGCAAGCCCTCTTTACGCTTGATTTTTAATTGTCGCCCTCGTCGTGACTTCGTCACACCGCAGTCGCGGAGCGACAAGAGTGTCTAATCATTCATGGACACACTTGTGCCTTCGGCACTTCGGTGTGACGAAGGCTGAAACATCAATCCATCACGAGCGGGGGCATCTTGATGCCTTCGTGCACGGTCGTGAATTTCCCGCGGAAATGCCCTTCGCTGTTGCGCGTAAACTCGAAGCGGGTGACCATCGCGTAGCTGAACATCCCTTCGACAAAGACCTCGTCCGGCAGTCCACACGCGAAGTGCTGGAGGGCAGCGATTACGCCCGCGTGGCTTACCCACAGGTATTCGCCGTTGTCGTCGAGCGTGTCAAGAAGTGTCTCTACACGTTTGTCCACGTCGTGGAAACTTTCGCCCGTGGGGAACCTGTACCCGCGCCAGTCGCTTTTCCAGGCGGCCATCTCGTTGCGGGGGACGGCGGTGAGCTTCTGGCCTTCCCACGTGCCGAAGTTTATCTCCATGAGCCTGTCGTCTTTCTCGATGTCAAGCCCGGTGGCCCCCGAAACCTTCTCGGCGAGTCGCATGCACCGCAGGAGCGGGCTGCTGAAGAGTCGGGTCGGGTGGGCGCCAGCCTTCAGGTAGTCATCGATGGCGCTTTTCGCCTCGTCTTCGAATGAGGGGGATACGTCAAAGTCGAGTCGCCCGTAGCAGACATCTTTCGGGTTGTAGGGCTTGGTGTGTCGAAAAGTCCAAAGAATCATTGCTGCTTCGTCATCCCCGCGACCTGTGGTGAGCGTCGCCGAACCAAGGCGGGGATCTTTAGTTAAAAAAAAGTGCAACCCGAGGGTTGCAAAAAAAAGAAATCCTAGGCGACCTGAGCACATAAAAATTCACAAGTCCGTTGCTGCTTTCGCCCTGGCGAGTTGCCCGCAAATAGTCATTGCGCAGGGCCTAGGACCCTAAAATATAGTAAAATAAGCCTTTTTTTGAAAGTCGGGATAGTCCAATTTGGAATGAAAAGTGCCCGAAAGGGGGCGTTTTTTGCCCCGAAATTGCAAAATGATGCGATTTAGACAACGGTTTGACTGAATTGGTAAAAATATCGTTACCTGTTATGTAAAATTCTGTATATATTACTTATGACGGATTGTAAAAAATTCGTTTCTTGTTGTATTCGGAGTTGACGATTTGATATAACGAACCCTGTTTTTTCAGGAGGCGATTATGTTGAAAGGGATGATAAATAAAGTTTACATGGCCGTGGCTGTGCTCGGCCTGTTCGGCGGTGCTTTCGGCGCAAAGGTCGCCCCGCTGTATTTCGAAAATCTCGGAAACGAGACTGCGGAAGACTCGGCAGCTCAGCAGCAGTACTGGGAAGACTTGATGAAGTACAAGCTGTGGGGAACGCATGGTATTGATGTTTCGTTGGGTAAAGTCTCGATAGGAGATAATGTCGGTTATAACGGAACCGCCGATGGCGAATTCAGAATGTATGCGAATGACCATCATTTTGGTGGCCCCACTATCGTTGGTGGAGACTTTGTTTTTAGTGCGTCGAGAAATGATACGATATCGATGGGACCTGTACGTGTCTTGGGAAATTTGCAGGTTAATGGAACATCGGGCAATGTGATGGAAGGCGACTGGTGCGTACAAGGAAAAATAACTCAGCAGTACAATGATGGAAGCTTGAATTATTGGAACAATATATTGACAGGCGGCATCTATAATGACTCTACAACATTGTCTAAGAAAAAAGGAACGTATGCGCAATGTGATGCTTCCGTCGCTCCGATGGTCGAACAGACGATGACTGTTCCTATATGGCCGGCACCGGATTCTTGGGAAGGCTTTGAAGCCATCTCGATGAATAGCAACTATAAGGATGAGGTTTATTTTATCCACGTCCCGCCTGATTCCGTAGAAACAAATGACTATGGAACCTTTGATAAGTATATTACCAACTTTACGATTGGCGGTAGCACCGGAAAGGTCCTGTATGTCTTGATGCCTCCGGGAGGCAAACTGACGCGTATTTATTCAAGGGACGGCTACAACTTTAGCAATTCTGCGAATGACATGAAGATTGTGGTGGCCTATGTAGACGAAGGACTCCGTTTTGATAGAACCACCATGAAATGGGACATTGCTGAACCGCAATCCAAATCTGGATATCCTGACCAGCCTGCGAATGGTTCTAACTGGGAATTCACGGATGCTGACAAGATAAATGTCATTTCGAACAAGGATTATGCAGGAAACCTCCTGTTCTATACCACGAAAGACATCAACTGGAGCTATTGGATTAGCGCCAGTTTCCAGGGCTCCTGGATGTCTACGGGCCTCATCAAGATTGGCGGCCACTTCAAGTTGGCGGGTCAGGTTATTGCGAATAACCTGAAGTTCGACTATAATGTTGCGGGCGATTTCCGCTATGTGCCGTTTGACCCACCCATACTGAATATAGACCCGGAAGTGCTCCAGAACGGAGCGTTCCCCGAAAACAATGATGATGCGGTAATTCCGATATCGCTCGATACCGTTACTAACACGGCGGTTGATTTTAACTTCTGCTTCGATTTAGATCTTTCGACGGCAATTCGTGAGGACTTCCAGAAGACGACGAAGGCCCCGTTCCCGATTTGTGAATGGCGCGATACTACCTGGACCTACACTTACGGGGATGATGGCGTAACCAAGCTAGATAGTACTCGCAACATAACTGTCACGCACGATTCTGGCTATGTGCGAATTGAGGCGGGAAATCTTGTACCGGCTGATTCGCTTAAGGCTTATCTGAACGTATTTATTGATGGCCTTGCTGAAGGTGAAGAATATTTGCACATGAAGATATTCAACCTTACGGGTGCCGTTCTTCCGGGCAACAAGCGCGAAGGCCACTTTACGCTGAAAATTGTCGATTCGAATAACCCGCCGGTTGCTGGTGCTTCTAGCGTGACGGGTACCGAAGACGTGGCATACACTTTCAAGAAGAGTGACTTCGCGTACTCTTCGAGCAAGGACTACGCGGAAACGGGCGTAGTTGTGGCCACGCTCCCGAACAAGGGCACTTTGACTTACAAGGGCGGCAATGTTACCGCGGGCCAGTTCATTCCGGTGGATTCCATCGGCGACCTCAAGTACACGGGCAAGAAGGATGATTTCGGGACTCCTGCCACCACCTTCCAGTTCAAGGTTCGTGACGAGATGAACTCCACCTCGGGTGCCGCCATCATGACGGTAAATCTTGCTGCGGTAAACGATAAGCCGAGTGCTACGGCGAGCGAATTTAC
>DGRZ01000111.1 GCA_002391195.1 Fibrobacter sp. UBA4375 | reverse complement strand
ATGCTCTGTTAGCAAGTTCTTTCTCCAAGCCTTAAACACGAGTAAATGGCCACGGCCCTTACCGGGTGCGCGACATCATTCATTTCAAAAAAGAGAAAGAACATGGAAAATATTTCCAAGATGGAGATGGCTAACGCCCTCTTCAACAAGCCCTATATCAAGACCGAAAAGAAGTTTTTCGGTTTCAAGACCAATGTTACCTACACCAGGACGAATTCGCCCGTTGTGGGAATATGCCTGGACTACAGCCCTACGGAGGGCCAAAAGGTCAAGGAAATTGTCGAGGCTTCTCCAAGCGCCCTGGATGCGGTCGTTCAAAAAAATGGCCATCCGAAAACAGGCGACAACGGGAACTTCCGCCTGAATCTCTGCTATTCGCAGGACCGCGAATTTGCGGCACTGCACCTGCAGCAGTTCTCGGGATTCGAGTACCATACCGTAGGTGAAATCCGTTTTGTCGAAGGCGACGAGGCGCATAAACTTCTCGCCGTTTTCGTGAAATAAACGGACATATCGTCAAAAAGGCTCCCTCAGAAAAACGAGGGGGCCTTGATGCAGCACCCGCCCCGGGCCGGGGAACGCCCAATAGTGGGCTAAACTTGCTAGTTTTTGCAAACTTTAGCCCGATAATGTGATATTTGTGGGCTAAAAGTTGGATTTTGTGTTGACTTTAGCCCGGTAATAATGTACTGAATCTTGAAGGGCTCATGTTTTCTAGGCTTCAGGAACTTTTGAATTTTAAACTCAAAAGGGGAAAATGCTGCGTTATTTTTATCGACGAACTGTTCGTTGACATTCCATCAAAAATCTCCTATATGTTCCAGGTTGAGTCATATAGGAAATTTTTGACGGAAAACCTCGAAAAAGTTGTTTTTCTGCGTTATTCTGGACTTTTGTATTGTTTCCTAAAATTTGCAATGGGGGGGGTATGGACTTTGGCAGGGGCATTACCTATATTTAATAGGATAAACTATAGACGGGGATGTTTTATGAAAAATTTCATTGCTCCAAGTTCCCTGAGCTTGCCGAAGGGCCGGCTCATAACCATCTTCTTGTTGGCGGCATTCTTCGCCCTTTCCGCTTGCGACGATTCGTCGTCGGCTTCTAGCAATGGACCGGATGAAAATGCGGCGGTGGAGTCGTCTTCCTCAGTATGTAAGGATTGCGATGACGAATCAAGTAGCTCTGCTAAAAAGATTGAATCTTCTGATAATCAGAGTAAAGATTCTTCAAGCGATGCTAAATCAAATAGCTTGTCTTCGTCTAGTAAGAAAAACGATGCTAGTTCATCATCCAAGAGAGACGATTCTTTGTCAAGTAGTAGTTCATATATTTATCATGAATGTGAAAATGGTGCAACTACAACAACTATCGATAGGTTGTGTACTGTTTATTTTAGTTGTGAGGATTGGATGTGGACTATTGACTCGACTGTATGTGCGGAGAAACCCAAAGAATACCCAGTGATGGATAGCCTGTTTGAAACGAAATACGCTACGTACAAGAAGTTCGAAGATCCTAGGGATCATCAGGTTTACAGGACTGTTGTTCTGAACATGCATGACGAGGATGGAAAAATTGTTGAGGGCGAGAAGATCGAAGTATTTGCCCAAAATTTAAACTACGGCGAGATGATTGATACTAGTATAAAAATACACGATGACACTAAGGTGGAAAAGTATTGTGACTTGAATGACGAGTGGTTCTGCGACAACGGCTGGGGGGGGCGATACACCTGGAGCGAAGCGATGGGTTTATCCGCCAAGTACGATTCCATACTCTGGAAAGATACCGTAGGTGGTGATAACAGAATTCATCAAGGCTTGTGTCCGGGGGGGTGGCATATAATGAACGCCTATGAATGGAAGAATTACACGTCGAAAGGGGGACTTGCTTTATCTTCGAAAGTAAACTGGTGGCCAGTAAATATGTCGGGGGCGAACCTATTAGGTCTGTCGGTATTGTTTCAAATGAAAACCTACAAGGAAAACTGGAAACTTGCAACATTTTTTCTTCCTGTAGAACAGGATGGTGAAAAAATGTATCGAGTTACTGTCAATGATAGCTATGTCACTCAAAATGCCGCAGCAATAAAGCATCATAATTGGTTTTATGTTCGCTGCGTAAGAGATTACTAATAGAAGTGTAATTGTAAGTAAAATTTCAACAAACAGATTTCCTAAGGGGTTCCTATGTCTAATTCTAAAAAGAACAAAATGTTCAAGAAAAACAATCTTTTTGATTGCAAGATTGAGCAACTTGAGCCCCGTCTGATGATGGATTTTGCGGTATAAATTCCACATTCCATATTTCACATTGCTTGGTTTGTGGGTGGTGAAAATTTTTACAGGAGATAATGGTATGAAGTGTGTCAAGGGTCTTGGTTTCTTGTGGGTGGCGGTGCTTGCGGCATTCTTCGCCCTGACCGCTTGTGACGATTCGTCGTCGGCTAGTTCCGATGAAACAAGTGTTTCCAGTTCATCGGTAGAAACTTCTGATTCGGATGAGTCGTCATCTTCTGTTGACAAGAAGTCGTCGGGAAATGAATCCACGGAAAAAGACAAGTCTTCCAGTAGTGTCAAGGGTTCCGAGCCCGCCGAAGTGTCCAGCAGTTCCGCAAAAGAAACAAAAGTTTCTTCTGATTCCAAGAGTTCCAGTTCTGTGAAGTCGGGTGAATCTTCTAGCAGTAGTAAGGATAAGTCCAGTTCATCGGTGAGCTCTTCATCGAGTGTCAAGTCCAGCAGCAGTTCTTCTGTTAAACAATCAAGTTCTAGTTCAAATGATGTTCAATCGTCAAGTAGTAAACAGAATCCTTGGGGAACAGATGCAGAATGGTGGCCGTTTAGTTGTAATGCCCACGGAGGTTGTCTCGAATTTACAGATAAACGAAATGGTAGAACGTACAAGTATTTGAAGTTTGATGGCAAGGATACGTCTGGAAAAAACGCAACAATTTATGCGATGGTGGAAAACCTAAATGTTGGTGAAATGGTTCGTGGATTCAAGGATCAAAAAGATGATTCTAAAATCGAACGCTATTGCTATGACAATGATACATTAAATTGCCACTATTATGGTGGACTTTACCAGTGGGCGGAGATGATGAACCTTCCGTTCGAATGCAATAGTAAGAGCTGTGCCGACTCCATTAAACCGAATCATAAGGGAATTTGCCCTGATGACTGGCGACTTTTGAATTATAATGATTTTTATATCATTGTCAATAGTAACGGAAATACCCATAGTGTCGAAGGAGTGCGTTCTACATTTGGCTTTGGTGGCTACAATACTACCGGCTATAGCCTCATTGGAGCTGGGGTAAGGGCTTTGAGGAATGGTGTATATTCTTTTGAACAACTCAACGAATTCACTGTTTGGTACTATCCAAGAGAAATTAGTGTAGACGGTGTTGTTTATCCGACCGCTGGTCACACAAGTAGAACTGATACCTACATGTATGGTAAAGATACATATAACTATACGAAACTAGAAGGCTTTTCGGTTCGTTGCGTCAAGGACTCTGACTAATCCCTTCGAATTATCATTTCTCACCCCACACTCCACATTGAAATCGCGTTAGGGGGCGTCGCACCGCCATGCGGTGGCGAGACGCGCAAGCGACTCGATGAGCCGACCCCGGATCAGGTCCGGGGGGACGAGAGGCGAGCAGCACCCGCCCCGGCCCATGGCTGACGCTGGGAGATCCCCGCCTTCGCGGGGATGACAAGTTGGGGCCGGGGAACGCCCAATAAATTGCTAAATTTTTAAAATTATTTAGTAGGAAAATTATTTTTCTGCTGGATAATTTTCGTAACATCCGTTTTTGTAATTGGTTTGGCTCGATGAGCCGGGGAACGCCCATGAAAGCGCCTGGCCGCCAAGAGTCCTGCTTCAAATAGCAGGTACGTCGGGACTCCGAGCAACAATTGGCTTACAACATCGGGGGGCGTGAGGAGGGCCGCTAGCACAAGGATTGCCACCACCACGTAGGGGCGCTTGCTGCAGACGGTCTCGTAATTCACGATATCCGCACGGATAAGCGCGTAGGTCACCAGCGGGAACTGGAACATGCATCCGAACGCAAGCGAAAGCCAGAGTGCGAGTGTTACCAGGTTAGAGACGCCGAATACGGGTTGCAGGGTCGTGCTTGCAAAGCTCATGCCGAACCGCACAATCAGCGGGAAGCAGACGACAAGGCAGAAGGCGACGCCCGCGATAAACAGCCCGCTGGTCATGGCCACGATGGAGCGGATGAAGCGCTTTTCGTTGTCGTATAGGGCGGGGAGCACGAACTGCCACATGTTCCAGGCGATGTAGGGCGAAAACAGCACGCAGTCCAGCAGTGCAGAAATCTTGAGCTGCAGCAGGAACACTTCCATCGGGGAAAAGTAGTGGAGCGTGACGCCGCCCTGCAGGGCAATTTGCTTACAGAACCAGTCCAGAACGTAGGGTGAAACAAGGAACAGGGGCACGATGCCGATGGCAAGGGCGACAATAGAACGCAAAAGCGCCCGTCGGAGCGCTTCCAAATGCGAAATCAGCGTAGCCTCTTGATCTTGCTTGGTAGACATAGTGATTTGAGGTGTGAGGCGTGAGGTCGTTCATGCCTTCGGCATTCACTTTGAGCTTTTCATAAGTGAAATCCTGACAACCTCATACCCCAAAGGCACGAAGTGCCGACCTCATTCCTTTTCTGCGGCTTTTTCCACCGTCTTCTGCAGGTCTTCAGCTTCTTCCTTCAGGGCTTCTTTCGCCTTCTTGTACTCGTTCTGGGCCTTACCCAGGGAACGTGCAAGTTCAGGAATGCGCTTTGCCCCGAACAAAAGGAGCACCACGACCACAATCAGGATTATTTCTGGAATTCCAAGGGACATATTTTACCTGCCTTTTCCTAGAAATATAACATAATCCGCGACGGTGACGAGAATTTGTCTACGGCACCATCGCGAACTAGGCTACAGTTCGATAATCCTGTATTTACGGTTACCCATCTTCAACTTTTCCATGGCGGGCAGCTGGTGCAGGCCCTCGCGGGTCTCGATGCGTTCCTTGAGGTCGTGAAGTTCCTTGGGCGGAAGCTTATAGACCATGTCAACGCTGGCCTGGTCCACCGCCACGATGTCTGTGGAGGCGAGAATGCCGATGTCACGGCACTTGGGTTCCGCTGCAGAAAGCCCTGCACAGTCGCAATCTACGGACATGCGGCGCAACACGTTAATAAAGCAGATGTGCCCCTTGAAAAAGTCGCAGGTGGCCTTCGCGGAATCGGCCATGGTTTCCATGAACAGGGCTCCGCTGGTTTTCCAGCCTGCCGTGCCGCCCGCTTCCATCTTGGTGGGGCCGCCCTTCACGTATTCGTGAATCATCTTCTTGCCTAGGCGTCCGCCCGCGCAACCGATAGCGATGTTCTTCATGGAGCCGCCGAAGCCGCCCATGGCGTGGCCCTTGAAGTGTGTCAGCACGATCATGGAATCGTAATTCTTGATGTGTGCGCCCATGGACATTTCCTTGAAGATGAGGCCGTCCTTTACGGGGAGCATCACTTCGCCGTCTTCGTCCATGATATCCACGTCGCAGAAGGTCCAGCCGTTCACCTTGAGGGTTTCGCGGTGAGCTTCGGTGGTGTACCGGTCGCCTTCGTACCAGGTGTTGGTCTCCACAATCTTGGAGTTGGGAACCTGTGCTTGGAATTCCTTGACCCATTCGCGAGGCAGAATATTGGGGCCATTCTTTTCGCCGGTGTGGAGCTTGATGGCGACACGTCCGGTAATGCCCTCGTTGATTTTCTTGTACAACTTGATGAGGCCTGCTGCACTCAGGTCCTTGGTGAAATAGACGTTGGAAACGTCCTTTCCGGGTTCCTTCTGTTCCATGGATTTCCCTTTCGCGAAAGCGGGTGTGAATACGGCGGAAGCGAGTGCTGCTGCGCCTGCGGTTTTTAAAAAGTCTCTTCTGTCCATAGTTTACCTTGAGCCTGTCATTCTGGAGAACCGAAGGTTCGATAGAATCCAGGCAGTTGCTTATTTAGTGGTTGGTGTGGACCTCGGCCTTGGCGAGGGATTGGGCCTTGTACTTGCGTGCGATAATCATCAC
>DGRZ01000112.1 GCA_002391195.1 Fibrobacter sp. UBA4375 | reverse complement strand
CGCGAACCGTTCAACGTGAACAGCATCGCGCAGGCAGCCGCCATCGGCGCCATCGACGACCAGGAATTCGTGAACAAGGTCCGCGAAATCAACAAGAAGGGCCTCGAACAGCTCAAGGCCGGTTTCAAGGAACTCGGCCTCCCCTACGTGGACAGCCACGCGAACTTCATCGCCGTGAGCGGTTTCAAGGACCCGATGGACGCGTTCAAGTTCCTGCAGATGAAGGGCACCATCATCCGTCCGCAGCCTGCCATGGGCGACGTGCTCCGCATTACCGTCGGCACCGAAGCGCAGAACGCAAAATGCCTCAAAAACATCAAGGCATACCTCGGGAAGTAAATCACTGGTTATGTCATTCCCGCGAAGGCGGGAATCTCCATTTCAAACCAACAAAGGGAGGTGCCCGCCCGGAGGCGGGCATGACAATTTAGATGAGTGCAAACCATCAAAATAACAGGATCAAGCCTCACGGGGTTGCCCGCGTCATCTCGAAGCGCGGGTTCTGTAGCCGTAGCATTGCAGAAAACCTGGTCCGCGAGGGCCGGGTTTCTTTGCGTGGTAAAATCGTGCGCGACCCCGAAACACCTGCCTACGAGAACGATGAAACCCTTGTGGACGGCGCGCCCGTCACCGCAAGCGAATTCGTGTATTTCGCCATGAACAAACCCCGCGGAATCGTCACTACTGCAAGCGACGAGAAGGGCCGCAAGACCGTGATGGACTTGTTCCGCGAGCAATACTCCAAGATGTTCCCCGGCAAGCCCGTACCGCACATATCGCCGGTGGGCCGCCTCGACGCCGCCAGCGAAGGCTTGCTGCTGTTCACGAATGACACGCAATGGGCAGATGCACTGCTGAGTCAAACCCGCTGTCATTCTGGAGCCGCAGGCGATAGAATCCACAAGCAATCCCACTTGAAAATCTACCGCGTGCAGGTCAAAGGCCACCCCACCGCCGACGACCTCGCGAAAATGGAAAAAGGCTTCAACGTGCCACCCCGCATCTTCGGCGAGAGCGAAGAATTCATGCACGCCGAACGCGCTGTGCTCCACAACGAAGGCGAAAAGAACTGCTGGCTCGAAATCACCCTATCCGAAGGCAAAAACCGTGAAATCCGCCGCATGCTGGCGCACCTGGGTTACGAAGTCATGCGCCTTATGCGCATCCAGTTCGACAAATACACCCTGGGCGATTTAAAGTCCGGAGAAATAAAGAAGGTTTGAAGTTCGGGGTTCGAGCTTCGGGGAATCAGGCCAATAGCGACAGCAGGGCCACCAAGGGAGCATTCCAGTTGATGGCGGTCTCGTTGCTGGCAAAAGAACAGCGCTCGTCGGTATAGGAAAGTCCCGACTGCGGGCCCGGATAATGCGGGAAACGGTGCAGGTCCTGCCTGTCGGCGTTGATGCCGCCCACCACAAGACCCGGAATCGGGTCTTCCACCCCATCGGAATGGCAAATGCGGTGGTGCGGAAATTTTGGAGAACTGTGGGCGGCACCGGTAACGAAACAACGGCTCACCGGATTTTTCCCGTAAATAAAGTCCAGCATACCGCGGGCGATTTCCGTATAGCGCGGATCCGGATTCCAGAGGTTTGCAATCAGGAGGGTGAGCCCGTGGTTTGCAATCTCACCGTTGGAGCCCCACACGAACTTTTCCAGAGAAAGACCGTAAGCATCGGCGGAACAGCGTTCCACGATAGCGTCGGCGGCACTTACCAGAGCACAGCGGGCCTTGGCCTGCATAGAGGAATCGCTATCCTGCAGGGCAAGGGCCATCCAGCCGAAGTTGTCTGTATCACGCCAGGAAAGTCCCATCTGGACCGGGCACCTTTCCATGTCCGATTCCAGTTCCTGCAAAAGCCTTTCGCGGGACATTCCCTGCTGTTCAAACGCCTGCGATGCCCCCTGGGACAACTCACGGAACAGCATGGCCCGGGTCCAAAAAAACTCGTCGTCGTAACGTTCGTCGCCATAGCCGCCGCTTCCTTCGGTATTGTGCGGATAAGTCACTTCGGGATTTTCTAGAGCCCAACGGTAAGCCCGGAGCGCGGCATCCAGGCAGGTCTTGGCGTAGGAAGGGTAAGCCTGCCTGAACACCCGATGAGCATGGGCCATCACGCCTGCAAAGTTCAGCGTCGAGGTGGTGGACTTGCCTAGAATCTGGCGTTTCTGATTCATGTCGGACTGGGTCGGCGAAACAAAGCCGTCCCAACGGATAGGCGAAACCTTGAAAAACACGCCGCCGTCGTCGTCTTGCATACGCATAAAGAAATCCAGTTCAAAACGGATTTCTTCCAGAAGGTTCATGCGGAAGGATCCGCCATGGAAAAGCCCCCCGTCGGTACGGGTCGTAGCGTGGTCCCCCGCAAGTTCGGCAGCCAGGAGCAAGGTCCCAAGGGACACTCCCCCATTCACAATGTACTTTCCATAGTCGCCAGCATCATACCAGCCGCCATGAGCGTTCCAGGTTCCCGAGCGGTTCATGCTGGGGTGAAATTCCAGACGGTCGTCTAAGTGTGCGGCGGGCCTTGCCCATTTTCCAGCCTTGTCAACCGGCAGTTCTACGCCCGAGCGCTGGAAATAAAAAGACTTGAGGGTCAGGGCCAGCTGACTCTCGATAATCCTATCCGAAATTTCGAAATTCAAAGATTCCGCGAGGGCGTTGCCTTTGGTGTCCATCACCGAAATCTTGTACTTTCCAAGGCGATCAACTTGCGAAAAATCGCCCTGCCAAAGGAATTCATCGGTGTACTTGCAGCCGCCTTTTTCGGACATCTGGCCATCGGCCACCACGGTACCGGACTCGTCTATCACCTGGAACCAGGGGGACATTTCCTTAAGGGGATTTTCCGGAGTGTCGCAGGCCAGCAAGAACACCTTCGGTGCCTTGGGCTCGTAACCCACGTGATTGTGCCGGATGGAAAATTTCATGGCCCAAATTTTAGGAATTTTCGTCTGTCGAGAACCGAAAAAGTCCGTCGTTTCCGTTTACAGGGATAACCAGAGCGGTGCGTAACAAAAAAAACGCACCAGTCCAAAAATGCGTTAGGGCCACGACTCGAGCCCCACATTCCACATCGCACATTGCGACAAAGTCGCGCTCATCTCTCTAGATTCTAACCCCTAGATCCTAGCCCCTAAATCATATCCCTGTTCAAAAGTTCGCCGTGATCCAGTACCAGGCGGCGGAAGGGGCTATTCAAGTAGAAATCGGGGTTATGGGTCGCCATCACCACGGTGGTGCCGCGGGCGTTGATTTCCTTGAAAATGCGGAATACGTCTTCAGCGTTGGCAGGGTCCAAGTTTCCCGTAGGTTCGTCAGCCAAAAGCAGGTAAGGGTTGTGGACCATGGCACGGGCGATAGCCACACGCTGCTGTTCTCCGCCAGAAAGGGTGTAGGGCATAGCAAAACGCTTCTGGCTGATTCCCACCAGGGCCAAGGCATCAAAGACAGCAGCGTTGATCTTACTGGCGGGAGTACCCACAATGCGAAGGGCCAGCGCCACATTATCGAAGACGTTTCGGTCGGGCAAAAGCTTGAAATCCTGGAAGATGATTCCCATCTTGCGGCGAAGCGCCTGGATTTTCTTCTCGGGAGTGGTCTTGCTATCGTAAACAGTGTCGCCGGTGAACTTCACCATGACCTGACCGCCACGTTCCTCGTCGGGCCGTTCATCCATGTAAATTAGCTTCAGCACGGTAGACTTGCCCGCACCGGAATGCCCCGTCAGAAACACAAATTCGCCCTTGTTGATACGGAACGTCACGTTGTTGAGGGCCTTCCAGTCCTTCTCGTAAGATTTCGTCACATGGGTAAAGTGAATCATGTCCGCGGCCTCTCATATCCTAAAACGATCGTATCCTAAAGCAAACCTATTCCGTCATGCGGATGTCCACGTGGACTTCCTGCCGCCACTTCTTGATGAGGGTCTTCAGTTTTTCATTTTCCAGGTGAGATGCCGCAAAGGCTTCAATCTTTCCGTAATCTTCTTCGAGGTTCAGCTCACGAATCTGCCGTGAATCGTCCAGGCGGAACAGATGATAGGCCCCGTCGATCAGCACAGGTTCCGACACCTCCCCCACGTCCAACCCAGCCACAGGCTCCACGTAGGCAGGCTCCATCTCGTTACGCTGGAACCAACCCAGCAAGCCACCCTGGAAGTTGCTGGACTTGTCCTCGCTGAACTTCTTGGCGGCAACGCTAAATTCTTCCTTAGTCTTCAGGGACTTCTGCAGAGAATCAGCCCTCTGGATTACCGCCGCGGTATCTGCTGCGGTAGGAATCGTACGGAGCAGAATGTGGGCAGAGCGCACACCGTCTTCTTTACGGCCCAGCACACGCACAATGTGCCAGCCCAAGTCCGTCTTCACAGGGATAGCGGAATACTGACCATTCTTCAGCTGGTCCAGAGCTCGCTCGAAAGCAGGGTCCAAAAGTCCACGCTTAAAGTAACCCAGGTCACCGCCCTTTATGGCAGAAGTGTCCTGAGAGTGGTTCTTCGCAAGCAGTTCAAAGTTCATGCCCAGGTTCAAGCTGTCAATCAAAGCCTCGGCCACCTTCTTCACAGAATCCACAATGGCTGTATCAGGGTGAATGGTCATCTGAATGTGGCTCAAAAGAACGCAGTTGTACTGGGGCGGAATAGAATCCTTGTAAGCCTTGTAAAAAGCGTCCACCTCTTTCTTGGTGGGACTTATCGCACCCACATGGCGCTGACGAACCTTCATAAGTTCGATATGGCTACGGATCTGCTTAGAAAGGCGATCCCTGTACTGGGCCATGCTGAGCCCTAGCTGGGCACGAATAGCCTTTTCAAGAGTGGCAAGGTCAATATTCTGACTGCCCGCCAGCTGGGCCAGGTGGGCGTTCACGCGCTGGTCCACCTCGGCATCGGTCACCACAATAGAGTCGCGGTCAATGCGAGAAAGCAGCACCTTCTCTTCGATCATCTGATCCAGCACATATTCCTTCTGCTGCTGTTCCGTCATAGCGGAACCCTCGGGGGTCTCCTGGAACTGGTAAAGGTTATTCAGGAACTCCGAACGCATAATAGGCTTGCCATCTACCACTGCGGCAACACCCTCCATCAACACGGGAGCGGCCCACAGGGAGGCGGCAAACAGGCAGACAAAACACACAAGGTTCTTGACATTCGTCATCACTTATCCTTCTTGGAAAAAACGTCCGTCTGAGAGAAAATCGGGCGGGACATTTTCCATTCTTTTTTCAAACGTTCACGTACGGCCTTGCGGTGCTCGAGCCACGCCTGGGTCGCCACCGTCTCCGCCACCTCGTCGTAGGGCAGAATATCGGCGGAATCCAGCTTCTGGGTCACCACCACCATCTTCAGCGCCCCCGAACACACCTTCATGGGCGAAAGCTTGCCTACCGTCACCTCGCGGATATCGGCTATCATGCAAGAATCCGGAGTCTCGGCCAGGGAGTCAAAAGGCTCAATCTTCTTGACCAGGTAATGCTCCGCAGGCAGGGAATCATATTCCAGAGCCTTGTGGCCCTTGTAATAGGTATCGGCCGAGGTCCAGTCCTTAAAGAACAGCTGGGCTCCCGAAATCCGGGTCGTGCCCCGCAGGTACTGCTCCTTGTGAGCATTGTAGTAGTCGATACGTTCAGCATCGCTTACTACCATGGTGTCCTCGAAGCCCTGCAAAAAGCGGTCCACTACCATCTTTCGCATCGTCTGTTCGATCTGCATCGAAAGTACGGGGTCCTTGTCGATACCCTTCAGCTGGGCCTCCTGGAACATGGTCTCTTCGTCAATCCAGCGTTCCAGGAAAGCGAGGCGTTCCCTGTCCGTCCAGGATTCCCACTCCGGGGCCTGCTTCACGATGTCCGAAAGGTAGAGTCTCGAGTCCCCCACGGAAACCACCACGGGGTCATTCTTTTCGCGCATCAAATCACATGCCGCTACGGTGAGCAGCACCAGGGCGCAAAAAATGCGTAACAAGGCTTTCATCGCCCCCAAATGTAAAAAAAATGCGGTTAGACAAACCACACTACGGACAAAACATCCCTAACCGCAGCGGGTTTTCTTGGTGTCGGTGCCGATGTAGTCGGGATAGTCGTTGTCGAAGCAGGCGGCGCAGTAGTTCTCGCCCTCGCCGGTACATTCCTTCATGCCTTCGACGCTCAGGTAGCCTAAGCTTTCGACGCCAAGCATCTTGGCGATTTCGTCAGGAGTCATGGAACTTGCGGCCAGTTCGCCCTGGCTGGGGAAATCCATGCCAAAGAAGCAGGGGTGTGCCACCGGAGGCGATGCGATGCGGATATGAACCTCAAGAGCACCCGCGTCACGGAGCATGCGGGAGAGAATCTTCAGCGTGGTGCCGCGAACAATGGAGTCTTCTACCACGCAGACCCGCTTGTTCTTGAGTACTCCCTCGATGGGGTTGAACTTGAGCTTGACCTTCTGTTCACGCACATTCTGCGTGGGGTCAATAAAGGTGCGGCCTACATAGTGGTTACGGAGAAGCCCAATCTCGAAGCGGATGCCGCTAGCCTGAGCATAGCCAAGGGCCGCGGTAGTGGCGCTGTCGGGAACAGAAATCACAATGTCTGCATCAACGGGGCATTCCTTCGCCAGCTGCTTGCCCATCTTGCGGCGGATCTTGTCGCAGCTCTGTTCAAAAATCTTGGAATCGGGACGGCTGAAGTAGATGTACTCAAAGATGCAATGCGCGAGACGGTCCTTGTGAGTAAAGCGTTCGGAGTGGAGACCGTTCTGGGTAATAGTCAGGAATTCGCCAGGCTGGATATCGCGAACGTAGTTCGCCCCCAAAAGATCAAAGGCGCAAGTCTCAGAGGCCACGCACCAGGCCTTGCCCATACGGGCGATAGAAAGCGGACGGAAGCCGAAGCCGTCGCGGGCCACGTACATGGTGTCCTTGCTGATGAACACGAGGCAGAAGCTGCCCGTAAATTTCGTGATGGCCTTCTTGATGGCCTCGCCCAAGTCATCAGCTTCGGTGCGGGCGATTTCGTGCAAGA
>DGRZ01000075.1:73056-112218 GCA_002391195.1 Fibrobacter sp. UBA4375 | reverse complement strand
CACCTTTAGGTGGGAGCGAGTGAGATTCCGGAGGAACTTCGCTCAAAAAGACGAACGAGCGGTCAGTATCAGTCCCCGGTGAAGATAATCACCAGCACGGATGCCACGAAGGCGGCGGAGACAATCAGGAATTCCCAGGGGTTTTCCATGATGGAGGACTTGGCAGAAGCGGTAGACTCAGAAGGAGCAGCGGCTTCGGCCTTGGCGGCTTCTTCGGCGGCCTTCTTGTCGGCTTCGGACTGGGCGAGGGCTGCACTGTCAACCGGAGCTTCTTCGGTCTTGGCTTCCAGCACTTCGGCGGAGTCGGCCTTGGCGGTATCTGCGGCGGCTACGGCTTCAGCCGGAGCGGCGGCAGCGGAGTCGGCGGGTGCGGCTGCTTCAGCAGGCTGAGCGGCGGAATCAGCAGGGACTGCGGCAGGAGCGGCAGCGGCATCGGCAGCAGGCTGAGCAGCAGAATCAGCAGGGGCTGCGGCAGGAGCGGCAGCGGCTTCGGCAGGTGCGGCAGCAGGAGCAGCTTCGGCAGCGGGTGCCGGTGCGGCCTCAGCAGGAGCAGCAGCTGCAGGAGCGGCGGCTTCAGCAGCCGGTGCGGCGGCTTCGGTCTTTGCAGGAGCGGCAGCGGGGGCTGCGGCGGCAGGCTTTGCGGCATCGGCAGCAAAGGCAACGGCAGAAGCCAGCATGGTTGCCAGCAACAGATTCTTAATCTTCATAGTAATCCTCTCTATGTTTAAACTTTAACGCTCTAAAAATAGCACTTCTTTGTCCGATTTGCTCATTTTTTTTCAAAAAAAATCATTTTGTCCGCTTTTTTTATCCTTTTGTCGCTTTTTTGCTGATTATTGCGGCCTAAAAGAGCCGAAAACGCTCCATTTGGGCATGGAAATTTTATCTTGTAATATATGAACTGTAAGCCAGGCGTTGCGGGCTGGCGACTGAAGCCCGCTAGAAGGGGTAGCGAAATAATGGACGACTCAAGTCGGCTATTATGGAGCGAGGGGAAGGCTTTCCCCGTAACCCCTAACCCCTAGATCCTAACCCCTAACCCCTAAACTACTATGGCATTCAAATACGAAGCGACCGTGCAGCACGGCGAAGACAAGACTGAATACGTGAACCTCGGCAAGGACGGCATTTCCGTCGCCGAGTTCGAAGGCAAGAAGATTTTGAAGGTCGCCCCCGAGGCGCTGACCAAGATCGCCCAGGCGGCATTCGAGGAAGTGAGCTTCAGGCTCCGCCCGGCCCACACCCAGAAGGTGGCGAAGATTTTGCAGGACCCGGAGGCATCGGACAACGACAAGTTCGTGGCCCTCACGCTTTTGAAGAACGCCTGCGTGGCCGCCAAGGGAATTCTCCCGTTCTGCCAGGACACTGGCACTGCCATCTGTATTTGCCACAAGGGCCAGCAGGTCTGGACCGGCGCCGACGACGCGAAAGCGATTTCTGAAGGTATCTACAACGCCTACACCGGCAAGAACCTGCGCTACAGCCAGATTGCCCCCCTCACCATGTACGAGGAGAAGAATACGGCTTGCAACTTGCCCGCCCAGATTGACATCCACGCCGAAGAAGGGGCTGACCTCAAGTTCCTGTTCGTCGCCAAGGGCGGCGGCTCTGCCAACAAGACTTACTACTGGCCCATGACCAAGGCGCTCCTCAACCCCAAGTCTCTTGAGAAGTTTATTTCGGACAAAGTAAAGACTTTGGGTACGGCGGCATGCCCCCCGTACCACCTGGCCATCGTGATTGGCGGAACTTCTGCCGAAATGAACACCCACACCGTGAAGCTCGCCAGCTGCGGCTACCTGGATGACCTTCCGACCACCGGTTCTGAAGGCGGACGCATGTTCCGCGACGTGGAAATGGAAGAAAAGGTTCTGCACATCTGCCAGAAGACGGGCATCGGCGCCCAGTTCGGCGGCAAGTATTTTGTGCACGACGTGCGCGTGATCCGCTGCCCGCGCCATGCGGCTAGCTGCCCGGTCTCTATCGGTGTCTCTTGCTCTGCCGACCGCAACATCAAGGCAAAGATTGACGAGAACGGCCTCTGGCTCGAGAAGATGGAACACCATCCGGAACAGTACCTGCCCAAGGGCGATGCCGTGAACATGGCTCCGGCGGTAGAAATCGACCTTGACCGCCCCATGAAGGACGTGCTCGCCGAACTCACCAAGTACCCGGTCAAGACACGCCTGAATTTGAAGGGCACCATGATTGTGGCCCGCGACATGGCTCACGCCAAGATTGCCGAAATCTTCGACAAGCAGGAAAAGGGCGAGGCCCTTACCGATATCGAGAAGACCGTGCTCGAAGTGGTGAGTAACCACCCGATTTACTACGCCGGCCCGGCCAAGACGCCGGAAGGCATGCCCACCGGAAGCTTTGGCCCCACGACCGCTGGTCGTATGGACCCCTACGTGATGCGCTTCCAGAGCAAGGGAGCTTCTATGATCATGGTGGCGAAGGGCAACCGCAGCCAGGATGTGACCGACGCTTGCCACAAGTACGGCGGCTTCTATCTCGGTTCTATCGGCGGCCCGGCGGCTATCCTTGCCGAACAGAACATCCTGAGCAACGACATCGTGGCCTTCCCGGAGCTGGGTATGGAAGCCATCCGCAAGATTACCATCAAGGACTTCCCGGCCTTCATCCTCGTCGATGACAAGGGCAACGACTTCTTCAAGGACTTGCTCTAATATAGGGTCATCCTGAGGCCAGAGGCCGAAGGAACCTGGCCAAAAGAAAAATCCCGTCGGAATAACCGGCGGGATTTTTGTCATAACAAAACGCTTAAGTGTTACCTAATGGCGATAGGAATGCTCTTTGTGGCATTCCCGTTTGCTATGCGGGCGATGTAGTAGCCTTGAGGTAGTGCTTCAAGCGATACTTTTTGAGTCCCGCGGATGCTTATTTGTACTGTTTTTACCCTGTTGCCCTGCATGTCAAAAATGCAGATGTTGATGGGGGCTTCTTGCGGCGAGCTTATCAGGAGGGCGTTGTGTATAGAAGTGACATCGAAAGCAGAATGGCTTTTCGATGTCATTACGGGCTTCTTGATGGCGCTTGGAAATTTTTCGCCGATATCCACGCCCTTTTCTTGAACGAAATGGGAAATCAAGCGGATGTAGTAGGTCTGGTAGCCGAGACTCGGTTCCGTGAGTTCCCAGGAGTCGATGGGCCAGCCACTGTTGATGTTGCTGTACATCTTTTCGTGGGGCTCCCCTACAGGGATAGAAACCGCATAGCAGAGGGCGTTGTTGCTTGCGCTTCCGCAGCCCTTGGCAGAATGGTCGGCATCGTATTGCTTGCAGCAATCCGCCCAGGTGTAACGGGAATTGGCGCCTCCTACCAGGTACCCGGGCGCAGGATTTTCGTCATTAAACCAGCCATGATAAAAGGCGGTGACGCTTTTTTCTGCCCCGTAGCTTTTCATGTTGGAAAGGTACACCATGCCGAAGGGGTTTACGCCGTGCAGGTAGTGCAGGTAGTCTTCGGCGGCATCGTGGTTTTCCATTTTTTCGTAGAGAAGTCCGCTCGATGCCTTGGCGGAGTTGGAACCCCAGTTGTAATCGCGAATGTAGGCCCGGTAACCGTCCTTGCCTAATCCATCGACGATGTAGTTGCTAGCCTTGAATACCGACACGAAACGCTCTTGTACAAGACTTTTTGTTTCTGCGTTGGCGTCTTTATACCCCAGGTAAAGCAGGTAGAGTAGGTCGTGGGCGATGCGGTATTGGTCCAGGGCCCAACTGCCGTACTGGCGCATTAGGGGTAGACTGTCGGTTGCGCCTTCGAAACGCTTTAGGTACTTGGGGTCTTCGGTCATTTCGTACATGGCAAAGTCCGCGGCTACTTTTACTACGAAGCGTGCTCCTGTCACATAGTTGGTGTCGATTTCTTGTTGGCCTGCGGCCAGGTCCTTGGTTCCGTATTCGGCTCTGTTGTTGTAGAACAAAGAATCCGGGTGGGCTTCGGCCCATTTGAATGCGCGTTGGGCAGCATCTTTCAGTGTGGCTGCATAGGTGGTATTCCCACGTTTGTCGGCGACGATTGAACCCAGGGCGAAGGCCTTGGCTGCGGAGTAGGCCGACATGGCGTTGGGCGCTCCGTAGTAGCTTCGCCCTTTTGCGGCCGAGGGCGGCGAGACGTGATCTTCGTCGACGACAGAGAGGACGGAACCGTCTGTATTCTGCATGCGGAGCAGGTGATCCATGCCCCACTTGACCTCGTCCAGGATATCGGGGATGCCGTTCCCGGATTCGGGGATGTTGTAGTCGTCGGTAAAGGCCTTTGGCTTTTCGAGATAGGCCCGCAAGAGTATCTCGATATAGTTGCCGTTCCAGATGGTGTACTTGTTGAAGTCGCCGGCATCGAACCAGCCTCCGCTTACATCTCGTTCGGTGGCTGCGTTGGTGCTGTCCGTAAACAGACGGGCGTGCTTGTCCTGCTCGTGGTTGATGGCGTCGGCCCATTCCTTGCCTGCGTACTTGGCCTCTTTTGCCATGCCGACCCGTTGGTAAAACATCATGCGCATGGCGGCCTTCAAGAGGTCGTTGTAAACGTCGTCCTTGATACGGAAATAGAAGGATTGCTTAAGGTTGTCGGACTTGTCCCGCACGTAGTAGGTGCCTGGCGTAGTGACACTGGAAAAGTCGAACCACCAGATTTTGTCGCCCGAGGCCGTGTCGATGGCTCCTTCTTGAAAGGCGACGGGGGCGCCTGAAAATACCACCTTCGATGTAGCAGAATCTACCACTTCCATGGTGGTTCCGGGGGCGTAGGATAGGGATGCGTCAAACCCTCTTTCCGGGGACCGGAGCACGGCAACCTTCTTTGCCGAAGGGCGGTAGCCGAACTGGTCCACCGTGATGAAAACGTCTTGGGCGAAGGAAAAAGAAACCCCTGCTAGGATAAAGTAACGCCAAAAGCGACTTAAATAGCTGTCTTTTGAAAACCCCATATACACCTCCATAAAGGAATATAAACAAAAAATCCCAATTTGCCCGTTATGTATGAAAAATGAATTGTTTTTCTTTTGAGGAATGTTATTTTTAAGGTGTTGTTTTATATTAGAGAGGGTTCCCATGAAATCCGATGTTTGCGAGCTTTCCGTCAATGCCACCGACCTTAAAACCGTACTGAAAGAAACGGTCAAGTCCGCCACCTATAGGGAACTGGACAAGAAGGAAACCTACCGCCTTCGTCTGTTGGCCGAAGAGCTGGTGGAAATGCTTCCGGCACTGCTTCGTTTTTCGGAGGGCAAGTTCTGGGTAGAAAGCGAAGGTAAGAGTTTTGAACTTCATGTGACCTTGCGCCCGAACCAACTCCTGACCGCGGAACGCCGTGAAAAGTTGTTGGATGTTTCGACATCCAAGACCAATGCCGCTGCCGTAGGTATTATGGCCAAAATTCGCCTGGCTGCTG
Source organism: Fibrobacter sp. UBA4375 (assembly GCA_002391195.1). Taxonomy (GTDB): domain Bacteria; phylum Fibrobacterota; class Fibrobacteria; order Fibrobacterales; family Fibrobacteraceae; genus Fibrobacter. Next base: position 106,800 of record DGRZ01000075.1, on the reverse strand, counting down.
AGTTTATGTTGGTTGATTACGAAAGAAGCGCCAGTATGTCCGAAACTTTCTATATCCCGGGAACACCCTCGGTGGTCAGCCTTGCCGACCCTCTGTGGACTCTCAATGCTTACCGTGAAGGCGCTAAGAAGGCCAAGGGCGAAACTTGGGACGAACTGGAAAAGTCCATTGTGGCAAATCTGGCCGATGACGTGGTGGTGGCCCTGCAGGGTGGACAAGTAGACATCGTGGTAAAGAAGGCCTTTTAGCTTAAAGTAAGTCGGGTCTGGTTATGGAAGGAAAAATTCATTCGCAAATCAGTGACATCATCGTCAAGGACATGATGGAGGGGGTGATTGCCGTCAATTGCGAGGGTGTCATCAGCTATGTGAACAACGCCACAGAGATGATTCTCAAAAAGACAAGGGACCAGCTAGAAGGCAAGTCCGTGGTGGCCGCCTTCTTTGGTTCCGAAATCAATGACGAGTTCAACCAGACCATTATGGATGCTATTTATGACAAGGATGGCGCTGTACATGAAGGCCTTGTTCCATACTGTGCCAATGGAAAAATCATCCAATTGCACATGATTGCCTCCATTCTTCGTGAAAATGGGAAGAAGGTTGGGGTCATTGTGGTGATTGGAGATGTGACGGAATTTGTAGAGCAGAAAGCCCGCGCCGCAGAACAGACCCAGCGGTTGCTGGACTCCGTGGTCCGGACACTTTCTCAGGCTATCGACGAACGATCTTCTTATACGGCAAACCATACTCGTAATATGGTCCAGATTGCCGAAAGTTTTTTGGATTGGTTGGACAAGACGGACCATCCTTGGAAATTTGAGGAATCTCGTCGCCGCAGTTTTCTCATGAGTGTCTGGCTCCACGATGTAGGTAAGCTTGCCGTGCCTCTAGAAATCATGGACAAGGAAAGCAAGCTGGGCGCCCAGATGAAGGTAATCGAGGACCGGTTTGTCAAGATTTCCCTGCTGGATGAAATTGCCGTATACCGGGGAGAAATTACCGCCGAAGAAAAGGAAGTCCGCAAGAAGGATCGGGATGTTGCTTTGGACGAAATTCGTCGCATCAATCGTGCGGAGTTTGTGCCCGATGAAAAGTTGGAGCTTCTGAAAAAAATCATGGTGGAAAAGTACCATGATGAAAGCGGAGAAGAAAAGCCTGTTTTGACGGAAGAAGAAATTGAAAATCTTTCTATCCGAAAAGGAACGCTGAATGACAGGGAGCGTGCTGTTATCCAGAGCCATGCGGTTGTGACTGGGAGAATCCTTGACCAAATTCAGTTCCCTAACGAATATTGTCACGTGCCGATATGGGCCTCTGAACATCATGAACTCTTAAGTGGACGGGGCTATCCGTACCATTTGAGCGGTGAGCAGATTCCAAAAGAAGTCCGCCTATTGACCATCTTGGATATCTTTGAAGCCCTGACGGCAAAGGACCGCCCCTACAAGAGGCCCATGCCTATAGAAAAGGCATTTTCCATTTTGGAAAGCATGGTGAAAGCGGGTGACTTGGACGGGGAAATCCTTGGACTTTTCAAGGAAAGTAAGGCCTGGGAAAAGGTTACCCTAGGATAGGGGTCGTGATTTGTCGCCACTGTCCGGGCTGTAAATCGCCAAGGTCGATATTCCCGATTTTTATACGGATTAACCGAAGTGTCGGAAACCCGACGGCGGCGGTCATGTGCCGCACCTGACGGTTCTTGCCCTCGATAAGGGTCAGCTGCACCCAGCTGGTGGGAATGTTTGCCCGGAACCGCACTGGCGGGTTCCGGGGCCAGAGCCAGTCCGGCTCGGTGGCAATTTCGGCCTTGCAGGGCTTGGTATGGTATCCCTTGATGGTGACGCCCTTGGCCAGTTGCCTGATGGCATCCTCGGTAATTTGCCCGTCGACCTGGGCCAGGTAGGTCCGGGGGTGTTCGAATTCCGGATCCAGGAGTTTTTTGATAAGCTTGCCGTTGTCCGTCAGGAGCAGGGCCCCTTCGCTGTCGTGGTCCAGCCTGCCAGCCGCATAAACACCGGCAGGGAATCCGAAGGTGTCCAGGGCAGGGTGGCCTGCTTCGGGAGTGAACTGGCTCAGCACTCCGTAGGGCTTGTTGAAAAGGATAACGGTGGACATTTGACAGAAATGTAGGTAAATTTATGAGACCTACACAAGCCTCGAACCCCGAACCTCTTGCAACCTGCAACCCTAATACCTACAGCCTGTAACCTACTACCTAACCCCTAGATCCTAATCCCTAACCCATGCTTGACTTTACCGGACTTCTAGATTACGCCTTTGCAGAACGCCTGTATGATTCGACCTACCATGGGCTGGAACATTGGCACCAAGTGGAGTTCAATGGGCTGTTGCTGGCTTCCAAGACGGGGGCGGACATTACGGTGGTTCGGCTTTTTGCCCTGTTCCATGATTGCAGGCGAATGGACGACGCCTACGATGGCGAACATGGCCCCCGGGCGGTTGAATTTATAGACCGGTGCATCGCCGAAAAACGGTTCGAACTGGACGCGGAACGGCTGGAAAAACTCCGCATGGCTTGCCGCTTGCATACCACGGAGCGGCAAACGGGAGATATTACCGTAGATACCTGCTTTGATGCGGATCGTCTGGATTTGGGCCGTGTAGGGATTTACCCCATGGAAGAAAAGATGGCCACCGATGCCGGCAAAAAAATCGCCCGCAAGCTAGTTCAGGCAGGTGTGTCCGTATTCCACCAGCGAGAATGGATTAGAAACTTCAAGTTTTAGCTTTTGTGACACTGTTCCCGAATTTAGCATGGACGGTCGCACATATAGGGCAGTTTTCCACCTTGTGTCCACGGGCCTTGCAATAGGTTCGTCCGTAGTAGATAATCTGCAGGTGGCGTTTTTCCCATTCGTTTTCGGGGAAGATTTTCTTCAGGTCTTTCTCGGTCTGTTCAACGGTACTGCCGTCGCTTAGACCCCAGCGCTCTGCCAGACGGTGGATATGCGTATCCACCGGGAATGCGGGAATCTTGTAGGCGTGGCTCATGACCACGCTTGCGGTCTTGTGGCCTACGCCGGGCAGGGCTTCCAGTTCTTCAAAGGTGCAGGGGACTTTTCCCTTGTATTTTTCTATCAGGGCCTTGGATAGGTTGAAAATGTTCACGCTCTTGGTGTTGAAAAAACCGCAGGGCTTGATGATTTCGGCGATGCGTTTCACGCCCAGCTTGACCATGGCGGAAGGAGTGCTGGCTTCCTTGAAAAGAACCTTGGTTACCTGGTTTACCCGTACGTCGGTACACTGGGCGCTGAGCACTACCGCCACCAGTAATGTGTATGGGCTTTTGAAATCCAGCGGAATGGGCGGGTTCGGAAACAACTCATCTAGAGTTTCGCTAATGAACTTGATCTTGTTGGAGTTTGCTCTAGCCACTAGATCCTAGTCTCTAAGCTCTATTTACAGTCCCGCGTAAAGTCCTGCTGCATGTTGAAGCTGGGCGTCTCGTCGTCGGGGTGGCCCACTTCTACGGCAGGGACCCCTGCGTAGGTGGTGTGAGGAGGCACGTCGGTCAGCACCACCGCACCGGCGCCAATTTTTGCGCAGTCGCCGATGTGGATGTTCCCTAAAAGCTGAGCGTGGGCTCCAAGCATCACGCCGTTTCCGATTTTCGGATGACGGTCTCCGACTTCGTTGCCGGTACCGCCCAGGGTCACTCCATGCAAAAAGCTCACGTTGTTCCCGACTACGGCGGTCTCGCCGATGACGATATTGGTGGCGTGATCAACAAGAATTCCGTGGCCAATCTTTGCCGCCGGGTGGAAATCCATGCCGAACTTGCGGCTGATGATGTTCTGGAGCATCTTGGCCGGGAACTGACGGTCTTCTTCCCAGAGCACATGTGCTACGCGGTAGGCTTGCAAACCCTGAAAACCCTTGAAAAGCAGAAGCGGTTCCAGATATCCGGTGCAGGCGGGGTCGCGAAGTACGGTGGCCCGCAAATCGTGTACGGCATCGTCCAAAAGTTCCGGATGCTTGACGTACAGTTCGTTGAAAATCTTTTCCAGCTCAGTTCGGTCAATGACTTCTCCCGCCAGCTGGCAGGCAAGCGTTACCGAAAGCATTTCCGCAAAATTCTTGCGGCTCAGGATTTGTTCTTCTAGCATCAGGCGGGAAAGGGGCTCCCGCTTTACAAGTTCCTGTGCGTCTTTCCGCAGTTCCTTTTCGATTTCGTCTATAGTCATCGCGTTCAAATTTAGAAATTAGGCATTAATAGATAATCATTAAATCCTTGGTTTTGCCGCTGGAGCCCGCCCTATAGCGGTAAACTCCTGGAACCATCTTGGATTTTATAAAGTTCTCGTCTAAACAGAGGGTCTCGCTGTCGTATTTTTCGCGGAAAATCAAGTCGCCCCTGCGGTTACGGACTTCAATGAATTTTTTGTCCAGTGGCAGCGGGGCAAAACAAAGGTTTCCGTGCCGCCAGGGGGTTGGGTAGGCCCGCAGGGGTTTTGAGGCTAGTTTCCCGGGCAGGGGAGAGGGGTTTTCGAAACGGCTGAAAATCCAGATGATGGAATCGGCGGCGAAGCTTTCGGTTCGCAGTGAATCCAGGGTGTTTATGCTAGAGATTTTCCGCAGGCTGGCATGGCCGTCCTTGAACAGCAGCACAGAAGCCTTGCCGGCGTAGTTTTCGAGAGCCGGAAAACCGGCTCCGTAGTAATTGTAGGCGAATATGGAGGAATCGGGCCTGAATCCTTCGGTGCTATAAATGTAGGGAACCGTTTTCCAGAGAGGCTGATCTGCAGAAAACCAGGCGCTGGAATCTACGGCCTTGCTGTTCTTGCCGGAATAGGCGAGGCGCTCCGCAAAGTCTTGAAAAACGTCTTGCGGATTTTTCTTGCGGGCCTCGACAGCACTTGTGTACTGTTGCCGGAAAGAACCTTCAGGATTTTTGGAGAAGTTTTCCCAGATGGACTTGTCAAAGAGGGAATCTACACGATTGTGGAGGTACAGGAAAAACAGGGAGGCTCCGTAGATGGCCGTATTTTGGTCAAGTGGGGTTCCGGTCTGATCCAGGAACTCGGGAATATAACGGACATAGTCGTTCACTTCTGGGGCCCCCACCTCTTCCATGCCGGTGGCAGAAGCCTCGAACCAGAAATTCATGTGCTCGTAAGGGCTCAGGTAGCGGACTTGGATGGCGTGGTACAGTTCGTGGAATGCCGTGACGCGGATGGCCTTGTCCCATTTTTCGGCGTAGGAATATTTTTCGGTGGCGTGGATAATCGGCTTTGTGGATTTCCAGTATTTACATTTCTTTCCGCCTACATCCAGGCTGGCGTATTCGGGATTGAACAAGTCAACGACCATAAAATCGTTGTCAATCATAAGCTCCGAAGTCTGCCAGTTGTTTCTGCCGGAGAAATTCGTGACGGCAAAGCAATCTTCGCAAAATCCGGAGCTGCCGTGAACGGTTTTGGGATTGCGAACAAGGTTCAGTTCCAAGACTTCGACTCCGTAGAGTCCGGACTTAACGGGCTTTTGGTAATGGACGGTGGTGTCCCTGCCTTTTGGAACCAGCATTTTATTTTTGGAAATATGCAGGTCCCAGGCTTTTTCCAGGTTGACGGCCAGGCTGTCTACGAATTTTTCCGTAGCGGCATGAGGCCCGTTCAGTACATAGAAAATCTGGAAATGGGAGGTAGTCTTGGAATAGACGGAGTCGTAGTAATCCTCGACTTCGCAGGAACCCTGCGTGGTTGTTGCTGCGGTCGTGACCTTTCCCTTGTTCTCTATCCAACTTTCTACTGCCTGCATGGTGCCGCACCGCCCGTGGGCAAAGGCAGAAACGGCTAGCGTCGTTGCTAGGATTGTCCAAACATTCAAAAGGTTGCGCAAAGTCCTGGACACGGTTGCTCCTACAGAATACCCTGCAACTTTTTTAGGGCCGTTTCCCTGACGGCTTTGTTGAAGGTAATGGCTTTCTGGTGGTGGGGCTTGATTCGTGCGTCCACGATCAGGGGGGGCTCGCAGGCCCAGTGCTTGTGGACGTAACGCTCGTTCAGACCGTACAAATCCCTGGCCGGGTCCGACCGGGTAAAGGTCAGCCACAAGAAATCTTGGAGGTTGGTTTGCGGATTATCTATGCCCAATGTAGAAGTGTCATCTACGATGCTTACCCATGGGTAGTTTTCGCGGAAATTCCAGTTTGCAAGGGAATCCCGCAAGGCGGCAATTCCGCTCTCGAAAGATTCCGCCATGTCGCTGTTCCATTTCAGCACAACGACTCCAGGCATTACAATTTTGGGCTCGGCGAAAGAGGCGGGTAGGCGTAGGCTTTGCAGGTCGGCGGTGTCGTTTCGCAATTCGCGAATTTTCGGGCCCGCTGCTGCCATGACCAGTTTTGAACCGTGGTTCAGGGCGCCTCCCGTGTAGTCCAGCGTGTCCGTGGTAGTTTCTGTCTGAAAGTGCAAATCCCTGTCCGTGCGGAGCCGTTCCAGAATGTGGCCGAAAAACTCCGGGATCTTGTTCACGTCCAGCTTTGGATTGTCCTCTTTGGCGGCAATCATCAGGTACTTGGTAAGGCTCACCTGGTTAAATCCTAGCAGGGCGTTTGCCGTCTTCAAAAGCTCCATGGGTTCCCGTTCTTCGGGCTTTGCGTAGGGCCTAAAACTTTCCGAGCCAAGGGCGAGGCAGAGCGGGTGCACGCCCGCCGCATCTACGGCATGTACGGCGTGGACTCCCGGCAAAGACGCAGGCACCATGGGCTTTGTCACCTTGTGGATAAAACTCCCGAAAAGGGTGTCTTCTTGCGGCGGGCGGCCTACTACGGTAAAGGGGTAGATTGCGTTCTTTTTGCAGAGGACCTTTTTCACCTTCAGGTAGGGAAACAGGTGCTTTCCGGAGTAATAACCCACATGGTCTGCGAAGGGGCCTTCCGGCTTCAAGTCCGGAGCCACTTCTCCCAAGATGCAAAAATCTGCGTCGCTAGAAACGAGGTAGCCGTTATGGATAAAATAGCGGAACCTTCGGCCGGAGAGCATTCCTGCGAAAAGCAGTTCCGACAGGTTCTCGGGCATGGGCATGATGGCGGCGATGGTGTGTGCCGGCGGCCCTCCCAAGAAAATGCTGACCTTTAGCGGGCGGCCTTCTTCTATCGCTTTCTGGTGATGCCTGGCGATGTCCCGCTTGATCTGGTAATGGAGCCCGCATTCGTCGGGGCCGTATTCGTTTCCGGAAATCTGGATGCGATACATGCCCAAGTTCGTGGTCATGACGCTTGCGCTTCTGCCTGGACGGCTTGCCACCTGGGGCAGCGTAAGGAACGCTCCGCCGTCGTCGGGGGCGCATTTGATTTGCGGCAAGTCTTGCAGAGTGCATTCTTCGAAGTCGGCTATGTTTCCGCTTTTAACGGGCAGGCTGTGGAGTCCGGCTTTTGCCGCCAGTATCAAATTCCCCAGATGGGGGTGCTTGAAAAAATCTACGGGATTCGACTTGAACAGCACGGCGGCTCTAGTGCTTTCCAGGGTGTTCCGGAACAAAAAGTCCATGCGCTGTTGTGTGCCGTAAAGGTTTGCCACCGCCGGGAACTTGCTGCCTTTCACATTCTCAAACAGCAGTGCTGGCCCGCCCTTTTCAAAGGCGATTCGTGCCATTTCGGCCATTTCCAGGTTCGGATCCACCTCACAGTGGATACGTTTCAAAAGTCCTGCTTTTTCCAAATCAAGCAGGGCTTGTTCTAGAGTGGCGTACATGGAAATCCCCAGGTTTTGAGGGCCTTAACCTGCGGTAGCGCTCTGGTCCAGGGCCTCGATGGACTGGGTCTTTTTCTGGGCTTCGTAGGCCAGCATCACGTCGCGGGTGTCCTTGCGGGAATAGATGCCGTACACGATGTTTGCCTTGTCGATAATCGCTGCGAAAACTTCTTCGGGAACATCCGTGAATCCCTGGAAGCTCATCTCGTCGTAGCAGGCGGTCATATTCCCTTCGTCAGAGAAGCAATGCTTTGCGGTGAACCCACGGAAGGGACCTTCGCCAAGACGCACGGTAATCTTGTTCTCTTTGACGGAACTGACAATGCCGGTCCACTTCAAGGTCTTGAACCCCCACTGGAGGTTGTAGCGCACCGTGGCGCCCGGTTCAAGATTTTTGGGGAAGGTGTAGTGCAACTGGGGGTTCTTGCCCATGGTCAAGTTCATCGGGGCGTATTGCAGCGTCTCCAGAACGTTCTTCAGGGAGAACTCTTGCCAGGATGTTTGACTCAGTTGGACCATACGTAAAAAATGTAGTAAAAAGGGAAGGGATTAGGGGTTAGGATTTAGGGGCTAGGGGTTTGAGGTCGCTTCGCTTTGGGGTTTGAGGTCGCTTCGCTTTGGGGTTTGAGGTCGCTTCGCTTTGGGGTATGGGGTTCGAGGCGCGGAATTGCGGGTCTCAAGATTTGTCATCCTCGCCTGCGGCCCTTTTAAGAGCTCACAACTGACTACTCATTACTCACTACCAATTCCTCACACCTCACACCTCAAAGGGGCGAAGCCCCGACCTCACGCCTCATTTCTAGAACTCGAAATCTACCGCTCGGCGTTCGGTGACTACCTTCTTCACGAAGGAGACAATGGCCTGGTGTTCCGGGTGGCCTTGATAGAAATCGAGGGCTTCCTTGGTGCGGAAGGTGGTGTCCAGGGCGATGTCGTATTCCACGTCGCCATTCCCGAGTTCGGCCTTGCCGAAGTTCAGTCCGGATTCAATGCTCACGAGACCGGGAATTTTACCTTCCAGTGCGTGGAAGGCGTCCACCATCTTTTGGCCGTTTTCCTTGGCGGTGGCGCCTTCGGCTTCGGCCTTCAGTTTCCAGAATACGATGTGTCTGATCATGAGTTCCTCTTTTCTTGATAAAGTTTCCGGTATAGGTCGAGCTGACGCCCAAAGCAGTCGTTCCAGCTGAATTTCTCGGCGTAGGCTCGGGCCTTTTGTTTCATGGCCTGCATATCGGAGCGGTACAGCTCCACGATGGCCTCTGCCAGGGCATGTGGGGTGCGCTCCTGAAGAATTTTGCCCGCTCCCGATTCCGTCACGTGTTCAAAGGCGGCTCCGGTAGAGGCTCCAATCTGGGCGTTCCCGCTGGCCATGCTTTCCAGGATAGAAAGCCCGAAGGTCTCCCAGCCCGAAAGGGCAAGTCCCATGTCTACGCTGGCGTAGTGACGGGCCATTTCGTCGATGGACTTGATAAAGCCTACATAGCGGATGTGCTTGTATTTCTGTACCGCTTCCTTGACCTGTGGCAGATACGGCCCCGTGCCCGCCAAGATGATTTCCGGCTCGACGCCCAGCCGCTCCGTCAGTTCGTCGTAGGCTCCAAGCAAAAGTTCAATGCCTTTTTCTTCGCAGAACCGGTGCGGGAAAAATATGGTAAGCCTGTCGGGGTTTCCGCTCTTGAAGTCGGCCACCAGGGCCTCGTCCCGCTTGGAGGGCGAAAACATCTGGATGTCGCAACCTAGGGGAATCCAGTGGCTGTGGGGAAGGTGGCGCTTTTCCAGCCGGTCCATCACTTCTTTGCAAGAAACCTGAATACCGTCGAACTTCTTGAATTCTTGCTTGGCGTACCAGAAAGCGACCCGCTCGGCAATGCTTCCGAAAAAACGTCCTAGTTTGTTTGCAACAGGCCGGCCCACATAGGTGACAGGGAAGTCGGCGTGCCAGAAACTGAGGAGAATAGCTTCAGGGCAAATCCTCTTGGCAGCCTTGCGGATTACAGTTGGTAAAATGTAGGGAGAACCCACCTCGATGACCTGGGGCATGTACTTTTTCAGGATGGGGCGGATCTGTTTTTGCTTCCAGATAAAGCGGTATTCCCAGTTTCCGGGGAAACGGTAGGCATCAACATGCTCAATAATGAGTCCCGTCCCTCTTTTCTCGGTGAAGGTGCGGCTGTCGGGCATCACGAATACGCTCAGCACATCTTGGCGGTTCTCGTAGAATGCCATTTTTTGCAGGTGATAACGCCGAACGCCACCTCCGGAAGGACTCCAGAAGTTGTTGAAATCGACGATGGTGAAGGGCGCTTGCGGCATGGAACGCAGACTATTCCGCTTCTTGCATCTTGTTGGACATGGGGTCGATGAAGATGGGACATTTGTACTTGTGGCTTACGCCCAGCCTGTTGGAATTCACGGACAGGGTGAGGGTCTTGTTCTGGGAATCCAGCCAGTAGATGGCGTCGGAATCACGCAGGTAGGGTCTCGGGCCTTCAAAGCCTTCTTCGGTGGGTATCAGTTCTCCGCCAAGGAACAGGGGAATGTCCAGGCTCTTGTACAGGTCCAGCATCACGAAGGACCTGCGCTCGTGAATGTCGTCCAGTTCAAGCCGTCCGTCTATCTTCAGGTGGTCCAGACCGTCAATCATCACGATGAGGTCGGAATTCTGTTTCCGCTCTTCTTTCAAGATGCTCATCATCTCGTTGTTGTCGAAGGTGGGGTAGTCTTCCCAGATTTCGAGACGGTTGGTACGGACCAGATTCATGAGCTTTTTGGTGGCTTCGAGAATCTTGCTGTTAATCGCATCGTCTTCGTTTTGCTTTCGCACCGTAAGGATAGATTCGCCTGTTTCCATGGCCACCATACGGTCAAAAATCTGCCGGCGTGGCGTTTCCAGGGCGATGTAGATAATCTTCAAGATGGGGTTGCTGTCTATAAGGTCCAGGGCTAGGCTAGACAGGAGCGAAGTCTTGAGGCCAAAGGGCTTGGAAGAAACAAAGAAACAGCCGGACTGGATGCCGTCGATTTCCTTGGTGAGTTTCGGGAAATTGTTCAGGGCGTAGCCCACGCAGGTGTCTGGAGGGCAACCCATGGCGGCATCGTAGTTCTCCTTGATGTCCTGGAGCAGCATGGAACGGCGGTGGGTGTGAACCGTGTCCTCTTCGGTCTTGTCGATAAGGTCAAGCAGGTAATCGGCGCCCTTGTCGCGGACTAGAACGTCTACCGTTTCGTCTTTGGACAGCACGATGGACTTGAAACGCATGTTCAGTTCTTCGGCCATTTTCAGGTAGCCCTGGATACGGTATTCCTGTTCGCGCCTGTTGTCTTCGCGCCTGAGAATGACAGTTGCTGAATCGGCGCCGCAGGCCTTGAGCTTGAGCAGGTGACTCAGAGTCAATTCCTGGTACATGGTGGAAACCACGCCGGGAATCCCCGCCAGGTCTGCAGTCAGGGCATCGAAGAAACCTTCTACGATAATGGGGTTGCTGTTTTCGGGCTGGATATTGAAGGGAATATCGCTTGGGCCTGAGGCAAAAGAAACGTAGGGGTGGGGCTTACCGTCGTCTTCCATGAGACGTCCATATACAGAATGGATCAGTCCTTTGGAATTGCGTGCGGGAATGGTAATTCGGGGTTCGTGGTAGGCTTCCAGGTTGTCCAGATAGAAACTGACCTGGTGGCGTTCCAGCCCGGAAAGCATGCAATAGCTAAAGAAGGGCTCCGGGTCGCCACTGTAGTAGCCCAGGCCGTAGAGCTGGGCCTGACCGATGTTCCAGCCCCTGGACTGTAGAAATTCTTCGGAAGATGGGCTCTTGCAGGCGGCCCAGTGGCAATAACGGACAAAGCACTCTAGCACCTTGGACTTTTCGCCACCTACTTCCTTGAGCAAAAGGTGGTCGTCTTTCTTGGAGTCCTGTTCCTGTTCGAGGCCGCCCAGGAATTCCAGGGCTTCGGCCCGAGCGGCGGGTTCATCCATGCCGTTGAAGCGGCTCCGCATCACGAATTCCACCAGGTCGCCTTCGCTACCGCACTGGAGGCAGCGGTAACGCCAGTAACCCAGGGCGTCGTAGAAGAACAGGGAGGTCTCTTCGGGAGCGTGGAACGGACAACTGGAAATCAGGTTCCGGCCCCACCGGCTGAGGGGAATTCCCAACTGACGGGGGTGGGTCTTTACATGTACAAAGCCTGAGTTTTCCTGGTCGATAAGCATAGGGAGCCTCCATATGGGAATCTAATAAAAAATACCCGGAATGGAACACTTTTTAGGTCATTTTATCTACTTTTTGGCTATGGTTATTCTCGGCATCGACCCGGGCTCTATTACGACAGGATACGCCTTTCTGGAAAAGAATCCGAAGGGGTTTTCGGTGTTGGAATACGGCACCATCCATTCACCGGCGTCTAAGTCGTTGGAGGACCGTCTATTACAGATTATCACCAAGCTGGAATCCCTGCTGGACCAGTACCGGCCAGACGCCCTGGCCATGGAAGGGGTGTTCTTTGCCAAAAATGCCAAGAGCGCCCTGGTACTCGGACATATCCGCGGGGCGGTTCTTGTGGCCTGCCGCAAGCGGGGCATGACCTTTGACGAGTACCCGCCCAAGGTGGTCAAGCAGTCCGTTACCGGCGATGGTGCCGCCTCTAAGGAACAGGTGGCCCACATGGTCTTTGCACAGCTCGGGATACAGGGCTCCGACCTTCCGCTGGACGCTTCGGACGCTCTGGCCATCGCCTGGACCCACGGAAATCCGCCGCCCTTGACTGCGGCTCTGAAAAAACGGTCTACGGTCCGCAAGAAAAAGGCCTCTGTCCAGCAGTGGAAAGACCTGATCAAGAAGATGGGAGTGGAAATTTAATGACCGAAGATTTGTTGCCCTATGGACTTGGAACGCCGAACCTTGTAGAGGCGTCTCCTGGTTACCTTGTGGATTCCGAAATCCTGCCCTTTTTGAACAAATTAAAAGATGCGGCTGCGGCGGAAGGATTTGAACTTCGGATAGAATCGGCTTACCGCCCTTTCGAAAGGCAACTTTCCATCTGGAACCGCAAGGCCCGTGGGGAACTGCCTCTGCTTTCGGCAGAAGGTGTTCCTATGGAACGGCCTCAAGACGAAGAAGAACTGATGTATGCCATTCTCACCTGGTCGGCCCTTCCGGGAGCGAGCCGCCATCATCTTGGGACAGACCTGGATGTGGTCGATGGGCGAGCCTGCCCAGAAGGTTACGAAGTCCAGCTTACGCCGGAGGAGTGCTCTGGGATGTTTGCCGCCTTCCACAAGTTTTTGGATGAACATTTTGCCACCGACGGAGCTTTCGGTTTTGACCGGGTGTTCGTCCCAGGTCGCGGAAAAATCCGGCCCGAAGGCTGGCACATCGCCCACCTGCCTACCTCCCGCAAGCGTCTGGAGCATTTCTCGCTGGACACGCTCCGCAAGATTTACGAAGGTTCGGACATGGCTTGCAAACAGGTGGTCCTTGCACGTCTCCCTCAACTGGCGGAGGAGTATATCTATCCGTATTTTGTTTAGGGCGTAGGGGTTAGAATCTAGGGGCTAGGGGTTTGAGGTCGCTTCACTTTGAGGGATGTCATCCTCGCGAAGGCGAGGATCTGCTAGATTGCTGTAAGCGGATCCTCACCTGCGTGAGGATGACAACTCACACCCCACACCCCACAACTCACAACTCACAACTCACAACTACTCCCCATGCTTTCCGGTTCCATCAAATTAAAGTCCAAGCCCTACGGCACCAGCATTCTCGGTGCACCGCTCCTGTATTTCCCCTGCAAGGGAGCTTGCCGTTTACTTGTAATGGCGGGTATCCACGGCGAAGAACCGGAGACCACATTCCTCTTGAGTAGAGCCTTGCGCGCCTTTGGTGACAACCTGGAATCGATAGCGTTTATCCTGTGCGCGAACCCCGATGGGGTGACTCTTGGAACCCGCGGAAACGCCAACGGCGTTGACCTGAACCGGAACTTCCCGACAGAAAACTGGAGTGTTGCACCGGTGCATTCCCGCTCCATCTTGGAGGCGGAACGGGACATGGAACTTTCCACAGGGGCAGCTCCTGCAAGCGAGCCGGAAACCAGTGCTTTAATCCAACTGGTGGATACTCTTGTGCCACAGGCGGTGGTGGCTCTCCACAGTCCCATCGGCTGTATTGATGCTCTCGAAGAAACGACTCTTGTGAAGAATCTTCAGGCGGTGTTCAATGTTCCTTACGTTAAGGATATCGGATACAAAACACCAGGCAGTTTTGGTACCTGGTGCAAGGAACGTAATCTTGAATGCGTTACGGTGGAGCTTCCTCGTCTAGCTCTGGAGCTTTTGTACGAACGCTACGGGTTAAGCTTTGCGGAATTTCTAAAAAAATACCCCGGCACGCAGCCGGGGTGACATCAAAAAAAATCCTAAGCCCTAGTCATTACTTTTCGAAGCCTTTGCTTCTTCAATAATCTTGCTGCGGTTGATAAGGCCTACGCTAAAGCCGATGACGAGGTAGCATCCGCCGAGAACAAGCAGGTATTCCAACACGTAGGGGACCTTTTCGGAAATGAACATGAATCCGGCAATGTAGGTGAGTACGATCAGCACGCCTTGGAAAATGTTGAAGGCTTTGTTCTTGCGGGGCTGAAGCTTGGGCAAGAACAGGGGGCTCACCATCAGGATGCCTGTGGCAAGCATCACCACAACGGGGATAAACACCAGCGCAGAGTTGGGGTCGGTAAAGATTCCCTTGGATTTCAGGAATACGACCAGGGTGGCGTTGATGGCGCCAGCAAAGGTGGAGGGGAGTCCTGAAAAATGATGGTGGTAGGTGTCGGAATCGCAGGCGTTGTACTTGGCCAGGCGCATGGCGGCACAGAGCACGTAGATAGAGAATGTCACCACCAGCAGGGCCGCGTTCTGCTCAAAGAACTGGGGAGCGCAAATCTTGTAGGTGAAGAACACGCAAAAGGCAGGAGCAAGCCCAAAAGCAATCAGGTCGGCAAGGCTGTCGAACTGGGCTCCGAATTCGGAGCTGGCGTTTACCAGGCGTGCAGCAAAGCCGTCCAACTTGTCCAAAAGCATGCTGAGCATCACGAAGTAGGCACCCATGCGGAGCGTGTCGGTAGAGGTGAAGGAATCAAAGGCTCCCGTAACCCAGCAGATGGCAAAAACGCCTAACAAAAAGTTCATGCTAGTAAATGCGTTCGGCAAAATAAAACGAGACTTTCCCACGATCAACTCCTTGTTTTTACAACACAAATCTAAAAATTTAATTCAGGACAGATCCTAGTTCCGAAAACCGAAATTCGAAATCATTTTACGGCCTGAATTTCCCACAGCGCCTTCACTCCGGCGGCAACAATCAAGTGCTGCGGCGGTGCGTAGGGGTTCTCTTCGGTGGGGAAATTGGTCCAGTGCTTGGTGGAGAACTGGTAGTACTGGGTTGGCCTGTACATGACCGGAAGCACCGGTATGGTTTCCATAAAAATTTTGTTCAGTTCGCGGTAGGCGAGTGTCAGTTCGGCTTCGTCGCGGATAGTGGGGATCTTGTCCAACAGTTTATTTGCCTCGTCGTTGCTGAAACGACCCTGGTTGGAAAAGGCATCCTCGCCCACAGGTTTGAGCCCGATGGGACCCATAATCTGGGAGAATCTTGTCCAGGGTGTTGCAGCGGAGAGCTCAGCCGTCTGGGTCTTCATGGCGAGGTCGAAGGTTCCCAAGCGCAGGTCCTTGTCCCACACGCCGTAGTCCACGAAATATTCTTCGGCAGGAATGCCGATTTCCTGGAAGGTTCCGGCAATGACCTTGATGGCGTCTTCCCAGTCGGTCCAGCCCTGGGGGCACTCCAACTTGATGGTGCGGACGGGGCTGCCATCGGGGTTCAGAAGAGCGCCTTCGGCATTCCAGGAATAGCCAGCATCCTTCAAAATGCTACGGGCCTTGTCCAAATCGAATTCATATCCATATTTTTCGGCATCATCTTTATTGAAGAATTTGCTTTCTGTACCAAAAGGCAGAATAAATCCAGATTGCATGGCCGGTGTGTAGTTGGATATAGCACGTGCCTTGACTTTCTCGAAATTGATGCTGTGTGCAAGAGCTCTACGGAAGGCTACATCACTAAAGGGCTTTTGATGATGGGCTATCAACAACGTAGTAATGGACCCCGGTTGGTGGTACGGCTCGTTCCTGCTCCAGGCTCGAATGCTGTCCTTAACCTTGTCCCAAATACGGGGGAGGAAAATGGAAGAAACGTCTAGGTTTCCCTTGACCATGGCACTGTTGAAGTGATTATTGCCGTTGTAAAGGGAGTGGATAATGTATTTGGGGGCGGGCTTTTTGCCGTCGTGCTTTGCGTTGCCCCAGTAGTTGTCATTTCTTTCTAGGACAATCTTGTCGGGGGAGAATGTTTTTAAGTCGTATGGTCCGGAAACCACGGGGTTGGAGTCGTTTTTGAATGCCGTGACCTTGGCCATGTCGTATGTTTTATTGCTTACGGCACTTAGGACAATGGGACCAAAGACTTTTTTGGGGAGAATGGAGGTTTCCGCTATGGCATTTAGGAGAATCAGGGGGTTCCGATTCTCTTTATTCAAGGAGAAGGTGATGTTGTTGTTACTGTCTGCTGAAATCTTCTTGATATAGTTCCAGTTGCCATGCCTTGGGGTGGGCAGGATTGAATCAATGAAGAAGGAAAAAATAACGTCATCCACGGTCACTGGTTCGCCGTTATTCCATTTGGCCCGTTCGTCTAGATGGACGATGACGGCATCGTCAGTTTGCTTGAAACTGTCGGCAAGCATGGGTTCCAATTCGCCATTAAGCTGGTTGTAGGTAACCAGGGTCTCGTACATAAGGCGGACGTTCCCGTCGATAGGGAAATTGGGGTCGTAGTCCAGAGGGTTGAACGTTGCCGGAGGAGCCCAGTCAAAACCGCCTATATAGAGGGTCTCACTTCTTGGGTATTCTTGCTGGTTCTGGACGACCTCTGAATTTTCTTCGGTCTTGCAACCGGAGAAAGTAATCAGAACGCCTGCAAGGGCAAAGACGCTAAAAACTTTAAAAAAGTTCAAAATTTTCATCCTTCTAAAAGACAATTACAACATATAGAAATGTAATGTTTTTTCAAAGGAAAAACCACTATTTTGGGGCCAAAAGCAGTCTAAATCGGAGTAAAAATGGATGAATTTTGCCATTTAGAGGGAAAATCCATACAACAACCTTTTAGAGGAGGCGCTAAAGAGGGTCCTGTTCAGGATAAACGGTGTTCCTGCTCCACCGGGCGTGCTGAAGCGGTGGACTATTTTCCCATCAGAAAGGGATATGGCGACAACTTCGTTACCCTGGTCTAGCCAGGCTAGGCCATCTTCCACAAAAGGTTTTGAAAAGATGGAGTTCTTTCCTTGGAATTTCCATAGAGGGGTGCCAGCGATGGAATATAGTAGCAGGCTTTGGTTGGCCAAGCCCACTAAAACACAATTTGTCCCTTTGTAGGGAAAAGCTTGTAACGAAGCAATGGGAGATTCCATTAGAATTTGCAGAGGGTCGTTACTGGGATTTCTTGCATCGTAGATAAGTAGTCTGTTATTGTTAGTTGCGAAAATCATGGTGGAATCGATATGTGTCATTTGAGAAATCCCTGATGGCATTTTTACTAAACCTAGCTTGATTTGCCCGGATCCTTCCCAAAGATGAGATATGTTTCCTTCCAGGCTAGAGGCGACAATTTGGAAATCGTCTCTTGCAAAAAGAAATGGTAGGTCAAATATTTTTCGGGACCAGGCAAGTCTACCATCGGGTCTTGTAAGCTTAATCATGAAACCGTTCCAAGTTGAAATATAGATGGCTTCGTTTTCCAATGAGATATTGAAGGCTTTACCCGGTAGCTGGATAGAGGTCCTCTTCCCGTCTTTGCTCAGTTCATAAATGTTTAGGTTGAAGCCTGATGCAAGAACAAGAATTTTTTCATCATTGTTGATGACGAGGCTATTGTCCATTTTTGACAAAGCCTTTGTCCAACGGAGTTCTCCATTTTCGGCGTTGATGCAGATAAGCCTGTTTGCGGCCGGGTCAATGGTATATAGGTTCTTTTTGCTCCCGAAAAATTGAGGGTATCTTGTTTTGGGTGATACATTTAATAAGCTTACGAACTTTGCACCGATGGCTTTACTGTAACGATTGAGAATCAAAGGTGTTACTTGGGGATTGCTAACAGAAAGTCTAACGGCCTCAGACCAGGCTTTTTGCCTTTCTTGCTCCTTACTCTGGTTATTTTCTAATTGAAGGGCCCTGAATAACCAACCTTCAGCATTGCCCGGTTCTAGTTTCAGCAGAGAATCTAGTACAGCGGTGAGTTTGTCCCATTGGGATGTTTCTGCAAGAATTGCAGCCTGTTGTGAAAGGATTGATGATGCTAGGGGGGACTTCCCATAATAGTAGGGTGCGATTCCTTGCAAATTTTGATTGTCAAAACTTAGATAGGTATTCCCGTCAGTAAGAATGGGGACCTGCGTGATGGGCCTGGCAAAATTAAAATTCCATAGAGGGCGAAGTAAGGTGTCCACTACGATGAGGGCTCCCTCGTTAGTAAATAGTCCGAGTGTCCCCTTTGCCAGTGGATGAATTCGGTCCGCGTCACTTCGCAATACTGCGATAGTGTCGCCTGTGTTGATACTTAAAAGGGATAATCGACCAGAGGCTTCGAGCACGACAATATTGTTCTCAAAAGGAATAATACTTTCTACAGAATTAAATGCGGCTTTCCAAATGGGATCGATGCTTTTTTGAATGTTGTAGCAAAAAAGATTTCCACCGGAATAGAAAACTATGTTGTTTTTTATAGAGATTGTTTTCTGTATGGCGTCATATTGGCTTATAATAAAAGATTCTGAAAGATTATCGCTTGATAAAAAATGAAGTGCGTTGTCGGGACAATTCAAGATAAAATGTTCGGTGGGGGTATAGTACATTTCTATCTGACATTCGTTGAAGTTATCGTTGGACAACTCTTGTTCGCCTCTTTTATTGACGAGTACAACGGCGTAATCTCCTTGAATAAGGGCTTTATTTTCGCTAATAGCGATGTCTTTTGGATTTCGTAGAGCAATGGATTTGACCTTGCGCACGTTATTGAAAGGTTTAAATCGAATACTGTCTTTTTCTGGTGTGGCGTACCATAATCCGGCGTTGTTAACTTTCAGGATTTCAGCGCCGCTTGCGATGTTAGTCGGAATTTTGATAAGTGAATCGTTTGCTATTTTATAGATCTCTCCGTTTTGAAGATGAATGTATGTTGGGTTCCCATTGAAGATTTTTTGTACGGGAGATTTTAACCGGAGAATATTCTTTTGAATGGTTTCTGGTTTGTTTGCAGTTGCTCCAATTCTTTCGGCGAGCCAATAGGCCTTGCTTGTTTCTTTCGTATTTTGAAGACTTTGCTTGTAGTAAAGGTTGGCAGATTGCCTGTTTCCCGCTAGTTCTTGAATTTTTCCAAGGTAAAAGCTAGCTTGCTCTTTATCTTCGTGGTCTCCTTCGCTGACAACTTTTTCCAGAATGCCAATGGCTTTTTGAAATTCCCCTTTCATTTCAAAGCGGTATAAAGCCTCTTGTATGGAGGCTTCCATCTTCTCAGCATTTGCAAACGATACAATGCCGCACAACCACACAAGCATTATTGCCATGCGTATTGCGAAATTTCCTTTGTCCAATCTACGGTCCAGCATTTTTTTTGTCGTCGGTTTTCAGCCACAACTCATAACTCACAACTCGTCACACATCAAACTTATACCCGGCGCCTCTGATAGAAAGGATGATTTTGGGGTTGGCTTGGTCGTCTTCCAGTTTTTTGCGAAGGTTCACGATGTGATTGTCAATGGTTCGCGTGGAGGGCATGTTCTCTGTGGTATACCCCCATATTTCCTGCAACAGATCTTCGCGGAGGACAACCTCGCCCTTGTGTAGCCAGAAGTATTTGAGAATCTGAAATTCCCTAGCGGACATTTCTAGAGGGACTCCACCCTTGGTAGCTTCGTATTTTTTGAAATCTAGGTGGATGTCTGCAAAATCTACTACATCAGAAGGCGCTGCTGTTTGTGTAGGGGGGGCGTCTGTGTCAACTCTACGGAGGAATGCTTTGACTCGGGCCAAGAGCTCTAAGATGGAGAATGGCTTGGTCACATAGTCGTCGGCACCCATTTCAAGACCGGCGACCTTGCTGGTCTCTTCTGTCTTGGCGGTTAACATGATGATGAATGTCTGAGGGTGTTTCTTGCGGATGACTCGACAGACCTCAAACCCGCTTTTCTTGGGAATCATTAAATCGAGGATTACCAGGTGCGGCATAAAGGAATCTGCTTTGGCAATGGCCTCTTCACCATCGGCAGCTGTCTCAACGATGTAATTTTCCAACTCAAAGTTGTCTTGCAGACCGAGCCGGATGATTTCTTCGTCTTCTACGATGAGGATCTTGTGTTGCATGTTAATCCACCTTTCTAAATCTAACGGTAAAGTTGGAACCTTTACCGGGTTTGCTGGTGAGAGATATGGTTGCCTTGTGAGTTTCAGCCACCCGTTTTACAATGGCAAGCCCAAGTCCCGAGCCTTTTGTGCTGCGGGTCATTTCGTCACCAACCCTGTAAAAATCATTAAATATATTTTTTTGCTCCGAAGAAGGAATACCTACGCCAGTGTCAATCACCGAAAATACGGCGCGGTCGTCTTCGTTGTAAACTTTGATTTCGATGTCGCCGGGAGCATTGGTGTACTTGATAGCGTTTTCAATCAAATTTTGGGCTAAACTGTATAGGGCGGTATAATCTCCCATGACATATACGTTGGGGTCAAAATGGGTTTTGAAAGAAAGTCCCTTTTCGACGCCAATATCTTCTACGGCTTCAAAGACTTTCTTAGCGCATACAGAAAAATCTAACTTTTCCCATTTAAAGGCCCCTGTACCATGTTCCATTCGGGTGTAATTTAGAATTGCGCCAATCAAGTTTTCAAGACGGGAGGCCTC
The DNA here is from genome assembly GCA_002391195.1 of Fibrobacter sp. UBA4375. GTDB lineage: Bacteria > Fibrobacterota > Fibrobacteria > Fibrobacterales > Fibrobacteraceae > Fibrobacter. The sequence goes on along the minus strand of DGRZ01000075.1, from coordinate 86,082 downwards.
TTTGTTGATTAGTCCAGAGTATTCTTGGATTTTTTCAACTTTCATGACGCGTCCCCGAGCCATCATCTCTGCAAACATTTTGATGGATGTGAGAGGTGTTTTCAGCTCATGGGATACGCTTGAAAGAAAATTCGCCTTCATAGCCAGTAGTTTGTGTTCCTGGACAAAGAATCGTAGCATAAAGAAGGACCCGAAGATAACAGTGATGAGGGAAAAGAATAAAAGTCCGTACATTAAGAACATTCTGTGCCTAGATTCTTTGCGGATCTCGCCAATGTCTTTTTCGTAGAGGCTCAATTGCCAAGATGGAAAGGACGTAAATGAGGATTGAGAAATGATGCTTGCACTGTTTGGAATACTCCCTAGTAGCAAAGAATCCCTTGTATCGGTGATGGAGAAGGGGACGTTACTCCATCGTTGAGTTGCGTTTCTCAGTTTGTCAATAATTCGGTTTTGGAACGCGGTTTCGTCAATTTTGGCTATTACAACCTGATTCCCAGAAAGGATTGGATATGACATTTTGAAAAGGGTTACGTCGCCATCGGATTTAAAAAGAATTCCTGCTTTTGAAGAACTTTCGTTGTACAAGATGTTTTGGAAAAGTTCCTGATTGTGCATCAGAATTTCAGTGTACCCTAATTGCCTGTTGAAATTACTTCTCAAGTTCCAAAACGCTTCGCGTTTTTCTTGTTTGAGGTCTTCAAATGAAAGAATTTGGGTGAAGGCCGTTTCAAAGAAAAATCTTGTAGAAGGAATGTCTTCAATGGTGGAGTCTTGCAAAAAATGGTTTAGTACTGACAAACAATAGTCTTCGGCGTCTTGGTGTTTTTTCATCTTTACCAAGATTTCAAAGTGAAGCAGATTGATGGATCTAGTAAGATCTGAATGCAAGAAACCTTGTAACTTGGACTTTGTTTCGAGGATTCTCAGGAGCCGTAAAGCTTCTCCATAGTCCTTACTTTTGTAAGCGATACGAACTAGCCCGAGGATATTCAGGATTTGCTCTTTAGGAGAAAGCAGCGGATTCTGTGCGAGCATTTCACGCGAGAATAAAGTTTCTTGCAGATTATCATTGGCAAGCTCCCCTTGGTATAGTGCGATTTCTGCAAGGTTGGGCGTGGAATTTGGAAATTTTTTTGACGAACTAAGTAATTTTGACGAAATGTCCGGATAGATTAAAGCTCCATTGTTGTAGAGGAACATGGCTTCGACGCCAACTACATCTTTAAAGTTTGCCACATTGCCGAATTCAAGAAGACTTTTAGGCTGCTCGTATAAAAAGAGTGATGCCGTCTTGGTTTCTTGAAATATTTTATTTTGTTCTTTCTCAAGAGTTTCTTCGAGCTCTTTTTGTAGAGAAACCCTACTCTCATCAAAATTTTTTTGAATAAGGTAGTTTTCGTTTTGTATGTTGCGAAAACTTAAATACGAAAGAATTGCCATCGGTAAGACGATGGCCCCAGCGAAAAAGCCGAAGAAAAGGAGGTTGTTGCGTGAGAATCTCAGCCGTCACCTCCTAAATCTAGAAGGGGAGGTGCGATGAAATGCTAGGGAACAGCAATATGAGGACGCTGGTCCCCATTAGTAAGGTGACCAATGAAAAGGCCAGGGCCGATATCGCTATTAGAGTCTTTGTCACTTGGCTAATTGTGCTCTATGGGTGACGGAAACTTTGTGTCCCATTTCTACACGGCGGTTGTTGGAATAGATTTCGCGTATTAGTACGGCGGCTTCGTGATCTGCAGCTCGGGCAATGATACCCCGTCCTAGGAGTCGAGGCGGAATGCTTTCGTCTGACTTGTCTTCTTCCCAGATGGCAATGGCATCGCCGGTTTTGAATTTGTCTTCTTTACCCTTGTCGATGAGTACATAAGAATATGCTCCAATAATCAACATGGGATCCATGGCGTAACGTATGGTGGCCATTTCCGCAATGTCGGCTTCCTGTTCTTTGCCGTAACCTTTTACATCTAAAACCTTGGGCTGCTTTTTCATGCGGGCCTTAGACTGGTTGATCTTGATTTCTCTGAAGCTTTGCACAATTTGGGCGCGGGACAGTGTGTCGCCAACGGCTGTGATTTTTGCAATACCCGAAAGTCTGAGCATGGCGTAGGTGTCAAAACTCTTTCCGTGAGTGCCGGGAACCTCGATGGCCCGGGCGTCAAGAATCTCTACAAGATCACCTTTTTTTGCCTTGATGTCGGTCTTTTTTCCGACTCCAACCACCACTTCCATTTCAGGAATATGGAGAATCGGTTCTTTGCGTTCTCCAGAGCGGATAGAAAAGAATGTTTCGTCTTTTTTCAGGGCGTCAACATCGTAAATCTCTGGGGCGAGAATCTGGTAATAACCATTAAAAATCTTGGGTGCGGGACGTTTATTGTAATAGTATACATCGTCTTTTTTTGTTTTCTTGGGGCGCTTGTCGCGGTTGCGCAGGTCGCCCAACATGTTTTCGAAGTCACCGTTTCGTGCATCGCCTTGGTCGCAACCTACGGCGGAAACGCCCTTAGGGAGGTTGGTGTCAGCGATGGCGCCACCGCAAGGGTAGCGGTTCTGGGTGGTGGGAATTGCTACAGGCTCTTCGCGGGTGCTGTCCCCAAAGTAGATTGAGTCACCCGGATAAATCCAGTGGGGGTCCTGAATGTGCCTGTTGTTTTCCCACAGGTCCGGCCAGGCGAAGGGGTCGTTCAGGAATTCGTCACTCAGGTCCCAAAGGGTGTCGCCTTCCTTGACGATATAGGCAGACGCAACCAGCACTCCCAGACCGAGGCACAAAGTCGCAGTTTTCAAAAATCCCATAGTAATCCTTGTAACTCTTTGAACGTGAACAAGTTATGTAATAATTTAATCTTTTCTTTGCCTAAAAGTAGGGGCTTTTTGCACAAAAAGTGTTTTATGGGCGGGTTTTACGGGATTTTGGGCTGGTTTTTGCCTTTTTCCTCCAAGAAGCCCCACCCGGTCCGGCACAAAAATGGCCAAAATTTCGAATTTCCCACGGCCGGGTTCCAGGTAGAGAGGGATGGATTTGCGAAGGACATACCCTTGGTTCCTGAACTGCTTGATGAGTTTTTGGGCCTGTTCCAGGTCGGCAGTTTCGATCAAGATTCGCTCCGGCCTGACCCCGGCGATGGTTTCGACGGAACCCGCCGGCAGGGGTTCTCCTTCGGGCAGGTTGAAATAGAATGTCCACCGCCCGTCGTTTTCGGACTTGGAAAAGAACTTGGTGAGAAATCCCGGGTCAAAGAACCCCCTGTGGAACCGCATGTTGTCTTGCGGGGCGAGGCGGCTGTTCTGGCGGCAGGATTCCATGGAGGTTTCGCGGCAATCCTGGCTTTCTACCTGAGCAAACAGCGGGGAAAGGGAGGCGGCCACAAAACTCGAACCCGAGTAGAATTCAAAGAACTTGTCGCCTTTTGCAGGGTGGATGGCGTTTGCAATTTTTTCCGGGAGCTTTAGCCAGGCGTCCTTGATGCGGGGGGCCCAGTCCAGCACGTGCATGCAGAAGCCGGAATCGCCTAGAGGCATAAAGTCCTTGCCGAAATTGCACCTGGACTCGATGCGGGTGCTTTGATGTACGGTGGGGTCAAAGGGCACAAAGGGCTGGCACTGGATTTGGTGGCAGCTGATGATTTCGGGGCAGGAACGCTCCAGAAAGTCAACGAAGGTCTTGCATTCGTGGGCGGAATTTTTGCCGCGGAGGTTTGCCTGCACTACCAGGGCGAAGTTTCCATTGCCGCAGGCCCTGAACCAAATGGTCCGGATGGCCTTGCGGAAATTGCGCAGGTGTTCTTTCTTGATTTGTTCAAAAATCTGCGTGACAACTTCGGGAGTGTCCATCCCCTTTGCGGGAGCATCCAACAGCAGGCTTTCGTGACCGTTTATGAGCTTGTTGTAAATTTTCCAGTCGGAATTTTCGGGCTTTGCCTCTGCGGTAAACCAGGCCTGGACTTTTCCGGGGATTCTCATGTCGTGGGTCCAGGAACTGAACTGCTTCTGGATGTCTTCGAAACTTGCCGCCCTGCGGATAATTGGCTTCGGCGCGGCCTTCGGAACTTCTTGTTGTAGACGTTTTCTCACGTCACCTTTTTTTACAAAACGATTCATTTCTTTCCTATTCTAATGGCGGAGGACCCTAGTCTGTAGACTTCTTTGGACTGTATCCTTCGCAACCCTATCCCCTAGATCCTAGCCCCTAACCACTAAACCCAGAATCTCGGATAGATCCAGGAGCAGTCCCGAGCCAGGAGTTTCGGGAATTCTCTGAAGGAACCGTTAATCTGGAACTGGTTCAGGCCGCCTTCTACCGGCGTGAGTTTCAGCACGCTGTCGGCACGGGATTCCAGGTAGGGGTATTCGTCATTGTTGCAGGCGGCCACTACGGCACAGCCCGTGAGGGCGATGATGGTGTCCACCATCTGCATCAGAATCTGGTGGGGGGCACCGGTAATGCGCATGGCTTTCGGGTTGTGGAACACCGCCGAAATGGGGTCGATGACGATAGTACGGTAATTGTGGTTTCCCATCTTCTTCGCGCCTTCTACGCGCTTTGCGATAAGCTGTGCCGTCTCCAGCGGAGAAAGGGCGACTCCTCGCAGATTCAAGAAGCCGAAGTTCCCGGTGCTGGCGGGAAGCCCGCGTTTGTTGGCCAGCAGGTACAGGCGGTTCAGGAACACGGACTTGGTAAGCTCGAAGTTGATGAACAGCACGTCGCTCATGGTGGTGGCGTTTCCGAACCATTCCTCGCCATAGCACAGCGAAAGTCCCAGGTCCATCAGGGCCATGGACTTTCCGCATTTCGGGGGAGCAGTGAACAAGAAGAATTCACCGGCCTGGAGCATGTTCTGGATTAAAACTTCGTCTTTTTTCGGGGCCTCTTCGCTGTCGCTGGCAAGCTCGATGAGGGGCTTGCCATCTAGGGAGTATTCCACCCACTGTTTCCATTCAACGAAGTTCTTGGCGCCCTGTTCCAAGCTGATCAAGTACTGCTGCTTTCCGCCACGGAGCACGCCCGGCATGCGGACCATCATGCTTGGGTTCCTGTTGCTGGAATCTACCTGGAAACCTTGGGAGGCTAGGGTGCTGAACAGGAAATCGACCCGTTCGTCGTATTCCTCTTGATTGTCGGCTCCAATCTTTACCCAGGCCTGCACGGAGTTTGCGCCAGTGTTGATGAGGGCGGCGCAGGGGAGGTTCAAAGCCTTAAAGTAGGCCAGCTGCTTGGCCAGCGTCATCTTGGGGTTATCTACCATCACGTAGCGGTATTTCCAGCTCTCGTCGGAGGCGTCTTCGCCACCCTTGGTGGCGTTGATGCAGATAAGGGCTCCTTCGGGGCTGTCCAGGCTCTTCATGATTTTCTTGATGGCATCGTCTTGGCCCACGATGTTGGACACCAACTCCGATGTGGCGGTGGGGGTGTCCGAAATCTTGAAGTCGATGGTTTCGTCTTCTTCGAAGGTGGCTTCCAGAAGCTTGGCCAGGTCCTTACGCCAGTCGGCGGCAGGCCATGGGATGGAAAGGGCTTCGGGGTCAATCTTGAAATTCTGCAACAGTTCCAGGGACTGGGTGTCAAGACCCATGGCCAGCATCTGTTCCATGGGAATCATGCTGGCGTTGAATGCCGGCATGATGGTGGTCTGTGGCGGTGCCGCCGCCTGGGAGGATTCCTTGTGGGGCTCGGGCTTTGCTTCTTCTCGTTCAGAAGAACGTTTCTCGCTGGAGAAGGCTCGGCGCAGAATCTGTTCCACTTCGTCGTCGCCCAAGCCGCGTTCACGGGCGAGGCCTCCAATCTGGAAGGAGGTGTCCATAAAGGTCCAGCCGTCTTCCATGGCGGCTTCGGCGGCCTTGTACAGCTCGCTCTTTAGGTCCTTGTCCTCGAATTTTCCTTTCAGGAACTGGTTGACGATTTTTCTTGCGCTTTCCATATTGAGTCCTTCTTAGTTGCAATCCCTTCCAAAATAAATAATTAATTCTTGATGCGGAGCCTTGCGTATTCGTACAGGCCCAAGGATAGGGCCACGGAGGCGTTATAGGAGTGTGCTTCGGGCATCATGGGAATCCGGAGCACGGCGTCGCACTGTTTTTTCACGAAGGGAGGAAGTCCTACGTCTTCGCCGCCTACGGCAATGACCGCATGGTCTGCAAAGTCGAAACCGGCCAGGTTCGTCTCGGTGTCGGCGTCAAGGCCCAGAATCTGGTACCCCGCCAGTTTCAGCTCCCCGATGGCCCCTTCCAGGTTGTCGGGCCTGCAAATCCGCATTTTTTGAAGCGCTCCGGCAGAGGTTCGCTCTACGCTTGGCGTAATTCCGCACATGCCTTTGGCGGGAATCATGAGCAGGTCTACGCCCAGGGCGAGGCAGCTACGGATGCAGGCTCCCAGGTTTCGCGGGTCTTCGATGTTGGTGGCTACGGCGATAAGCTTTCTTTCGCCGGTATCGCGGGCGTTGAAAAATTCTTCCCGCACATCTTCCCAGGCCAGCAGTTCCTTTTCGTTCATCAAGGCCACCACGCCCTGATTCGGTCGCGCATAACTGTCCAGAATTTTAGAATCCACCTGCTGCACATGTACGTGGGCCTTTTTGGCCAGTTTTTGCAGGCTGTAGAGCTTTGGATTTTTGGACTGGTGCATGAATAGCACCCGATGGACCTTCAGGGGCTCGTTCTCGAGTAGGGCTTCTACCTCTTTAAGGCCGCCTACGGCTACTTGAGGTGCTGCGTCCTTGTCGCCGATGGCCCGAACCACGTTTTCTGGCCGCGGGCGGTCAAAGCGGGGCTTGTCAAAACGGGGACGCGCCGTATTTGCCTGAGAAAAACGCCGTTCTTCTCCGAAGCTGCGTCGTTCGAATTTCTTGTCGTTTTTTTCGAAACTCATATCAATACCTCTCTCTGCAGGCGATAATGGAATTCATCTGGATGTCCGTCGGTTTCTGCTCTAGGGGTGTGTCGGAAATCTGTGCCGGGGTGGCAATGCCCGCCTTGTAGGCGCTGGGGAACCTGGCCAGGTACCGGTCATAGTAACCCTTGCCGTGGCCTTGCCTACTCCCGTCCCAGTTGAATTTTGTTCCTGGAACCAGGAATACGGTGATGGGACCTTTCCAGGGGGCGATTCCTTCGCGGGGTTCCATGATGCCGAAATGCCCCTGAACCAAATCTTTTTTCAAGTTCTCGATGGGGTAGAATTCCATGGTGGACTCTCCCGTCACCTTGGGCAGTAGAAGCCTGCCTTCCATGGAGAGTTCCTGCACGATGGGTAAAATATTGGGTTCTCCCTTGAGAGGGTAGAAGGCCGCCACTTTTCGGGCGTCCCGGTAGCCTGGAATCTGGTGGATTTCTACCCAGGGCTCCTTGATAATGGATTCTCCCGTCTTTTCATGGCGTTTCTTTTGGATCAGTTCCACGATGGCGCTGGAACTGAATACGAGAATGACAAGAATTGCAATAGCGATGGAGGCGGCCATTGGTTATTCTCCTATCCTTTCGGCCTTGTCCAGGTGTTCCTGCAGAATCTGGTTCCACACTTTTTTTTGCCAGCCCAGCAGGTGGGCGTTTTCGTACCGGGCTTCCCAGGGAGTGTCTCCTGGAACGGCAAGCCACACCAGCTGGTTCTTGTTGGCCACCAGGCATGTGTCCAGGTTCAGCTGTTCGGCCTTTTCGTCTCGCCAGAGCTTCAGGGCGGCCAGCAGTTCCGAATGGGGAATGACCGCAGGGGGAGCCGATCTGGGGAGCTTTTCGGGCCATTCGCCCTCGGGAGTGTCAATCGCCTGCTGAAGCATGGCCATGAAGGAATCCAGCCGTTCTTCCCTGAAATTCCGGGGAAGTCTGGGGAGCCGTTCTTGTTTCAGGTCCGGGTAATCCCGCATCACGTGCCGGACAATGGAAAGCATGAGTTCGGCGGGCATGACCTTGTATGGAGGACGGTCCATGGCTTCGGCCTGTTTTTCGCGCCATTCCCACACATGCTTCAAGATGTTCAGCCCCAGGGGCGGGAAAATGTTGGAACCGGGAATCCTCCAGGGGTCTTTTTTCACGTGACCCTGTTCCTTGGAGTGCTCAATCAAGGCGTCGCACTGTTCCATAAGCCATTGCAGGCGTCCAGTCTCTTGCAGTTTTTCGGCCAGGATGGCGCACAGCTCGTGCAGGTAAAAGGTGTCGTGGATGGCGTATTCGCACATTTCCAGAGGTAGAGGCCGTATGGACCAGTCCGCCCGCTGGTTCTCTTTTTTCAGTTCGTCGCCAAAGTACTTGCGGACAAGGTCGGCAAGTCCCAGGTGTTCCTCGCCCAGGAACTTGGAGGCCAGCATGGTGTCAAAAATCTTCTTGGGAGAAAAACCGAAGGTCTGCCACAAAAGCCGCAGGTCGTAGTCCGCCCCGTGAAAAATCAGGGTTTGCATGGCCCTGGCCTTGAAAAGACGGGAAATATCCAGCCCGCAGAGGGGGTCTATTATATAGTGATGGTCGCCGATGGTAATCTGTATCAGACAGAGTTTTGATTCGTAATGGTGCATGGAGTCGGCTTCGGTATCTACCGCCGCCATGTCGTAGAGTTCCAGGTCGGCCAGCAGGTTTGCGAGGCTGTCTTCGCTATCTACCAGTATGTATTTCTCGTCTTTGAGCATTGCAGGGTGAAATGTAACAAAAGACCACCTCTAAAAATTTATTTTCAAAAATTTGGCTGCAACACATCGCGCAGTTTCGTCACTCAAAGTGGTAAAGACCTCCAGTATTCACCACTTTTCGTTCCTGCCTGCGCTCGGTTTCGCTCAAATTCTTTTTATCAAAGCAATTTTTAGAGGTGGTCTAATAAAAATATACTACCTTTGCGTTCATGAAAAAGATTTCCCTTACGGGCATCAAGCCCACCGGCACTCCTCACCTGGGTAACTACCTGGGCGCTATCCGCCCCGCTCTTGAACTTTCGAAGACCTACGATACGGTCTACTTCATTGCGGACTATCACGCTTTGACGACTGTGCAGAACGGTGCAGAGATGCGTGCGAACATCTACAAGATTGCCGCCACCTGGCTTGCGCTGGGACTTAACCCCGAAGAGGGCCTGTTCTACAAGCAGAGCGACATTCCCGAAATTTTTGAACTCAGCTGGGCTCTCAGCTGCTTTACGCCGAAGGGTTTCATGAACCGCGCCCACGCCTACAAGGCGAAGGTCGAAGCGAACAACGCCGCCGGTGAAGATCCGGATGCCAACGTGAACATGGGTCTCTACTGCTACCCGTGCCTGATGGATGCAGACATCCTGATGTTCAGCGCAGACATCGTGCCCGTGGGCAAGGACCAGAAGCAGCACGTGGAATTTGCCCGCGATATCGCCATTAAGTTCAACAAGCATTTTGGGCAGGACGTGTTCACCATTCCGGAACCGGTATTCCAGGAAACTACAGGAATCATCCCCGGTCTCGACGGCCGCAAGATGAGCAAGTCCTACGACAACGTCATCGACATCTTCCTCGAAAGTAAGGCCCTCAAGAAGAAGATTGGCAAGATTGTCACGAACAGCCAGGGCATCGAGGAACCGAAGGATCCAGATACCTGCAACGTGTTTAAGTTGTACAAACTCTTCGCGACTTCGGAACAGACCGAAGCGCTCGCCGCCCGCTACCGCGCCGGTGGCATGGGCTGGGGACACGCGAAGCAGGAACTCCAGAACGTTCTCGAAGAACATCTGGGTGCAGCCCGCGAAAAGTACTTCTACCTGCTCTCCCACACCGAAGAAATCGACAAGATTCTTGCTTACGGCAAGGAGAAGGCCCGTGTGAAGTCCAAGGCGATGATGGAGAAGGTTCGTAGCCTGTTGGGAACGTATTAAACAACCGTTCGCGCTAAATTCAGGGATTACTTCTCTGGTTTGCGCTCACTCTCGCAACCGCCCCAGTTTAGTAACTGGGGCTTTGTTGCTCACGGAATTCGCCTATAAACTTCGCAATACGGCGTCACGAGAACTCTCGCTGTATTATTTATGCAGCTTCGGTTCTCGTTCCTGGTCTTGCTCGTTTCTAGACGAATTTGACTGCTTGGGCTTTGATGAAGATTGCGACTTCTAAAAAATGCTTACCATGTAACCCATCCTCCAGGTGAGGGTGGGTTCGTCGTGTTTGCGGAAATGGTAGAGTGGGTAGCCCACCTGACTATAAAAGCCATAGAGGTGTGCTCGGATTTCTATGCCAATGTCTAGGGATTCCTCGTAATTGTAGGGGAAAACGAAGGTTTTTCCATTGGCTTCGTTCAAAGTTTGATGCATTCCGTTTGGGGCCCGAGCATATTCGTAGCCTCCGGCAACACCCAAGTCCAGGTTGAAGGGCGTATCCCTAAAAATTGTCCAGGCGATGGTACCTCGCAGGCCGCACCAGAAGTCATTGTCGCCTTTGTGGACTCCCATGCCTTCTACATATAGAATGGCACTCTGGTACCCGAGGCCGAGAGTTGCCATGACGGGGGCCTGCCTACCGATAGAGGCGCCCGCCATAGCGCGCAGGGGGGCATTTTCGGTTGAAATGTCCCCGAAAGAAAGTCCGGCGAGTAGGATTAGCGTAAATGCAATCCGCCGAATGGAACTCCCATAAAGCATACTCTAATAATAGTAAAGGTGTTGCAAAATAGTGCAAAAGTTCTATCTTTCTATACATAGAGAGGAAATACCATGAAACTGAAATCTTTGATCTTGTTTGGTCTAGCCGCTTTGGCTTCTGCAACTACCGCCCATGCTGAAGGAGGCATGTTTGAAGGCGCCCTGCCCGAAAACTGGACCGCCGACGTGGTGGCCGGAGTCAAGTACACCCGTATGCAGTTTAGCAACTGGCAAGAAGACGGAACTTCCATGTACACTTGGTTGGTGACCTATTACGCCGATGTGCAGGGTAAGTGGTCTGTGGCCAACTGGCGGAATCTGATTGATCTCCAGTTGGGGCAGACTTGGACTGACGGTTTGGGTAAGCGTAAATCCGTAGATAAGATTTTCTGGGAATCCACCCTGGACTTCAACATGACGGAAATGCTCAAGCCCTATATTGGCGCCCGTTACGAGACCCAGTTCCTAAAGGGCTACACGTATAGCGAAGACGAAGAGACTGGCGATGAAATTAAGACCGCTGTTTCTTGCTTCATGGATCCGGCCTATCTGACTCAGATGGTTGGTATCGCTTTTATTCCCAACGACAACTTTAGCCAGCGCGTGGCCTTTGCAAACCGCATGACCATTTCTCACGGCTACGGCTATGCCGACGATCCGGATACCGAAGACGAAATCGAAGAGGTCAAGGACGAACCCGGTATGGAAACCATCACCGAGTTCAAGTACGCTCTTTCGGACATCGTGAGTTTCAAGACCCGCTTGTGGACCTTCACCAATTTCAAGGGCAAAGATGAAATTGACGCCAAGTGGGAAAATCTTCTGGCCGTGATTATCGCCCCGCTCATCGAACTCCAGGTTGGCTACGACATGGTGTACGACAAGGATCAGGACAAGGATGTCCAGTATAAGAACATGGTCCTGTTCGGAATCACCTGGCGTTGGTTCTAATAACGACCGTTCGCGCTAGACTTTGGACACAAGTGCAGGGCTGGTGCTCACTCTCGTAAACACGCCTGGTTAATACCAGGCGTTTGTTGTTCGTTGAGACCGCCGCTTTTTTAGAAGGCTTCTCGCAGGTCTATGGTGAGTCCGATGTGCTTTCCGTCGATGAGGGAAATGTCTCCGCGGGCGTGGAGTTTTTCGCTTCTGTTTAGGGCCAGGCGCCCTCCGAAACCTACGGAGTAGTGCATTTTCCGCTTGAGCATTTCGCCAAAATAGGGCCCGGACTGGAATGTTTCTCCGAAGATGGTTCCCGCAAGCCGCCAGAACAGGGGTCTCCGGAATTCCATCTGGAAAATCATGGCCTGGTTGTCGTTCCAGAGGCTGCTTTCTACGCCGCGGAAACGGTCCGTGCCGTCGGGTCCCACAAGACGACCTAGGGGAATGATGTCTCCTTTGCTTTGCTTAAAGACGAACCCTAGGGCTAGTGATGTTCTCCAGAATAGGGGCGTGTAGAAACGCATGTCCAGCGTTTCGGTGTGGAAGTCGAAATCCACGCCGTAAAAGATTTCTTCGAAGGCGGCAAAGTAGCCTTGGGTGGGCCAGTTGTTGTTATCCCGTTCGTCCAGGGCAATGATGTAACCGCCGCCAATGAACATTCCGTCAATGACTTCTGGGCTGCCATTTAGGTCGCTTTCCCGGATTTCGCCGTCTACCACGGGGCCGTACCGCAGGGGGAGCCATTTGGGGATGCCGAAGCTCAGCTCGAAGGGAACTTTCCACTGGAACTGTGTCATCTCGTATTCGTCGATGGGGTCGAAACTTCCGCGAGATCCCCTTTCGTAGAGGGAGTAGTTCCATTTGTAGGCCTTGAAGGCGGCAGGAATGTGCAGTTGGTCTTTAAGGAGCCAGAATTCTGGGGATATGCGGCCCCCGTATTGCTTGCGGGTGGTGCCCAAGGCCACCAGGTCGATGGTGGAAACGTGGGCGCTTCCTTCAAAGGGCTTGAAAAACAGAACCAAGAGTCCGCCGTATTCCAGTTCCGTTTCTTCGGAGTAGGCGACTACAGGCATGACCGAGAACCGCTGGAAATGTTCCTGCGCGCCATCGTCTTGCGCCCGAGCAAAAATGCTGAGCAGCAGGCAGACCATAATGCCACGGACAAGCTTCATACCACACAAGTATAGAAAAGATTTTTGTTATCTTTGAAAAAGAAATGAGGTATTAGGGTACACACTCCTTGCACCTGATCGCAGACCTTTTGTCCTAACCACCAACGGGCTAAGCCCTACTAACCACTAACCACTAATCACTAATCACTAGAATATGGCCGAACAAAACAAAGCAGAAAAATTCGTTTTCTACATGTACAAGATGACCAAGTCCTACCCGCCTAACAAGGAGGTGCTGAAGGACATTTCTTTGAGCTTTTACTATGGTGCAAAGATTGGTATTATCGGCCAGAACGGTGCCGGTAAGTCTACGCTGTTGCGCATCATGGCGGG
>DGRZ01000075.1:71994-72988 GCA_002391195.1 Fibrobacter sp. UBA4375 | reverse complement strand
ATCGACAAGGAATTCCAGGGTGAAGCCTGGATTGAACCGGGCCGTACCGCAGGCTACCTGCCGCAGGAACCGCAGCTGGACCCGAACCTCACCGTCAAGGGAAACGTGATGCAGGCCGTTGCCAAGAAGCAGGCCGTGCTCGATCGCTTCAACGAGATTTCCATGAAGTTCGCGGAACCCATGGAAGACGACGAGATGAACAAGCTCCTCGACGAACAGGCGAAGCTTCAGGACATCATCGACGCGCAGGATTTGTGGAGCCTCGACCGCAATATCGAAATTGCGATGGACGCTCTCCGCTGCCCGCCGGGCGACTGGCCGGTGACGAACCTCTCCGGCGGTGAAAAGCGCCGCGTGGCTCTCTGCCGCTTGCTCCTCGAAGAACCGGATTTGCTGCTCCTCGACGAACCGACGAACCACCTGGATGCCGAAACGGTTGCCTGGCTCGAACGCCACCTCCGCGAATACAAGGGCTCCGTGATTTTGGTGACCCATGACCGTTACTTCCTCGACAACGTGACGAACTGGATTCTGGAAATTGACCGCGGTCGCGGCATTCCTTGGGAAGGCAATTACGCCCAGTGGCTCGACCAGAAGCTGGAACGTCTCCGTGGTGAAGAGAAGGGCGAATCCGACAGGCAGAAGCGTTTGGCCCGCGAACAGGAATGGGTCAAGCAGAGCCCGAAGGCGCGCCAGGCCAAGAGCAAGGCCCGTCTCAAGGCTTATGAGGAACTCTTGGCCGAAGATTCACGCGAACAGATCAAGGTGGCGCAGATTCACATTGCAAACGGCAAGCGCTTGGGCGATATCGTTATCCAGGCGGAACACTTGCAGAAGGCCTTTGGCGACAAGGTGCTGTTCGACGACTTGAACTTCAACCTGCCGCGCTCCGGCATTGTTGGCATTATCGGCCCGAACGGTGCAGGTAAGACGACTTTGTTCAAGATAATCATGGGCCAGGAAAAGCCCGATGGCGGTACGCTCAAGATTGGCG
>DGRZ01000075.1:0-71919 GCA_002391195.1 Fibrobacter sp. UBA4375 | reverse complement strand
ACTGTCGAAATCATCAGTATGGAACAGGGCCGCGAAAGCCTCGACGACTCCAAGACCGTGTGGGAAGAAATCACCGGCGGTAACGACGAGATTATGGTGGGTGACCGCAAGATGAACGGCCGCGCCTACTGCGGACTGTTCAACTTCACGGGTGCCGCCCAGCAGAAAAAGCTCACCACGCTTTCGGGCGGTGAACGCAACCGTGTGCTCATGGCGAAGAACTTGCAGAAACCGGGCAATGTGCTCTTCCTTGACGAACCGACGAACGACTTGGACATCGAAACGTTGCAGGCTCTGGAACAGGCTATCCTCAAGTTCGCAGGCTGTGCCGTGATTATCTCCCATGACCGCTGGTTCCTGGACCGCATCGCTACACACATCCTCGCTTACGAAGGTGACTCGAAGGTCGTGTGGTTCGAAGGCAACTGGAGCGAGTACGAAGCCGACCGTCGCAAGCGCTTGGGCGAAGACGCCGACAACCCGAAGCCGATTAGATATAAAACTCTGAAGAGGTAATGCATAGTGTGGAGTGTGTAATGTGGAATGAGGAATAACCCATTTTACATTACACACTTCACATCACACATCGCGGCTTTGCCGCTCACATTTTTATGCTCCACATTTTTAGACACGAAATCCGCCTGATATTCCGGGACCCGAAATTCTGGATTCCCTTCGTCATCCCGCCGGTGATTCTCGCGGCGAGCCAGGGGATTGCGGTCTCCCGCTATGGCGGGCAGATTATGGAAGGCATGGAAGGCTACATGATGCTTTTGCTGGGGTGCCTCATGGCGCCCATGGGCTCTCCCTTGGCCGGAGATTCGTTTGCGGGGGAGCGGGAGCGCAATTCCCTGGAGCTTTTGCAGCTTTCTCCGATAAAGCCTTCGACACTTTTCTGGGGCAAGCTTCTGGCCATACTCCCTTTCCCGGTGGTGTTCTCCCTTTTGGCCCAGTCGGCCTACTGGCTGGCCCATCCCGATATTCCTGCGGTGGCCGCGGTGGCTTCTATCCTGGGGGCGCTTTCGGCGGTGCTTCTCACGACGGCCTTTTCCCTGATGCTCTCGCTCCGGGTGAAGACGGTGCGGGCGGCGGCCCACATTTCCCTGTTCCTGATTGTGCCGCTGCTCCTTCTGGTGCAGATGTTCCACGAGGTGTTCTTGCAGGGGCTGTTGCTGCCGGTATTGACCTTGGCGGCTTCCGTCGTCTTGTGTGCGGTTTCCGTGAGCTTTGGGCTCCGGCGGTTCGTGGCCCTCTAAAGCGGTTTAGGCACCGTGGCGGCAGGCCCCGCCAATAGACCCGAGGGAAGCCCCCGAGTCCAATGCGGGGGCGGGCCCACGACACGGGGCAAACATACAAAACGCTTTTATTTTTCTTCGCGTTAGAAAAATGTAAGCGAAATGTAGATAAATTCATGGGATTCATTTCTAACTTTGGGGCCGAAATCAATAAAACAGAGAAGGTCCCCTCATGAAACTCACCAAAATTGTCGGCCTTATGGGCGCATTTTCGTCCCTGGCTCTGGCTAGCGGTCTGAATACCAACACCAACCAGTCCGCGGCTTACCTGCGTAACGTGGCCCGCTATGCCACTACCGAGGCGGACGCTCCCTACTACAACCCCGCCGGTACAGCCTTCATGACCGACGGATTCCATATTTCTCTCAACTCCCAGGCCTTCTGGCAGAGCCGTAACACCTATACGGAATCCCCGTTGTTCGGTGGGGAGAAAAAGTTCCGCGGCAAGGCCCAGATTCCGGCCATGCCCAGCGCCATGGTGACCTGGCACCGCGGCAACCTGGCCCTTTCGGGGTATTTCGGTATTACCGGTGGCGGTGGCGCCCTGAACTACAAGGACGGATTCCCCTCCTTTGACGTGGCCGTGGCCCAGATTCCCGGCATGCTGACCCAGAACGGTCTCGAAACGACGGATCACGAGGCGGACATTTCCTTGACGGGAACCTCCTACATATTCGGTTTTGCCCTGGGTGCTTCTTACCGCATTGTGGACTTTGCCTCCTTCTATTTGGGCGCCCGCTTCAACTACGCCTACAACCACTACGAGGGCGAACTGAAGAACATCAAGGTGAACCCGAAGAACGAGATTCTCGGGCTGGACGGCAGCATGGTGGAAGCCGCTTCCACCTTCAATAACGTTGCCGAATATCTGGCCGGCAAGGCAGGAGAGGCCGCCGGTGCAGCCGAGCAGTATGCCGCCGCCGCCGAAAAGTACGCCGCCGCCGGTGACAAGGCTTCTGCCGCCCAGAGCAAGGCTGCCGCCGAACAGTACGCTGCCCAGGCCGAAGAACTCATGATCAAGTCCAAGACTTTGGAGGCCGTGGCCGCCCAGGTTTCCGACAAGGAACTGGACGTGGAACAGACCGGCTACGGCATTACCCCCATCGCGGCTCTTGCCATCAACTACAAGCGCCTCTCCTTTGGCCTTCGTTTTGAATACAATACCTCCATCGAGATGGAAAACGACACCAAGGTGAACCAGGTGGGCATTGACAACTACAATGACGGGGTCAAGACCGATAATGACGTTCCCGCTTCTATTTATGCGGGCCTTACCTACTCCCTGCTGGACAACCTGCGCTTGAGCCTGGGTTATGGCCACTGGTTCGACTCCAAGGCGAACCTCCCCGGTAAGCAGGAAAAGTATGCTGACGATACCGACGAGTTCCTTTACGGCGTGGAAGTGGATTTCTTGACCCGCTGGACATTGAGCGGTGGCGTGCAGGTGACCCGCTACAACCTCTCCGATGAATACCTGAGCGAGATGAGCATCATTCTGGACAATACCACCTTCGGTTTCGGCCTTGCCTTCAGGGCTACCGACTGGCTCAAGTTCAACCTGGGCTATTTCCATTCCCTGTATAAGGACTGGGAAGAAGACGTGGAATACGGCAAGAACACCTACAAGCGAGAAAGCCGCGGCGTGGGCGTAGGTATCGACCTGGATATTTAATTTCCTGGGGCTTGCCCCCGGATTTTAGCACAACTGTCACCCCGGCAACGATGTCGGGGTCGTTTTTTAGGCCTTTCTCTGTATCTAATGTGTATTCAACCTACATTTGTAAATCTTTCTTAATAAAAAACAACGTAAGGCTTATGTGGTATTGACTACAGGGCCTCCAGAATATATATTTGTATAAAATAAAACCCGTTTGGAGGTCTTTTTTATGTCAAACCGAATTGTAAACAGAAAAAATACAATTGCGTTAGCTTCGGTGGTCTGTGCCGCCAGCATTGGTCTGTTTGGTTGTGGAAGTGATTCCAAGGGCAGCGGCCCTAACGCCCAGGGAGATGTCTGCACTGTTGACAAGAATGGAAACACCCTCACCGTGAAAAACGATGTGAACGGGGTAGTTACTACCACCATTTACGAATTTGGTGACGACGGCAATATGGCTTCCCAGTCCACCGTTACCGACGTGGGGGCTGGCGGAGAATCTGCTTGCAATGCCATGAATGTGGAAGGGGTCTCCGAGGCCAGCTTTGAAGGCGGCAAGTGCACCGTGAAGACGACAGCGGGACTCATGCCTGGATCCATCGACCAGTTGGAACAGGCCCAGCAGATGGCCTGCGATGCCGCAAACGAGGTGGTAAAGCCGGCTAGTACCGATTCTGGAGATAAGAACCCCTTTGCCAAGAGCAGCAATTCTAGCGGGAACGGGGGAACAGGTGCAGACGACATTTGCTCCGTTACCAAGACTGCTTCGACCGTTACGATAAAGACAAACGCAAATGGCGAAGCCTTTACTACTGTTTTTGTCTTTGCCGGTGGTGAACTGACCTCGGTGGTTTCCACGTCTGATTTGTCAGCTCTTGGGGACGATGTTACGGCCGAAGCGGTTTGCAATGCCTATGCCAAGGGAGGTGCTACCGCCAAGTACGACAAGGGTAAATGCACCGTTACCGAAGATGTTGAAATTTTTGGAGCGGCGACCTTGGATGAAGTTTACGAGGACAATGTAGAGAGTTGCGACGAAATGAAGGCCGCCGCCAACCCTGCAAATGGCGGCGACGAAGGCACCACGCCCGGTTCTTCGGACTCTGGTAGCACAACCAAGTCTTCTGCTAGCGCTGGCCCCAAGGAGAAGGTGGTGACTTTTGAAGAGGGGATCATGTACACTTCTACCTACGGTGACCGAGTGCGTACCTTCTTCAACACCGTCGACGAATACACCTTCTTCGATGACAACGCTGTGACCAAGGATTCTTCTGGTTGGTGGTTCAGCTTCAATGACCAGGAGGATGGGGGAACCTCCATGGTGTTTGCCGGAAGTGAAATGGGCGCCTATACAGCTGAGATAGATCTTGTGTACGATTGGTACTACAATGGGGAATATATGGAATCGGTTCCTTATCCTTATGGTGCCATCGGTTTTAATCTGTCTCCCGTAGGGTCGGCAGTGGATATGTCCAGTTGGGAAGGCATGTGCGTCACTTATTCTGCAACCAAGCCTGTCGCCTTTACCTTGAAGAGTTCTTATGATGGCAGAAGTTCCTGGTATACGAAGCTGCCTAGCGCTACCGTAAAAACGCTGGATATTGCTTTTACGACGACCGTTTTCCATCAGCCTACATGGGCTATTGAACAGAATGTGATTTACCCGACTTTTGCCAATGCTAAGTCTAAGGTTGTGGCCATACACTTCAAGTATTCCAACGACGAAGCGGGTGTGACATGCTCGAAGACGTCGGCTAGCTGCACAACGACATCGATCAACTCCATCAAGATCCACAAACTCGGAAAGTACGGCACTTGCGGGTCGTAGGTTGAATTAAAGTTTCTTGCAAAGGAGAAGGCCTCTGCTCAACGCAGGGGCCTTCGTTTTAGGGTAGTTATAAGCCGGGTTCTGTACCCCTTGCGGGGCGATGACCATCTCTCTGGGCCAGTCGTTACCGACCGCCTCAAGCGACCTACCCGGATATCCAACAGCCGCGGGCCGCAGCCGGTCCTTGCGGACGGAATCCTGCTTGGTCTTGCACCGGATGAGGTTTGCCGTGCCATCCCTGTCGCCAGGAATGCGGTGAGCTCTTACCTCGCCGTTTCACCCTTACCTTGCCCGGACTTGCGCCCGAACCTGGCGGTTTGCTTTCTGTTGCACTGTCTGTCGCGTTTCCGCGCCTGGACGTTATCCAGCATCCTGCCCTGTGGTGCCCGGACTTTCCTCCAGCATTGCTGCCGGCGGTCATCCGCTACCCGGGGCAAATATAGGAATTTTATTTCCCGGTGTCACCGGTGGAGCAGAAACAGACAGCGGTTATCAAGATAACCAAAGCGCAAAAAGACATAGTGGACCTCTCTTTTCTTTACTCCTTAAATCTACATTAAAATTAGTGTCAGAAAATGACTATTTTTGATGTGGGGGCGGAAAGAGACGCGACGCACGAGGGGGTAGGCGAAGACTACAGGCTTCGCCGAGGGGGAGGCTTCCCCCCCTTGTATTTGGGATAGAGATTGCCACACTCCTGAAACAAAACCAGGGTCGCAATGACAATTCCGAATCCCGCATTAGTTTTCTTGCCTCTATCAGCCCGAGTCTAGAACATCGAGCGGATCCTCGCCTGCGCGAGGATGACATTCCTCGAACATCACATTCCACACCACACATTCCACATTTCCCTAGCCCCTAGATTCTATCCCCTAGATCCTATCCCCTAACCCCTATTTTCTATATTGTCCCCGTCATGCGGATTTTGCCCTTTATCGTCTGTGCCCTCGCGGTCTCGGTTTTTGCCGAGGGCGTGTCCGGCGCACCTGCCACTAACGCTGCAGCCGCTGATTCCACGGCGCCTTTCCGGGTCGATAAAATCCGCTATCACATTGGCGACGCCTTTGACGATTCCAAGTACCACACCAAGTACGACAAGTGGGCCTACGACCTGCTGAACGTCATCCATATCGAGACCCGGGAGGCCACGGTCCGCAAGTTGTTGCTGTTCAACGAGGGCGATGTGGTGGACCTGAACCTGATGCTGGAATCGGAACGGTTCCTGCGGGACCAGAACTTCCTTTCGGACGCCAGTATCCAGGTGAGTGGCCAGGGTGACTCCACCTTCGTAGATGTTTACACCAGCGACAACTGGACCCTGACGCTGCCTTTCAGCATTGGTTTTTCGGGCAGCGAATGGAGCTATGACAACCTGAATTACGGAATCGGCATCCAGGAGAGCAACTTCCTCGGTCTGGGTCAGAAGGTGGGCTTTTACTACGGCCATGACGAATTCCGCGACATGTGGCAGGCGGAGTATTCCGACCCCCATTTCCTTTTCCGCTACAACCACCTGGACGTGCTCTACAGTTACAATACCGACGGCTACTTGGCCAGCTGGCAGATGTACGTGCCGTTCCTGAGTCGGGGCGTGAACCAGTGGGCCTATACCTTGGCGGGTCTCAAAAACAAGCGGTTTGCCTATTATTATGGAAGCGGGGACTTGCCTCGGGGCTCTGTGGCAAGATTCTCAACCTATCTGCTTACCACGCCTCACATATATGTGTATGAGCTTGGCGTGGCCGATGGCGGCTTCGTCCAGTCCAGTGCGGATGAGACCGTTGCGAAAAACGGCACGGATGTGGCACTGAACGAGAAAACGTACCGGGAGGGGATTCTTACGAAGGATACCCTGGAATACAACGGCGAAGAGACGGTGAAGCTTTTGAAGGTGGAAGACTTTATCGAGGATTCCCTGAGTTTTAGATTCAGCCGTTCCTTTGGCGGGACCCTCCGCAAGTTCTACCTGGGGGCAACTTACGATTACCATCGGGAGACAGCAGAAGAGGGGCGCCTGTACCGCTACCTGTTCACCCATAACGACCAGACCTATGTCATCGATTCCGGTGCGGCGTGGAATTTGTGGCTGCCAAGGCGCAAGGATTCCCGCCTGGGCGCCTATGTGATGTATTCCAACCTGCGTTACGAGAAGGTGAAGAACCTGCACAACGCCAAGTGGACTGAAGATGTGGACAAGGGATTCTCCTTGAAGGCGCAAATCTCCAAGAACTACGAGCAGTTGGGTTCCGACAACAACGATATCCGTCTGGACTTTTGGACCAACCTGTATCTGGGCAGCGGCTGGAACCACCTGAACCTGAAAACCCAGATGTTCTTCTACCTGGACCACGGGGAACGCAGGGACTTTTACGGCCGTGTTGACGGCGAATACATTTTCCACCCCAGCAATTCCTTCTCCACGGCCTTGCGGGGCCTGGTGGATGTGTACGAAGACGCCCGCCTGGGTTACCAGCTTTCGCTGGGCGGCTCCGACGGATTTGTTGGGTTCCCTACGGGTTACTATACGGGACAGGCCAGGGTTTACGGCAGCATCGAGCCCAGGTATTTCTTTGACTTCGAAATTGCGACCCTGGTGCCGGTGGTGGTGGCCTTTGCAAGTGTAGGGGAGACTGCCTGGGAACTGGAGGATATCAATCGCAAGGACTTGATTTACGTGCTGGGGGCGGGTATCCGTTTTATCCAGACCAAGTCCATCAGCAGGCTGGTGAACAAGCTGGACGTAAGCTTCCCCATGAACGGGGAGCGGAAGGGAATGCCCCATTTTTCTGTGACTACCAGTTACAGCCTGTAACGGATGGATTTTTGAGAGGTTGTTTTGGCTGACGAGACGAAAGAGATTGTAGAGAACAAGGTGCGCAAGATCAAGAACATGATTTTGCGGGTGGAAATCGTCATCGGCGTCATCGCCATGATTTTCGGCATAGGCCTTACGGTCTTGGTATGGGGCGAAGGATTTTTCCCGGGGGCGCTGATGCTCATTATGACCGGGCTTATCAATATTTTCTTGGCGGTGAAGGAACTGCTGGACCCGACAGACGGCATATTCCATTGGCAGCCCCTCTTCTTTATGATTGTGCGGCGGGCCATGTTCTTTTTGAACGTGGTGCTTACGGCCCTTGTTTTCGGGACCATGACTCAATTGCTGGGGTAGGCTAGCCACAGGTGCGCGGTCAGTGCACGCCGTCTTCGTTGACTACGGGCTTTTCGGCGTACCAGGCCTGGATTTTTCCTTTGGCGTTGTCGTCGAAGGCGGATTCGTCCTTCAGGATGTTGGCGGCGGTTTCAAGGGTCTGTGAAATCAGTTCCTGGTCTTCTATCCAGTCGAACCAGCGGAACACCCAGGCGCCGCTCTGTTCGTTGCCTTCCAGGTTGCCAGCCCCCCGGGTCTGTAAGTCCAACTCCGCAATCTCGAATCCGTCTTCAGTGGCGGCGAAGTTGGAAAGCCGCTCCATGCTGGTGTCTGCCGTTTCGCCTTCGGGCTGCATCAAGAAGCACCAGGCTTCTTGATTGCCGCGACCCACGCGGCCCCGCAGCTGGTGCAGCTGCGACAGCCCGAAGCGGTCCGGCTGGTCGATGACCATCAGGTTTGCCGCAGGCACGTTCACGCCCACCTCGATGACGGTAGTGGCCACCAGAATGTGGATCTGTCCTGCCGCAAAGCGGGCGATGATGGCGTCCCTTTCGAATTCGTCCATCTGGCCGTGGACGCCCTCTACCACCAGAGGCGCGCCGTTTATGCCGGCGTTTGCTGTTGCGCCGTTTATACCTGCCGCAAAATTCCGCAGTTCCGCGACAATCTCGTCGACGCTGCGGATACTCCTTTCTCCGGTTGGTGAGCTTGCCGAACCATCGCCGGATTCCACGCGGCTCGCAATCCAGTAGCAGAGGTTTCCTTTCAAGGCTTCGCCGCAGATGAACCGCTTCATGTCGTCGCGCTTGCTTGCCGTAACAAGCCTTGTCTTGATGGGCTTGCGTCCTGCGGGTTTTTCCTTGATGGAAATGACCTTCAGGTCGCCGTACAGCGTCATTGCTAAACTTCTCGGGATGGGCGTGGCACTCATGACCAGCATGTCGGGGTAGTCGCCTTTGGAAAGTAGCGCTTCCCGCTGGCCCACGCCAAAGCGGTGCTGCTCGTCGATGATGACAAATCCCAGCTTGGAAAATGTCACGTCCTTGCTGTAGAGGGCGTGGGTCCCGATGACCGCGTTGCAGAGCCCCATCTGGAGTTCTCCCAAGATTTGCTTTCGTTCGGCGGCACCGGTGGCGCCCACCAAAAGTTGCACTCGGAGTCCTGCCGCCTCGAAGAAAGGCTTTAACGACTTGTAGTGTTGTCTTGCCAGAATGTCGGTAGGCACCATCAGGGCGCATTGCTCGCCGGAGCCGCATACCGCCATCATGGCCAGCATGGCTACCACTGTCTTGCCGCAGCCCACGTCTCCTTGGAGCAGGGCGTGGAACTGCTTTTTGCCGTTGAGTCCGTCGATGATGGTGTTGAGGGCGGCCTCTTGCCCGCCTGTCAGCTGGAAGGGGAGGGTTGCCCGGATTTTCATGACGGTCCCCAGGTCAATCTGCCTCTCGTGGCCCCGGAGCCGTTGGTTCTCGCGACGTTTTACCATGCGGAGGCAGAAGGGTAGCAACTCCAGGATTTTCATTTCCCGCTTGGCCTTGTAGATGGCGGAGAATTCCTTTGGCAGGTGAAGCGTCCGCAGGTTCTCCATGACGGGGGCAAAGTGAAGGTAGTCCGTCAGTTCCCTGGGGCAGAGTCCCGGCAGGGTAAGTCCTGGGAACTTGAAGATGGTCTTGTACAGCCCCCGAAAGAATTTCTGTTCCATCCGGGCTTCCCGACAGGCTTCGCTGATGGAATACACCGGCAAAATAGCGCCACTGAATTCCTGGTCGTCGTCAAAGGGCTGCATGTCGGGGTGGCTCATCTGCAGCCCGCGGTATTCGCCTACCGCTCCCGAAACCAGCCACTTGGAGCCGTTCTGGATGCGCTTTGCCCAGTAGCTCGTGCCCTGGAAGAACAGGAGGCTCATTTCGCCGGTTCCGTCGGTAAGGGTGGCAACAAAGCGGTTCCTGCGGCCGCGGATAATTCCCGACCGGACGACGGTGCCGATAAGAACCGCCCGCTCTCCGGCCTTGCAGTCCTTGATGGCGGTAACCTTGGTCTGGTCCAGGTAGTTGCGGGGGACGTTGTAGAGCAGGTCTGCGATGCTGTTGAAGCCCGCCTTGCGGAGGGCCTGGACGCGCTTGGGACCCAGTCCCGGTAACTGAGAGAGTTCCATGGGCTAGTCCGGAAGGCGCTCGCCTTTTTCCGCACGTTCCTTGGCCTTTTGGCGTGCGGTTTTTCCTACCAGGTTGGTCTTTTTCCAGGTGAACAGCTTTACGGGCTTGCCGTTTTCGTCGTACATCTTGATTCCCTTGGTGTCGATGGCGGCTACCAGGGCGTTGAACTTTTCGATGATGTTTACCAGCTGGTCCACGGCCTGCTTGGTGGTGAGAAGCTCGTTCATGGAGGGAGAATTCTCAATTTCGGTAATGACCTGGCTGGCCTTTTCCGTGCCCTGGTTCAGGGCGTAGATGATTTCGTTTGCCTTCTGGATTTTTTCGTTGGTCACGGCGGTGACGAATTTCACGGCGGAATCCGCCTGGCCTGTCAGGTTGATCAGGTATTCGGAAGCCACGTTGGTCTGGTCAAACAGTTGGTTCAGCTTCGGGTTCAGGGCGTTCAGGGTGTTCTCGGAATTCGTGATGATTCCTTCCAGGGTGCCCATGACCTTTTCGTAAATTTTCTGTGCCGAAGGGTGCTTGCGGTCTCCCTTGGTGATAGTTCGTATCATCACGCGGACGCTGGCCAGTTGCTGGTTCACGTTTTCCATGAGCCGAAGCGCTTCGGCAATACCCGGTTCGAAATGCCCCTGGTGGATATGGCCCTGGGGGAGTACCTTTCCTGTGGGGGAAAGGGTGATTTCTAGGCGGCGTTGCCCCATCAGGGCGTAGTTCACGTTGTTGAACTGGGTTCCTTCGCGAATCGTCAGGGGTTCGTCAAAGTTGATGACGACCCGTGCACGGTCCCCAAGCCACTTGACCTGGTTGATGACACCCACCCTGTAGCCTCGGACAACCACCACGTCTTCGGTTTGTAGGGAACCCAGCTCGTCGAAATCTACGATGGCCCAATGGCTCTCTTTGTGGTGGGCCCTGAACATGCCAAGGGCAATAAGTCCGATGATGCCGATGATGGCAAGCATGGAAATGTAGCCTATGGCCCTGTCGGAAAGATGCATGTTCCGAATATAGAAAACGAAAAAAATCTTGACTTTGGAGCGTTTTGAAAATATATTGGAATGCGGAGGTTCTTGTAATGAGAAAAAGTTTGAGTGTCCTGATTGTAGCTGGGGCCATTGCCGTGTGTGCAGAGGCCGAAGAGGCTACCGATGTTTTCGGTTTCCAGAAATTTTTCAAGACCAAGGAAGGCTCCTATTCCTGGGATTCCAGGCATTGGGCCAATGGAAAAGCTCGTTCCCTTGCCAACTGGGCGGGCGATGCTCAGGATCCTACCCAGTGGACAGATGACCGCAGTTCCGATGGGGGAGGTTTCTATGTAGATGGTCAGGGAACCATGCAAATGCTGGGTAGCGGCCCACGTTTCCATATCAACGGACAACAGAGTTGGGCGACTAATAAGCAACAATTTCAGAACGTGGAATACACGGGATACTTCAAGAGGGATGCCCTGGGTGGAAAAGATTATGGTGGCATGGTGGTGGGAGTGCGCAGCGGCGCCCTGGGGCATGGTTCTTCGGGAGGCAACAATTGCGATGCCCATACTTACTACGCCCGCTTTAGGAACGATGGTAAGTGGGATTTCGAGAAGGAATGGAAACATCCAGGAAGCTACTACAGGAGCGGTGCCGGTGTGGGGCACCAGGACCCCTTATGGGGTGGGACCGTTTTGCCTGTGGACAAGTGGATAGGCATGAAGTACGTTGTCTACAATAAGGATGATTCTACGGTGCGTCTGGAACTCTATATCGATTCAACCACTAACGCTACTCCACCGGGCAAGTGGGAACTGGTGGGTGTTGCCGAAGACGCTGGTCTGGATTGGTCCGGGGCAAGCGGGGGAGCCGCCTCCATTGACGGCTGCAGTTATACAGATGCCAAGGCGGCCATCCTGCAGGCTGGGGACGCCATTGTCATGCGTAGCGACAACGACCACCCGTATTACAAGTATGTGTCCGTCCGTGAAATTGACCCGACGGCGCCCCTTGATGGTGAAACCGATGTGGGCGGAAGTTCGTCTTCGAACCAGGGCTTGAGCAGTTCCAGCGGGGAGACTGCTCCGGCGGCTATCCGGCGGACTTACCGCCCATCTCCGGAAAACGTGCCGGTCCGGCATTTCGACCTGCTGGGCCGCCCGGCGGAGAAAGACATTCCGCAACGAATTTACGTGAAATAACTCTATAAAAAATGTGGGATAAAAGCGTCATTCCGGCCTCCGAGCCGGAATCTAAATTCTATATTTTCCTTGTCTAAATTTTTCCTAAAAGGACAAAAAAATGGCTAAGAAAGAATCCAAGAAAAAGGTTGTCCTCGCCTATAGCGGTGGACTCGATACCAGCATCATCATTCCCTGGCTCAAGGAAAACTACGACTGCGAAGTGATCGCTTTCGCCGCCGACCTCGGTCAGAACGACTTCCCGGACGCAAAGGCCCTCGAAGACAAGGCTTTGAAGACCGGTGCCAGCAAGTGCTACGTTCTCGACCTCAAGAAGGAATTCCTCGAAGACTACGTTTGGCCCACCGTCCGTGCCGGTGCCAAGTACGAAAGCACTTACCTCCTGGGTACTTCTTTCGCCCGTCCGCTCATCGCCAAGTACCAGGTGAAGATTGCCGAAAAGGAAGGCGCCTACGCTGTTGCTCACGGTGCTACCGGTAAGGGTAACGACCAGGTCCGTTTCGAACTGACCTACGCCGCCTTGAACCCGAAGCTGGAAGTCATCGCTCCGTGGAAGGACCCGAAGTGGCACTTCCATAGCCGCGAAGACGCTATCGACTACGCCGCCGCTCACAAGATTCCGCTGAACGGCATCAGCAAGAAGAAGATTTACTCCGAAGACGGCAACCTGTGGCACCTCTCTCACGAAGGTGGTGTCCTGGAATTCCCGGAACAGGAACACAAGTACGAATTCCTCAAGCACACCAACACGTACGAAAAGGCCCCGAACAAGGCCGACCACGTGACGATCACCTTCGAAAAGGGTAATCCGGTTGCTATCAACGGCAAGAAGATGGGCGCTGTGGAACTCCTCGAATTCCTGAACAAGATCGGCGGCAAGAACGCTTGCGGTCTGTTGGACATCGTCGAAAACCGCCTCGTTGGCCTCAAGAGCCGCGGCGTGTACGAAACTCCGGGTGGCACGCTCCTGTACAAGGCTCACGAATGCCTTGAACAGCTCGTGCTCGACAAGGAAACTTTGTTCGAAGCCCAGAAGATGTCCATGACCTATGCGAACCTCGTGTACAATGGCCAGTGGTTCACTCCGCTCCGCCAGGCTATGGACGCCTTCTTCGCTGAAGTGAACAAGGTTGTTACCGGTGACGTGACCCTCAAGCTCTATAAGGGCAACATCATCCCGGCCGGCATCAAGAGCCCCTACAGCCTCTACGACATGGGCCTCGGTGGATTCACCGACGTGGACATGTACGACCAGAAGGACGCGACGGGCTTCATCCGCTGCTTCGGTCTGCCTCTCAAGACCCGCGCTCTCTTGCTCGGCAAGAAGACCAACGTGGACTTTGGCAAGCCGGTGGTGCTCCCGAAAAAGTAGTCGGTTCGTCCCGATTGTCATCCCCGCGTAGGCGGGGATCTCCTATAAAAATCCTCGACTTCACAAATGTGGGTCGGGGATTTTTTGTATCTTTTTTATGTATGAATATCCGCGTTCCTTTTATTGCGTTGGCGCTCCTGATTGGTGCGTCTTTTGCTGACGATCCGCGTTTTGAACAGGGTGCCCGGTTCCTCGCTCAGGGTGAATACGAAAAGGCCCTCGGTGAATACCGTGCGGTCCTTGCCGAACAGCCCCAGAATTCCGACGCCTACTTTGCCGCCGCCGAAGTCTACATCAAGATGCCCAAGCCCGACTACAGCAGGGCTTTGGCCAATTACCGCCTGGCCTACAAGTTCACGCCGACTATGAGTGCCGCCTACGAAGGTGCGGCGAAAGTTTATGAAAAGCTGGGCCAAAAGGCCAAGGCCGAAGCCGAGCTTGCAAAGGACCCGAAGAACAGGCCTCCTGAGCCCGCCGTAACGGAACCGGTTGCTGAACAGGCTGCCGCACCTGCTGCTCCTGCCGCGACCGCGCCGGAACAGCCCGCTCCTGCCACAACGGCACAGACATCTGAACAAGCCCCTGCACCGGTACAGGAGGCTGCTCCCCAGGCCGCTCCTGCTGCTGAACAGCCCGCACAGGCAGCTCCTGCACCTCAACCTGCTCCCGCACAGACCGCTGCCGCAGAGCCTGCCCAGCAGGCTCCTGTACAAGCCGCTCCGGCAACGCAAACTGCCGCTCCCGAAGCCGCACAGGCTGCGTCTGCACAGCCAGCCGCATCGGCTCCTGCTGCCGAGGCATCCGTCGCAAATCCCGACGACCCCTTCGAAAAGGGCAAGGTGTTCCTTGCTCAGGGCAAGTACGAAGATGCCGCCAAGATGTGGCGCGAAGTCCTGAAGAAAACTCCGGGGCACGTGGGTGCCTACTACTACGCCGGCGTTACCCGCCTAAAGATGGGGGAATACGACAAGGCCGAATTCAACCTGAACAAGGGTAAGGAGTACAAGGACGGCGCAGCCGATGTCCACTACTACCTATCCCTTATTTACAAGGCCCAGAACAAGACGGATTTGGAAAAGAAGTCCTTGGCGGCCTACATCAAGAAGGCCGGCCCTAACGGTGAGTTCCGCAAGGCTGTGGAAGCCCGCCTTGCCGAGATGAAAAATGCAACCGTCGATTCTGCGGCCACGACTGGTCAGGAAGTGTCTGCAGCGCCGGAAGCGGCTCCTGCGGCTACGGCCCAGAAAATCGCTCCCGCACCGGCCAAGGCCTATTCCATCGCCCGAGCCAACGACCTTTTCAAGTCTGGAAGTTTCGAAGAAGCTCTGCAGGTTTACAAGGTAATGCTGGAAACGGAGCTTTCTCCCGAAGACCGCTATTTCGCACTGCTCCAGATGGGTAACATTTATCGCGAACTGCGGGATTTCCACAGTGCCGCTTCCCGCTACCGCGAAGTGGTGCAGCAATATCCCGACTCCGACTGGGCGACAGAGGCCGAGCGCGCTCTGGAAGATGCCGTGTGGCTTGAAAACCACAGGGGCGAACTCCCGCGTCGCAAGCGGTAGTTCTGCTTTGTAAAAATCTTTTCTCTTTGAAAAAAGTTTATTCGTAGGTATATTTTACATACCTAGGGCTTTGTTGGGTTGGGTAAACGAGGTCTGGTATGTTGTTTGTAGTTCTACTAGCTGCCATCGCGGTGTCCCTTTCCTTTGCAGAGCCACCTGCTAATTTCGGTGGTTGGGAAAAGGTGTTCGAAGATAACTTCGACGGGACTTCTCTTGACAAGAACAAGTGGAACCCGACCTACAATTGGGGCCCCACCCACAACCATCGGGCCTATTGTGCCGAAGAAAATGTCATTGTCTCCGATGGCACCCTGAAACTCAAGGGTGAAAAGAAAACCCATCCTGATGCTAACGGCCGTAAGGCTAAATTCAACAACAAGGAAATTCCGGTAGATTACACTTCGGGGGCCATTGACACCAGGGGGCATTTTGAGGTCAAGTACGGCTACATCGAGGGCCGTTTCAAGGCTCCGTCGCAAAAAGGGACCTGGCCTGCTTTTTGGACTTTGCAAGACGGTTGGCCTCCGGAGATTGACATTCTGGAAATTCCGGCATCTCGCAAGCAGCACCATTACTACTTGCATTACACGGATCCCAGCTGGTACAGCGGTCACGGCTCGGCTTGGGATCACGAGGCCTCCTTTGGTGGACACAAGGACGACGATGTGGACCGCTCCGCAGATTTTCACAATTATGGCGTAGAGTGGGACGAGAGTAACTTGAACTTCTATTTTGACGACAAGAAGTTTGCGAGTTTCTACAAGCCCACAGAAATCAAGCAACTTGATGCGCAGTACATTATAGTGAACCTCGCCATTGGGGGCTGGGCGGGCGACGATATCGAGATTACGGCGGACAAGCCCGCCTACTTCGAAGCGGACTGGATTCGCGTGTGGCAGGCGAAACCCGCAAAGCCCGACACGGTGAAGATTTTCTCCATGAACTTTGGCACCTGTATGGTTCGCACGTCAGAAAATAAATTAGCTCTGGGGGACTGCGATAGCGACAGTGCCTTGGTGGTGGTAACGCCTCTTTCTTCGACAACTTTCCGTTTCGGTTTCGGAGACCTTTCCATTGATGTTCCCAACGAATCGAAAGATGCTGGTGTCACTATGGGGCTCTACCAGTGGAATGGCGGTGCCCATCAGAAAGTGATTATGGAAAAGCAGGCGGGCTATGAGGGAACCGTGGTGCGCATGAAAATGCAGAACAGCAATATGTACCTGCGTGCTACAACTGATGGCGAACGGGTAGTGCAGAGTTGGGCCGACGATTGGGAATGGAACCAGATGTGGAGAATTTTGCCCCAGAAAACCCAGGAACCCGACAGTCCTGATGGACCGGAGGCTCTAGCATCTGACCCAAATGCGTATTCTTATGGAACATCCATCCGTTACACAAATGGCAATCTGTCTGTAGAATTGGGCAGTGCTTTTAGCAGGGGTGCCGAAATCCGCATTTTAAATTTAAGGGGACGTGAGGTGATGCGCCAATGGGTTGCACATAGTGCGACCATGGATGTGCAGACCCTTGCTCCGGGCATTTACCATGTGATGGTTTCCGACGGCAAGAATCGCACGGATATAAAGCGGTTCAAGAAATAACTGTTACGAACGTTGTCAAGAAAATAAAACGTCATGGCGTGCTCAGACACGCCATCTAGCATGATATAGACTGATTTTACACCACCTGAACGAGCAGTCCCTTTAGGTACTGCCCTTCGGGAAATGCAGTATTCACGGGATGGTCGGCGGGTTGGCCGAAGCGTTCAATGATTTGAACGCGCCGCTTGGCATCGGCGGCGGCATCGGCGATAATCTTCTGGAACAAGTCCATCTCCATTAGGCCCGAACAGCTAAATGTCGCCAGCATGCCGCCCTCGGCCAACAGCTTCATGGCGAGCAGATTGATGTCCTTGTATCCCCGGGCGCCCTTTTGCAGGTTGTCCTTGCTTTCCACGAACTTGGGCGGGTCAAGCACGATGAGGTCGAAAGTTTCGGCCTTGTCGCGGCACTTGCGCAGGTACTGGAACACGTCCGCTTCCACATGCGTGGCGTGGGCGGTGCTCAGTTTGTTACGCATGATGCCTTCCTTGGCGAGCTTGAGCGCATCCTTGGAAACATCTACCTGATAAACTTTTTCGCAACCGCCACGGAGGGCGTAAAGCCCGAAACCGCCGGTATAGCAGAAGCAGTTGAGAACCTTCTTGCCCTTGGAAAGTTCGCCGATGCGGCGGCGGGCATCCCGCTGGTCCAAATAGTAACCGGTCTTGTGGCCGTTTTTGACGTCGATGGGGAAGAGGATTCCGTTCTCGTTGATGATGACCGGCTCGTCGCTCACTTCACCGCAAACGCATCCGGTACGCAGCGGCAGGCCTTCTTTTTTGCGCACTTCGGAATCGCAGCGCTCGTAGATGCCCTTGCAATGGGTCTTTTCGGCCAGCAATTCGTAAATCGTTTCCCGGTGGAATTCGGCGCCGGCGGCAAGGATTTCCACCGAGTAGATGTCGGCGTACTTGTCGATGATGCAGCCCGGAATGCCGTCGTTTTCGGCGTTGATCAGGCGGAAGGCACTTTCCTTGTCTTCGATGTCAAAACCGCGGCTCTTGCGGGCGGCGATGGCCCGGTCCAGAATATCGCTGAAGAATTCCCGGTCGATGTTTGCCTTTTCGCCAAACGTCCAAAAACGCCCGCGTATCTGGGACTTGGGCGAGTAGGCCGCAAGCCCCAAAAAGTCGCTCTTGAAACTATAAACCTCTACGGTCTCGCCAAGTTCAGGGTCTCCGATAACTTCGTCGATAGCTCCGCTAAAAATCCAGGGGTGGTAACGGAGAGCGGACTTTTCGCGTCCGGCCTTCAGGGTAATGGCTTTCATGGTTCGGCTCCAATTTTCTCCAGTGTAACTTCGCGGCTTGTTTCGGAGAGAATTTCAATTTTGATAATGTGGGTAATGCCCGCCGTGTTCTCTTCCAGGCGCTCGGGCCATTCGATAAGGGTGATTCCCTTTCCCAGGTAGTCGGGTTCCAGGCCTACTTCGCAAATGTCCGTACCCGGTTCCAGGCGGTAAAGGTCGTAGTGGAAAATGGGCGGGTCGTTGGGGTATTCGTGGAGCAGGGTGTAGGTGGGGGAGCACACGTTCCCGTCAAAACCCAGCCCCTTGCACACGCCCCGGCTAATAACGGTCTTGCCCGCCCCCAGGTTGCCGTACAGCGCCACCATGTCGCCCGGTTTCAGGGTTTGCCCGAAACCGACCGCCCAGTCGTATGTCTCTTGTTCGCTGTTGAATGTCATGGTTAGGTTTTAGGGTTCGAGGCTCGGGGGTTGAGGTCGGCGCTACAGCTTTTCTTTGAACTGCTGGTAGGTAAACCTGTGCAACAGGTGGAACTTTCCTTCTCTGTCGAACATGCCGATGTCGGGGTGGCGCACACCGTTGAAGAAGGTGGTCTTCACCATGGTGTAGTGGATCATGTCCTCGAAGATAATCCGGTCGCCGACTTTTAGGGGCTTGTCAAAAGAGAAATCCCCAAGCTGGTCGCCGGCAAGGCAGGTGCCGCCTGTTATCTTGTATGTAAACTGCTTTTCGCCGGGCATTCCCGCTCCGGTAATGGTGGGTCGGTAGGGCATTTCCAGGCAGTCGGGCATGTGGGCACTGATGGACACGTTCAGTATGGCGATGTCCATCTCGTTGTGGACAATATCTTCCACTGTGGCCACTAGCTCGCCGGTCTGCCAGCCGACGGCTTCCCCCGGTTCCAGGATGACCTGCAGGTGGGGGTAGCGGCTTCGGAAATCTTTCAGAATCTGCACCAGCTGTTCCCGGTGGTAGTCCTTGCGGGTAATGTGGTGGCCGCCTCCGAAGTTCACCCATTTCATCTGGGCCAGGTATTTCCCGAACTTCGCTTCAAAAGCCTTCAGCACCCCTTCCAGGGCGTCGGCGTCCTGCTCGCACAGGGCGTGAAAATGCAGACCCTCGATACCGTCCAACAGTTCCGGATTGAATTCACGCTCGGTAACGCCCAGTCTGGAGAACTTTCCGCAGGGATTGTAGATGTCGGTTTCTACGGTAGAAAATTCCGGATTTACACGGATGCCGGCGCTGACGCCTGCTTTCAGGGTCTTGTCCTTGAACCGCATCCACTGGCTAAAGCTGTTGAAGGTGATGTGGTCTGCAAGGCTCAATATCTGGTCGATTTCGTCGTCGGCATAGACCGGCGCAAACACGTGGACCTGCTTGTTCATCTCTTCGCGGGCAAGTCTCGCCTCGTTCAGGCTGGAGGCGGTGGCTCCTGGCAGGTATTCGGCGATAATGGGGAAGGAACGCCAGAAACTGTAGCCCTTCAGGGCGCAGATGATATGGACTCCGGTCTGCTTTTGGATCTGGTCCAGAATTTCCATGTTCCTGCGGAGACGGGTTTCGTCCAGCACGAAACAGGGGCTTGTTACCTGGGAATAGTCTAGCATGGTCCAAATATAGAATTACTAAGTCTCTTGGGCATATTTTTGACTGCCATGGGTGGAGCGGGGAATTTTTGGGCCCTTTTAGGGGCATTTTTTGGCTTTTTTTTCAAAAAGTGGAACTTTTTAAGACTCTTTAACTAAATTTAGGGCGATGACACGCTCTATTTCAAAGTACTTCGTTGCTTCTATTTTGACCCTGTCCCTTGTCGGTTTTTCCTTTGCCCAGGATGCCGCGGCGACTGAAACACTGCCGACTCCTCCCAAGCAGGCCGACTCTACAGCCGTAGTGGCTGAAACACCCGTGGAAGAACTGGTGACGCCCCGTGGTGCGACCGAGGTACTGGACGAAATGATCCAGGCCAAGCTGGATTCCATTGATGCCCAGGCGGCGGCAGTGCCCCTGAAGCAGAAT
Source organism: Fibrobacter sp. UBA4375 (assembly GCA_002391195.1). Classification (GTDB taxonomy): domain Bacteria; phylum Fibrobacterota; class Fibrobacteria; order Fibrobacterales; family Fibrobacteraceae; genus Fibrobacter. The sequence continues at coordinate 51,850 of DGRZ01000075.1, read as the reverse complement.
ACCGACAGCCTCGCCAAGGCCCGTGCCGATAGCGTCCGCAAGCTCATCCTCGAAGGCAAGTACGTGAAGCGCGCCCGTTACGACAAGAGCAACTTTGACCATTGGAAAAAGGACACCGTGTTCCAGAAGGCCATGAAAGAACTGGTGTTCGGCGTGTGGCGTACTGCCATCATGGCTCACGGACACGCTTTCCGCGATGCTGAAATCCGCTTTGGTATGAACGACACCATTTACGGCGTGACCCGCACCTATTCCGATTCCGGCCGTTACCAGATGACCGGCGAATACGCCTACAAGGCCCGTTACCAGTTCGATAGCGATACTTCTCTCATAACCCGTGAAGTGTTCAAGGACCGTCAGGTCATCCGTTGGGACTTTACCACCTTCAAGATTATGGGGGATACCCTCCGCTACAACTTGAACAAACTGGAGTTCCGCGACCTGAACGACAACTGGCTCAACGCCCTCCAGGGCTTCGAGAATGTTCCTCCCGAGTTCTACTACAAGGACCCGGCGGCTACATCGGCCATGCAGAAGGAACTGGATAAGAAGAAGAAAAAGTAGGACTCCATGCGGCGGACGGTTTTAGGCTTTGTCGTCCTGTCCCTTTGTATCGTAGCCCTTTCGTTCATTACCCTCGTAAGCGGCCCCGTGGATGTTTCCGTGGGTGGCCTTCTTGATTCCCCGATTTTTTGGGACTTGCGTCTCCCTCGTGTGGCGGCGGCGCTACTTGCAGGTGTCGCCCTTTCGGTGTCTGGTCTTTCACTCCAGACGGTTTTCCAGAATCCCCTGGCGGGCCCCTTTGTGCTGGGCATCAGCAGCGGGGCGAGCTTTGCGGTGGCTTTGTCCATGCTGGCGGGCCTTGGCTTTGGGAGGTTCGGTACTTTGGGGGCTGCTGCTGTCGGATCCCTTGCGGTAACAGCCCTGGTGCTTGGGATTTCGGCCAGGTTCCGGAACAACACGGTCCTGCTGGTGGCGGGGCTCCTGATTGGCTACTTTATCGACGCCTGCATAAGCCTATTGATTACCTGGAGCGATGCCGAATCCCTGCGGGTCTATGTTTCCTGGGGCATGGGGAGTTTTGGCAGGCTCACTTCTGACGGTATTTGGATTTTCGCAGTGGCCGTGGCTGCAGGCCTGGCCTTGATAGGCGCTTCGGTTCGTTACCTGAATGGGGCTCGCCTGGGCGATGACTTTGCCCGTGGACTTGGCATTCGGGTTTCGCTGTACAAGAAGCTGGTGCTTTTGGGCGCCTCCGTTCTGGCGGCGGCGGTTACCGCTTTCTGTGGTCCTGTGGCTTTTCTCGGAATTGCGGTGCCCCATTTGGCTTACCTGCTGTTTTGCAGTTCCAACCATCGCGTCCTGTTGCCGGGTTCTGCCCTGTGTGGTGCGACCTTGGCGCTTTTGGCGGGACTCTTGCCGGAGTATCCCCTGAATGCAGTCCTGAGCCTGGTGGGCGTGCCTGTGATTCTTTGGGTGCTGGTCCGGTCTACTAGAAGGGGAGGCCTGTAATGCTCTTGAACTTGCGTCAGGTGACCTTCGGGTATGGGTCTCCGTTGGCGAGTCCTCTGGACATGGAAGTCCCGGCGGGTCAGGTGGTGGCCCTGGTAGGGGAGAACGGCTCTGGCAAGAGTACGCTTCTCAAGACCCTCGGGGGAATGCTGCTACCTTTGGACGGTTCTCTGGAACTGGAGGGCCGCCCCCTTGCGGAATACGGCCTGCGGGAACTGTCCAAGAAGGTGGCTCTGGTCCGTATGGGGCTTGTGCCTCCTGCCGAGATGACGGTCCGGGAGTTCGTGTCTTTGGGCCGTTCGCCCTACGCGGGATTTTTGGACGGTCGCAGTCGCGAAGACGAAGGAATTATCGATTCCGCCATGGATGATATGGATGTTACTTTGTTTGCAAGTCGCAAGGTGGCGGAACTTTCCGACGGGGAGCGGAGCCGTGTATATTTGGCCCGTGCACTAGCTCAGCAGGTAAAGCTCTTGCTGTTGGATGAACCCGATGCCTTTATGGATATTCCCCGCCGTAAGAATTTGTTCGTAACTCTACAGAAATTGTCTCGGGAAAAAGACATGGCGGTGGTGCTTTCTACCCACTGGGTGGACTATGCCGAAAAATATGCGGACTCCATTCTGGCCTTTACCACGAAAGGGAAACTGGAATTTGCACCTGCGGATCATGCCCGCGAACTTGGCCTTCTCTCTTGGGCGGAGGTCTAGATGAAAAACCTTCTTGCTTTACTGTGCGCGCTGTTGCTTGTGGCCTGTGCCTCGACGGGCGAAGGAGCTTCTCAGGGTCCTGTTGCAAAGCAACGGCATTTTTTGTGGAAGATTTCGGATGGGGATTCCCACGTGTGGATTCTCGGGAGCATCCATTTTGCGGACAGTACCTTTTATCCCCTTTCGCCAGAAATTTCGAACGCCTTTGACGAGTCCGAAGAACTGGCCGTAGAAATCAACATCGCCGACGATTCCGTGGCGGCTACCGTTACAAAAAACAGTCTAGAAAAGGGAATGCTCCCCCAGGGGAAACGCCTGAACGAGGTGTTGCCCATCGCCCTCTGGAATTCTCTGGACAGCCTTTGCACCGTGTGGAACTTTCCGAACATGGCCCTCATGAATTTGCGGCCCTGGCTTGCCGCCATGACGTTAAGCTCCATCGCCATCCAGCGCTCGGGAATCGACCCTGCCTACGGCATTGATGCGGTCCTTTTGGACAGTGCCGCCCTGCGGGGCATGCCCATCGTTGGGCTTGAAACCGCCGAAGAACAGGTGGGTGCCTTGGCGGACACTTCTGAAGGGGATACTTTGGGCATTTACTATTTGGAAAATACTCTGAAAGAAATTTCGGAACTGGATTCCATGGTGGCTCAGATGTCTCGTGCCTGGAAAACGGGAGACGATTCCCTGATGGTTCAGGTACTGAATTCCGGAAAAAAGGAAGATTCGTCGGCACGGGACTCCCTGATGGAGGCGGAATCGGACCGGCGGGTTTACAAGGAGCGGAACGAGAAGATGACGGCCGGTATCGCACAGTTTCTCTCTGAAAACCGCAAGGTGTTCGTGGTGGTAGGGGCCGCCCACCTGGTTTTGGACCAGGACAATGTCATCGAACTGCTCCGCCGCCGTGGCCTGAAGGTGGAACGGTTCTAGCCCCAAATCTTACTATCTTTGACCAGAGGTTTTTTCATGTACAAGATTCTTGCTGCCATCGTCCTTGCTCTTGCCTTTACCGCCTGCACCAACGCCGACGCCGAGGCCGAAATTGCCCGGTTGCAATCGGAGAAGCAGTCCCTGCAGGCAGAAATTCAGACTCTTCGTTTTAAATTGGATTCTGCCAAGGCGAAAGCCGATTCCGTAAAAAAGACACTTTCTGATTTGGACATGCAGTAGTTCTGCATAGCCATCCCGCTTGTCACCCCGGGCCTGTCCCGGGGTCATCCCCGCGCCCTGTGGTGAGCGAAGTCGAATCAAGGCGAGGATCCACTATCATCTTGTTGAGGATCTCCCGTCCATCCCATTGTCACCCCGGGCTTGTCCCGGGGTCATCCTTGCTGTCATTCTGGAGCCCTGGAGCAAGGCGATAGGGGATAGAATCACGGGAATCTGCTATCATCTCGGTCGGGGAACTCTTTTAACAAATCTTTCCCTCGATGTGTACTTCCCTCGAGAACAGATTCACTTTGTTCGACTGTTCTCTCGGAAAGCACACATCTCGGTCAAAAAACAAGCGGTGGCTCTGGCATACAAGTGCTTTTTGGGGTAAGAATATTTACTATAGGTCCGAGCAGTTACAACAGGCGGAAACTCTTGTGACTGTTAGTCCCTGCGAGTTTCCCCCGAGATGTTTTCCTGTTTGTCACCCCTGTCATCCTGGAGCGAAGCGATAGGACCTAGCCGGGGCCACACGTACCCACCACTGTCACCCCGGCCTAGTGCCGGGGTCACACGAACCATCCCTCTTTCCCGGCATTTCAAAGTCCATCGTTTGTCATTCCCGAAAATTTTATATAGATTGCATACAAACAACCTTCTCAAAAAAGGATTGGGTATGAAACGACTTTTCTTTGGGCTTTCGTTCGCCGCCATGGCTTTGTTTGTTGCCTGCGGTGGAGATAGTGGCTCGAGTGCTGACAGTTTGGATGAATCGTCGAGTTCCAGTGAAATGGATGGTACTGAGTCTAGCGATTCCGTGAACCCGTCATCCAGCGACCAGGTCACCTTGTCCAGCGATTCCGAAGATCTAAATCCCAGCGGCTCCGAAGGCGGCAAAAGTTCCGGAAGCGTTGAAGGAACGTCATCGGATAGTTCCGAAGGCAATTCGTCTGGCAGCTCCGAAGAGCCGGACTCCGACAGTTCCGAAGGCGACTCATCCAGTTCGGAAGGTGACGAAATCGATAACGGTAGCGTCTACGATGCAGATGCCAATACGCTGACGGACCTGCGCGACGGCCATGTTTACAGGACCACCACCATCGATATTCCTGTAAAGGACTATTCCGAAGTGTGGATGGCCGAGAACCTGAACTACAAGACGGCAAACAGCTACTGCTACGGCGATGACCCCGACAAATGCAACATCTACGGCCGCCTGTACAAATGGTCTGCGGCAGTTGGGAGAAGTGAGGAAGAGTGTGGCTATTATCATGAGTGTAACTTGCCGGTAGGGAATATCCGCGGTGCATGTCCTGAAGGCTGGCACCTGCCCAGTGAGGGTGAATTCGAACTACTGGTTATCGCCGTTGACGGTTCCCTTATTCAGTATCTCGGCCCAAATGATGCGGGTACTAAACTCAAGTCCGTCGAAGGCTGGAATAATAGCGGCAATGGGACCGACATCTATTCCTTTTCGGCGTTGCCTGCTGGCCACTCGGGCTTTGATGGGAAATATGTCAACGAGGGAGACCACGCATACTTCTGGAGTTCCACACAGGATGGTTCCTACGCGTACCGCATGTACCTAGAGAACGATATCGCAAATCTGTACCGTGACAGTAAATTCTACGGGTTTTCAGTTCGTTGTCTAATGGATTAGGTCTTAGGTTATAGGTTGTAGGTTTTAGGTCTTAGAGTCGCTGGTTACAAGATGTGTCTTCCAAACATTAGAGACGCAGAGGTCCGCGCTACGTAGTAGCGCCAGGACTAGGGCATAGGTTGTAGGGGATAAAAAGTTGACCCCGGCATGTCAGCCGGGGTGACAGGGATGCCCGCAGCTAACCGCTTCTATCGCAGTTTTTCTACGACACCCTTCACGTCGGTGAAGGCGCAGAAGGGCAGGCTGATGACCTGCTTGCAGATTTTTGCTGTCACAGGGCAGTTCGCAGAATTCGCACCGGCGGCAGTCGCTTCAAAACAAGCCTGCCTGTGCAGCGGCATGGGGTAGTGGATGCAGTAGGGAATTCCTGCAGTGTTCAACTTTGCAATGAATTCGTCCCGGTTCTCTGCCAGCACCGTGTACTGGGCGTAGGTGCTGGTGTTGCCTGCAGCTATCGCTTGCGGCGCAAATCCTGACAAACCCGCAAAAAACTCATCGTAAACCTTGGCATTTTCCGCCCGTTGTTCCAGTTCCTGGTCCAGGTGGCGCAACTTGACACGCAGCACTGCCGCCTGCAGGGCGTCCAGCCTGCCGTTCACGCCGATTTCTACGTGGCGGTAGCGTTCCCTGCTGCCGTGGTTTGCGATAAGCCTTGCTTTTTTCGCATATTCTGCGTTGGCGGTAAAGATGGCCCCGCCGTCGCCGTAGCAGCCCAGGGGCTTGCTGGGGTAAAAACTGGTAATGGAAATGTCCCCGAAGGTGCAGGCCCGGCGAGCGTTCCCCCCGGCGGCGGTCTCGCGTCCGGCACCACCGGCGGTATAAGTCGCACCGAAGGCCTGGGCGCTGTCTTCCAGTATCCAGAGGTCGCACTCGTCGGCGATTTTCCGCAGGGCCTCGTAGGGGGCGCACTGCCCGAACAGGTTCACCGCGATAATGCCCTTGGTCTTGGGACCCACGAGATTCTTGACGCTTTCGGGGTCGATCTGGAGCGTTTTCGGGTCGATGTCGGCAAAAACGGGGATGCCCCCCAGTTTTGCCACACTTTCCGCCGGAGCGATAAAGGTAAAGTCCGGGACGATGACCTGGTCCCCCGGTTCAAGGCCCAAGACCATGAGGGCAATCTCGATGGCCTGGGTGCCGCTCCCGCAGGTGACCGTCTGGACCCCTCCGCAGTAGGCGGACAGCTCCCGCTCCAGGGCCTGGACCTCCGGTCCGCCGATGTAGCAACCGCTGTCAAGTACTGCTTTTTCGGCTTTTTCCAGCTCCTGCCGGTAGGCGTCTCGCTGGGCCGAGAGGTTCACAAAGGGCATCATAATGGGCAAATTTAGCATTTTACGGCTTTTCGGGGGGTTGACATTATCTCCAACTTTACTATCTTTGAGCCAACAAATTTTAAGTAGGTTTTACCCGGAGAATAAAAGGTGCCTCAACACAAATCTTGCAAAAAGCGTCTGCGTCAGGCCGAAAAGGCCAACGCCATGAACCGTTCCGTCCGTTCCGCGATTCGTTCCAGCCTCAAGGTGATTCGCACTGCAACTTCCAAGGAAGCTGCTCTCAAGGAAATGCCCAACCTGTTCAGCATGCTGGACAAGGCTGCCGCTAAGGGTCGTGCCGGTTTCTGCGCCAATCGCGCCGCTAACTACAAGGCCAAGGCCGCCAAGGTCATCAACGGCCTCGCCTAATTGATCCTTTATCAGGAATTTTGAACCGGTACGGTTTCCCGTGCCGGTCTTTTCCGCATATAGGGAATAGGGGCCGTTTCGCTCATCGCACCCCGAGCCCCGAGCCTCGCGCCTCACATCTGCGACCGGCATGTAAACATTCGTTAATATCACTCAACTTGGAATATGCTCGGGACCGTAATTGCCCTTATTTTTTGTTTTTTCCTGAAATATGTTAAATGTTTTTTGCTAGATTATTAACTTGTATTATGGATATGAAATGTTTGTAAAATGAAGGGTGTCAGGGATTTGAAATGTCATCAATAAATTTTGCTACAAGAGAGATTAGTTGTAAGGTGGTGTATTACGGACCTGGTTTGAGTGGCAAGACCACGAACCTCCAGGTGATTCACCAGAAAATGCCCCAGGATAAGCGCACGGACATGGTGTCCTTGGCTACCGAAGGCGACCGTACCCTGTTCTTTGACTTCCTTCCTCTGAATCTTGGTGATATCAAGGGTTTCAAGACCCGTTTCCAGCTTTATACCGTTCCCGGTCAGGTTTATTACAACAGCACCCGTAAGCTGGTGCTTCGCGGTGTTGATGGCATTGTGTTTGTGGCGGACTCCCAGCGTTCCCGCCAGGCCGAAAACTTGGAAAGCCTACAGAACCTGAGGCAGAACCTCCAGGATTACGGTATGGATCTGGATGACATGCCCTTTGTGCTTCAGTACAACAAGCGCGATATGGAGAATGTGTTCTCCTTGGAAGAACTGAATGCGGAATTGAACCCGCGCAATGTGCCCTTCTTCCCGGCTACGGCCCATAACGGAAAGGGTGTGGTGACGACCCTCAAGACCATCGCCATGCTGGTGATTGAAAAGTTCAACGTGAAGCAGGGTTTTTTGCGCAAGGCCGCCGAAAGTGTGAACAACACCGGCGTTCATGACGTGTCCCTGACCAAGGAAGGCGTGTCTGTGAAGCAGGCCGCACCAAAGCCCCAGGTTCAACCCGAAGCGGCAGCTCCTTCTTCGCCTTTCAAGATGCCTTCTTTTGCGGCTCGCCCTCCTGCAGGGGCGGTTCCGTCCGGTAATGCCGGTTCGGGCTTGTTCCAGAAGGGAGCCACCTCTTCGCCGTTTGGTCGTCCGCGTGCCGCCGCTACGGTCCCCCGCATGCCTACCTTTGGCCGCGCCATGGAAAAGCCTCAGGAAACTGGAGACGACGAAATCGAATTGCGTCCTTATGTTCCTAAGAAGAAGTAGAAGGAGAGTGTTATGAGCGATTTTACGATTTATTCCGATGACGTGGGCAAGGTCCGCCGTCTGATGGTTGCTTATCAGGCAAGCGTCAAGGCCGAATACATTGTGCTTTGCCACCGCGACGGTTCCATTATCGCCGAGGTGGGCTCCCTGGGTATCGACCCCACTCCTCTTGCCGTGCTGAGCACCGCTTCTTTCGACTCTGCCCGTCAGGTGGGCAACATGCTGGGCGGCGAGAATTTCCAGTCGGTGTCCTATTCTGGCGAAAACCGCTCCATCTACATTTCTCCTGTGGACCAGGCCTTGCTCCTGGTGCAGGTGTTCCCGGGTTCCAGGCTCCCGAACCGCATCGACGACTTCAATCGCCTGTTGGTAGAAAAACTGGTGGATGCCGTCCCGGCCTTTACCCAGAACACCAGTAAGCTTATCTAGTCGAGGCTTTTGTGGCAGGAATTCCGCCACTGCGCAATATCCGAAAGACGACGGTCATACTGGTCGCGGTGTTGCTTGCGTTCTTGGTGCACCGCACGGTGGCCTACCTTTCTACAGACGACTCCATCAAGGATGCGGGAAACACGGAACTTTCCCTGGCCCAGGGGACGGTTTGCAGGCATATCGTCAAGGAGACTCCTTTCGGTGCGGATTCCGTTTTCGAGGAAGGCTCCAGGCTTTACTTTTACACCACCATTTCTTCGGCCCTCAAGAATAGGGAGGACACCCTCTGGCACGTGTGGTACCATGGCATGGATACGGTGCAGGTGCTGCCCTGCAATTTGAAGAAAGATTCCGAAGCCTGCATTACGGAAATTCTGCCTGCCTTGCTGAAACCCGGCGAATGGAGCGTGGATTTGGTTTCGGGACGCAAGCTCCTTTATAGCCAACAGTTCGCGATTGACTCTACAAGCAGGTAGCTCCCATGCGCAAAGGCCCTTGGATAAAGGTGTTTTTGGGGGTACTGTTGTGGAGTCGGGCTTTCGCCTTGAACATGGATTCTATACCCGTGTGGAATCCGGACTACCTTGTCCGAAATAACGATTTGCGTGAACTGGACGGCGGTGCGCAAGGCCGCGACGGGTCAGCAATTTCGGGGCTTTCCACTCACGGCTACAAGACTATGCAGGTGACGGTAGGCGATGGCGGCACCCAGGTGGATCAGGAGTTGCGGCTTTCTATACAGGGCTTTGTAGGCGACAGCGTCTATATCGACGCTTTGCTATCGGATGTGGACCGCCGTGCCGGTGACCAGACCACCGCCACCTTGCAGGAAGTGGACCAGATATACTTTCGTGCGGAATCCAGACACTGGATGGTGCACCTAGGTGATTTGATTTGGCGGGACAGGAACATGGGCCTGTTCGGGTTGGAAAGGGCAAGCCTTGGGGCTATGGTGGGGCTCAGGGGAGGCTATACCGAAGTCCGTGGCGTGGCGGGCACAGACGAGACCAACCGCATTGTCCGTGTGATGAACGGCGTGAGCGGCCAGCGGGAAGGCTACTCCATCAGTGACGACGGCAGTTACCTTTCGGTGGTGCCCGGCTCCGAGCGGGTCTATTTGAACGGGAACTTGCTGACATCTGGCGTAGATTACGAGGTGAACTACGCAGGAGGCCTTTTGAATTTCAAGGGTCGCCGAAATCCCGGTCCTGATGACGAAATCCGTGTAGAGTATGATTCCTATGACGACGGGAATATCTACAATATGTACGCCGCTCACGGTGCCTACAGGCATCCGAACCTGTACCTGGACGTTTCGGGATTCCGTTTAGAGAATGATCGCCATCGCATGAAACGCGGCCTCTGGACCGACGAAGACTATCGGATGCTCAAGCACGACGACGGAAGTGAATTTGTTCGTGACGATTCTCTGGGGGCGCTGCGCAGGCCCGAACGGACAGACCGCGCTGGCGCACGGCTCCGCTTTCAGGGAGATAGGCGTTTCTATGCGGACTTGGAAATGGCCATAAACCGTACGGATTCCAACACGGTCTCCCGTCAGGTGGATGGGCCCGAAGGTTACGGCTACCGCTGGTATGTTACCTCCGATTCGTCGGAAAATATGAAAAAGTTTCCGCTGGCTTTTTCCGTTTACGGAAACTACATCCAGGAAGAATTCGGGATTGGCGAATTTCAAGGCAGCGACAAGGACTGGGACAGTTTTAGATTGTTGGACGAATGGGACTTGGACAGCGCCGCCCTTGTAGATGGCGACCTGCGTCACGACGAATTCGGCATGCGTCTGAGACTTGCTACGGGTTGGTTCCTTCATGGAATCTGGGGCTACCGGCAGGGCGAAAAGGAAAGCTGGAATTCTTCTAGGGGAGGGGTTTCTTTAATCCATAAGTCCAACTTGGTAAAAAGTGATGTGGGGGCGTTTCGGGTGGAAAGTTTCCAGGAGCAGGAACGGGTCCGTTACCAGTCCTTGGGAAATGTGGAGTTCTTGAAAGGACTTTTGCGGCCCTTCGGAAATTTTGACCTGCGCTATACGGAAAGCGATTCCTTGGGTCATGAAAACCAGGTGGCCTATGGCAAGACCGGAACCGGAATCCAGATGGTGGGAGACTCCTGGAACATCAGCGAAGGGGCAGAAACCAAGACGGCTAAACGCAAGGGTGATACTTTCGGCAAGGATTGGCGTGATACCTTGCAGTCCGTGGCCTGGATCCAGAGCGCTGCCTGGCAGAGCCGTTACGCACAACTGGACCATTTCTTGCAGTACGAACGCCGTAGCGAAAACGGAGGCCGTTCCGAGAATAGCTGGGTCGGGGATTTCCGCGGGACCTTCGGTCACGAAGAACTGGGGCTGGTATCTAGCGTAGATTACAAGCTGGGACTCACCGAGGAACAGACCTACACGCCAATCTACAAGGCTGTGGCCAAGGGCACTGGAGATGTGCGGTACGACAGCCTGACCGGCAGTTTTATCGAAGGGGTGGACAACGGAGATTTTGTTTACGAGGGTATGGGCCGTAACGATTCCTTGGGGGCCATTCTTGCTTCCAATGCGGCGTTCCGGATGGATATTGACTGGAGCCCTGGAATTTCTCTCGGTATCCGGCGTGGCATTCTGCGGGACATTTCATTGGGTGGAACTTTCGACGGAGTGGGGGAGGATACTACCGGCAAGAAAATCTACTTTCCGCCGGCCACGCCTTCGCAGCTACGGCACATTTCTTCGGGAACGGTCAGCTACGAGCTGCGTGGCACTTGGGCTCACCCGAGAGGAATCTCCTTTACTTACAAGCCCGGTGCCGACTATGACAAGAAACTCAGCTCCATCAGTTATTTCGAGACGCGATTCCATCACCTGCTGGATGCAGGATTCCAGATAAATGAATCCCACTTTGTGGGAGCGACCTTGCTATTGGAAGACGTGGAGCTGAAGGCCCTGCAGGTTCTGGACTGGGATACCCGCGATATTTCGGGCCGGTACCGCTATGATTTCTGGAACGGGTTCTTTGTGCAACCCGGCGGCCGTTACCGCGCAGGCGAGGGCGAAGACGACCAGGATTACGCTTTTGACGCCTACCTGTGGGAAGGTTCCCTACGCCTGGGCTATAACCGCAGAGATATGGTAGATGGGTTCGTGCAGTTCTCGGTTGTCCAGATGGAAAGCGGCGACGACCTGATTCCCTACCAGATGATGGACGGCTATAGCGATGGCCGCACCTACCGGCTGGAATCTTCCGTTTCTGTAGATATAAACGACTTTATTTCTTGCGGACTTCGTTATGTGCTTAGGTTCGGTGACGCCGAAGAGAATATTTTCCAGAAGTTGACAACGGAAGCGAGGGCGTATTTTTAAGTTAGGGGATAGGATCTAGGGGTTAGGTTTTAGGTTGTAGGTAGTGATTAGTGATTGGTGGTTAGGATAGATGGTTTCAAGAGTTGTCATCCTCGCTGTCATTCTGGAGCCACGCGGTGGCGATAGAATCACGAGGATCCGATTGAGTATGTGAAATGTGGAATGTGGAATGTGAAGTGTAAAATCCTGCTTGTTCTTGCTTTGGCATCTTCTGCTTTTGCAGGAGAGTCGTCTTTGTGCCGTATCCACAAGGTGGTATGGGTTGGGGAACATTCCGCCTATGACGAAGCCCACTTGAATCTGGTAGAAGGTTCACCTTGCGAAGCCTGGCACAATGCGGCTTCCCGCTTGGCGCGGGATTACGAAGACCGTGGCTTTGCGGCCGTTCAGGTCGTAGGGAAAATGCATTACGGCATGGGTGGCGCTTCAGGTAAGGATACTCTGGGAATCTTGATGGTGGAGTTAAAACGTGGGGCAGGTTACGTTTGGGCCGCCCCCGAGAACCTGGACTCCTCGGGCACGGACCCTGAGGTGTTCCGACGGCTCAGCGGCATCGAGGAAGGCGCTCCCGTTTCCCTGACGGACCTGGAACGGTCCGAGCGCAAGCTTGCCCGCCTCGGGTATTTTGAACAGACTGCTCCCGCAAGGTTGTTCCGGGACCCTGCAAGAAACAGGCTCGTGCCAGCCTTCAGCATGAGGGCGGCCCGGAATTCCGAGGCCGAAGGACTCTTGAGCTACTCCAGCGAAGACAATCTGTGGGAAGGCCAGGTGAACGTGAAACTCTACAACATTCTGGGAACGGCCAGGGACTTGACCCTACAAGGATTTACGGGGGAAAATTCCCGCCATCTGGATTTTATGTACAAGGAACCCTGGATTTTCGGCTCTCCCTGGAACATAGTTTTGCGGGGACAGTTTGACGAAGAAATTTATTCCGTAGAACCGGATTCCCTGGACGGAAAGATGAAGGATGTGACTGAGCGTATCGCCATGGGCGAAGTCGGTGTGACCCGGGATATCGGCTTTGACTGGAACATCGGGATTTTCTTTGGCATGAGCGAAGACGACAAGCACACCACCTTCGAGGTGAATTATGTTTCTCTGGATCGGTTCGTGCTCCCGAGACGCGGACTCAAGATGCAGGGCTTTGCCACCTGGAAAATGGACCGCCCCGATACCCTGGACAATTATCTGGAAAGCCACGGCAAGATTCTTTCTTATTACCCGCTGTTCGGCAATGTCATCACCCGCTTTACGGGGGCTGCCGGCGGGATTTTTCCCACAGACGCTGTTCTGAAGCGTTCCGACTATTTCGCCCTGGGCGGCATGGATAGTTTTAAGGGCATGGGCTACCGCTTTATGCGGAGCCGTGCCTACGGGTTTTCGGAACTGGCCGTTTTGTGGCAAGACGGGTATAACCTGAGTATAGAGGCCTTTTACCAGCCTGGGCTATATCGCGGTTTTGCGCCGGAGCACGGCTGGAAACGGGAACAGGATTACGGCATCGCCTTTACCCAGTACCGCGGCAACTGGAGCGTGAACTTGTATTATGCTTTAAGAAACGGCGAGAATTACTTAGACGGAATTATCGGATTTGGATTGAAAACTTTGTTCTAGGGGTGCAACGATAGCAGCCCTGAAGGATTATTTTTTATACTTGGATTTCTTGGAATAAAAGGATTTGTGTGATGATTGTATCTTGGATGACTACCAACAAGTGTAACCTGACCTGTAAACACTGCTATCAGGATGCCGGCGAAAACAAGTCTGCCGAACTCACGACGGCAGAGGCTTTGAAACTAATTGACGAAATTGCCAAGGCGGGATTCAAGATCATGATTTTCAGCGGTGGCGAGCCCATGACCCGTCCGGATATCGTTGAGTTGGTGACTCATGCTTCAAGTAAGGGACTCCGCCCGGTGTTCGGTACCAACGGTACCCTCATCACGCACGATTTGGCCTTTAAGCTTAAGGCCGCGGGTGCCATGGCCATGGGTATCAGTATCGACAGCATCGACCCGAAACGACACAACGATTTTCGAGGACTGCCCAACGCTTTTGAACTCACTATGGCAGGTATCGAAAACTGCAAGGCGGCAGGGCTTCCGTTCCAGATTCACACCACCATCATGGACTGGAACCAGAACGAAATATTTGACATTATGGACTGGGTGAAGGAAATAGGGGCGGTAAACCACCAGATATTCTTCCTCATTCCCGTGGGTCGCGGAAAAGAAATTGAAGACCACGCCCTCCGTGTAGCCGAATACGAAAGCCTGCTCCGTCGCATTATGGAAAAGAGCCGCACGCTCGGCATTCCCGTGAAACCTACTTGCGCTCCGCAGTTTTTGCGTATCGCCGATCAGTTGGATATCAAGACCCGCTATAGCCGAGGCTGCCTTGCGGGCATTGATTACTGCATCATAAGCCCTATTGGCAAGGTGCGCCCCTGCGCCTACATGATGGAAGAGGCGGGTGATGTTCACGATACTCCTTTCGACGAAATCTGGGCTAATGCGGATGTGTTCAAGAAACTTCGCACCAAGGCTTATTCTGGGGCTTGCGGCAAGTGCAAGTTCAATGACCGTTGCGGAGGTTGCAGGGCTCGCGCTGCCTATTACCACGACGGTGACTACATGCAAGAAGACAGCTACTGTGCCTACGGTCGCGGATTAAAGTAGACTATTGCAGGAGTGTTCCTAAAAAAAGAACTTGACAGCGATGGCAATCAAGATGATTCCAGCAAAAATTTGAGGTAGGTTGCTCTTGAAAATTCTGGCGGCACGGTTTCCGATTTCAAAACCGAGAATTCCGAACATAAATGCTGCTAGCGCTATGGTGATGGTGGCAATGACTATGTCAATTTCGACGAACGCAAATGATATACCGATGGTGAGGGCGTCAATGCTGGTGGCGAGAGAAAGCAGTACGATACTTGCAAAAGACAGGTTTACAATCTTGTGCACGTGCTCCTTTTTGCGGAAGGCTTCCAAGATAAATTTGGTTCCTAGCAGGCAGAGAATGGCACAGGCAATAATGGAACCCAGGTCATGTATCCAGTGTCTTGCTAGGGTTCCAGAAAAGAACCCTACAAGGGTCATGCCACCCTGAAAGAACCCGAAAGACAACGCAAGAACAAGGGCTTTTAACCGAGACATTCCCGAGCGCCCCAGCCCAATAGAAGTGGCCACGGCAAAGCAGTCCATGGCCTCGATAACCGCAATGAGAATTACGGAAAGATAACTCAAAATCGCCTAATAGGTTTAGGTGTTCTTGAACAATTCTTCTTTGTCTATGGCCTTGAAGTTGGTCGCCTTCAGGGCTTCAATGGCCTTGTCCGTATCCTGGAAACGGAGAATCATGATGTTGGATCCGTTTAGGGTAGAGGGGTAGGCGTACATGTAGTCAATCTGCTGGCTACCGACTGCGGTGGAGAGCAACTCGGCAAGGCCACCGATGGCGGCGTTCACGGGGCAGGCCACCACGTCGGTGATGGTGGCGCTGAGACCTGCCTTGGCGAGCACGTCTACGGCCTTTTCCGGATTGTTCACAATCAGGCGGATAAGACCGAATTCGCCGGAGTCGGCAAGCGTGAGCGAAAGGAGGTTCACGCCGGCGTCGGCAAGGGACTTGCACACCGCCTGGAGTCTGCCCGGCCTGTTGGAAACGAAAACTGAAACTTGCGGGATTTTCATTTGAGATACTCCTATTTTAAAACTTCTTGACAAAAACGAAGAGAGAGATGAGTTGTCAGTAATGAGTTGTGAGTGTATAGTTTGGCGCTAAAGGCGCGATTATTGAAACTCAAAGGTGCGAAGCACCGACTCACTACTCACCACCCACTACGCCTTTGGCGTCACATCTTCTTCCTGTTGTCCACCACTCTCTTCGCCTTGCCTTCGCTACGCGGCAGCGAGTCGGGCTCGCACAGCGTGACAATGACGGAAATGCCGAGAATCTGCTCGATGGAATGCTTGAACTTCTTGTTCAGCTGTTCCATGGCGCCCATGGAGTCGCTCACCATATCGCGGGAAACTTCCACCTTCACTTCCAGAGTGTCCATGTTGTTCTTGGTGTCGAGCACAATCTGGTAGTGGGGGAGAGCCTTTTCGGCACGGAGGAGGGCAGTCTCGATCTGGCTCGGGAACACGTTCACGCCACGCATAATGATCATGTCGTCGCTACGGCGGCCAATGCGGCGGATGCGGCGGATGGTGCGGCCGCACTTGCACTTGGTCTTCTCGATGGCGGTGATGTCTCGGGTGCGGTAGCGGATGATGGGCATGGCCTTCTTGCTGAGCGTAGAAAGCACGAGTTCACCCTCTTCGCCGTCCGGCAGCGGTTCAAGCGTTTCGGGGTCCACAATTTCAGGGTAGAAGTGGTCTTCGAAGATGTGGATGCCGTCGCGGCACTCGCATTCGCAGCCCACGCCCGGGCCTACGATTTCGGAGAGGCCGTAGATGTCGTACGCCTTGATGCCGGTCTTTTCTTCGATGTAGTCGCGCATGCCGTCGCTCCACGGTTCTGCTCCGAAGATGCCGCGCTTGACCTTCAGGTCACGGATGTCGACGCCCATCTTTTCGGCAACGTCGATGATGCGGACAAAGTAACTTGGCGTTCCACCCACCGCAGTGACGCCGAAATCCTTCATGAGCATCACCTGGCGTTCGGTATTGCCGCCGCTGATAGGAATGACGGTTGCGCCGAGAGCTTCGAAACCGCCGTGGATGCCGAGACCGCCGGTAAACAGGCCGTAGCCGAAGAAGTTCTGCACGATGTCGGTGCTGCGGAAGCCGCAGGCGAGGAGGCCGCGTTTGACGACCTGGGCCCACACGTCCATGTCTTCCTTGGTGTAACCTACCACGATGGGCTTGCCCGTGGTGCCCGAACTTGCGTGCAGGCGCACGACTTCGCTCAGGTCTACGGCGAACAGGCCATACGGGTAGGTGTCGCGCAAGTCCTTCTTCATGGTGAAGGGGAGCTTGGCCACGTCCTTGAGGGTCTTGATGTCTTCGGGCTTTAATCCCTTCTCGTCCATGTGTTCACGGAAGAGCGGGACCTTCTCGTAGGCAAGCTTCACGGTGGCGCGCATGCGCTGCAGTTGCAGTTCGCGGAGTTTTTCTTCTGGCATGAAGTCCAGGGCCATTTCGGGCAGGACTCTATTTTCTTCGTCATTCCAGGCGGTTGAACGCATATAAACCTCAGATAGCGGTCTTTGAGACCAGTGTGAAAATTACGGAGTAGAATTTATCTTTTTTTTCTTTGGAATTAATCAAAAAAAATGAAAAAATTTGGATAGGATGGATGATTTAGGCTCCTTGACAAAAAATGTAAAGTTTATGGAATCTTGATAGGCTTTTATCCCTCTTTTAGAGTCTTTTTGTGGGCTTATTCCTCGTCTTTTTTGTATTTTTGGGCAGAATTTTGTCTTTTTTGCATTGATAGGTAGGTTTATTCTGCGCCTTCGCGTTGTTTGTTTGTTGCTCATTTTTGTGGCTGTTGCGTCGGCCCAGCTTCTGGATATGTCCCAGATGTCTGCCGACTATATGGCAGAGAATAAGGTACATAAGGTCCGTGTGGAGGGAAACCAACATATGGACGAACGGGCTGTGCTCAGTCGAATCGGAATTCGGGATGGTCAGAGCTATTCCCCTGCGGCCTTGTCCGAAAAAGTCCAGGGGGCGGTGACAAGCCTTTACCAGTCGGGTCTTTTTGATGATGTGACGGCTTGGGTGGACTATGTGGGTGACGGTTCCGATGTGGACCTGATTTTCAAGATTAAGGAACTGCCTGCTTTGGACACGGCCATCATTGACGGCTGTGATGAAATTTCTGAAGAAGATTTACGGCTCAAGATTCGCATGATCCCGGGCCAGGTTTATAGCAAGAGCCAGCTGGAACGGGACCGTCAGGCCATGATAGACTATTACCATTCCGAAGGTTACCTGCTCGCCGAAGTGGGATACCGCGAAACGGCCACTGACGAGAACAAGAACCAGGTGACCTTCATTGTCCGTGAAGGGGAAAAGGTCAAGGTTCGTCAGTTCGATATTCAGGGTAACGACAATGTGCCTGCCGAAGACATCATGGAACACATGCTGACCAAGCTGGACCAGTGGTGGGGTGGTGGCGAATTCAAGGAAGCCGTCTTTGAAGCTGACCGAGATACGGTGCTGAATGTTATCCGTCATTTCGGTTACTTGGATGCAGAATTGACCGAATATTATGCGGAGTATCTGCCCGATTCTAGTTGCCTGTTCTACCTAGGAAGAATGGTCCCTGTCGGGGAATCCTTACAACCGCTCTACGATCAGTTGAACCGAGCCATGGGTGATACCGCTACCGCTATGGCCAAGATGGCGGGCAAGCCCACTATGGAAGTGACCCATTATTTCCGAAATGAACGTGTTGGGGCTCACGGGTATGTGTCCCGTCCGCTACCCCAGGTCAAGTCCGAAGAAGATGCTCTGAAACTCATCAACGATATTATCCGCTACGAAAAGTCCCGTAAGGAATGGTTGAAGATTGTGGCTGGCCGCAAGTTCAACAACCCGAAGATTGACTCCCTCAAGAATCTTAAGAAACTTCGTCCTTACGAAGAAAAACTCCTGGTCCGCTACATGATCGAGGACATGTTCCCGGCCCTCAACAAGTATGACAACATCAAGACATCCAGTGCGATTTGTATCCACATTTCCATGATCGAGGGCCGCAAGTACTACATGGGCAATGTCCACTTTACCGGAAATGAGGTTCTGGGCGATGCCGTACTGAATTACGCCTTCCGCCTGGATAGCGGAGAGGTCTTTGACCAGTATAAGTACGACGCCTCACGCAAGGCTATTTTGGATTCTTATCGTGAAGACGGCTACCTGTTCGCACAGTTCGACGAGGAAAGAACCTTCGTGAACGATTCTGTGGTGAACTTGACTTACCGCATGCGCGAAGGTTTGCCCGCTTCTATCCACAAGGTCTATATACGCGGCAATACCAAGACGAATGAAAAAGTCATTCGTCGAGAAGTTCGTCTGTATCCGGGCGACACCTACCGCCAGTCTTCACTGGAACGTAGTTTCCGCGAAATCATGCAGTTGAACTACTTCGACATGGTGACGCCCGACATCAAGGTAGTGGGTGACCAGGAAGTGGACCTGGAATTCAACGTGCAAGAAAAGGAAGCGGGTACGGGCCAGTTCAGCTTGGGCGTGTCTTATAGCCAGAGCGATGGACTTGTGGGTACGGCCAGTGTGTCTATTCCCAACTGCTGTATGGGTAACGGCCAGGCGGCATCCTTCAGCGTGGAATACGGCATGGACAAGAAGAGTGCCTCCATCAGTTTCCAGGAGCCCTGGTTCTTGGACAAGCCCATTACCGTGGGTACAAGCCTCAGCTATAGCTGGTGGAATATGAGCGATTACGACGACCCGGACATTACCCGTTACGGTGGTCAGGTCTATGTGGGTAAGCGTCTCAAGTGGCCCGACGACTACTTCTACGGCCAAGTGGGTTACAGCTGGCTTATGAACAAGCAGGGCCCCAATATTGACGACAGCTATGTAGTCTATACCGGTCTGGAATCGGCGGTGAACTTCCGCTTGATTCGCGACGACAAGAACCTGCCCCAGTTCCCCACGGACGGTTCCCGCTACGTGCTGGATGTCCAGGTGGCTGACGATGTGCTGTATAGTGACTTTGAGTTCGTCAAGACGGAACTTACTATCAAGTGGTGGTTCCCGTTGTTCCGCGACCGCCTGGCCATTGCCCTTACCAATGAATACGGTGTCATCTTCGGCGACCAGCTCCAGTATAGGACGCTCTACACCATGGGTGGCGTTCTCGGTTATGAGGGCATGATGCGCGGTTACAGTTCGGGTTCCATCGGTTACCGCCGCTTGGGCCGTAGCTTCCAGTATATTGGAGCGGAACTCCAGCTGGCAATTGTTCCCCAGACATTCTACCTGTTGCCCTTCTTCTTTGATGCGGGTAACGTGTTCGGCGAACGCTACAATCCCAAGACCAAGGTGGCCAAACCCAGCCGCAATCCCTTGAGCGAATGGGATCCCACCAGTCTCAAGAAGGACTACGGTTTTGGTTTCCGTGTGGTAGTGCCCATGCTCGGTATTATCGGCTTTGACTTTGCTTGGCCCTTGGATGTGGGAGAAACCTATTCTGGTTTGCAGCGCACCCAGGTGGGTGATATGGAATTCAACTTTGTGATAGGCCAAGGATTCTAGGAGGCTTTATGCTCGAAAAATCTTTGATTCGTCGTCTGGTGATTTTGCTAGCTATGCTTCTGGCGTGCTCCGCCTTTGCCGAAGATGGACTGCGCATTGCCCATGTGGATTCCAAGCTAATCTTTGACGGCTACAAGGGAACCAAGAAGGCCCAAGAAGAATATGACCGTCAAGTGGCCAAGTGGGAACAGCAGGGTAACTTGATTCAGAAAGAACTGGCCGCTATCAAGGAAAAGCTGGATAAGCAGGTACTGATGCTTTCTGACGAAAAGAAGCGTGAACTGGAAGCCGACTACGCCAAGAAGGAAACGGAACTGAAGGAATTCATTGACCGTGTTTATGGCCGCAAGGGCGAACTCATTACCGAAAACGAGAAGGTGAGCGGTCCCATTATCCAGCTAATTCGCAAGGCCATCAATGAGATTGCCTTGCAAGAAGGCTACGATATGGTGGTGGACCGTGCAACAGGTGCCGTGGTCTTCTGGAAAAAAGAGAACGACCTGACCCAGAAGGTACTGGATTACCTGAACAATCGCTAATGTCTGGCGTTGACTTGCTCCGAGGACGGAGCTTCGCCAATTTTATCGGTAGGATTCTGTTTCCAGAATCCTTTTTGCATTTTTAATTCGGTCTGGGCTTGGGGACTTTACGTCTTTCAAAGCGTAGTTGAGTCCCATCTCCTGATATTTTGCAAGAGCCAAGGAATGGTAGGGTAGCACTTCCACCTTTTTGACGTTGGATAGTGACTGGATAAAGTCCCTGGCCTTTTCTAGATATTCGTCGTTGTCGCTAATACCGGGCACCAACACATGCCTGATCCAGATGGGTTTGCGGATTTCATCTAAGTAGCGGAACATGTCCAGGTTGTGTTCAATGGAATGGCCTGTGAGTTTTTTATGCTGCTCGGGGTCAATGATTTTCAGGTCTACCAGGAGTAGATCGGTAACTTCCATAAGTTGCTTGAACTTGCTGAAGTAGGGTTCGGTGCGGACAAAGTTTACCCCGGAAGTGTCTATGCAAGTGTGTACTCCCGCCGATTTTGCCAGGGTGAAAAATTCCAGCAAGAAATCCATCTGCATCAGGGGCTCGCCACCACTGACGGTAATGCCTCCGTCGCTTCCCCAGTAACTCTTGTAGCGGAGGGCCTTTTTCAGCAGGTCTTCTGCAGAAATGTCAAAGGCTCCCGCCTTGTCCCCCTTGAAATCCCAGGTTTCCGGATTGTGACAGAATAGGCACCGCATGGGGCACCCTTGTGTGAACACCACAAACCGGACTCCGGGGCCATCTACGGAGCCAAATGTTTCCAGTTTGTTGATTCTGCCGAGCATGTTCGTAAAGTTACAAAATAGTTCAGGGCGAAAGGGCTAAAATTTCTATGTTTACGCTATACAAACTTATAAAGTTGGCTCATTATGAAAATTGCTGTAACTGGTGGTGCAGGCTATATCGGTAGCCACACGATTATAGAGTTAGACAAGGCCGGCCATTCTGTGGTGGTGGTGGATAACCTTGTCAATTCTTGCGAAGAATCTCTCCGCAGGGTTTCAAAGATTATTGGTAAAGATGTGCCTTTTGTGAATGCGGATGTCCGGGATGCTTCTGCCATGGACGCCCTGTTCAAACAAAACAAGTTTGATGCCTGCATTCATTTTGCCGGACTCAAGGCTGTTGGGGAGTCTGTGGAGAAGCCTCTGGAGTATTACGAGAACAACATGAACGCCACGTTCGTGTTGCTCAATGCAATGCGCAAGAATGGGGTTAAGAATATTATCTTCTCGTCTTCGGCTACGGTCTATGGTAACCCGGCAGAAATTCCCATTACTGAGAACTGCCCAAAGGGCGCTATCACCAACCCGTATGGTCAGACCAAGTCTATGCTGGAGCAGGTGCTGATGGACTTGCAAAAGTCCGACCCCGAATGGAATGTGGTGCTGCTGCGCTACTTCAACCCCATCGGGGCGCACCCCAGTGGTCTCATTGGCGAGGATCCTAACGGGATACCTAACAACCTGATGCCCTACATTTCCCAGACGGCTGTTGGACTTCGCAAGGAACTTGGGGTATTTGGCGATGACTACGATACTCCCGATGGAACAGGCGTTCGGGACTACATTCATGTGTGCGACCTGGCGGCTGGACATGTGAGTGCTTTGCAGGCTATTGAACGCAAGTGCGGCCTTGTCATTTATAATTTGGGAACGGGACATGGATATTCCGTGTTGGACGTGGTCAATGCTTTTGAGCGGGTGAACGGGGTCAAGGTGCCCTATAGCATTAAACCCCGCCGTGCAGGGGATATTGCCACCTGCTATTGCAACCCCGAAAAAGCCTATAAAGAATTGGGTTGGAAAGCTCGGTTCGGTATTGAGGAAATGTGTCGCGACGCCTGGAATTGGCAGAAGAACAATCCCAAAGGTTATCGGGGCTAGTTTTTTTCTATACTTGGTAAAAAATTAAAAATCGGTTTTTGAATGTCTGAAAACGAACAGAGAGCAACAATTAGTTTGGCGCAAATCCAAACCCCACAGACCGGGGATACCATCACTTTGATGGAAGCCCTGGGAATTTTGTGGAAAAAGAAATTTGTATTGATCTTGTTCATGGTGGTTGGTGCCGCGATAGGTATCCTGCTGGGTAACTGGATTCGTCCGCAGTACACCAGTGACGCACTTTTGCAGATTGACGTGAAGGGAAACAAGACTAGCAAGGCCATGGGCGAGATGGGCGCCCTTTTGGATGTGGCTAGCCCCGCTGATGCCGAAATTGAACTGATCAAGAGCCGCATGGTTCTTTCCAGTGTCGTCGAAGACGAACACCTTTGTTTCAAGGCTTCCCCTGTTGGCCGTCTGGATCGATTGATGCACCAAGAAGGCCGTATGGATTTGGAACACCTCTATATTCCGGAAAGGGCTAGGGATGGTGTCTGGAAAGCTGTGGTAACAGGCCCCGGTTCTTACGTGGTGGTCACTCCCGAGGGTTCTGCTCTCGTAGAAGGAGTGGTCGGGGACATGATCAAGGCTCCCTATGCAGACGATACCTTGGCAATCCGTGTGAATTTCTTGCGGGCTCAAGAGGGAAAGGTGTTTGTGCTTTCTCAAATAAACGCCTTGTCTGCAATAAGGTCCTTGGCGAAAGGATTGAATGTTGCTGAGAAAGGCAAGAAATCGGGTATTATTTCGGTATCCTATTCTCACCGTTTCCCGGACAGGGCGGCCGCAATTCTGAACAGTGTTGCCAATACATACCTGCGTCAGAATGTAGAGATGCGTAGTGCCGAGGCTGAAAAGACCTTGGAGTTCTTGGAAGAGCAGCTGCCGGGAGTTAAAGCCAAACTGGATAGTGCTGAAAAAGTACTTGCCGACTATCGTTACAAGATAGGCTCTGTGGATATGACTGGCGAAACTCAGGTACACCTGCAAAAAGAGGTGGACTTGCAGAAGCAGATTCTCCAGATGGAGCAGGAACGCCAGAGGGTGACCCGCCTGTTCAAGGCTGAGCACCCCAACGTGCTTACGTTGAACAAGCAAATAGACAAGCTGCGTAAAGAATTGGCTAAACTCAAGGTCAAGGCAGAGAAAATGCCTTTGACCCAGCAAGAGGTGATGCGCCTCCAGGAAGAGGTTCAGGTAAACAACGCCCTTTATACCACCATGCTGAACAATATCCAGCAGCTCCGCGTGGTTCGGGCTGGCGAGGTGGGCAATGTGCGTGTGGTGGATTTTGCCCAGGTGGAGTCGAAACCCAGCAAGCCCAAGAAGTTCAACATTCTCGTTTGTTCCGTTGCTGCAAGCTTTATGCTTGGAGTGCTGCTGGTGTTTTTGCTGCGTATGCTTAGGAATGGCGTTCGTAGTTCCCTTGAAGTTGAACGAGAAACAGACACGAGCGTCTATGCCAAGATTCCTGAGTTTAAGGATGGTGTTAAATCATTGGCTAGGGGCAAAAAGCACAAGGCTTTGGTCCTTACCGCACCGGACAACCCGGCTTGCGAAGCTATGCGTTCTTTGCAGACGGCAATCGATTTCTCGATGTCAGACGAAAAGCGCGTGATGATGGTTACCGGGATGATCCCCGGCGTTGGAAAGTCATTTGTGAGCATCAATCTGGCAACCCTTTATGCCATGTCGGGCAAGAAGGTTTTGCTTATAGATGCGGATATGCGTCGAGGCGTGCATCACAGTGGAAAAAAATATGGCCTTGCAGACGCCCTGTGTGGCAAGTGCAACTTGCAAGAAGCGGTGTCTATTGCCGAGGTAGAAAATCTCTTCATTATGGGCGCTGGCAATGCGACCATTGCACCTACGGACATGCTGAGAGGTGGTTCTTTTGAGCAACTCCTCCATTTGGCCAAGCAGCATTTTGACGTGGTTGTCGTGGATACGCCGCCGATGGACCTGGTGACAGACGCCGAACTGATTTGCGGATTGGTGGACTTCAACCTGCTTGTCCTTCATTATGGCAAGCATTCCATGGATTCTATCAAGGATGCGGTGGGCCGTCTCAAGCGCTATAGCGAAAAGCCCTGCGCCTTTGTGATGAACCACTGCGAGCACGAGCCGGGCCATTATTACGGCCATTACTACGGCAAGTATTACAGCAAGAAGAAAAAGTAGGGTGTTTTTCGGCATCTAGTCCGAGCGGTCGTTGTGAGCAAAAAGCGCCTCGTATTAACGAGGCGTGTTTGCGAAAGCGAGGACCAGCCCTGCTGAAGAATCCAGCATCCAGTCCGAGCGGTCATTAAACCTCACCTCCATATAAAAAGACCCACGCGAATGATGTGAACCCCGAAAGTTGGACACAACTTTCGGGGTTTTCATGTACCAGAAACACACAAAAGAAGAATGGGCCAAGGCCTATGAACTTCACAAGGATGGTTACGACTCTCCGTCAATCTCAAGGTTGACAGGTCTGGAACTGTCCGAAATTAAGCGCCATATCCGGCTTTACCGACAGACCGGCTGTTGGCAGACTGAAAGGAAAACGAATGTTCAGTCAACTCCTGCCTTGAGGAGGACTGTCATCGACGCGGTCGTCAAGAAATCTCTATCTTATGCGGAAGTTATCGCCAAGTACAGCATAAGTTTTACCAGCCTGAGTTCTTGGCTGCGGAAATACCGTCATGGCGGATACGAAGAACTGCTAGCAACCAAGCCGAGAGGGAGACCACCCAAGATGAACAAGGCCAAGCCGAAATGGACAACGGGGATGAGCGAGATTGAACGCCTCAGGGAAGAAAATGAGTATCTAAAAGCGGAGAACGCCTACCTAAAAAAAATAAAGGCCCTAGACCAGGAAGAAAGTGCCGAGATGTTCGGTATAGGGCCCAAGTCGTCCGCGAACTGAGCGCCGAGTACGCCCTGAGACATCTCCTGAAGGCAAGCGGGCTGTCCCGCTCCACGTACTACTACAACCTCAAGAATGGCCCCGACCGCTACGCCGTC
Organism: Fibrobacter sp. UBA4375; assembly: GCA_002391195.1. Lineage (GTDB taxonomy): Bacteria > Fibrobacterota > Fibrobacteria > Fibrobacterales > Fibrobacteraceae > Fibrobacter. The sequence continues at coordinate 26,419 of DGRZ01000075.1, read as the reverse complement.
GTGCGCAAGCGAATCAAGGCCATACACGCCCAGAACAAGGGTCGCTATGGCTACCGCCGCATCGTGGCCCAGCTCCGGAACGAGGGCTATGCCATAAACCACAAGACGGTCTATCGGCTCATGAAGGAAGATGGCCTGAAGAACGTGCGCAGGCGCTGCAAGTACCGCTCGTACAAGGGCGAGGTCGGCAAGACCGCCCCGAACAGGCTCAAGCGGAACTTCAACGCAAAGGCCCCCAACAGGAAATGGACTACCGACGTGACTCAGATAAACATCGGCATGGACAAGTGCTACCTGTCGCCGATACTCGACATGTATAACGGCGAGATAGTCAGCTACGCAATCTCGGACCATCCGGACCTGAAGATGGTAATGGACATGCTGGACAGGGCATATGCGAAGAAGCGTACCTGGAAGCGACTGGTTCTGCACTCGGATCAGGGGTGGCACTACCAGCATGCGATTTACCAGAAATCGCTGAAAGATCATAAAATCATCCAGAGCATGAGCCGTAAAGGCAACTGCCTGGACAATGCCATGATGGAGAACTTCTTCGGAATAATGAAGTCAGAGCTTCTCTACCCGAACACGTTCAGAAACATGGACCACTTCAAGCAGGAGCTGAGGAAGTATATCGAATACTACAACAACGACCGGATAAAGCTGCGCCTAAACGGAATGAGCCCGGTACAATACCGGACTCATAACGCTGTTTTATCCTAACTTTAAACTGTCCAACTTTTTGGGTTCAGTTCAGAAGTGGGTCTTTTTATATGGAGGTGAGGGGAGTCGAACCCCTGTCCAAAATCACGTCCATGTCCATTCCTACAAGCTTTCCCTTCGTATTTAAGGTCTCGTCTTGTCCACGCCCAAGAAGGTCGGCGCAGAGTTTGACCAGCCTAGTGAATCTCGGAACCTACCCCCAGGCATGGAAGATTCCTATCCCATATTGCGTCCGGACGTACATCCCGATGGGAGCGGAATGAGGCCCGGCGTTGCCGCTAATTAGGCAGCGAGTGCGTAGTTTTCGTCAGCACTTATTTTTTTTTCAGACTTTTTTACGAGTGCCCTCGTCTGAGACCTCGGCTTGCAACTAACACTTCAGCGACCCTGTCGATGCCAAAGCACCCCCAAGGTGAGAGCCGTGACAAAATGCTTGCATTTTGTTATGGCCGAACCGCTGGTGCTTCTATTGAAGCATAGAAAGCACCCCCGGTATGAAGTGTTACCAAATATATAAATTTCTATCTTTGGTCGCACCCATGGACTCCATCCAAGAATACCTGCAGAACCCGGTCCCCCGGACCCTGAACCTCTTTGCGGAGGCTGGGGATGAAGCCGTCCATGTAAACGGTGCCACGGTCCCTATGGCCTCCATGATGGTGGCCAGGCGATTCTTTACGGATCCGGGCAACATCTTGGTGGTAGCCAAAGATTTCAAGTCAGCCGAAGTCTGGATGGAAAATTTGCAGAGCCTCGTTGGCGAGGACTTTGTGCGGTTTTTCCCGTCCATCGGGCTAAAACCTTACGAACAGAAGGTCCCTTTCGAAGGAGTGCTAGAAGAACGGCTCCGTTTTTTCAAGGACGCCGGGAATCCGGAAAAGCCATTGGTGGCGGTCTGCTCCCTGGATGCCCTGCTCTTGCGCTTGCCCGCTCCGGGGACGCTCCGGAAGAACATCCGGTCCTTGAAGGTGGGCGACGTGGTAGAACCCTCTGCACTCCGTCCCTGGTTCTTGGACCATGGCTTTGTAGAACAGCCCGTGGTGAGCAGCGTGGGGGAGTTTTCCATTCGCGGATGCATTGTAGACGTGAACTGCTTCCTGTACCCGCACCCAGTCCGTATCGAATTCTACGGCGACGAAATCGAGTCCATCCGCACCTTTGATATTTTTACCCAGCGTTCTATCGAAAGGATGGACCGCATTGAATTGTTCCCCATGGGAGAGTTCACCCTGCCTCTGGAAGAAGCTTCCCGTATGGGAGCTGACACCTCTGGTCTCTGGTGGCAACGCTCCCGCTACCAGGAATTGAATTCCAGCCTGTTGGATTACCTGCCCCGTTGTTCCCTGGTGTTCGAAGAACTTTCCTCCCTGGCGGAGACGGCGGCAAGGCAGTATCTGCATTTTGAAAACCTGTTCGGCGAACTGAAAACGGCCCGCCCCGACACGGAATCGCCGGAGAGAATCTGGTGGAAATTCGGCGAGATTTCCAGACAGTTCCCGGGCAAGGCAAGCCTGGACCTTACGCGGGTAGAGGCTCAGTCCAACAGCTGGTACAAGATCTCTGCAACCCCTCAGGATTTTTCCAGCACGGGAACCGACGCCGTGGCCAAGCAGATCGAGGAATTTGCGGCTACGGGCGGCGAAGTTTACGTGGTGGCCCCTACGCCGGGAGCTCTTGCAAGACTCCGGCACGTGCTGGAAGGACTCCCCGTAGAAGATTACTTTGTAGGGAACCTGACGGAAGGCTTCTGGCTTACCGACGAAAAGGTGGCCTTCCTTACGGAGACCCGCATTTTCAACCGTCATGCAGGCAAGGCCCGCAAACGCCAAATTGCAGGTTCCGTAGCGTCCGCTCTGATGGTGGAGTCCCTGAACCGCGGGGATTACGTGGCTCACGAAGACCATGGCGTGGGCCGTTACCTTGGGCTTGTCCGTGTAGAAGTCAACGGCGGCATGGTGGACTGCGCCCTGCTGGAGTACAGTGGCGGAGACCGTCTCAAGTTCCCCGTTTCAGACCTGCAGAAGATTGACCGCCTGGATGTTTCCGAAGAGGAACCGCCCAAGCTGGACAAGTTGGGCGGCAAGAACTGGGACACCGTCAAGAAGCGGGTCCAGAAGAAGGTGGTGCAGATTGCCCGGGAACTTGTGGAACTGTACGCCCGTCGCGAACTGGTGGAAGGTTTCGGTTTTCCGCCCGACGGAAAGCTCCAGCAGGAGTTCGAAGACGCCTTCGAATACGAGCCTACGCCAGACCAGGTGAAGGCTACCGAAGATATCAAGCGGGACATGGAAAGCAGGCGGCCTATGGACCGTCTGGTCTGCGGCGATGTGGGCTTCGGCAAGACAGAAGTGGCCATGCGTGCGGCCTTCAAGTGCGTCTGCGCCAAGAAACAGGTGGCAATTCTTGTGCCTACGACGATTTTGGCTGCCCAGCATTACGAGAATTTCAAGGAACGCTTTGCCGCTTTTCCGGTGAATATCGCCCTGGTGAACCGCTACAAGACCGCCAAGGAAAAGCGGGAAATATTCAACGGGCTTGCCGAGGGCAAGGTGGATATTGTGGTAGGGACCCATTCCCTGCTCAGCGAGAAGAACCACTTCAAGGATTTGGGCCTGCTCATCGTAGATGAAGAACAGAAATTCGGCGTGAAGCAGAAGGAAAAACTCAGGGAGTTCCGCCTGTCGGTGGATACCCTCAGCATGAGCGCCACGCCAATCCCACGGTCCTTGCACTTGAGCATGACTGGCGTCCGGGACATCTCCCTCATCAATACGCCGCCCATCAACCGCTTGCCTGTAGAGACCAAACTTTTAAAGCGGGACGACGTGATTCTTGCAGAAGCGGTGAAGGACGAACTTGCCCGCGGAGGCCAGGTGTTCGTGGTGAACGACCGTGTGCAGAGCATCAACCAGCTGGCCGAAGAAGTGGAAGCCTGGGTGCCGGAGGCCCGCGTGGCGGTGGCCCACGGCCAGATGGAAGACCGGGATTTGGAGCGCGTCATGAACGCCTTCCTTTCCAAGGAATTCGACGTGCTGGTGAGCACCAGCATTATCGAGTCGGGTCTGGATGTGCCCAACGCCAACACGATTATCATCAACAACGCCCATCATTTCGGCATCAGCCAGCTTTACCAGATGCGAGGCCGCGTAGGCCGCAGCGATGTGCTGGCCAAGGCTTTCTTGGTGATTCCTGCCAAGTCGGAAATTTCTCCGGAATCCATGCGCCGCCTAAAAGCGCTGGAGCAGTACACCGACCTTGGGAGCGGCTACCAGCTGGCCATGCGGGACTTGGAAATCCGCGGCGCAGGGAACCTCCTGGGGCAGGAGCAGCACGGCTTTATCGCCGAGGTGGGATTCGAGACGTATATCCGGCTGGTCAAGGAAGCGGTGGAGGAGTTGCGGGGCGGCCCTACGGACAAGCCCATTCAGCCCCGCGTGGAAATCGGCGTGGACGCCTACCTGCCCGAAGACTACATTCAGGATGGCCTTACGAGAATTTCTTTGTACCAGCGGATTGCCCGCATTGCCTCTCGGGCCGAGGTGGAAAGTATTTCCCAGGAACTGGAAGACCGCTTTGGCCCGGTGCCCGTACCTGCCCAGATGCTCATGAAGGTAACCGAAATCGGCCTTATCGCAGGCGGGTTACGCATTCAGGGACTGCAACAACGCAAGGGAATACTAGTGGCGACCTTCACGGAATTCCCTCCACCAGATACCCGCATACTGGGCGAAATTTCGGGCCGCTGCACTTGCCCCATGCGTTACCTCGGGGCAACGCCCCTGCAGGCGGTCTTTGAATTGGGAGCCGCTCCAGCCGAAGTATTGGCCAGTAAGATTCTAGAGATTTTCCGTAGCTTCGCTGACATTCCGAAGCTCTGATAGCAACTTCTGGGCGATGTCTCCGGTGCTGATCTCGATTTCACCGAAAGATTTTTCTACAAAGTTTTCGTCTGCGTCGGTCTCGAACAGCAGAACCTCTTTCGGAAGTTCCGCTACGGCCTTTCGCGAAGACTTCTTGGTGAGGGTGCTGGCGTGGACCGAAAGAAGACCTCCCATCTCCAGGATTTGACGGGCTGTGCCGGTATCGCCGCCGAACCGGTGGAAAATGGGACGCGGGCCTTCTTTAGTCTTTCCGAAACCCGCCTGTTTCAACAGGGCGATGGCACGTCCATAGTCGCCGACGCAATGGATTTGCAAATCCCGCTTCAATTCGAGAGCGAGTTCTGCCTGGAAAGTAAGCCACTGCTCCTGCAATTCGCCAGCACCGTATTCCGGGAACCTGCGGTCTAGACCCGCTTCGCCTACCATGAAACCGCTATCCTGTTCCAGAATGCGGCGGAGCTCTGCCTTGTGCGATTCTGTCGCCTGGGCAATTGCCATAGGGTGGATTCCGAAGGCCAGGTTGCAACCCTTGTTTTTCAGATCCAAATCCAGCCACAGTTTCCATAGAGTCTCCCATTCTCCGGGTTCGCAGGCGACGGCGGTGTAGGCGTAGCCTATTCGGTCCAGTTCCTGGGCGAGTCCCCTTGGATGGGGGAGTCTTGTGATGTGGATATGGCTGTCGTAGAGCGGTTTATGGGGCATTTGGACCTTTTTTTTGAACCAAAATAAAAAGAATTTCAATAAAAAACAAAAAATGCTTGTTTTTTTAGAAAAAAAAGCCTAGTTTATGGCTACGGCATCCGCCGAAAACAAGTTTGAACCCCAAGAGCCGCCAGTCGGCTGCCAAAAGGAGATTATATGCGCGACCTGATTGAAAAGGTTTTGAAGAAAGGGCTTTCCGTTTCTTTTTCTGAAGAGGGTGGTTTTGCGGTTATCCGTATTTGTAAGGGAAGTGACGTGGTGGCCAGCTGCAGTCTCGGTTCTGCGGATTTCCGCGCCTCGGTAGAAGACAGCCTTCAGTCCTTGTTGCTGGACCTGGACCGCAAAGGCGTTTAATAATTCAGAATTCGGAGTTCGGATTTCGGAGTTCGGATTTCAGATTTCGGAATTTGGAGTTCGGATTTCGGAATTTGAGATTCAAATACAATAGTTCCTAAATGAAAAAAAAGTCCTGCGGAATACCGCGGGACTTTCTAATTGTAGAAAAAGGTTGTCCTAGTTTATACGACCAACCAAGTTGCCGGAGAGCATGAAGTCACGAGAGCTGCCGTAGCTGTGGAAACCGGCGGACAGGCTGAAGCGGTCCGTGAAAGCCTTTTCCAGGTAGAGGGCTCCCAGCACGTCCTTCACGTTCTTGGTCTTGAAGCTCTGGTATTCCGGGTGCTCATGACGGTCGCCGACGTATTCAGCTTCCAGGATGATGCGGTCCACCACCGGGGTGAAGAAGGCAAAGCCGCCAGTTACGGGGATAACCATGTCTTCGTTGGGGTCGATGTTCATCAAGGCCGCTTCGGCGAAGATGTTCATGTGCTTGCGGATAATGGGCAGGTTAGCCTTTAAGGAAGCATTGTGTTTGATTTCGGCATCGGAATCGTAGACCACGTCGAACACGTTGGCACGATAGGCCAGCTGCACATTCAAGTCGCTGAGGCCTTCCAGACCGTGGAAGTTGAATGCGGCACGGACGTCGCCCTTGTTCAGGTGAGGGGCCGTGCTGATGAGAGAGACGAAGAAGTCCATGTTTTCAGTAGGGCTGAAGCCGAACTGCAACTGGTTTTCAGAACGCTGGGTGGACATGAATCCAGCCAGGTAACCATCGATGTAGCCGCCGAAATAGTCACCGTTCTTGTCGGTGTTGTCCCAACGACCGACCTTGAAGCTCAGGTGTTCCGTTTCCTGGTAGGCCCAGGCTTCATCAAGCTCGAAATAATCGCTGACTTCGTTATAGTCGTCGTTGCGGATTTTTTCGCGTTTTTGGCGTTTGGTCTCGTAGTCGTCAACAGACTTTTCCAGGTCGCCAGGGTGCAGGGAAATTCCCAACTTGCCCTTGAAGTCATCGCCTTCGGCCAAGATAGCGAAATTGGCTTCGCCATTCCAGGTTTCCAGGTTGTCGCCGTTTTCGTCGTCTTCGGTGTTCCAGAAGACCTTGCCGGCTTCCAATTCGAAATCAGCCATCACGTCGAAGGAGAGCTTCTGGGTTTCGAACATGGCGTTGTCGATCATCTTTTTCTTTTTGCGTTTTTTCTTGGCCGGAGCCTTGGCTTCTTTTGTAGGAGCGGCAGCGGCAACAAAGCCGGTGGTGTCGTCTTCGGCGACAGCGGCGGCCTTGGCTGTGTCGGCAGGTGCAGCTGCACTATCAGCCGGGGCTGCAGCCACTTCCTCGGCCGGGGCTGCAGCGGAGTCAGCTACAGCTGTTTCTGCAGGAGCGGCTTGTTCTGCGGGAGCCGCGGCTTGCTCGGCCGGAGCTGCGGCCTGTTCCGCAGGTGCGGCCTGTTCGGCGGTGGCTTCTGCTGCCGGAGCAGCCTGTTCGGCAGCGGGGGCGGCCTGTTCGGTTGCCGGTGCGGCAGCTTCGGCGGCCGGTGCGGCTTGTTCAGCCGGGGCTGCAGGCTGCTGTGCGGCAGGTGCTGCTTCGGGAGCGGCAAAAACGGATGCCGCCAGCACGCAGGACAATAGAATCATTTTTTTCATGAAAAAGAATCTCCTTTCAATATTCAATATGCGTGAATTTTAGAAAAAAAATAGGGCTTTGGGGCTTGTAAAAACTGATTTTCTTAAAAAAATGTTATGTTATAGTCAAACGAGGTTTATTTTGAAGAAAATTATAGTGTTTCTGCTCTTGTCCCTTGCGGTAGCTGTTTGTTCTCAAGAAACTTTGCCCGTCTACAAGATGGTCAAGGGAAAAATCAACGAAGATGCTCCTGTGGGCGAACTGAATCGTTCGGACTGGATCAAGGAGTTGCCGATTCCTCAGGTGAAGGTCAAGAAGGTTTCCTGGGTCAAGGAAACGGTGCAGGTGAAGGACAAAAAGGGAAAGGTGGTCAAGGATAAGAAAGGAAAACCCAAGACCAAGGTCAAAAAGAAAAAAGTGGTGAAATACGTGATGGAGGACCCCAAGGAACCTCCCAAGTTCGTTCCCATTGACTGCAAGATTGGACAAGTCTATGCCAGACGTTCGGAACTGGCCCGCTTCCAGCAGGAATCCATGGATTTAAGTGGAGAGTATGCCTCCGCTACCGGTAGCCTGTTCCTGAAAAAATCTCCCAATAATCCTGGCAAGTTTACCGTGACCATCCAGAACGGTCCTTTGGGAGACCGCGCCGAAATAGAGGCCAGCGACATCCCTATGGAGGAGTCCACCAACGGCGGGCGGCTCTCTTACAAGGAGGAGGGCTGCTCTCTGGATATTAGCATTCTGAACCGTAAGGTGAAAGTGGCTCAGCGGGGGTGTGTGGACTACAATTCTGGGAGTTTTACGCTGGAGGGCGAGTACAATACGTACAAAGGAAACACCCGTCGGGTAGAGGTGTTTGCCATGCCGGAACAGACCTTCAAGTTCAAGAAGTATTTCTGGTGCGGTAGCGGCTTTGATTCTTGCGAAAAGGTCAAGGACGACAACGGCACCGTCTATATCACTTGGAGCAAGGACGGCAAGGGCTTTATCGAGCGCAAGGCCGGCGAAGATGTCCACGTGTATCGCCCCTTCGAGCACATGATTCCCCGCAAGCGGGATTTCTACAAAGGCGAAAAGCCCGTGGTTATCAAGACCAAGCGTACGGACATGGCGGGGGAGTGGATGATTTGGTACTTCTATGCCAAGGCGGAACGACTCAAGATGGTCCGGGCCGGAATGAACGAAGAAACGGCCTACATGGAAATATACGAGTAGTGAGTTGTGAGTGGTGAGTTGTGAGTGGAGAGTTGTGAGTAGTGAGTAGTGAGTTATGGGTTATGGGGAGGTAAACTCTTGAATTTTACAATGCTCGTAACTGAAAACTGACAACTGTCGGGCTTCGCCCTGCCGACCATCGGCTTAATTTTTTATCTTTGGTCGTATGAAAGTTTTTTTGTACGACACGACCCTCCGCGACGGTAATCAGGATAGGAAAATCAGTTTGTCCCTGGCGGACAAGCTGCAGATAGCAAGACTCCTGGACAGTTTCGGTTTTGACTACATCGAAGGTGGCTGGCCGAACCCCAGCAATCCCACCGACGAGGAATTCTTCCAGAAGATTAAAGAAGTAAAACTGAAGCACGCAAAGATTGCCGCTTTCGGCTCTACCCGCCGTCCTGGGATTTTGCCTGAGAAGGATCCACTGTTGCAGGCCCTGGTAAAGTCCGGCGCTCCCGTAAAGACCATTTTCGGTAAGAGCTGGGATTTGCATGTGACCGACGTTATCCGCACTACCCTGGAAGAAAACCTGGACATGATCGAGTCTTCGGTGGCATACCTCAAGGAACATTCCGAAGAGGTCATCTACGATGCGGAACATTTCTTTGACGGCTACAAGGCTAATCCGGAATATGCCATCGAGACCCTCCGTGCGGCAGAAAAGGGCCATGCGGACTGTATCGTGCTTTGCGATACCAATGGCGGAACCATGCCTTGGGAACTGAAAAGCATTATCAAGGAAGTGAAAAAGCATATTTCCACACCTCTCGGGATCCACGTTCACGATGATTCCGGACTTGCGGTGTGCAACAGCCTTTATGCCGTCAAGAATGGCGCCGTGATGGTGCAGGGCGTGGTGAACGGCTTTGGTGAGCGTTGCGGAAATGCGAACCTCACCACCATTGCTGCAGACCTGCATTTCAAGATGGACGCAAAGTTCTTTGCGGCCAAGAAGATTGCAAGGCTCCGTCAGTTGAGTAGCAGCATTGACCAGATTGTGAACCTGCCCAGTGATCCTCATGCCCCGTACGTAGGCGATGCAGCCTTTGCACACAAGGGCGGAGCCCATATCGACGGGGTGATGAAGGTTTCCCGCAGCTTCGAGCACGTTGACCCCCATGCCGTGGGTAACGACCGTGTGTTTGTGACCAGCGACCAGGCGGGCGGTTCCCTGGTTGTGGAAAAACTCAAGGCTATCAAGCCGGGCATCGACAAAAAGGACCCTGTAGTGGGCAAGCTGCTCACGCTCATCAAGGAACGTGAAAACGCAGGCTGGCATTTCGACTCTGCCGAAGCCAGTTTTAAACTGTTGGTTTACCGCCATCTGGGTATGGTGCAGGAGCCTTTCAAGGTGCTGGGCTACCGTGTTATCGAAGACAAGACCACTCAGGGCGTGTCTGTTTCACAGGCGACGGTCAAGCTCCAGATTGGCGACAAGATTAGCCATCAGGTGAGCGAAGGAGACGGCCCGGTGAACGCCCTGGATGCGGCACTCCGCAAGGCTCTGCTCCCGTTCTTCCCGAATATGGCGAAAGTCCGTCTGGACGACTTCAAGGTCCGTGTGCTGGGTAGCAATGTCGCTTCTGACGCCACGGTCCGCGTGTGGACCACCTTCGGTGACGAGAAGGGCTACTGGAACGTGGTGGGTGTTTCCAGCAACATCATCGAGGCGTCCTGGATGGCGTTCGTAGATGGACTTACCTACAAGATTTTGTTGGACGAGAAGGTCATTGAAAAGCCCTACAAGCATATCGATGTGAAACCGATTGCTGCGAAGGCTACTGCGAAGGAAGAACCTGCTCCTGCGAAGCCGAAGAAACTTACGGCCCGCAAGGTGAGGAACCTCGCCGACATCACCCGTTCTGCGAAGAAGAGGAAGTAGTTTATGAAAATAATCAAGGTTACTCCGAAATCTGCTGAAATTGAACGCATCTGCGGGCGCGAAGTTGCTCCGTCCAGAGAAATCCATGACAAGGTGATGCAAATCCTTGCCGACATCAAGAAGGGCGGTATCGCGAAGGCGACGGAATACGCCCAGAAGTTCGACGGCCTAAAGGGCAAGAATATTCGCGTCCCGGCATCTGCCATCGCGAAGTCTGCCGCCAAGTGCCCCAAGGAACTCCAGAAGGCCCTGAAGCAGGCCATCAAGAACGTGCGTGACTTCCACAAGAACCAGATGGAAGAATCCTGGCTCATGGAAGGTGCCGACGGCGTGGTTCTGGGCCAGCGTATCCGCCCGATGAAGCGCGTGGGCCTCTACGTGCCGGGCGGTGCGGGCATCTACCCCAGCACCGTGATTATGAATGCCGTGCCGGCTCTCGTTGCCGGCGTGGAAGACATTGTGGTGGTGACACCCATCAAGGGCGAAATCAACCGCGCTGTGGCATTCGTGCTGCAGGAACTGGGTATTACCGAAGTTTACCACATTGGTGGCGCCCAGGCGATTGGTCTCTTGGCTTATGGTGCCAAGGATGCCAAGGGCAAGACCATCGTGGAACGCGTCGACAAGATTGTGGGCCCGGGCAACGTCTTTGCCGCTATCGCCAAGAAGGAAGTTTTTGGCGTCGTGGATATCGACATGGTGGCAGGTCCCAGCGAAGTGCTGGTGATGGCTGACAACACCTGTGACCCGGACTTCGTGGCGGCAGACCTTTTGAGCCAGGCGGAACACGGTTCCGGCTTCGAGGCGGCCATCTGCATTACCGACAATATGGAAACCGCCCAGATGATCAGCGCCTGCGTGGATATCCAGGTGGAAAATTCCCCGAAGCGTGAACTCCTCGAGAAAGTGCTCGGCAACTTCGGGCGCATCCTGGTGGTTAAAGACTGGTTCGACGGCGTGGAAATCGCAAATCGCATCGCTCCGGAACACTTGGAAGTCATGACCGCCGAAGCAGAATCCATGGCTGCTCAGATCGAAAACGCGGGTGCTGTGTTTATCGGCCCGTGGTCCAGCGAGCCGGTGGGCGACTACTTTGCAGGCCCGAACCACGTGCTGCCTACCAACGGCACGGGCCGCTTCTTCAGCCCGCTGGGCGTGTACGACTTCCTCAAGCGTATGAGCATCATCCGCTACAGCGAGAAGGCCATCAAGAAGAACGCGAAGGCCATTGCCGCCGTCGCGACCGAAGAAGGCTTTATCCACCACGCCGCCGCGGTCCTTAAGAGACTGTAAAGAGTCTGTGAGCAACAAACGCCTCGTATTAACGAGGCGTGGTTGCGAGAGCAAAGTCAGGCCAATTTTTTATTCATTCCTTTAGACTTTGCGGTCGTTCCCGTGAGCAACAAACGCCTCGTATTGCGATTACATCGCATAAACTGGCGCCTCAACAATAGAAACAAGTAAACTTGTTTCTGCTGTGTTCGGCTTAGGTTTATTAACGAGGCGTGGTTGCGAGAGGGCTGGCCGGTGGTAAGAATCAATATGCTTTCAGCCAGCCCGGTCAGAATAGAAACATGGAATCTTCGCCTAGGTTCAGGCACACGCGGTTGCGGCCTGATTCCTTGGCGTGGTATAGGGCGTCGTCTGCCCGCTTGATGATAGATTCTACGGTGTCGCCGGATTGACGTTCCGTAAAACCGACACTGATAGTAACGGTTATCACCTCGCCAGAAGAAAGGGCAACGCGAATCTTTTCTACTCCCGCACGCAATCTTTCTGCAATGATTTTGGCGTTGTCTACGGTGGTGTTGGGCAGGAATACCGTGAATTCTTCGCCTCCGTAGCGTACTGGCATGTCACTAGGTCTGAGGCATCGGGTGATTTCTTGCGCTACGGCAATAAGAACCTGATCACCGGCCAAGTGCCCATAGGTGTCGTTGATGTTCTTAAAATGGTCGATGTCCAGCATGAATGCAGACAGGCTGAAATTACCGTCATTGCTGCGCTTGAGTTCTCTAGTATAGGTCTCTTCAAGCCAGCGACGATTGTGTAGTCCTGTCAAGGAATCCACCTTGGCGTTTTCTTCAATGCAGCGGATGTGGTATTCTTCTTCGCAAACGACCTTATTGTTGTTGCGTAACCTTCTGCTCAAAAGCTGCAAGAAGTTTAGGCAAAGATCATGGGACGCGTTGAGCATGGCGAGAGCGATATCTGCATCGATGACCAACAAGGTGCTTTTCTCTTTGGCAAAAACTTGAGCGCTGGGTTTCACGTTGTCAAAGATGGACATTTCACCTGCGCAATGCCCAGGCAAAATGAAATCAGAAAAAGAACCGCCCTTAGAGCTTAAGACGACTTCTAGTTTGCCGTCCAATAACACCAACAGCTTTCTTTCTGGTTGGTTGGGGTCAATGAGTAGTGTTCCCGGTTCAGCCGTGATTTTTTTGCAACTGAGCAGGTAGCCTGCTAAACTTTCAAAGGATACATTCTTGAAGATGTCTGTCTTCAAGAATTGCGCCCTTGAAATCGGGAGGGTTTCCAGCTCGTTTGTAGTCATGACTAGAAACCTAGGCTCAATTCGACCATGTAGATTCGCTGTTCGTCCTGGCCTGTGTAGTAGCCCAGTTCTTCGGCCCAGGTTGCAAATTCAAGGGTGAAGAACTGCAGAACCTCTAGAGCGATACCACCGGCAGGGTAACCTCCCTTGAAACCGCCAGATAGGCGGAGTGCTAGAGCTCGGACTCCGTAGTAGTAGCCAGGCCAGGCAATCAGGTTCTGTTCAACTTCAAAACCGAAATTAATGTGAGAAAGAGGTTTATAGTTGTTTGTGCTGTTTACAATGTCGGCAAAGTCCATGGCAATGTTGAACTTGTGGCCATAACCCGTGTTCTTGTTGAAGAATCTAGGGCTGTAGTTTGCACCTACGGTCCAGTTAGGAGTGATTTTATCCCCAGCAAGTTCTTTGAAATAGATGTCTCTTAGGGATGTGCCGACTCTGACTTCGCGGGTGAGCTGATAAAGAACGCCTAAGTCGATACCCATGGAAATGGAATTGAAATCAAAGATGTTATCCGTAGCGTCGTGGTAGCGATCTTCAAGGGTGTCTTGCATGGTGTCGTAATTCAAGATGTCGACTGTAAGCATTTCTACCTTGTGACGCTTGACTGCCTTTGCGCCGATACCCACGGAGAGGTTGTCCGTGAAGCCGTAAGAAATACCGCCCTGGACAACCCCGTCAACATAGAAGGTGTCAATGGCCATATTGGGTAACACAATGCCTGCATCAAGATAGGGAGCTACGTTTGCATCTACCCAGACTGCACCACCAATGCCGTGGAAAGCAATTTCAGCATCGAACTTCAACTTCATGGCGAGGCTCTTGTGGTCATAGCTGTTTACCTGGTGCATCAGTTCCGGGTGACTGGATAGGGAGTCCATCAGAACGGTTGATGCTTTGAGGCCGTTTGCTGCAGCCGCATCGGAAGCGCCTTGGTAGATTCCCTGCAAGTCCTTGGCCACGTTGTAGGTATGGAAATACGTTTCAAAAGGCCCAGCACCACCCAGGTTTAGACGCATGTCGGCGTAGTTACGGGGGTAATATCCGGTTTCGGGGAATTTGTCGTAGTTTCCAAGCTTGTTGATTTGAGTCAAGCCAGCGTAGTTAAAGTAGATAGCCTCTTTGTCGTCGACTACGGCCACATGGGCGTTACCCATGGCTTCGGCGCGCAGAGAATGGTGCGTCGGTGCCTTAAGAGCAAAAGCGAAAGATGCAAGGCTTAGCGTAAAAAGTATTAGTATCCGTTTCATTCTTGATACCTCACTTTTTGTGCTTCAAGGATTCTCTGGAAATCGCTTTCTGAATAACGGATCCAACAGCCTCCGATGGTTTCTTGTCGATATTGGAGACTATATTTGCCTTCATAATCTATGGCAACAGCGTGTTTTAATTCTTGGAAAGTTTCAAATGGAAGTCCCTGGGGGTTGAAGATTAGGTCTGCGGCGAACCTGAACCGGTGGTCCCCATTTTCAACCCTTCTGCGATATTCTGGATAAATAAAGTCCCATTCTTCGTTGTTGGCTGTTCTGCCATCCATATCAATATCTACGTTTCTGTATTTGTTATTTGGCCCTACAGAACGAATGATCATTAAATTCTCTGTTCCTTGTCTATGAGCAATGGCGTTTTTTGCTATGGTCATCTCGTCATAGACAAATTGGTCTGACTGGTCTCGGGGATCTTCATCAATTTCCCCATCTCCGTCATTGTCTTGCCCGTCAATGATTTCTTCGTCATTGCATCCATCGCCGTCTTCATCCACGGACTGACTATAGCCGGTGAAGGAGATGACAGTAGATAATTTTTTTTCGTTTTCGGCCGGCGTATTTCCAATTTGAGTGATGCTGCTCATTGCATCACAAGAGGCGCCCATAGTTACATTTTTGCCTTCTTCCGAAAGCAAGGAGCCAAATCCTGGTAAGAGCTGGCCTGCAACAGCACCCATAGATTCGGGTTGTTTTGCACATGTGGAAAAGAATTCGTGAAGAGTTTCTAGGGTTTCGGTAGATTTGTTGCCGTGCAACCCGTTGAGAATATCTCCCAGGTTGCATTCCGCCTCGCCGGTTACGGCATTGACAGAGGCGCAGGCCGGTATGTCGGGCATAACTTTCCGCAAGACAAGCATGGTTTTGAACAATTGTAAAATCATATAACTGTCGGAAATGTTCTTGTAGCTCACCACGCCGTCAAGTTGTCCAGTCGTGTCAAGTGTGATGAACACTTTCATGAAATCAAGAATAGTGTCGATGCTGTATTGGTATTTTGCTGCTGTCCCATCGCTCATTTTTGAAATGGGCATGGAATTGCTTCCCTCGGTATTGACGTACTTGAGAAGTTCAAAGGAATTTATTTCTTGAAGGTTCAGTTTTGCCTTGGCAAGACCGTACCATGCTTCGGAATGGCTTGAATCGGCTTCGATGGCCTTGCTGAAATAATAGGCGGCCTCGGAGTAGTCGTTTGCCCGGAACTTTTGATACCCTTCGTACGTCAGGGCATTTGCGTCGCTGGAATCAATATTCGCTGAACCCGTGGGGTTAAACAGATTGCAACCTACAATCCCTAGGATCAGTGTGCATAAGAAACAAATTGAAAGTTTTATTTTCATAGGTCATTCTAGATGTTCTAGTCCTTTATAAAGATAACTTTCTTCTTACAAAAAAGAACATAAATCCATCCTTTTTCCTCTTTTTTGGGGTGAAAATCCGTTTTTCCGCTGTTTTTATAGTAAAAATGCCGTTTTTTGCTAGAAAACGTGAAATCATCTGCCGAAGTAAATATATTTGGTGCCATGAGTTTGTGCGAGGAATACTTCCCGACCAGGGCGTACACCAATGCGGTGAGTAGGCTCGGACAGCTCTTGTCCAAGGAACGGGACCGCCTCGATTCCGTGGCGCAATCTCTTGGACGGAAATCTGCGGTCGGTCCAGACAACTTGGCAGTGCAGATTCCCGTGATTCTGGACTTTGCCAAGGAATACCACAGGGCTTATTCCCTTTATCTGGAGGCTGTGTTGCCCCAGCATAAAAATGGAATCAAGTGCGGGCCTTCTTGTGGGAATTGCTGCCACCATTACCCCATGTCTGTAGAGCCTTTTGAACTGGTTTACCTGTATTCGAATTTGAGGCGCCGAGATGACTTTATGTCCATCATGGAAGACTGTCAAATGCGGGCGAAACTGTTTGAAGGTCTTTTGGGCAAGCGCTTGGCGGAGTCTGATTCCGAGGATGATGCCGAAGATAGGGCCCTCCATGATTATTTTTCCCAGTGGAAGTCATGCCCATTCTCCTCGCCCCAAGGGGATTGCAGAATATACCCCTTGCGTCCGGTGTCGTGCCGTATGTACTTTAGCGAATCCCTCCCGAAATACTGCGTGCCGGAATATTTGCAGACCGAAAAGAACGAAAGCTTTGTGGTGTATATGCCAGACCATATCGAAGAGGCTCTGGGTGGCATTTCGGAACATTATGCAGACTTGGAATTGCCTGAAAGTTACTTCGGCGGGCTCCTGTCCATGAACCTTTATGAGGGTGTTTTCTCGTGATGGGCGAGGGACAGATGGACTTGTTCGGCCAGCTGGACCTTTTCGGTTCGGCGGCGTCCCAGGTCTATGAGCCAGCGGTCAAGAAAATTTCGGCAGAAAGTTCCGAAAACGGTCTGGTGACTTTCAAGTACAACCCCCGCATGAAAAAGAGCATCCGCTGTGTTGGAGGCTTCTTGTTCGGCCATCCGGAGGTGCTCTTGCCGGGGTATATGAAGGCTCCGGAATTTGCCCAGGCTCGGGAAATTGCTGCCGAATGGGCAGAACACGCCATCCGTCGAAAGACCCAGAAGAACAAGCTTGCCATTAAAGAACTGGTGAACCGCTTTTGGGCGGTGGTGGACCAGGTGCTGGCGGATAAGGGCGAAAAGACCTTGGAGTCCCGCAGCAGAATCCCGCCCATACGTCCCAAGGGAACCTATCACGACTTGAACCAGGTGCTTGCTGCGGTCAATGATACTTATTTCAACGGCGAACTGACCTGCCGTATTACCTGGAGTAACAGGGTGGGTGGCCTAAGTTTTCATTCCATGCGAAAGGACCCTCTGACGGGTGAAGATTTTCACCTGATAAGCATCAGCAAGGGCTACGATGCCAAGAACTGCCCGTTTTACGCCGTGGCGGGAGTTGTCTACCATGAGTGCCTCCATGTGGTGATTCCTGTGGAGGAGCGCAATGGCCGCCGGGTGGTTCACGGTCGGCAGTTCCGTCAGCGTGAAAAGCGCTATATCTATTTTGACGAGTGGATAAAGTGGCATAAGGAGGTTCTGCCCAGGAACATCCGTGCCATGCGCAGGGGGAAAGAGTTGTGAGTAATGAGTTGTGAGTTCTTATAGTTGCGCCCTTGGCGCCAAACCAGGCCCAAGTTTTGATAAATGCTTCAAAATCTAGGTGAAAAGCTATTTGAAAAAAAGAGGAATAAAATGACTGATCCAAGAATTACAAAACTTGCAGAGAATCTAATCAACAATGCCATCGGTCTTAAGACGGGGGAGAACATCCTTATCGAGACCACGGACACTCCGGACGAAGTTTCTACGGAACTGGTGAAGGCTGTGGCCAAAGCAGGCGGAAATGCCTTTGTGCACAACTACCGCGGGCGAGTCCGCCGCGAAATGATCAAGTCCGCTACAGAAGAACAGATGAAACTCCAGGCGGACCTGGCTCTGGCCGAGATGCAAAAAATGCAGGCCTATATCGCCATCCGCGGGGCCGACAACGCTCTGGAAAATTGCGATATCGATAGCGCCAAAATGCTCAGTTACCGCAAGATTACGGACCCCGTGCTGAACTACCGTGTGGATAAGACCCGCTGGTGTGTGCTCCGCTGGCCGAACCCTTCCATGGCCCAGGGCGCCAAGATGAGCACGGAAGCTTTTGAGGACTTCTTCTTTGAAGCCTGCCTGGCCGATTACCCGAAGATGGCTAAGGCCGCCCAGAATCTGGTGGACCTGATGAACCGCACCGACAAGGTGCGTCTTGTGGCCAAGGGCACGGACTTGACGTTTAGCATCAAGGACATTCCGGCCATACCCTGCTGCGGTAACATGAATATCCCCGATGGCGAAGTCTATACGGCCCCGGTTCGGAACAGTGTAAACGGAGTCATTCAGTACAATACGCCCACCCTTTACGACGGCAAGTATTTCAGCAATATCCGCCTGGAATTCAAGGACGGGAAGATTGTGAACGCCACTTGCGAATCTGGTGACAATGTGGCTATGAACGCTTTGTTTGATACCGATGAGGGAGCCCGTTATGTGGGTGAATTTGCTGTCGGTTTCAACCCGTTTGTGAACGCTCCCATGTGTGACATTCTCTTTGACGAAAAGATTGCGGGTTCTATCCACTTTACACCAGGCCGCTGCTACGAAGAAGCGCCTAACGGCAACGTCAGTTCTATCCATTGGGACCTGGTGCTGATTATGCGTCCGGAATACGGTGGCGGCGAAATCTGGTTCGACGACAAGCTCATCCGCAAGGACGGCCTGTTCGTCGTGGACGAACTCAAGTGCCTGAACCCGGACCAACTGGGAAAATAGATTTTCATAAGAAGGAGAAAATATGGTGAAAAAACTCTCCATTTTTTTGGGGGCCTTGCTGGCTGTACCATGCTTGGCTACAAATGGTAAAATGGCTGGTGCAGGAACCGCCGAAAGTCCATGGCAGGTCGCTGATTACGAAGATCTCAAGGCTGTGGGTATTGGCGACTACAGCATGGACGGTCATTATGTGCTGACTGCCGATATTGATGCGTCTGCTTCCCGGAACGAAAAGAATGCCGCCGATTCCACCGCCGGTTTCCAGCCGATAGGCATAGCGTACTATGGAACAGAGCAGTCTTATTTTGGCGGCGTATTTGACGGCGCGGACCATACCATATCGAATCTTTATTCGATGTCGACGGATACTCGTTCAACGGCCATGTTTATGGCTGTAGGCCCTAATGGTGTTGTCAAGAATCTGAAAATGTCCGATTGCTTTATTTCGGTAAAGTTTGTCTGGGCAGCTGGCTCTGTGGCCGTAATGAATTTTGGCTTGATTGAAAATGTTGAGCTCAAGCGTGATACGGTGCGCGCCCCGGTTAGTACGGGTGGTGTTGTGGGTATTAATGAAAACGGCATCATTCAAGATGTAGACTTTAGTGGCGTCGTTTATGGCATTAATGATCGTGTAAGTGTCGGCGGTATTGTCGGTAGCAATACCGGAACAAAATCGGTTATTCGTAACGTGAAAGTCGATGCCGACATGCGGTCTACTTATTACGGACAAAAACTTGGTTTAGTTGCCGGTGACAATGAAGGCCTAATTGTTTCTGCTGAAATCAATGGAATTCTTGAACATGGAAACCGTTATCTGGGCGGTGTGACCGGATATAATACGGGAAGGATTGATTCGTGTGTTTCTCATGGTTCAATTTATTCGATGAATGAAAATTCGGCTGGCCTGGTTGGGTATAATAGCGGAACCATCAAGAATTCCAGTGTCGATGCCGATACTGTTTTTGGTGAATATCGTGGTGCGGCTGGTTTTGTCGGAACGAACGATACGACTGGGGTCATCGAAAACGGCTTTGCCAAGACGAACGTCCATTCCGATAGTTCTGGCGGTTTCGTCGTTCACAATGCTGGTATCATCAAGAATTCCCGCATGGAAGGCACGGTTTCTGCCGATTCTTTCCCTGGGAGACTTGTGTCTGGTTTCGCTTTGAACAACGTCGGCACTATATTGAATTCGTATTCGAAAGCAAATGTTGATGCGTTCAACAATTTGGCAGGATTTGTATTCCGCAATAGCGGCAAAATCGATAGTTGCTATGCGACGGGCCATGTGAATAACGGTAATAAGGGATCCGGTGATACTTATGGTGGCTTTGTCGGTCAAAATGACTCTACCGGTATTATTTCGAATAGTTTCGCAAGCGGGGAAGTCGTTGGTGGCATGCATGCTGGCGGCTTTGTGGGAGTAAATAAAGGAAAAATTCTCAATTGCTATGCGACGGGTGATGTGCATTCGTATTCTGTTTTTGGCGGCTTTGTCGGCGTGAACAAGGGCAATATCTACTATTGCTATGCGACTGGATCTCTTGAAAAAATCACAGGTTATGAAGTGTCGTATACGGCGGGCGGCTTTGTCGGTTCCAATGAAGGTCAAATCAATAATGCCTACGCTACGGGAAATGTCACCAGTGAATACACAGGCGCTGGTTTCGTTTCGAGTAACAGTGGAACCATTTTGAATGCCTATGCTACGGGAAAGGTTTCTGGTAAAGTTGAACCTGCTGGATTTGTCGGTACGAATAGAAAGAATATTGAAAACGTATTCTTTGCTGGAAAGACTATTGCAAGCGGCGCTGAACTTTATGGTGCCGGCTGCTTTGTGGCAGGAAACGACGGATCTGTAAAAAATGCCCTTTACAATAAGGATGGCTGCGGGTTTGGAACGGATTCAACGGTAGACGGCGTTGCGTTTACTGAAATGAAGAATGCGTCTCTATACAAGAACTGGACTGATTTCGACAAGTATTGGACTTTGAACGATACGATGTCGTATCCGCAGTTTGTGTTTACCGCGGGCGTTCTTCCCGAAATTCCTATTGACGATCCTCCTATAAAGGTAAAGTCCAACATGGTCGTAGCGAAGGGCGCTAATGGCCTTAAACTATATGGAAACCGCCGAAACCTGCAAGCTATGGTAACGCTTTCCCGTTCGGGGATGACGAACGTCAAGGTGTATAATTTGAAGGGGGTGTTGCAGAAGGTTGTTTCGCTTGGCAAAATGAGCGAAGGCGTGCATCAAGTGAATTTGAGTGGTGCCGTAGATGCTCGAGGCGTTGCCTTGATTGTTCTTGAACAGAACGGCAAGGCTCTGTCGAGGACGCTTCTTCGCTAACGGCTGTTCGTAGAAAAAAACATTGAAAATCATAAAAGCCGTCCTTTATCGGGTCGGCTTTTTAAATGTTTTTCGCTAAAGCGAAAGTTGCGCAGTCGCGCAATCTTTCGAATTACACACCCTTAGCGAGAATCTCCCCAATCTGCACGGCGTTGAGGGCAGCGCCCTTGCGGATCTGGTCACCGGTGAGCCACAGCGTGTTGCTGTTGTCGTCGGCGAGGTCCTTGCGGATACGGCCAACGAACACGTTGTCCTTGCCGGCGCTTTCGAGCGGCATGGGGTAAACGTAGTTCTGCGGGTCGTCCTTGAGGGTCACGCCCGGGGCGTTCTTGAGAGCATTGCGGATTTCTTCCACAGAGACCGGGCGCTCGGTTTCGAACCACACGGATTCGGAGTGGGAGCGCAGCGAGCTCACGCGCACGCAGGTGGCGCTGGTACGCACATCGGAGTGCATAATCTTGCGCGTTTCGTTGAACATCTTCATTTCTTCCTTCGTGTAGTCGTTTTCCGTCATCTTGTCGATCTGCGGAATCACGTTGTAGGCGAGCTGGAACGGGAACTTCGCGATGTGGGTGGTGGTGCCCGTCTCGATGATGTCCTTGTACTGTTGCTTCAGTTCTTCCATGGCGATGGCGCCTGCGCCGCTGGCACTCTGGTAAGAGGAAATGTGAATCTTCTTGATGTGAGAAATCTTCTCGATGGGGTTGAGCACCACGACCATCATGATGGTCGTGCAGTTCGGGTTCGCGATAATGCCCTTGCCGCCATTTTCAGCCTTGTAGAGTTTGATATCTTCGGGATTCACTTCGGGCACGACCAGAGGGACCTTCGGGTCCATGCGGAAGAAGCTGGTGTTATCGACCACCACGGCACCGTTTTCCACGGCGATGGGGGCGAATTCCTGGGAAATCGCTGCACCGGCGGAGCTGAGCACCAGGTCGATACCCTTGAAGGAATCCTTGTTCAGGACTTCGCACTTGAGGGTTTCGCCCTTGAACTTGAATTCCTTGCCTGCGCTACGTTCGGAGGCGAGGAGCTTGAGGCTCTGCAGCGGGAAGTTGCGTTCCTCGAGGATGGAGAGGATTTCCTGGCCGACGGCGCCGGTGGCACCCATAATGGCTACGTTGCGAATCATAATTAACCTTTAGTTTTCTTCTGGTTGTTCTTTGTAGTTTGTAAGGAGTCCCTGGATGGCCGCGATAAAGCGGTCCAGGAAAATCTTGGACTGGCCCAGCTGTTCCTTCGCCTGCTGCAGTTGAGCTTTCTGGTCAGCTGCGTTTTCTTGAAGGGTGTAGGTATAGAGGGAATAGGCCGCAAGACGCAGGCTTTCGGTGGCCTGAATCAGCTCGGCATGGGCTTCGCTGGACTCGTGGGGGTGGAATAGCCCCAAGGCCTTCTTGTTGATGGCCATGGCATTGTTGCTGATGGCGAGGGCCTTGCGGCTCCACTCTTCGCGGTCTGCTTCCGAAATATTTGGCGGCAGCTTGCCAAAGCCGTTGATGGCCGATTCCACCTCTTGCATGCGCTTCATGACGGTGCGGGATTCGTCCATGTAGCTTTCCAGTCGGGCCTTTGCGCCCTCGGAAAGAGTGGCAGGCCTTGCAGGTCGTTGGCCCTGCACGTTTTCGCCTGTTGCGCCAGAGTTCCTGATCTGGGTTCCGGTCACCTTGCTTTTTGTAGCCTTGGTCGGGGTCCCGTTCTGGAACGAGGTAATGTAGTCCTGGTACATGGCGTTCTGGGCGGCAATGTCTGCTGCGGAATACTGGGAGGTAATGACCAATGTAGGTCTATCCCAGTAAGAAATTCCGACAATTCCTGCAAGCATCAGCACGGCAAAAAGGATGTTTGCCACCTTTGCCGGAGTCTCGTCGCTCTTGATTACGTAGAGAATCGCAAAAAAGAACAGGCTCCCGAAGGCGAGCAGAAGTCCGCCGTCGTTGTTGTAGGCGATGAAGGAGTTCTTGGTAAAGTAGAACAGGCAGTCCAGGACAACGACGATGAGGGACAAGAACGCCCCCGCCAGTTTCTGGCTGCGGTATTCCGAGGCTGCCGTCTGCAATATGGTAATGAACGTGACTCCCAGGGGGAGCACGTACATCAGGGCAATTTCAGCTACGTCCGAGTTCATGGGCTAGAAGGGAAGGTCAGAGCCGTCGTCTTCGGGCATGGGCGCGTCGTATGCCGGAGCGCCACCCTGAGGCTGGCTGTAGTTGTTGGAGCTACCCTGGTAGGAGTTGCCGCCCTGGTAAGAGGGAGAACCGCCCTGAGTGCGGGGGCCCAGCAGCTGGAAGGTGTCCATGTTGACTTCGGTTGCGTAACGCTTCTGGCCGTTCTGGTCGGTCCAGCTGCGGTTGGTAAGGGTACCCTCTACGTAGAGGCTCATGCCCTTGTGTACGCCAAGCTGCTCGATAATGTCGGCAGTTTTACCCCAACCCACAATGTTGTGCCAGTCGGTCTGTTCCTTCTGCTCGCCGTTGTTGTCGCGGTAACGACGGCTGGTGGCGAGGGAGAAGGAGACGCGTTTGCGTCCACCGGTCTGGCTCATGCGGAATTCAGGGTCCTTACCAATATTGCCAATGAGCATCACTTTGTTCAAATAAGCCATAATTTATCCTTTGCTTTTTTTGTTCACGGGGGAAAAATAAAAAAATACGCTTGTCATTTTTGTCATTTTTTAGGGAAATATTCCCCTCTGGGGTAAAAATTTCTTAAACCCGGCTTTAGAAAGACCTTTCTTGAAAATGCCGCCCATTCCCTAACTCTTAATTCTTAACTTTTAACACATCTTGTAAACCTTCATTTCCACATTCCTAACCCCTAGATCCTAAATCCTAACCCCTATCATATGGTCTCTCTCGCACTCTCCCGTTTCGAAAAAACTTTCCCCGCAAACCTCAAGGGCAAGCGCCTCGGCGCAGTCCTCCACCCGGCATCAGTCCTCCCGGACCTGCACTACACTCTCGATCTTCTCAAGGAATACGACGGCAAGCTATTCAAGCTTTCGGCACTCTTTGGCCCGCAGCATGGCATCAAGGGCCACACCCAGGACAACATGATCGAGTGGGAGGGCTACACCGACCCCGAACTGGGTATTCCCGTCTATAGCCTGTACGGCGAACACCGGGAACCCACCCCCGAGATGCTCAGCCACGTGGACATGATGCTTGTAGACCTGCAGGACGTTGGCGCCCGCTACTACACGTTCATTTGGACGCTGTTCCTTTGTATGAAAGCCTGCGAGAAGGCCGGAATCCCCGTGATTGTTGTCGACCGCCCGAACCCCATCAACTGTATTGACGAGGAAGGCCCGGTGCTGGACCTCAACTACACGAGTTTCGTGGGCCTGCACAGCATCCGCACGCGCCACGCGAAGACCATCGGCGCACTGGCGGTTCAGTTCAAGGAAGAACGCTTCCCCAAGTGCGAACTCTACGTGCTCGGCATGGAAGGCTACGACAAAAAGATGTGGTACGACCAGACGGGGCTCCCGTGGATTCTGCCCAGCCCCAACATGCCTACCCTCGATACCGCGATTGTATACCCCGGCATGTGCCTTTTCGAGGCCACCAACGTGAGCGAAGGCCGCGGTACCACCCGCCCCTTCGAGATTTTCGGTGCGCCATTTATCGATGCGGTTAAGCTTTGCAAATACATGAACGGATTGAAATTGCCCGGCGTGTACTTCCGCGAGAACTACTTCCAGCCCACGTTCCACAAGGGGGCGGGCCAGATTTGCGGCGGTGCGCAGATTCACGTGCTGGACCGCGACAAGTTCCGTAGTTTTGACATGGCGGTAAAGCTGTTGCAGTACATCTTCAACGAGTACCCGAAGGATTTCGCCTGGAAGCAGCCGCCCTACGAATACGAATTCAAGAAGTTGCCTATCGACATCCTGCTCGGCAATGGCACATTTAGACGAGATTATATAGAGACAAGCATCTAATTGATGTGTAATGTGGAGTGTGTAATGTGAAATCATAATTACTCACTACACATCACACATTTCACATCTCACACCGCGGCATAGCCGCGAAAAGGAGACACAATGACCGAACAGAAAAATGGAAAGTTTGAAATGCCCGCTCTCCCGTATGCGGCGGCGGACCTGGCCCCGGCCCTCAGCGCCGAAACCATCGAGTTCCACTACGGCAAGCACCTGCAGACCTACCTGAATAACCTGAACGTGGCGCTTCCGGGCAGTGCCTTCGAAGACAAGTCCCTCGAAGACATCGTGAAAACCTCCGAAGGCGGCGTTTTCAACAACGCGGGCCAGTTCCTGAACCACTCCATGTACTTCTTGCAGTTTGCCGCTCCGAAGGCCGGCAACGCTCCGACTGGTAAGATTGCCGATGCCATCGCCCGGGACTTCGGCTCTTTCGAAAATTTCCAGGAGGAATTCCAGGCGAAAGGTGCAGGCCTCTTCGGTTCCGGCTGGGTCTGGCTCTCCACCGATGCAAGCGGCAAGCTCGTGATTACGCAAGAAGGCAACGCTCAGAACCCGCTCACCAAGGGCCTCAAGCCGCTCCTCACGTTCGACGTGTGGGAACATGCCTACTACATCGACTACCGCAACCGCCGTCCGGATTACCTCAAGGCGCTCTGGAGCATCGTCAACTGGGAAGAAGTCAACAAACGCCTTGGCTAGTTGATCAACGAGCGGCTTATGGACAACGAATTGACGCTTTTGATAGGGAAGGGCGAAAAGATCCTGTACGCAGGTAAGCCGGATAAGACGTGCTTCATTTTCGAATGCATTTTCAATCCGCTACTCCCGTTTGCGGTATTGTGGGGGCTTTTCGACATGTTCTTTATCGGGGCGGCTTTCTCTTCGGATAAGGCGGACGAAGCAGCCTTCTTTATCGTTCCCTTCATGGCGCTCCATCTGATGCCGGTGTGGATTTACTTGGGCGGGGCGTTGCTCTCGTTTAGGCGGTATCGCAATACGGCCTACATTGTCACGGATAAGGGAATCTACGCATCCGGCGGTATCTTTGGGAGAACTTACAAGTCAAAGCCGTTTGCGGAACTTTCGCATGTGGACCTGCATCGCGGCATTTTCGATCAGTGGTTTGGCGTGGGTGACATTATAACGACCTCGGCTCAGGCAAACCCGGCGACGTTGAACGGCCGCAGGACTTCCACTAACGCGGGCATTTCCATTGACAGCGTCGCCAATTACGCCGAAGTGTACAAACTCGTGAAACAGCTGCAACAAGACATCTACACCGACGTGATGTACCCCAACGACTTGCGTCCCGCGGAAAATCATGGGTATAAATCCAGGTATCGCGGGTAGGGGCTTTGGATTGTGCTTGAGCAAAAAAACAGTATTAACCGGGGCGGTTGACGCCTACGGCGTCCGCGGCTTCACTCGGTCATAAAAATATGCAAGCATAATTTTGCGACACTCGCTTTGCATGCTTTTGCGAGAGAAACGGCAGTGTAGTAAGTAACTTAGCCGAGTCAAGCCGTTTCGGTCGTCCGTGAGCAACAAAGCCCCCGGTATTAACCGGGGGCGGTTGCGAGAGAAATGGCTGCGTAGTAAGTAACTTAGCCG
>DGRZ01000044.1 GCA_002391195.1 Fibrobacter sp. UBA4375 | reverse complement strand
AGTACCGCTCGTACAAGGGCGAAGTCGGCAAAACAGCCCCCAACATCCTGAACAGGGACTTCGGCACGACGGGTCCGAACCAGAAATGGACAACAGACGTGACGCAGATAAACATCGGTGCGGACAAGTGCTACCTGTCTCCGATACTGGACATGTACAACGGCGAGATAGTCAGCTACGCAGTCTCCGACCACCCCGATCTAAAGATGGTCATGGAGATGCTGGATCGTGCCTACGCCGCAAGGGAGGTCAAAGCGGGGCTGATGTTGCACTCGGATCAGGGTTGGCAATACCAGCACTACTCCTACCAAAGGTCCCTTAGGGATCACGATATAGTCCAGAGCATGAGCCGCAAGGGAAACTGCCTGGACAACGCCATGATGGAGAACTTCTTCGGTATAATGAAATCCGAGTTACTCTATCCGAACACCTTCAATGATATGGATCACTTCAAGCGGGAACTAAGGAAATATATCGAATACTACAACAACGACCGGATAAAACTGCGCCTAAAAGGAATGAGCCCGGTACAATACCGGACTCATAACACTGTTTTATCCTAACTTTAAACTGTCCAACTTTTGGGGTTCAGTTCAATCCAGGTTCGTGGTGTTCTGCTCTTCGGTATAGCCGTTGGCGATTTTCTTGTCTGAATCGCTGCAAGCGGTGTAGAACAGGAACGCAAGACACGTGATGGATAGGATTTTCGGAAACCATTTCATTTTTCAATCTCTTTCGTCAGCGGGAACAACTGCAAGTTCACCCTGTAAATCCGGTCGTAATCTTCTGCGGCAGAAACAATCTCGGCAATCTTCTTGCGGCAGATGTCGAGTTCCTTTACAATCCGCTCGTATGCCTCCCGGTTTACGGCAACCGTCATTCCCGAAAAGTTGCGGTCGGATACCGGGAAATTCTCGATGGCCTTCTCCGCGAACTTCGCCATTTGCTTGTGCATGTTGCGGATTGCCTTTGGAATCTTTTCGGAAGAACCCAGAATCGCCTTGTCGGATTGCACGTACCGGTTCCGGTACTCTTTCAGGAACCCCGCCTGCACCATGAAGGTAAGGGAGTTCCTCACGTTCTCGGGAGTTACGTTCTCGTAGAATAATTGAGCCAACTTTGACGGCGTAGCGACGGCAACCCTGGGCGCAAGTTCCCTCAGGATGGGGTTCCACCAGTTCTTGAAGTAATCGTAGGCGTCGCCCTCTACAATCCTGACCTTGTTGTCCTTCGCTATGGATTCCATGAGTTCAAGGGCTTCCTGCTTTTTCTTTTCTACGGGAGTGTTGCCGTAGGTGACCATTGCCAAAAAATAGGACGTCTGGATCTTGGAAAGACCCATGGCACTTGACACGCGGGCGGCTCCGACGCTGCTCAATTTCGACTTCCCGTCGCAAACGAGTTTCAAGAACTTTGTGCTGGCGTATCCGGCCATCTTGTTGAAGCCGCGCCAGGACAGGCCGGTCATCATCTTGCGCTCTTCGTAGAAGTCCCTGATATAAAGGCGATAATCTTTGTAGTCGGATATTGGTTTCATAGGGCTTCTTCAAATTTACCTAATTGGGCAGTTTTTTTCAAATTTTTTGAAAGGGAAAAAAACGGTAAAAATGAAGATTTCGTCGTGCGGACACAGAAATTTTTTCTATATGTCTCACAGTGAGTCATATAGAAAATTTTCGATAAAAAGTTGTCGAAAAAACTTCTTTTTCGGTGCGTTTATGGGTGGAATTTTGCATGCCGCCTTGTTATTTTTTAGGGGGTAAAGATTTTCAAGAGGTTTCCCAATGAAAAATACATTCTCTAGAAAGTTTACGGTCTGCGCCCTTGCGGGGGTGCTCGGTGTTGCGTTTACAGCCTGCGGTGACGACGGGTCGTCTTCGCCGAAGGGGACGGGGCTTCCTGCCGAAGTGGGCGATATGGCGGAGCTTGAAACCTACGAGTGCAGCATGGATGTCATCGGCGAGAAGGTCTACGTGACCGAACTCGAAGAGAACTACGAATGCGACGGCGAGAAGTGGTTCAAGTCCTACGACCAGACAAAGCCGAGTTCTACAAAGTCGTCGGCCAGCAAGGACACCGACGGCTCCAGCGACTCCAGGGCTACCGACAAGGACGGCTCGTCGAGCGACGCTACGACATCAAGCAGTTCCGCAAAGTCCAGCAGTTCGCGGCCGACCGAAATCCTTGAACCCGAAATCACCGTGAACGAGACCTGCACCGAAGTGGGCGCATGCGACGCCATGGTCAAGACCGATGTAAGCACATGGCACTTTGTCCGCAAGGACAGCTTCGGCGACGACGCGGAATACACCTACACGGTGGACGGCAAGGACCTTATCGTGACCATCAAGAGTGCCGACGGCTCGACTGATTCTAAGACCTATTCTATGTATAATATGGAATCCGAAGCGGGCGTGGAAATGGCATTCAACGCAGCAAAGTCCACCTGCAAGAACGGCGGCGGGAACGACAACAAAATAAAGAGTTGCGTGAAGGACACGGTAAAGGCGTTGCCAGAATGCAATGCGAGTAGGGAAGGATTTATTGGAAAGAAGGATTCTTCGTCTTATGTTGTCTGTAAAAATGGTTCGTGGGAAAAGGCCAAGGAAATTGACATGGATACTTATGGCAAAACGTGCACCAACGCAGAAGTGGGGACGAGAACAAATGGCGTTGTGACCGAAACTAACAAGTATTATTGCACGGCAAATGGTTGGGTCTCTCTAATGAGTTGGAACTGGGATGTGCCAAAGGAAGCCCACTTTAATCCGAATATTACTTACGGCTCCATGACCGATGAACGCGACGGCAAGGTTTACAGGACGGTGCAGATAGGTGACCAGATATGGATGGCGGAGAACCTGAACTACGCTGACAGCGTCAAGACACCGAGTCTGTTGGAACGCAG
The DNA here is from genome assembly GCA_002391195.1 of Fibrobacter sp. UBA4375. GTDB lineage: Bacteria > Fibrobacterota > Fibrobacteria > Fibrobacterales > Fibrobacteraceae > Fibrobacter. The sequence goes on along the minus strand of DGRZ01000044.1, from coordinate 34,998 downwards.
TTGGTGCTACGACAATAAAACCGAGAACTGCGACGTGGCGGGCCGCCTTTACACCTGGGCGGCGGCAATAGATTACGTTGCACTCTGTGATAATGGCAATGGTGTGAATTGTGATGATGGCGTGCCTACTAAAAAAGTGCGGGGCATTTGTCCTTCAGGCTGGCACTTGCCTAGATATGCAGGTGTAGGTGATGATGATGAATTCTATATCTTGTATATTGCAGCGGGCGAAAAAACGGCAGGCAAGGCTCTCAAGTCGCAGATGGGATGGGAATATCGTGGTAATAAATATATCGGCACCGACACCTTCGGTTTTTCAGGGATTCCTGCTGGTTACAGGACCAGCTCCGGCGAATTCAGCAGTGCCGGAGGTCTCGCTTATTTCCATACTACCGCGGGTTCAACTGACGGTTTGAGTTTTACCCATCCTGAGTATTTGTCTTATGGATCCGATGGAATGGGCAAGGAAAGGCTTTTCACGGATGTCGCCTACTCCGTCCGTTGCATCAAGGACTCCGAGTAGGGGTGTTGCCACCTAGGCTTTCCCTAACGCGAATGTTTATTCTGCTTTGCCTGTCTGTTTCTTTTTCAATTCAATCAGATCGAAATACATCAGACGGCTGTTCAATGGCCTGTCAGGACCAAGACCGCGAAATTCCCTTTCCTGTTCTTCGGTGCTGAACAGGAATTTGAATTCGTTGTTTTGATAAAACCTTAGGTTTCGTTCCTTGTTGTAGGAATCTACCAGCAGGAATCGGCAACCGGTCTTGTTGAGCGGGTCGACGAACCATGCTTTTATAAAACTCAGGACGTCGCTTCCCAAATGCTTGCTTTGAAAATTTTGGCTAATTCCGAGACGACCGATCATGACTGCCGGATAACTGCTGTATATCTTTTCGCGGGGGATGTTCTTCTCGACTTTCTTCTTACGGGAACCCGGAATTTTCTTGATGCTGTCATTGGAAAGAGTGAAAACCGCCACCAGTTGTGTCGGGTCATCAACAAGGGAAAAACAATAATTCTTGCAAAGGAGTTGTTCGCTTTGCAAAAATGCATCTTCGGTAAAGAAATCGTCCAAGTCCTTGTCCCCGCACTTGAATGATTTGCATAGGGCGGCCTTGCCTTGAGTGTAGAACCCAAAGCGGCAATTCTGTTGGAGAAAATTCATTACTTAAATTCTCTAAAGTCGGCCTTGGAGAGAATGTCTCTAGCCTGTTCAATTTGCTTGGAAAAATCAATGGAACCGCGACGCTTTTCGCTTTCTTCCATCATGAGGTCAAACCTGTCCGACGCTTCGCCGGTCAGTATCGGTACTGATGCTATTGCTAGTGCCATGACGACCTCCCTTGTTGAATTGAACTATAATCAATATACATTTTTCCTCGTGCTGGTGCAAGTGGTGAAACCTGCGTCAAAAGGTTTATTCGGGGCAAATAAAGCCTTTTTGACTGTGCTAGAGTAAAAATAACTTTTTGAAGTGTCACAAAATGACAAAATGGAAGAAAAATGAATTTTGTGAAGGCTCGCAGTGTTTTTTCAACGTTACCTTTTTCCTATATGTCTCGCAGTGAGTCATATAGAAAATTTTCGGTAAAAATACGACGAAAAATGTTTTTTTCGGTGCGTTTATGGGTGGAATATTGCATGCCACCTTGTTATTTTTTAGGGGTAAATCATTACGACGGTTTTTTATGAAGAATTCATTTGCCAAAAGTTTTGTGGTCTGTGCCCTTGCTGGGGTGCTTGGTGCTGCGTTTATCGGTTGCGGGGACGACTCCAGCACCTCTCCCGGCAATTTGTCTTTTGTAAACGAAGAGGGCGATGTCGTCTCTATTGAAATCAAGTCGGGTTCTTTCAAGGACTCGCGGGACGGTGCGTCTTATTCCACTGTTTCCATTGACGGCATCACTTGGATGACCGAAAATTTACGGTATATCGAAGAGGGAAAGTCCGGCATGGAAACCTCGAAAGAAGCGGGTGCGTCAAAGGATTATGGAGTCTTGTATAGTTTTGATAAGGCTCTTTCAATTTGCCCTGCAGGATTTCATCTTCCTACGGCTGCCGAATGGAGGAATTTATTCCAGACAATGGAAAATGTCTATGGCGATTCTTCGGCGTGGGCACTCAAGTCCAAAAGTGGCTGGTTGCCAGATGACGACATAGACGGTAATGGTGGAGATGTTATCGGTTTTTCTGTAGAGGCTACGGGTATCAAGAACGGTGGTTATAGAGGGGAAGGCGAACACTCTGCATTCTGGATGTATGGTAAAAAGGATAAAGACGGATACGCTACGGGAGTCCGTTTCGACAATGACGATGTAGATTACACTTTCGCGGAATTTTATGCATCCCGGGCAAGACTTTATGTGCGGTGTGTCAGCGACGAGAACACCCTTTTTGAAATTTTGGGGAAATGTGATTCCACGGCCGAAGGCAACGTGGTCGGCAAGAACGGCGATTACATGACATGCAAAGATTCCCTGTGGGTATCTTCAACTCATAAGGAAATTCTGAATTATGAACTGGGCACATGTGATTCGGCGCTAATAGATTCAGTGCGGACATTTAACGACACCGCCTATACTTGCAAGGTAAGTGTAAGTTTTGGAGTTTCTACGGGTTCCTGGAATGTCTCTACTAAAGGAGAGGCACTGGGCAAATGCTCCCAAGAAAATGCCAAAGAATTCAAGAAATTTCAGGGAACCGAATACGTGTGTCACGAAATAGGAGGATCATTGTATTCATGGAGAATCCCCACTGCAGAAGATGTATTGGAGGAATGTAACGAAAAAATCCAATACAAAGTCGAGACATTTAACGATACCGCTTACATTTGTAAGAAATTTTACAGCAAATTCGAATGGCTGCACGCCTCTGAAGAGGAGGTTATCAAAAATAGTCTCCCTGAATGTACGGAATCGAAAAGGGGGACAGTGGAAAAGACGAAGGTTGGCGGTTTTGTATGCATAGACAAGTACTGGCGTCGTCTGAACATCGTTGAAGAAAATCTGGGCATTTGCCAGAAGGCTGGTGCAACGGGAAAATTTGACGGTTTTACCTTTACTTGCGATGAAAAATATATGCTCTGGAAAGCGACACTAAGTGGAGATACTGCTCTTGTGGCCGTAGATAGCGTTCTTTGGATGACCGAGAACGTGTATGACGGGAAATACGTCTATTCGCCTTTGGCCAAGGGTTCTACATCGTGTCCTGCTGGCTTTACAATCCCTACAGAAGAGACATGGAAGAGCCTAAGCGAGACCCTGAGGAAAAACGGTCAGATCCATGAGTTGTTCGCTAATCAGGACAGTAGTTATTATGGCTTGAATCTTTATGAAAAAGAGGCAACCGAACATAACCTTTATCTTTTGGAATACTTTAATATTGTTGCTTCTAGTAAAAACTATAAACAAGCCCCAGCGATGGAAATTTCTCCACAGTATCAAGACGTTGTGTCTGGTTCTGTATGGGTTTGTTCTTCAAGCGAATCCAATGATTGGGCAGGAGTTTGTTCTTCCGGATATGCGCACATTCGCTGTGTAAAGGAATATGGCACTTCAGAGGAATCAAAATGAACAGAGGAATCAAAATGAAGTATGTCAAGAAAATTTTCTTAATAGGTGCAGCCGGTTTAACTTTCTTCGTGTTTTCCGCCTGTGACGATTCTTCGTCGGCGGGGGGTGATAATGGTAGTGGCGGGAACCGTGGGGGTATTCCTGACACCGTCGAGTCATTCATGGAACTGTCGGACTACGACTGCGGCAAGAGTCAGAAGTGCGTCGCCACATACCTGACGGAATACCATGACATGGCTGTGTGCGATGGTAACAACGGCTGGGTCATCGGGACCCTCATCGAGAAGATGGACTGCGACTTCTCTTCATCGAGTGACAAGTCGAGCGATAGCAAGTCCAACGATCCCGCCGAAGTGACCGACGACTCCAGCGACAGCAAGGACAATCCTTCTTCGACAGGAACATCGACCAAGTCCAGCAACTCCAATTCGTCTGGAAATGGCACAAAGTCAAGCAACAGTTCTGCGAGCAAGGTCGAGTCTTCGTTTAGTAAAGGCGAGGTTCCGAAAAGTTACGCCGAAGCAAAGGTCATGCCGTCTGGAACATACGATTGCACGAAGTATAAGTGTGTTACGACAGAATACCTGAACCAGGAATTCCTTGAAACGGGTAAGTATGGCGAAATTCTCGATGAACGCGATGGTCAGGTTTATAAGACTGCTCAGATTGGCGAGCAGATATGGATGGCACAGAATTTGAACTATGCCGACAGTATTAAAACGCTTAGTTTGTTGGAACGTAATTGGTGCTATGAATACAATGAAGAAAAATGTGCGTATGGCGGTCGGCTTTATACCTGGGCCGCGGCGATTGACTCAATCGCACTTTACGACAGCGGCAATGGAGTGGACTGTGGCAGAAAAAAGACCTGCTCTCTACCTTCAAAAGTTCAGGGTTTATGTCCGATGGGGTGGCATCTGCCTGATACAACCGAATGGAATGTTTTGATTGATGAAGTTGGCGGAACAGATGATGCGGGTAAGGCTCTCAAATCTCAGACGGGATGGACTAATAATCGTAACGGTACGGACGCATATGGTTTTGCGGCGTTGCCTGTGGGCTCGAGACCAACCGATGGTTTTGTCAATGCTGGCGATTATACAGACTTTTGGAGTTCTTCCGAAATTGATGGCTATTATGTATATGGCGTGAATATGTATTATGGACGTCCGAGTGCACTCATGGTTAATCGCAGTAAGGTCATTGCAGTGAGCGTCCGTTGCCTCAAGGACTCTGAATAAATTCCAAAAGGTTTTGCTATGAAAAATACATTCGCGAAAATGTTTACGGTCTGCGCCTTTGCGGGGGTGCTCGGGTTCGCTCTGACCGCCTGTGACGACTCTTCGTCGGCGGGTGGCGATGAAACCGAAACAAGCGCTCTGAGCAGCGCCGAAGGGCAGGAAGACGTGTCGTCCAGTTCGGAAAAGTCTTCTTCGTCTAGCAGTGTCAAGGACACTGAGCCTGCCGAAGTGTCCAGCAGTTCCACGAAAGAAAACAAGAAATCTTCAGATTCCAAGAGTTCAAGTTCCGTAAAGTCGGGTGATTCTTCGAGTTCGACTGAAGCGCCGAAAAGTTACGCCGAAGCGAAGGTCATGCCGTCGGGAACTTACGCGTGTTCCAAATACAAATGCTTCACGACAGAATACCTGAATCAGGACTTTCTGGAAGCGGGGAAGTATGGCGAAATTCTCGACGAGCGAGATGGTCAGGTCTATAAGACTATTGAGATTTGCGACGAGGAAAATGAAAATTGTCAGATATGGATGGCTCAGAATTTGAACTACGCATACACTAACGTTCCCTATAACTATGGTGACTACACCTCCGATTCCACCAGTTGGTGCTATGACAACGCCCCTGCCAATTGTTTCAAGTACGGACGACTTTACACCTGGGCTGTGGCCATTGATTCGGTGAAGTTGGCGAGCGATGCAGACAATCCGCAGGACTGCGGCTTCCGCAAAGATTGCGACCTCATTTCGGTAGGTTCGGCAACCTTAATTCAGGGTTTTTGTCCCAACGGCTGGCATCTGCCGAACGGAGATGAATGGAATGCCTTATTCACGGCGGTTGGCGGAAAAAACATAGCAGGTACAAAGTTGAAATCTACAAATGGTTGGCAAGAAAATGGCAACGGCGATGACGCTTTCGGTTTTTCTGCGCTCCCTGCTGGTAGAAGGGCCTACAGTGGCGACTTCTTCAATGACGCCACTAGGACGTACCTATGGAGTTCTATTGAAGGCGAAAGCCTCGGCGCGTACAGAGTGAATTTGGACTATCACAGCGGCCTTGCGGACTTGGGGAGTTCCTACAAGAACCACGGGTACTCCGTCCGTTGCCTCAAGGACTCTGAATAAATTCCAAAAGGTTTTGCTATGAAAAATACATTCGCGAAAATGTTTACGGTCTGCGCCCTTGCGGGGGTGCTCGGTTCCGCCCTGACCGCCTGCGATGACTCGTCGTCGGCGGGGGGTGATGGCGGTAGCGGCGGCAATCGTGGGGGTATTCCCGACACCGTCGAGACATTCATGGAACTGTCGGATTACGACTGCGGCAAGAGTCAGAAGTGTGTCGCCACCTACCTGACGGAATACCATAACATGGCTGTGTGCGATGGCGACAACGGCTGGGTCATCGGGACTCTCATCGAGAAGATGGACTGCGACTTTTCCTCGTTGAGTGCCAAGGTCACTGATAAGGATAGCGACGCTAAGTCGAGCGATAGCAAGTCCAACGATCCCGCCGAAGTGACCGACGACTCCAGCGACAGCAAGGGCAATCTTTCTTCGGCAGGAACATCGACCAAGTCCAGCAATTCGAATACATCTGGAAATGACGCAAAGTCAAGCAGCAGTTCTGCGAAGTCCTCGAGTTCTGTATATGGAAGTGGACAGTGTGAAGTTGAAACAGACGAGAACTGTTTTAAAGACGCTCGTGATGGTCAGACATACAAGATGGTGAAAATCGGAGACCAAGTGTGGATGGCTCAGAATTTGAATTACCAGACGGAGAAAAGTTGGTGCGGTGGCGGAAGACACGAAACGATGGAGGAAGGCGATTGCGCCATCTACGGGCGGCTCTACACCTGGGCCGCCGCCATGGGCAAGTCCGAGGACGAGTGCGGCTGCTACCACGATTGTACCACCCTGGGTACGGGCAACGTGCAGGGCGTGTGCCCCAACGGCTGGCATGTTCCCGCGCAGAGTGAATGGGAGGAACTGTTTGGTGCAGTGGGCGGTGCGACTTGGGCCACGGCGGGCTTGAAACTCAAGACCAAGACGGGCTGGATAGGTGAAGGTAACGGCACGGATGACTACGGTTTTTCTGCGCCTCCTGCAGGCATTGCGCACTACGGAGGCTTCTTTGAAGGTGTCGGTCGCAAAGCCTACTTCTGGAGCGCTTCGCAGTTCAGTAAAGACTACGCCTACTGTACGTACCTTTCTTTCCACGATGGTGCGTGGCTGTATCACGATTACAGCAAGGACTATAGTTTCTCCATCCGTTGCGTCAAGGATTCTGAGTAAATCATCTTCGAATTATCATTCCACACCCCACACTACACACTCCACACCCGCGTCTGCGTTAGGGGGCGTCGCACCGCCACGCGGTGGCGAGACGCGTAAGCGGCTCGATGAGCCGAGCGTGCTCGGCGAGCAGCACCCGACCCGGCCCCCCTTCGACGCTGGGAGATCCCCGCCTTCGCGGGGATGACAAGTTGGGGCCGGGGAACGCCCAAGGGAGGGCTTAATCCGTTGGGGGCTAATCCATGCCAAGAAGCCATCTTGAGACATCGACGATTCTGATTCCTTCGTACTGGGTCGTTTCGTGGTTTGTTCTCGCGATGAGCATTTTGGGGTATGCGTCTTTTATTCCGAGCAGCGGGGCAGTTTCCCTTTCAAAAGTCTTCTTGTCCGAGATGTTGTCCGATACCTGGATATACAGCTTTTCGTCATGTTTCATTGCTACAAAGTCGATTTCTTTCTTGTATAGGACTCCGACGTAAAGTTGGTAACCCCTTCGAAGTAATTCCATGGCAACCATGTTTTCGTACACGTGGCCGTAGTCCATGTTGCGGGTCCCGAGTCTTGCGTAGCGGAACGAATGGTCGCTCAAGTAGTATTTGTCTTCCGTGGTCAAGTATCTTTTTCCGCGAATGTCGAATCTTCGGATTTTGTAGAAGGCGAATGCCTTGCATAAATAATCGATGTAAGAACCTATGGTTTTATGGTTCGTCTTGTCGCCTGTGGTGCTGATTGTCTTGGCGACATTTCGGATGGAGGTGATGTTGCCGACATTGTCCATCAAAAAGTCAATCAGTTTTTCAAGAAAGACCTTGTTCCGAATCTTGTATTTTTTGACGATGTCGCGGATAACCAACGTGTTGAAAACATCTTCGTTCACGTAACGGAACTTTTCGTTTTCAGTCTTGTATAAGAAGGAACCCGCCATTCCACCTTCTTTAAGGTAGGATTCGAACGAGTCTTCCATTTTTTTCGGCTTGTAGTATTTTGTGTATTCCGCAAACGAAAACGGGAAGACGGGTATCTCAAAAGTTCGGCCCGTAAAGAGCGTTGCCAGATCGCTACTAAGCAGGAATGCGTTTGAGCCGGTTACATAGATGTCGAATTTTTCCGTGGCGTGCAGGCTGTTCAACGCCTTTTCGAACGAGTCGCAAAGTTGAACTTCGTCGATGAACAGATAGTTTGTCTTTTTAGGCTTGTACGCCTGTTCTGCATATTCTTCGAGTGCGGAATAGTTCTGTAATTTTTCAAACTTCGTCAAGTTGAAGTTGATCTTGATGATGTTTGCCTTTTTATCATTTTTTGCAATCCATTCTGCAAAGGATTCTAATAATTTTGATTTGCCGGAACGACGGATTCCGGTTATTATCTTGATGTCGGGTGTGCCCCTGACATTTTTCAATGTGTCCAAATACACTGTTCTTTCAATCAGTTTCATTTGTCGGCTCCCGAATTTCTATTTCCCAAAAATTAAAATATATAAAATTTGGGAAATTGTCTAGATGGGCCGGATCGTTTTTGCAATTTCTTGAACTGGAAAGGCCCCTGGATTGCCGTTCCTGTCATGAAATCTTGGAAAATTCCTATATGTCTCAGATTGAGTCATATAGAAAATTTTTGACGGAAAATCTCGAAAAAAATTTTTTTATTGCACGAAAATCTCTTTTTTAGAACAAATTTTTCCTATATTGCCTCGCCAGGAAAACAATGTCGTTTTTCTGGAAATTTTCCATCAGGAGGATAATATCATGAAAAAATTTGCTGCACTTCTTCTCTGTGCAGTCTCACTTTCTCTCATCGGTTGCGGGGGCAAGGCTGGTCTCAAGAACATCGACCCTAGTTGGACAGAACCTGCAACGGCAGTGACCGTCTTCTACACCGAACCTGTCGTGAAGAACCAGGACGACGTTGCCGACGACCTTCCGGACTTCTCCAGCAACTTCTCCGGCTGGTTCACCCAGCAGATGGGCAGCGAACTGAAGAGCCAGGCCGACATCGCCGCCAATTTCACGGCCAAGGAAGCGGCAGACTTCACCATGACCTCGACCAAGTTCGGCAAGAAGGACTATCTCGTTCCCTCCCCGAAGTTTGACGCTCTCGACGGCGTTTCTGGTCTCATCATCTCCATGAGCAACCTCGAAGTTTCCCGCCTCTCCGAGACCAAGATGAACCCGCTCACCATGAGCGCCGAAACCAAGAGCTACCTCCAGTTCACCGGCGAATACTCCATTGCCAACGCCGACAGCAAGACCGTTGTGGCGAGCGGCACGCTCAAGGCTCGTGTCCACCTCGGCTTTGCCATGGGCAAGGGCGACTGGGAAGAAAACATGAAGAACCTGGTCGAGGAAATCCTGAAGGATACCCCGCTCCAGAAGAAGTAATCTAAAAGAATTATTCCTTAAGAACGACGAAAGCCCCGTGCAATTCTGCACGGGGTTTTCTAGTGCCATCTACCCGAAGGTCTCGTACATGGCGTCCCGTTCGATGGGGGTGAGGCCTTCGCCAATAATCAGTTCCCGCATGCGAGAAGGGCTCATCCCTACGGGGGCGGTGGCGCCGGCGGCGTGGGTGATTTTTTCTTCCATGATGGTACCGTCCAGGTCGGAAGCCCCTGCGTGGAGTGCCTTCATGGCGGTGTCGATTCCCATCTGTATCCAGTAGGCCTTGATATGGGGGAAGTTGTCCAGGAACAGGCGCGCTACGGCCACCGTACGCAAGATGTCTTCTTCGCTGGTGATGTTCGGGACAATTTTGTGGAGGGCGTTGTGCTCGGGATGGTAAACCAGGGGGATGAAGGCGAAGAATCCGGGGGCTTCGTCCTGCAGGTCACGGAGCATTTTCATGTGGGCGATGCGGTCTTCGGGCTTTTCGACGTGGCCAAAGAGCATGGTGGCGTTGGTGGGGATTCCCAGCTTGTGAGCCGCCCTGTGCACAGAAAGCCATTCCTCGCCAGTTTCTTTACCCGGGCAGATTTGGTCCCGGACGCTTTGCACCAGGATTTCGGCGCCGCCTCCGGGGAGAGCGTCAAGGCCTGCCTTTTTCAGCGTCGCCATGATCTGTTCGGGGCTCTGGCCCGAAATTTTCGAGAAGTGGCAGATTTCTACGGCGGTAAAGGCCTTCAGGTTCACCTTCGGGAATTCCTTGCGGAGTTTCGAGAGCATGTCGATGTAGTAGTCAAAGGGGTGGTCCGGGTGGAGGCCGCCTACAATGTGGAGTTCCCGCGCTCCTTGGCCGATAGCCTCGGCGGCCTTTGTCCTGATGGTGCCGTAGTCCCAGTCGTAGGCGGTGGGGCTGTCCTTCTTGATTTTGGAGAAGGCGCAGAACTTGCAGTGCAGAACACAGACGTTGGTGTAGTTAATTTGTCTGTTGTTGACCCAATAGACGGATTTCCCGTGGCGGCGTTCCTTTTCGGCGTTTGCAAGGGCGCAGAGTTCCGCCAGGGGGGCGTTGTTGAAAAGGTCCAGGGCTTCGGCTTCTGTAATGCGGGACATATTAATTCAGGTTAGAGATTGCTTCGCGTTGCTCGCAATGACAATAGGTGGGAGGGTCGCAATGACAATAGGTGGGAGGGTCGCAATGACAATGGGTGGGCTGTTTGCAATGACATTGGTTATAAGTACTTTAGGGCTTCGGGGATAAGGGCTGCCGCGTCGGCGCTGTCGCCCAGGTTCTCGTAGGCCTTGGCCACGGCCTTTTCTGCCGCCGGGTCTTTTACTCCCAGGGTATGCAGGGCAAGGACTGCTTCCATCTTGGCGCCGGTAAGCATGCCCATGCCCGTGACGCCCGAGCCTTCCACGTTCCCGAGAGCCTGGAGCATGGTGGCGGCACGATCCTTGAGGGTGAGCACCATCTGTTCGGTGGTCTTTTTGCCCAGACCTTTGATTTTCCCCAGGGCGCTCTTGTTGTCGCTGGCAATCATGTTCAATAGGTCGGCGGGGGCGACTCCGCTCAGAATCCGCTGGGCCATCTTGGGGCCTACGCCGTTCACGTCCAGAAGCATTAGGAACAAATCCTTTTCGGCCTGGTCCGCAAATCCGAAGAGGGTCATGGAATCTTCACGGACCACCAGGTTCGTGTACAGCAGCACCTCGGCGTTTTCTTCGGGCAGCATTCCGCCCGTGCGTGCGGAGATGTTCACCCCGTAGCCGATGCCTGCTACGTCCACCACCGCGAAGGTGGGACTTTTCTGAATCAACTTTCCACGAATCTGCTCAATCATGCCTTGTCCTTTAGTTCTGCCTGCTGGTCTAGGAGCCTCTGGGGGTATTCCGGGTCCAAATCCCTGCGTTCTTCCAGGCGGCGCTGCATCTCCTTGGTGAGGGCCACCACCTGTGCGCCCTGGTGACCTTCCAGGTAGGGCTCTACGGAAATGGTTTCCAGCACGTCCAGGTAGAAATGGTACTGTTCCCGGGGATGGTAGCTGACCAGCTTGTCGTGCTTGCGAAGCCCGATAATTTCGTTCCCGCCAAAGTAGATGGGCACGATGTCGCGCTTGCAGCCGATGGCGAACCTGGCCGCCCCCTTCTTGAAGTCCCAAGGCTTGCCCGGTTCGGAGCGTGTGCCTTCGGGGAAGATGATGAGGTTGTTCCCTTGGTCTGTGGTGCGTTTCACTTCCATCATCTGCTGGTCGAAGGATTCTGAATTGAGGATGTAGATGGAATTCACGATTCCGGAGACAAAGCGGTTCTTGCCGAGAGCCCCCTTCACGATGCAGTCGGCGTTGGGGATGATGGAAAACAGCAGGACCACGTCCAGTAGGGAAGGGTGGTTGGCGATAATGATCTTGGAGTGGAGTCCCTTGAGGCGTTCACGGTGTTCCACCTTGAATTTGGAACCCCTCAGCAACACCAGCTGCCAGATGAGAATCTTGAGCGCGATGTGGATGGCGTAACGGGCCCACCGGCTGAAGCGTTTCCGCGAAAAGCCGGAAAGGAGAAAAAGTGTCGGAAATACCACTGACGCCTGGACAAGACTACCTAACCCGAAAAAGAAGAAGGTCTGCAGCTTGACGTAGGTGCGCCAGATATAGGCGATGCGTTGAAAAAAAGTCATGTCAGATATGATGTAGCGTTTCTATTCGGAAAGATAAAAAAAATTGGGTAAACAAGCTATATTTGAGCCATATGAAACTGTTTTTGGCAATGTTCCTCTGCTTGACGCTGTCGTCCATGGCGTTTGCCGATGTCTTTGAAAGTCCCCTGACGGCTGAGCGTTCCAAGGAACTTGCCCAGGTTCTTTCGGCCATGCAGCAGCAGAAATACCTACGGGGGAGTTTCAGGCAGGTGCGGACCGTCAAGAAAATCAACCGGGACTTTGTCTCCACGGGGAGTTTCGTCATCGCGGATACCCTGGGCATCTTGTGGAACATGGAAAAGCCCTTCCAGAGCCTTACCGCCATCACCTGCGACAAGATGCTCCAGAAAAATGCCTCCGGGGCGGTTTCCCAGATGAACATGAAGGACAACGCGGTCTTTGGCCAGGTTTCCCAGACCATTCAGGGGATTTTTTCGGGCAACCGCAAAATGCTGGAAGAACGATTCCAGATTTTCTTCGAGACGGGGAAGGACGGGCTTTGGACCATCGGCCTTGTTCCCAAGGAAAGCGTCATCAAGAAGCAGATTTCGTCGGTGGTGCTCTCGGGCCACAAGTGGCTGGAGAAGGTGACCCTCTCCGACGGCGACGGAAATCCCATCCTCTACGAATTTTCCAAGGTGGAAGGGGGCATCTCCCTCACTCCCGAAGAATCCGCCCTGTTGCGCTGATGGAGCCTGCGGAGTTTCATGGATAAGCCCGAAAAAAAACGGATGAACAAGTGGGGGATTCTCCTCTGGGGAATCTTGCATGTCGCCATCATCGCGCTGGGCTTGAACGCTAGCCCCTGGAAAATCGATTCAAACCTTTTCTCCGTTTTGCCGCCTTCGCAGGTGTCGGCGGGTCTGGGTGATGCCGACGCCGAGCTTTCCCGCAGGACCATGGGCCAGATGACGGTGCTTGTGGGCCATAGCGATTTCGAAAAGGCGAAGGCGGCGGCAGACGAATTCGACCGGGCGCTGCGCGGGAATGGCCAGCTGGAAAAGGTAAGCTACCTGGTGTCGGACAGTTCCATGGACGAGGCTCGCGCCTTCGCGAGGGAATACCGCTATGCACTGCAGGGCGAAGCGTTTATGGACCGCGTTCGCCAGGGTGGGGGAGCCTTCTTGAAGCAGAACGCCCTGGAAAAAATCTACGGAGGCTTTTCCATGGCAAGCCTCGAGAACCTGGATGAAGACCCCTTCTTGCTTTCGGCCCAGGCCTTCGAGGATGTTCTGGGAAATCTCTCCTTCATGAGCAAGAACGTGGAACTCCGGGATGAGCGTCTTGTGCTGCGGGATTCTCTACGGACTTACGTCATGTGGTCTGCAAGCCTTGTTCCGGGTGCATCCACCTTCGGTGGCGACGGTAGCGCCCTCCAGATTATTGAACAGAAGATTTCGGAACTGAAAGCGGTGGATTCCGCCCTGGTGGTGGCAACCACAGGAGTGCCCTTCCACAGTTACGAAAGTTCTTCTCGGGCGCAGCTGGAAGTGGCCGTGATTTCGGGTGTGTCCATCGTGTTGCTCCTGTTGCTGATCCTTTCCACCTACAGGTCTGCCGTACCATTGGCGCTAACGCTTTTTTCTATCGGTGTCGCCATCGTTTCGGCCCTGTCGGTCTCCTGGACGCTTTTCGGCTCTATCCATATTTTCACCTTCGTGTTCGGGACCAGCGTCATCGGCGTGAGCATCGACTACGCCATCCATTTCTTTACAGGCTGGAAAATCCGGGAAGAACGGCTGGACGGTGGTGGTGAACGTGGCCTGATTTTCAAGGGACTTGTCCTGGGATTCATGACCACGGAACTTTCGTACTTGGCTCTTACCTTCGCTCCCTTCCCGCTGCTCCGGCAGATGGCGGTTTTTTCCATGGCGGGGCTTGCAAGCTCCTTCTTGACCATTACGCTTTTGTTTGCGGCCCTGCCTGCCGCAAGGACCCGCGCTCCTGCGGGTTTCGCCCTTGGGGCCGTTTCTAGAGTATTGGATGGCTACGGAACAATCCTTGCAGGGCTCAAGACGAAAAGGTGGGCGTCGCTTGCCGTGGCTGCGGTAATTGCTGCGGGGGCTGCGGTGGGTGTTTACCGTGTGCAGTGGGGTACGGACCTCAAGTCCCTCTATACCATGTCGTCTGAGCGCCTTGCCCAGGAAAGGCTTTCCATGGAACTTCTGGATTTCGGCTCTTCGGGCAGCTACTTCTTGGTGAAGGGGAGTTCCGTTCAGGAGGTGTTGGAGCGGGAACATGCCTTCTGCAGACGCCTGGAGCGGGAGCGTACCGACGGCGTGCTGCAGAACTACCTTGCTATAAGTCGGTTCGTTCCGCCCCGTTCCGTTCAGCAGGAAAATTTTGAAATCCTTTCCCGGGCCATGGATTCCCTGACGGTTGCGGAGATGCACAGGGAACTTGGACTCCGGTCCGATTCGGCTTTCCGAGCCTCGATGGGCCAAGGCCTGAAAGTTCTTGAACCCGAAAGCAAGTTGCCTGCCAACTTCGAAAAACTCCTGAATAGCCTCTGGATTGGTCGCATAGGCGATTCCTACTACAGTGCGGTGATGCCTCTCCATGTTCAAGATGCCGCAAAGCTTTCCGGCCTTGCAGGCGACGGAATCTACTTTATGGACAAGGTAAACCAGATAAACGAGAACCTGACGCGGCTTTCCCTGACGGCCCTTGCCCTAGTGGGGCTTGCTTTTGTGCTGGTGTTTGCGGTACTGCTGTTCATTTACGGGTTTGCCGGGGCGTTTTCCATTATGCGGATTCCAGTATGCGCCTCGTGCCTTGTGGTAGCGCTGTTCGGCTACCTGGGCATTCCCTTCAATTTCTTTGCTACGGTAGGGATTATTTTGACCCTCGGTATAGGCATCGATTACTCCCTGTTTTTCAAGGAAGGGCGGGGAAGCCCCTTGACGGTACTTGCCATCGCGCTATCGGCCCTGACCACCATCCTCTCTTTCGGGAGCCTTTCTTTCAGCGGATTTTCGCCGGTATCCACTTTTGGCCTGTCCGTGTTCTTGGGAATTCTTTTCAATTTTATCCTGTCTCCGTTTGCGGGTTCCAGGGGTAAATAGGTCGCTGTGGCAATTGCGTTCATGGTTCTTTTTTTCTATAATTGGCGTGGAATAATTGAAATGCTTAGGAGTGTCCATGAGCGATAAGAAACAGGTTCTCGTGACCGGTGCTAGTGGCGGAATTGGTTCTGCCATAGCAGAAGCCGTTGCCCAGGCGGGTTATGCCGTTGTTGCGGGCTACAACAGGGGCAAGACCAGGGTCGATGAACTTATACAAAGGGTCCAGGCTGCCGGCGGAGAAATCCGTGGGCTTCAGCTCGACATTTCCGACCGTGAACAGTGCAAGGAAGTGTTGACCAAAGATATCGAGGAAAACGGAACTTATTACGGTCTGATTCTCAATGCAGGCGTTTGCGCCGACATGACCTTTGCTGGCATGAGCGGGGATTCCTGGGACAAGGTGGTGAACACCAACCTAGGCGGTTTTTACAATGTGGTTCAACCACTGGTGATGCCCATGTGCCGCAAGCGCATTGGCCGCATCATCACCATCTCTTCGGTTTCCGGCGTTATCGGTAACCGTGGCCAGGTGAACTACAGTGCGTCAAAGGCGGGCATCATCGGGGCTACCAAGGCCCTGGCCACTGAACTTGCCAGCCGAAACATCACGGTGAACAGCATTGCGCCGGGCGTTATCGAGACCGAAATGATCAAGGACGCACCCCTGGACATTATCTTGCAGGCCGTGCCCATGAAACGCGTGGGCAAGCCCAGCGAAGTTGCCGCCACGGCAGTGTTCCTGCTTTCGGAAGGGGCGGCCTACATCACCCGTCAGGTGATTTCTGTAAACGGAGGTCTCGCATGACCCGTAGGGTTGTTGTTACGGGAGGTTCCTGCATTTCGGCCTTGGGTTCCGAGATGGACGAAATTTTCGACAGCCTGAAAAAGCTGGAGAACAAGGTGGTCCGCATGGACGAATGGGACAAGTACGTGCAGATGAACACCCGTCTGGCGGTTCCGGTGAACTACCAGTTTCCTGAAATGCCCCGCCGCAAGGTACGCGGTATGGGCCGTGTGGCACTGCTGGCTACGGTGGGCGCCCAGAAGGCCCTGGAATGTTCCGGGCTTCTGGAAGACCAGGATTTCTTGCATTCCGGCCGTGTCGGCGTGGCCTACGGATCTTCCATGGGCTCCGTGATGCCCTTGGTAGATTTCTTCTCCATGATTGTCACCAACGACAGCTCGAAAATTACTGCTACCACCTACATCAAGTCCATGCCCCAGACCTGCGCCGTGAACATCGGCGTGACCTTCGGGCTTACGGGCCGCATGATTACTACCAACACGGCCTGCACTTCCGGGAGCCTTGCCATCGGTAACGCTTACGAAGTCATCAAGTATGGTAAACAGGACGCCATGGTGGCAGGCGGTGCCGACGAGCTGGATCCCACGGAATCTGCCGTTTTCGATACGCTTTTTGCAACCTCCGTCAAGAACGATACGCCCAAACTCACTCCCGCCAGCTACGACCGGGACCGCGACGGCTTGGTCATTGGCGAAGGAAGCGGCACCTTGATTCTTGAGGAATACGAGCATGCCCGTGCCCGCGGTGCAAAAATTTATGCGGAATTGGTGGGCTTCGGTAACAATACCGACGGTGACCACCTGACCCAGCCCAAGCAAGAAACCATGCAGCGGGCTCTGGAACTGGCCCTGGAAGATGCGGGACTCAGCCCGGATGCCATCGGCTATGTGAACGGTCACGGAACTGCCACCAAGCATGGCGACCGGGCCGAGACCTGGGCCACCTACAACGCCCTGAAGGGCCGTAGCGCCCCCATCAGCAGTCTCAAGAGCTACATCGGGCACACCTTGGGTGCCTGCGGTGGTATTGAGGCCTGGACGTCTATCCACATGATGAACCGGGGCTGGTTCAGCCCGAACCTGAACTTAAAAAACGTGGATCCGGAATGCGCCCCGCTGGACTATATCGTCGGTGATGGTCGGGAAATGGATGTGGAATACGTGATGAGCAACAACTTCGCCTTCGGCGGAATCAACACGTCCCTCATTTTCAAGAAAGTGTAAATCCTTTTTGCGGCGGAAATCCCCGTCGTTATTTCCTTCATCGTCATGCCCCACTTGTTGGGGCATCCGCTGGATAGGGATTCTTCGTCATGCCCCACTTGTTGGGGCATCCGCTGGATGCGAATCCGTCATCGTCATGCCCCGCTTGGTGGGGCATCCGCTAGATGCGAATCCTTCATCGTCATGCCCCACTTGGTGGGGCATCCGCTGGATGCGAATCCGTCATCGTCATGCCCCACTTGATGGGGCATCCGCTGGATGTTTTTCCGGATTAATACAGTTCCTGTAAAGTTTCCGGCGCAAGCTTGCTCAAGAGTATGGCCTTGTCCCGCTTTTCCCGTAGGCCTTTGCGGTTTTTCCAGAGGTGCGCGATGACCGACGGGTGATTGAGCGCGAAACGCGTCGTCTTGATCCCGAGGGACTTGGAAAGGGCGTAGGCGATGTGGGGGAGGCATTCTTTGTTTTCGCTGGAAAAATCCATCGGGATTCCTTGCAGCCCGGCTACCAGGTAGGGAACGGAGAAACAGCGTCCTCCGGCGTGGTGCATCCTCAGGGCGTAGTCGAGAATCTGCGCTGACACGGGCAGGCTTGTGTCGAAGGCCCCGGTCCTCTGGACGATCCGCCTAGAAAAGACGGCGATTTCGGGCCTTGGGCTTGCCACGTACCGCAGGGGAGCGTCCTCTTCGATAGGCTCGATACCTTTGGCCTTGTGGAGCTTAAAGCCCCCGATGAATTTTGCGGACTTCTTGTCGCCGTCTTCTATGGAGGCGTATCGAAGTCTCGGGGCGAAAGCATCTACCATGGGAAATGCGGAGATGTTTTCGGCCAGGCTGTTCAGGAATTCTCTGTCGATTTTTACGGCGCTGTTTGCAAAGACGATCCATTCCGCGTCGCTTTCGTTCAGCCTTTCGTTGAAACTGTCCGTAAAGAACCAGCCCAGGGCCGGGTCGGTAAATGACGGCTTTGTCTCGGTAATGTTAGGTGAGCCCCAGACAAAAACGTCGAACTGCCGCATATCGTTTAGCCCTAGAAATTAAACCGCAGGCCGGCCCGGTGTTCCATCCCGAGCCCTTGGGCCAGGTAAGAAAAGCTGTAGTCCAGGGCGAACAAGCCCATGCTGTAGCCGAGGCCGAGGCTCAAGAAGCGTGCCTCGTTGGATTCGTCGGGCCTGTTCCGGTCTTGAATCAGCTCCAGGGCGTCCCGTTTCAAGTCCAGCCATGTCCGGGTGAAACCGCCCCGTATGGCGAAGTACTTGCCCAGCAGGTACTCGGCGCCGATATTCAGGCGGGGTTCTGCATACCGCGGAAAATTCGTTTCGCCAAAGACTGTCAACTTCGGGAGACTCTTGGGGCGCATGAATCCGGAAAGGGCGAATACTTGCCCCATGGGGTAGTATTCGTCTTCGCCGTCATCTACATAGTCTCGCAAAAGGCAACCGAAGTCCCTGGCCACAAGTGCCAGTCCCCATAGCTTGTTTTGGGATTGCCAGGAAATACCCCAGTCAAAGGCCGCCCCGAAGGCGGTACGGTCACCCTCTTCGTCGGCCAGCCTGTCGCTTGCGAACTTGAGGGTGGCGCCAAACTGGAAATGCTTCATGGGAAATGCTACCGTGGCGGTGACCAGCTGGCTCAGGGGGTTGTAGTCCTTGCCGGTCTCGTTGCCGTATTCGTCATAGCCTTCGATAGTTCCGTAGTCCAGCCAGTTGTACGAAATCTGGTACAGGAATCGCTTGAAGTCTCGGGTGTAGTATAGGGAACCCTGGTTTTCGGAGAATTCGCCGGTCTGCCAGTGCATGCCGACGGTGCGTTCCTTTCCTTCGGGCATCCGGAGAGCGGCCGGGTTCAGTTGGGCAATGCTCGGGTCGGCAGAAGGGGCTGCCGCTGCGGATTTTTCAAGGGCCGCGTTTCGGGGGCTGTCGAAGGTGGACATGAAGGAGAAAACTTCCTGACCGGCATCGCCTTGCGAAAAGTAGGCCTGCGCCTCGAACGTGGCGGCAAGCAGAGCAAGCGCAGCCAGCTGGAAGTTTATCTTCTTGAACATAGGCTAAATTTATAAAATTTGCCTTTACAAAAAGGCAAAAGTTTCTATATTTGGGTCGCTCGGGCTACTAGCTCAGTTGGTAGAGCAACGCCCTTTTAAGGCGTGGGTCGAAGGTTCGAGCCCTTCGTAGCTCAGTGAAAAGCCGGTTTCGTTTTCGGAACCGGTTTTTCTTTTTTTTGCCCCCGACGGACCATAATTAAACGTTATGGTAAAACTGGTTACGAACGTCATGGCGGCTTGATATTCCAACTCGTCATGGCGGACCTGATCCGCCATCTGGCCTCCCTCTTTCTCTGCTTTTTATTTATATTCTTGTTGTTAAGGAGGGTGAAATGGATTGTCGCGTTTTAGTCCGGTTTATTGGCGAGGGGGCAGACCTTGCCCTTCTGTGGCAGGCCTTTATGGAAAAATTCCCGGAGGCGGAACTCCCTAGCGAAGATTCGGGAGATTGGTATTCTGTGGACCCCATCGTGTCCGACGAATACGAGTGTCGCTTCGAAGAACTGCCGGAGACGGAGCTTTTGGCCATGGACGGCAACATGCTGGTGGAAGACGAACCTCCCGAAGACGTGTTGGACGGCCTGTTGGAAATGTTCCCGAAGGTGTTTGCCGTGTTCAAGTGGTCCACCGTGGAGGTAGGCGTGGGTTGCGGTGTCAGCGAAGCTTGGGGGGAGTTTATCCCGGATCGGGCTGACGACTACTCCGACGAAGCCAACGAGATTTCGGAAGCGGTATTGGGGTTCTGAAATGTGTAATGTGGAATGCAGAATTAGTAATGAGTTGTCAGTTATCAGTATTGAGTCTGTAATTTGGCGCCTTCGGCGCGATCATAAAAACTCATAACTCATTACTCACTACTCACAACTCTTTGACCGCCTGCTTGAGTTCCCTGGTGGCAGTTTCCGGATCGGCCGCTTTCATGATGGCGGAAACGACGCAGATGCCTGCGATTCCGGAATCCTTCAGCACAAAGATGTTCTCTTTGTTGAGCCCGCCGATGGCATTCACCGGAATGGGTACCGCTTTCACCACGTCTTTTAATGTTTCTACTGGTGTGATGACGGTTTTCACGTGGGTTGTGGTGGGGTAGATGGCGCCGCAGCCCAGGTAATCGGCCCCTTGTTCAAAGGCTTCCAGGGCCTGGGGCACGGTCTTGGTGGTGGCTCCGACGATTCTTTCTGGCCCCATCAGCCTTCGGGCGTCCCGGACAGGCATGTCGGATTGCCCTACATGAACACCCTCGGCTCCGATAGCGAGAGCCACATCCACACGGTCGTCTATAATCAGCGGAATTCCGTACCGGGCGGTGATTTCGTGGGTGGCTTTGGCCAGTTCCATGTATTCCCGTGTGCTCCGGTCCTTTTCCCGCAGTTGCATGATGGTGGCTCCGCCCTTGCAGGCAGCCTCCACTACGGGCAAAAAACGGTCTTCGGGCACGCAGGTGCTGTCGGTGATAAAGTAAAGGGTGGTATCGAGGGATTTCATGGCCACAAAGGTAGAAAAATGGCTTTTCTGTGTGATGTAATGCAAATAGGAATGATTTGCTTTATCATTTTTTTGTCAAAAGGCGATAAAAATCGCCTTTGTTTATCTATATTAGGGTATAGAGTGTTTTTGAACAGCGTTGTACTTACGGAAGAGGTGTAGAATGGTACGTAGCAAAAAACGTGGCTTTACCCTTATCGAGGTGATGGTCGTGATCATCATCATGGGTTTGCTTGCAGGAATTGCCGTCCCGAATATTATGGGCATAATAGAACGCTCTAGAGAAAATATAGATCGGCTAAAACTTTTTTATTTGAGAGATGCATTGAACAGGGCGCTTGTTGGTGATGGAAGTGCTTTGATGAATAGTTCATACATTTCGGGTGCCTCTGGAGATGAAAAGAAAAATCGAGAAAGCAAACTCACAAATGCTTTGAAAGGCAATCAGGGTGTAACCCTTTTTGTAATTGAGGTCAAGAATGGCGTGTCCGTCAACGTACAGGGGGCTCATGGATCCGCAAACAACAGCGTCAACATGTGTCAGCTTATAGGTGACGGGGGTACTTGGTACAATGCTTTGATGGAATCCGGATTTGACGGCGTTGCTGACATTGTGGCATCAAGGCTCAACAAAACAGATTATAACAGCCTAGATCAGGCAAATTCAAGTTATTATGCAAAAAAAGATGGTAGTAATTGGCGGACATACCCCAAAAGTCCAATGTTTATAAGCAAGGCGTTGAATCAGGGCGACTGCTCTGGAAATTACCGGTTGACAATGAACTTCAGATGGTCTGGTGGAAGCGAAAGTAGCCGGTCCGTCGAAGTAGCTCTGCTACCCAATAGCGGAAATATGAACAACAAAGCCTTCAAGACCGAACATGGAGTTTGTTTCTCGACGGAAGGGGATGCTGCCTGCAAGTCTTTTTCGAAAAAGTGTAATTAGGAACCCTATTGACGATATAATTCAGCTTTTTTTGTGCAGAACGGGATTGTATTTTCTTATATTTAGGGGAGTGAGGTGATAATACAATGTCGTTTGGTTTTACAACATCTCGATCTCGCAAAGGGTTTACTCTTGTAGAGGTGATGGTTGTTATTGTCATTATGGGGTTCCTTGCGGTTATTGCCACCCCAATTCTTTTTGGAATTATCGAAAAGTCGAGAGAGAAGGTCGATTTGCTCAAGTTCTATTACTTGAGAGATGCATTGAATAGGGCTTTGCTTGAAGACGGAGACGCTTTGACGAAAACGACCACGGTAAAGAAGAAAAACGATGAACAAATGAATACTTTAACTACGACGTTGAGTAACGGACTTTCTTCAAATAGGGGGGCGACTCTTTTTGTTATAGAATTGCACAATGGTTTGTCGATAAATGTGCAAAACAGCCATAACCAAGCAAACAATGCACACAATATCAGCGAAATAATCGGTACAAGCGGAACGTGGTATAATGCATTAAATGAAGCCGGCTTTGAAGGCGTTGCTGATATTATTGCCGGAAGAATTACGGGTAACTACAAAAAAGATACTGACACGTATACATCTGTTTCTTGGAATGATCACAACAACAATGATGCTCAATGGTGGCGTACAGCCCCTAAGAAGCCAATGTTTATCAGCTAGGCTTTAAATAAGGGAAAAAAAAGACGAGAACACTCGTTACACCGTTAGTGTTCGGTGGAGTGATGTAAGTAAGCCCGGTGGTTCATTAGAGGTGTATTTACTTCCTAACGGCAAGAACTACAATTACGCATTTTATACCGACCACGGTGTATGTTTTTCTACTCTTGGCGATGCTGGTTGCAACGGCGGTAAGAAGCAGTAGACCTACACGTACAGATAATCGTTCAATACTGGCTGCAGGCCTTCGCCGGAGATGTCTGAGTACATGGCGTTGAAGCTGCGGCCGTCGTTGATTTCGAACTGCTCGTCGCCACCTTCGCCGTCATCCTTGCCACTGTACTTGCTCTCGTGGTCGCCGATGCCCGTAGATACTCCGGCGGAGACCTTCGTCGCGCAGATTTTCACGATGCCGTTGCGGAACTCCTTGCTTTCGCGGCTCGAGACCGTAATGCCCACGAAGGGGAGGAAGATACGGTAGGCGCAAAGCACCTGGCAAAGTTCCTTCTCGCGAACGTCCAGCGGGTCAATCTTGTCGTTGTTGATGATGGGGCGCAGTCTCGGACAGCTTAAGCTCATCTCGGCATGCGGGTACTTCTTTTGTAAGAAATACACATGGAGTGCCGAGGCAAGCGCATCGCGGCGGAAGTCCGAAAGGCCGAGGAGTGCAGAGAATGCCACCCCGCGCATTCCCGCCATCAGTGCTCGTTCCTGGGAGTCGAAGCGGTACGGGAATACGCGCTTGTGGCCTAGCAGGTGAAGTTGTTCAAAACGCACCTTGTCGTAGGTTTCCTGGAAAACCGTCACGTAGTCCACGCCGCATTCGTGCAGGTAGCGGTACTCGTCCACATTGACCGGGTAAACTTCTACGCCTACCATGCGGAAATACTTGCGGGCCAGCTTGCAGGCCTCGCCGATGTATTCCACGCTGCTTTTGGCACGGCTTTCGCCGGTGAGAATCAGGATTTCTTCCATGCCGCTGTCGGCAATGACCTTCATCTCGTGCTCGATCTGCTCCATGGTGAGCTGCATGCGCTTGATATGGTTGTAGCAGTTGAACCCGCAATAGACGCAGTAGTTCTCGCAGTAGTTCGCGATGTAGAGCGGCGTGAAGAAATAGACGTTGTTGCCGAAGTGCTTGCTGGTCTCGATTTTCGCCTTCGCGGCCATCTGTTCCAGATACGGAGCGGCAGCAGGGGAGAGCAGAGCCTTAAAATCTTCCAAGGTGCAGCGTTCGTGCTCCAGGGCGCGCTTCACGTCTTTGCCGGTGTACTTGCTGTAATCGTAATTTTCGGATTCAGAGAGAACCTTTTCGGCAATGTCCGACTGGATGATTTCCATGCCGGGCAAATAGTCCATTATATTAGTGCGGGCGCTGGGGTCGTTTTCGATGCGGTGCTTTTTCGCGAGAGCGCCTTCCGAAAGGTTCCCGGAATCAAACAGGTAGTTGTTGTCTTTTTTTTCGCTTTCCATTTTGGACGCAGTCATGCCCGTGACGGGCATCTCCATTTTAGGTCCGAATATAGAAATTCTTCACTTCCAACACCTGAGGCAAATGTCCTTCGGATGATATTCCTAATACCTAAAACCTACAACCTACTACCTATCACCTGGCAAAGCCAAGTAACGCAATTTTTTCGCCCGCGGCGCGGGTGTAGAACAGTATGGCTGATTTTTTGCCCTTTGGCTTTAGGCGCTTGATTTCGGCGTCGGGATCCAACTTGACTCCCCGCAACTTCAAGGTGATTTTACCGATGTCGTGTTCCTTGAGCATGGAGCGTACAGCCCCGGTGGAAATTTCTGAGTGGGCGACAATCTCGTAGCAGGTAAATCCCGGAGCTGGGAGCGGCAAGTCGCTAGCCACGTAGGCGATGCCCTCCGAAATCAGGTGGGCGTGCGGGTCGCAGGAGAGGGCCGCAGCATTAAAGAGGTGGCTTCGAATCAAGATGGGCGCGGGTTCTGAGAGGTAACGGGCAATTTCGCCGATGGGCAGGTCGCTCCTGCTGGTGGATGTACGGTAGGTACGGTCACGCCCTTCCAGGGAATCGTTTCGGTCCAGCTTTTCTTGGAGGTCTTCGTCCAGAGTTTCGAGAGAACGTTCCCGTGGGCGGCTCCATTCGGCAAGGGCTTTACCGTCCTTGCCAATCATCACGGCACGGACCGTGTCTGGATTCTTTGCAAGGATCCCGAATAGCACCAGGCATTCCCTGCAGTCCGAATGTCCGCCCAGATACAGGATTTCCGTGCCGTCGGGAATTTCTGCGGGTGGGTATCCCGGAGGTAGCTTGACCATGCCGCCCTGGTAATGCTTGCTGATTTCAAGCACTTCTTCTAGGGTGGGCGTGAGGTTCCGTAGGTCACGCTGGTTTTCGCCTTCTAGGGCCCGGCGAGCCGGGTCGATGGTGAAAAATTCTGTATTTGTCATGCCCGCGGAGGCCGGCATCTCCCTTATTTTTGCCACCTCCCGCACGTCGGCGTAGACAACTTCTGCATTTTTACCGCAGGTTTCCATGTTGTGACGGTACATGGCGATGCGGTTTTTGTCCAGATCGACACCGACAACCTTGAAAGAGGCGGGAATAAAGAAACTGTCGCCTCCCATGCCGCAACAGAGGTCGTGGACGGTACTTGTGCCGGATTTGCTGCCCTCGCCATCGTTACCTGCAGACCACAGGTTCGCCTTCCAGCGGCCAATGTCCTGGGCAGTGCTCTGTTCCAGGGCCAGCTTGTCGCACAGGAGGAATCTGTTCTTGTCGTTTGCGTGAAGACAACCGAACTTTTCTTGAATTTTCGGCAGCAGGGCCATGTAATCCATGATGGCGGCACGGTCTTCGTTGCTGTAGCCCGCCTTGCTCAAGGCTGTAGAAACCTGCAATGCATCCAGCCTTCGCTTGATGGCGTCTTGGATGAATTCCTGGACTTGCGGGGATGTCAACAGTTCGGCGGCGAACATCTTTACCCCCGTTTCAGTTCCAGCACGTAGTCGGCGGCGTTTACGAAGTCCTGGGCGTGCTCGATGGCAATAACGGTGTGGCCCGCCTCGGTAAGCCCACGAATCAGGTCCAACAGATGGCGGATGTCGCCCTGGTGCAGCCCACGCGCAGGCTCGTCAAAAAGGAACAGCGTGCCCAGCGCCTTCGCACGGGCAAGGGCAATAGAGAGCCGAAGCCTTGCCCGTTCCCCACCTGAAAGGTGGGCCGTGGTCTGCCCCAGCTTTAGGTAGTCCAGGCCTGTATCCACAAGAGGCTTCAGCTTGTCGGCGAAGGGCTTCAGGTTGGTGAACAGCTTGTAGGCTTCACCGATTTCCAGGTCGTAGATGTCGGCGATGGAAAGGCTCTTGAAACGGACTTCCAGGATTTCGTCCTTGAAACGCCTGCCCAGGCATACGGGGCATTCCGATTCCTCGTAGCCGGCCGGGT
This sequence comes from Fibrobacter sp. UBA4375, assembly GCA_002391195.1. Taxonomy (GTDB): domain Bacteria; phylum Fibrobacterota; class Fibrobacteria; order Fibrobacterales; family Fibrobacteraceae; genus Fibrobacter. Next base: position 9,166 of record DGRZ01000044.1, on the reverse strand, counting down.
CAAAGATGACGCCCTCGCCCTTGCAGTTTTCGCACCGGCCTCCGGGAGCGTGGGTGGCGAATTTTGCGGCGGTGTAGCCCCGGACCTTGCTTTCGGGGAGTTTTGCGAACAGGTCACGGAGTTGCGATCCCAGGTTGATGGCCGAGGCCACGGTGCTTCGGCGATTGCCGTGGAAATCCCCCGTAGAAAGCACGGACAGGGCCTCTATGCCCAGGTTCTGGAATTCTCCTTTTTCTGCACGGGGGACCAGGTTCTTGAAGAACAGGGTAGATTTACCGCTGCCGCTTTGTCCGGTGATGACGCTGAACTTTTGTGTGGGAAAATTTGCCGTCACCGGATTCATGTCGAACATGGAAAAATTTTCGATGGCGATGGATGCGGTTGCACGACGGGACTTACCTTTTGTCATTCCCGGCACCGACCGGAGATCCCCGCCTTCGCGGGGATGACGATGTGATAATTCCCTAATCCACCTACCCGTAGGCGATTCCGGATTTTCCAGCACGTCCTTCGCCTTGCCCTGGAACAGAATCTCTCCGCCCTTTTCTCCGGCGCCGGGACCCATTTCGATAATCCAGTCCGCCTTCTGGATGAGGGAGGGGTTGTGGTCGATAAGTACCAGCGTGTTCCCCCGGTCCCGAATCTGCCGGAGCACGTTCCAGAGTTTCTCCACGTCGTTGCTGTGGAGCCCGCTGGCAGGTTCGTCCAGGCAGATCAAAAGTCCGTTCAGGAGACCCGTAGAAAGGCTGGAAAGCCTGAGCCGCTGGATTTCGCCACCCGAAAGTGTGGCTCCGGAGCGCCCAGGCGTCAGGTAGCCGATTCCAAGCTGGTTGATGGCGTCAATACGGTCCAGCAGGGCGTTCAGCACGGGCACCTTGCCTTTGGAAATCCGCTTGCTCAAGGTGTCACGGATAAGCCCGCCCAGATTCTGGAAGGGTGTCTCCAGAATCTGCCTCCAGGACACGAAATTGCCTGACGCATTTTCGGTCACGATTCCCGAATTCAGCAGGAATTTTTGGAGCCTGAGCCCCTCGCAGTGGCTACAGGTCTCGCCGGATTCGTCCACTCCGGTTCCTTTACATTCAGGGCACGCCCCTTCCCGGGAATAGGGGGAAAACATCCTTTCGTGGAGAACGGGGGCTTCCGCCTCTTTGTGGTCTTTGCAGTGGGGAACGGTGCTGTATTCCGTAATCCCGTTTTCTGTAAGTAACGCCACCTTGTGGTGAGTGAGCTTCAGCGTGGCGTCCACCGCTTCGGCGATTCTTGTGCGGGAATTTTCCCTGACGATAACCCGGTCCACCACAATCTGGAAAACCTTGGGCCGCTCTTTCTTTTGTTCTTCGGTCAGGTCCCCCAGGGAGACGGTTTCGCCGTCGGCCATGGCCCGTGTGTAGCCCTGGGAAAGGAATAGGGCCGAAAGCTTGTCCAGGTTCTGTTTTTTTGTCTCTACGGTGGCCAGAAATTGAATTTTACTGCCCGTAGGCATCTGGGCGATGACCTGTATAATCTGTTCTCGCGAGGTCATCTCCATGGGCTTGCCGCAAATGGGGCAGGCGGGGGTGGCCAGAGGGGCGAAAAGTGTCCGGAGCGGTGCGTCGCATTCCGAAAGGGACAGGGCGTAGGACTTGGTGGTGGTCTCCCCGTGGCAGGCCTCGACGGCAATACTTGCCGGGAGGTTCTCGGCAGACTCCAGGGGAATCACCCTGCATCCGCCTAAAAAGTCCGCGGCGAAGGGGGAGAGGGTTTCCAGGTAGCGCCTCTTGGATTCCCCGTGAAGGGTGTCCAGCACCAGGGTGGATTTTCCGCAGCCCGAAGGTCCGCAAACGACAGTCACGCTACCCAGCGGGAACTGGGCGTCCACGTTTTTTAGGTTGTGCAACCTGCAACCGCGTACAGAAATAAAGTTAGGCTTGTTCATCTTCGCTGCCCGACTGCTTCCCGTTATGGACATCTTCCAGCGTAGCCTTCCAGTTCCAGGTCTTCTGGGCTGCTTCGGGCCAGTGGCAGATGGTCCACACCAGGCTGTTTCCGCAAAGGATAATGGACCAGACTCCAAATATCAGGAACAGCATCAAGGGCAAAAACGCCAGCGACCCGTAGAAAATGGACATACGGGTCACCATGGCGGTCTGGATGAGCATCAGGATTTTCACGTAGATGTTGATGGCCACCCAGGAAACAACCGTAGACAGAAGCGAGGCGAGCAGAAGCTGGCTACGGGAATAGGGCCTCACACCCTTGGGCCTGGAGGGCAGGGCGTAGAGCATCAGGAAAATCAGCAGCATGGTGGCACCGTGGAAGGCCGCATACCAGAAGGCGGTAATAAGCACCTTCAGCACTTCGGGCGAAAAATGGAAACCTTCCACCACGATCATGTTCAGCACGTCCTGCACGTGGTTCACGAAGCCTGCGAACATGCCGATGAATCCTGCAAAAATCACCAGGAAGGGCGTATAAACCTCGATCTGGCGGATTAGCGTCCTGGAAATCTTGTTTTCCCACACTACGTTGAAATTGGTCTCCAGGCTGCCAAAAGCGAGAATGAAGGTGATGAACAGACCCAGAGCACCGATAAAACCAAGCCTTCCGATGGGGATGTGCTCGGCGTTTTTCACAAGGGCCATAATGGGTTCCGTGGGCCAGTCCAGGTTCAGAATATCCAGCAAAATGGGTAGGTAGTCCGACATGAAGTTCGCAAGACCCACCGCCAGGGTAATGGAGGTCAGCAGGATGAGCAGGGGAACCACGGCCACCAGGGTGGTGTAGGTAAGGCTTGCCGCACGGGTCATGCCGTGGTAGTACAGGAAGGACTTTCCTGTAACGATGATAATCTTCACGAATGTGGGGGACCTGTCGGCAATGGCGTCGAAAAGTCTTTCCCACGAGAAATTTTTCCACCAATTGGGCATTTTCGCAAAAAATGTAGAAAAATATATGGCTATTCTGGGTGGAACGGACGTCGTTTGATGTTTACTGAGATGTTGTCTATAGACAACAAAAAAAGCATATTGGGGGTACTTTTGGGGGCATTTTAGAAATAAATTTCTAGGAAAAGTGCTTGAAAACAACAAAAACGGTATGTAAAAAAAGTTTTAACACCTTGATAAATTGTCAACGGAAAGATTTTGCCAAAAATGTGGAAAAAGGCCACTTTTGTCTATATTCATATTGGGGAGATGGCTGGATATGAAGATGAAGAAAAAGAAGTTCTCTGAAATGCTGTCGTTGACGGTGTTTTTCTCTTTTGTTGCCCTTGCTGCTACAGGATCTTTTGCGGCACCCCGCCAGATGGAAAAGCTTTCCCGTGGTCTTGCGGTTTCGAACGTGGGAACGGGGGTGTTGGTCAGTTGGCGCCTGCTGGGAACCGAAAGCCCCGATACGGAATTCAACCTGTATCGCGACGGTACAAAGATTGCATCCGTTTCCAAGAATGCTGGAACGAACTACCTGGATGCCGCTGGCACGACAGCGTCCAAGTATGAGGTTGCTGCCGTTGTCTCGGGCAAGGAAGGTTCCAAATCTACGGTGGAAATTGTTTTTGACAAGAATTACAAGGACGGCACCAGCAAGGTCACTTTCCCTTACCGGACGTACAATCTTTCGGCTCCTGCTGGTGGAACGACTCCTTCTGGAACGGATTACGTTTATTCTGCAAACGATATGAGCGTAGGCGACTTGGATGGCGATGGCCGTTATGAACTTGTCGTGAAATGGGATCCGAATAATTCCAGGGATAATTCGGAAGCGAAGGAGGGCTATTATACAGGCAATGTGATAATCGATGCCTATAAGATTGAAGCGAACGCGGAAAGTGCCGAGTTGCTTTGGCGTATTGACCTCGGCAAGAACATCCGCGCTGGCGCCCATTACACCCAGTTTATGGTCTATGATTTGGATGGCGACGGTATCGCCGAAATTGTCATGAAGACCAGCGACGGTACGGTAGATGGCAAGGGGAAGGTCATTGGTGACGGTTCCAAGGATTACCGGACCACCTTGGGAACCATCATGTCGGGTCCCGAGTTCCTGACAGTGTTCAGTGGCAAGACCGGCGAGGCTATCCACACCATCGATTATTGGCCCGCCCGCGGAAAAATCAAGGGCGATACCTATGGCAACCGCGATAACCGCATGCTTGCAGGAATTGCTTATCTCGATGGTGTTCACCCTAGCGTCATTATGAGTCGCGGTTATTACACGGAATTTTTTGTGGCCGCCTATGACTTTGACGGAAAAGAACTGAAACTGCGCTGGCTCCACAGTTCCGACAAGGCTGACCAGGGACTTTATGGCGAAGGAAACCACAATCTCTCTGTAGGTGATTTGGATGGCGACGGCTTTGACGAGATTGTCATGGGCTCTGCGGCGCTCAAGCATGACGGAACCCTTCTTTATCGCACCGGCTTTGGTCATGGCGATGCCATGCACCTCTCCGACATGGACCCGGACAAACCGGGATTGGAAGTTTACGACGTTCACGAAGAAACTGACAACAAGTATAGCGAAGAATTTCGCGACAAGGATGGCAATGTGGTGTGGGGAACGCTCCAGTCTTCTTTGACCTGTAAAGATAAAAACGGCAATACGCATTCTGGTTGCGACAATGGTCGTGGCCTTGCTGCGGATATCGATTCCACGAACCGTGGTTTTGAAATGTGGTCTGGCACCAGCGGCGGGATCCGCACGGTAACTGGAACGACCCTTTCGACTACGTCTCCTTCGGTAAATTTCCGCATTTATTTCGACGGCGACCTGCAAGACGAACTTCTTGACGCATCCGGTTCACCGAAGGCCGGAACATATGCTTATAATGTGGGCGGGAAATTGGAGAAATGGAATTCCTCGAATAAGACGGTAGACCGCTATTTTAGTTTTTACAATGTTGAAGGGTCTTCCTTGAACAATTATACCAAGGCAAATCCCTGCTTGGTGGCAGATATCTTTGGCGATTGGCGGGAGGAATTTATTACCCGTGCCGGCGACGACCAGAATAAAATCATCGTGTTCTCGACTCCGGTAACTAGCCCCTACAGGCTTTACACGCTGATGCACGACCCGCAATACCGCGTGAGTGTGGCCTGGCAGAATGTGGCCTATAACCAGCCTCCTCATGTGAGCTACTACCTGCCCGACATGGTGAAAAAGCTGACCAAGCCAGATATCTATATGGTCGGGGATGAACAAACTTCAAATGAGGAAGATAATCCATCGTCGGTAGCCATAAACAATGCCTTTGGCGGGAACCTTCGGTACAATCCTTCTACGGGCGCCCTGTATGTTTCCAAATCGGGGTATGTGCAGGTTCAGTTTTACAATCTGAACGGTTCATTGGTTGGAGGCTCGTCCAAAAATGCCTTGGCTGGAGAATCCGTCTTCTTTGCGGGTCAGGAATCTCTACCGAAAGGCCTGTACGTGATGAAGGTGAAGTTCGACGGCAAGGTCGTGCAGCGGGCCTTTTTTAGGAATTAGGCGATGCTTTCCAGAATCTGGCAGACCTTCGTTGTCGCTTCGATGTTCCTCGTCCCGATGGTGTGTGCAAAGATTACCATCTACATGTGTGGCGACTCCACTATGCAGGATTGGAACGAGGGTTACTATCCTAAACGGGGTATAGGCCAGGAATTCCAGTATTTTTGGAATTCGGACAATGTGGTTGTTGTAAACAAGGGTGCTGGCGGAACGGCTGCAATGACCTATTACAACAAGAATTGGTCGGCAGTCAAGTCTAGCCTTAAATCCGGTGATTTTGTAATTATCCAGTTCGGCATAAATGACCGTAACTATAGCAACGAAGAAGAATTTGTAACGGCGACAACGGCTATGGCCAACGAGGCGCTTGCTGCCGGAGCGACGCCTATTATAATTAACCCTGTCCGTAGAAGTGATTACCGTTGTAGCATGTCCACCGATAGGTATAAGGCATGTGAACCCTCCATGCTCCCCGATTCCATTTATGAGTCCTATCACGGCTATCCGATTCGGGCCCGAGAAATCGCAACTTCGCTGAATGTACCCCTGATCGATATGGATACCCTTTCCCGTAATTACCTTTTGTCGGTGGGGCAGTATTATGCCCTTCACTATGTGAATATGGTGCTGGACGAGGGCGAGTATTCCACTTATGTCGATGGAAACAATGATAACCTTCACTTGCAGCAGAATGGTGCTACTGTATTTGGACGCATCACCACAGAGCAGATGCGTGTCCACACAAACGAAAAAGTTCGGAATCTTGCAAAAAATTTGGCCCCCATGTACCAGGTGGACGTGAAGGTGAGTCCTGCGGGTTCTGCAGAGGCCACGACCGTCAGTTCCTATTACCCGGCGGGAATGCCCGTGACCTTGAAGACGACCCCCAAGGAGGGCAAAACATTTGTGGGTTGGTTCGATGGTAAGGGAAACAGGTGTGCAAATTCAGTGACTACCGCCAAATCTGAATATATCTGCACTTTCACGATGGGTGCCGCCTCGACTCAGTACACAGCCGTTTATGGCGGAGGAAAGGCTCAACTGTATAGCGGAAATGGAGCCGCCCGGATAAGTTTCCCGATTGGCGTTCCCAAGGAAATTGAGGGAGTGACTCCTACAGGCACCGTGAATGTCGAAGATGTGGACAAGATTAACAAGGACATGAAAATCTGGTTTGATGCCTCTGAACCGGATGGCTACGATGTCGGTTGGACTGAAAGTTCCAACGCTGGTTTTTCCTTTGGACCGGGCTACTGGAATTTTGACAACAAGGTAAACTCCTTTGCTTCTTACGAAATGGAATTTCCTTCGGCTGGTTATGTGACCATGGGGATTATCTATGCCAATGGCGGAAAAACTTCTAGGACTTTGAACATTTATTTGGATCATGATTATCTAGTAGATTGTCCTCCGACAGGTGATTGGTCAATTTACGACACGGCTTTTGTGAACCTTGACCTGGTGAAGGGCAAAGGGGAATTGAAATTTATTTCAACCACTTCTGATGGTGGACCGAATATCGATGCTTTTGGTTTCAGTGTAGACCATATTTGCCGCGCCAATGACGATAACTGCGAAGTTGCGATGGGACTACGCGGCGAAAGACTTCAGTTGCCTAGTGGTGGCCCGGCCCATGTGAGTGTGTATGACATGACTGGACGCCTGGTAGCCCAAAAGCATGTTAAAAATGCAACTGACATATCGCTATCCTCCATGGTTAAATCCACTGGCCTTTACCGTGTTTTGGTCCGGCAGGGGAGTGCTAGCTTCAGCGGCACTTGGGCCAAGGTAAAATAGTCATGAAGTCGGTGTTGAAATTCTGGACGATTGCTGCCGCATTCCTTTTGCTGGCACTGGGGGATTCTTCCTCTTTTACCATCCATATCGTAGGAGATTCTACCGTCTGCACCTACAGGGATAATGTCTATCCACAAACCGGATGGGGACAGATTCTCGGTTCTTTTTTTGATGGTTCCCGAGTCAGGGTGAACAACGTGGCTATTGGTGGCCGCAGTTCCAAGACTTTTATTCAAGAGGGCCGATTGGGCGCCTTGAAAAATGATGTCCAAAAAGGGGACTTTCTTTTTATCCAGTGGGGTCATAATGACCGCTATTTTGGAAATAGTAGTCGTCAGGTGCCTTTTGATTCTTTAGGCTATTGGCTTCAGCAATACGTAGATTCTGCCAAGGCGTGGGGTGCCACACCTGTTTTTGTGACTCCCATGAATATGAATATGGGGGCAAATGGCCGCAACGTATTCACTGAATACAACGTAGTTGGCAAGATGTTGGAACTGGCAAAGTCGAACCATATTCCCTATGTGAATCTGAACGCCAAGTCTTATAATGCCTACAGCAAAAACTGGAATTCCGATTATGTTTCCCGTTACCAGTTCAAGATGTTCTTGAAGGGGGAGTATCCCAATTATGCCGATGGCGTCACTAATGACGGTAATACCCATTTCCAGGAATCGGGCTCCATTGCACACTGCCAGTGGATTGCCGAGGAACTGGAAAATGCCTTGAACGAGGAATACCTTTCTGGCGAGGCCAAGTCTAGTTTGATGGGGCTGGTGTCGGCTCTGAAGTCCCGTTACGATTTTACGGTCAAGGCCAATGTTTCCAATAGCAGTGGGCTGATTACCCACAATCAGAAACTGCCCGGCGGTGCCCCACTTACCTTGCATGTGAGTCCCGGAAGTTTTGGGAAAAAATTTCAAGGCTGGTACGACGACGATTGCAACCTACTGACGGCAGATTCTAATTATTACGGAAATAAAACGCTTTACCGTGGGGCAACTTATACGGCCGTTTTTGAAGGCGGCGTGGCTTGCAGCAAGACCGCCCATGGCGAAGAAGTGATTTCCTCTAGCTCATCTTCTGCAGCGGAAAACAGTAGCAGTAGTGCTACTACTATTGACCCGAAACTCTGCTATACGGGCGAAACAGACGGGGCCTGGTTATCGCCTATTGATATGAGCATGCCGGAGGATGGGGAAGGAACTACAGATTCCAATCATGAGGGGTATACGGGTCAAGGATTCTTCAATATTGCAAACGCCGTAGCCTCCAGGGCGGTTTACCGTATCACCTCTGACCAGTCTGCAGAAAGTGCGAAATTGCTGGTCCGGTATTCCAATGGAGGTGCCGTTTCTAGGCCCATGAAAATAACGGTGGACAATTTTACTTACGATGTAGATTTTCCGCCAACCCAGTCTTGGGATACCTGGGATACGGCTTACGTTGAAAATGTGTGGGTGGATGCCCTGGATTTCAGCCTCACCATTGAATCAACAACGTCTGACGGCGGCCCCAATATCGACATGATGGCCTTTGACATGAGGGGCGTTTACCGGACTGGCTGTGCACCGAAGGGCACATCCACCCTTAAGGGAAAATTTGAAAATCAGAGACATGATGAGGATGAATCTCTGGCTTTGCCTTCTGCCAAATTCAATGCTCTTGGCCAGAAGGTTCGTAGCGAGAGCGATCGCCGTCACGACCTGAACCGAAAGACGTTCCTTCGGCGTAAATCTGTAACTCGTTGAGTATCAAATAGATTCTTACTGAGCCCTGTCTGCGTCATTCTCGCGAAAGCGAGAATCTTGATGATTCTGTTATCATCACTAGCCCCTAACCCCTAGTTTCTAGGCTCTATTTTACTACATTTGCGCCGTACAAATCAAGGAGTAGCTAA
>DGRZ01000035.1:17422-44371 GCA_002391195.1 Fibrobacter sp. UBA4375 | reverse complement strand
ACGAACAGATCCTGGACCACATGGGGGCCACCGAACTTGCGGCGAACCTGTTCCGCATCACCCAGACTGACGACAAACTCCGTCGTGAAAACATCAAGGGGAAGGAGCAGGCAAACGAAACCCATTATGCCGTAGGCAAGAAGGTTCGCCAGACGATTGTGGAACTTGGCGGAACTATGCCCGAAAATCTCCCCACGCCCAAAATCAGTGCCAAAAAGTTGAAGCAGGAACGTAAAAAGGCCATTGCGAAGAAATGATAAACTACGGCTCCCATTTTGTTGGCGCCAACAAAATGGTTATGTAGGTAAAAATCAAGATTTTACATACAATTAGTGAAAAAACGGGTTTAATCCCGCGTTTTGCTTGATCGTTAAAAATTCGGGATTTGGGTCGAAAAACTTAGGGATTGATGGCGAAAACTTAGGGTGAGCTCCGGCTACTGCGACCAATCTTATAAAGCGGATGAAAACGCTAAATATAGTGGAACCTGTTGTGGGCGCAGGCAAGGGAAAATACGTATTGCGCCGTGCTAAGTAGATTGTGCAATCATGAATCCACGCGAACTTCTCGTATTAATCAAGGGAGATTTTCTAATCGGTGAATCGGAAGCGTAATTGTATCCGCAAAAATTTTCCGCAAGTTGCGGAAGAATTGTCTAAAGTGCCATGGAAACCCGAACTATGCAGCCACTAAAACTTGAAGATCTCTCCGCCCAGTTCGACAGCATCGTCCGCAGGTGTCGCGACGGTGGGTGGGCTTATCGCTTACCGCGAAGCGGGCGAACTGCTCAAGTACGAAGGCGGCCTCCCGGAAGTCAACCGTCTGAAAATATCTTGGCTGTCGCGGTTCAAGAATCGCCCCGCCATGAGAGACGAACTGGAAAAAATTTAGTCTCGTCAGCTGTTCGGAATTTCCGAACAACTGCGGCTGAGCCTAGTGTAAATTTTTCTTGCCCCTCTTGCCAGAATCCCAATATTATCTACATTTCTGCTGCGGTTCCTAATAGTGCAGACTCCGAAAGGCATTTGATGATTATCAAATGTTTTTCTTTTTTTCAAAGGAGTCACTATGTCTAAAGAGAAAACCACTTCGTCAAAGAGCAACGCGAACCTCAACGCCGACTTCATAACGGATTTGAAGAGCATCGTTTCTACGGCACGGAATATGAGTTTTCGTGCGGCAAATCTGATGCAGGTCGCCTGCAATTGGCTACTGGGCTGGCGAATTGTGGAACAGGAACAGCAGGGAAAGGCGAGGGCTGATTATGGGAAACATGTTGTTGAAACGGCTTCCGAAAATTTAACTGCTGAATTCGGAAAGGGTTTCTCGATCGCATCGTTAAAAAGTTATAGGAAATTTTATCTTAATTTTCAGGATTTACAGGTATTTCAAACTCTGCCTGTAGAGTTTAAGAAAGCGATTGCTGCAAAAGGGCAGGCATTGCCTGCCCTTTTTGAAAGCAAGGAAATAAGGCAGGCTCTGTCTACCCAATTATCGTGGAGTCATTACGAATGCCTTATGCGTGTCTCTGACCTCGAAGCTCGAATGTGGTATATGCAGGAAGCCGCTTCGCAGCAATGGGATTATCGCACACTAAAGCGTAATATTGCGTCTCAATATTACTATCGGTTAATGCAAACGCCCAAGGCTAAAAGGGCTACCGTTGTCAAGGAAATGAAAAAAATGACAGCCGATTATCAGAAGGAGCGTTCGGAGTTTATCAAGAATCCTTTGATTGCAGAATTTCTTGGAGTAAATCAGGATGCTGCGGTGACTGAGTCAACGTTGGAAAATGCGATTTTGAATCAAAAAGACCGAAGGAGATAACCCGACAATTGGCATAATTCTCTGCTCCGACACTAATGCCGATGTCGCTCGTTTTTCAACACTCGCAACAAATAAACGCATGTATGCAGCAAAATATCTGACCTACATTCCTTCTAAGGAAATTTTGGCCCGCGAGATTGAAATGCAAAAGGAACAGTTTATTGAGCAGCACGGTTATCCCAAACGATGATACTGTAAATGATATGGTAAACTCAACAGTCACCCCTACCTCACAACTTTCACCCGTTTCCCGTTCTTGAGCTGGTGCGTGGCGGCGTCGGGGAGGGCGTTCTTGCGGCCAACAAAGGTGCCGTCGATGCGGTAGGTTTCAACGGGGGCGACTGTGGCACGGTTTTGTGCCCGCGGCATAATCCGGTCGGTACCAGGGGTGTTGCTTCCGCAGTTTGCGCCTTCGCAGGTGCCGCTGGTATCCGGAGCATTTGCCGTCACGGCGATGGAATCCGTCGATATGGTGAAGTTGTCGTAGCGGATAAAGCAGTCGTGGGTGGGGGCCCATTCGGCGCTGCTTCCACCGTGGAATGTGGAGAGGTAGAACTTGTCGACTTTCACGGTGTCGTAATCGCGGAGCCTGAGGGTATCCACGTCCAGCACGAGTTCACCGTCAAGCCAGGTTTGCACGCGGCCGTTTTTGTCGCCATTGCCGGGAGAGGCAACGGTGTTCATGCTTACCTTGTTTATAATGCGGTGCCAGGTGCCGGTGGTAAACTGTTTTTGCGGGATGGTGCCGTTCAAGTCCCACTTGAAGTCGTCGCCGTATACGGACTCTTGCCCCATAAAGTAGATAAGCTGCACGGCGTTGCCGTCTTTGCGCCACATAATGCGCGCGCTCCAGCCGTCGCCGGTTTCGGGCATGGCGTTGCCGGTGTAGCACTTGCCGCCGCATAGGCCGGGGAGCTTGCCGCCCAGCTGGAACTCGAACCCGTCTTCGAAGAATATGTCGTAGGCGCTCCACATGGTGTCGGCGGTTTTCACGAGCGGCTGGATGATTTGCGCGGCGCAGGCGGGCGTGTCGTTGTCGTTCGGGCCCACGCAGCCCTTGGGGTACTTGAGCTGCAGTACGTTGCCGTGTTCTTCACCATCATACACCACCTTGGAATTTTCGCCATTGTTCTTGTCCATGGCGTACCACCAGCTGCCATCGGTACTGTTGCGCTTAAAGTCTTCTTTGGCTTCTGTATTGCCGTACACACCGACCTCACGGTTCTCGAAGTTCACGAACGAGACGGTGTCGGCCGTTTGTGCAAATGCGGAATTGCTGAGGGCGGCAACGAATGTTGCTGCAGCCATGATGTGGTGGATTCTTGCGTTCATGTTTTTAAAATAATCTATTTTTTCACCGTATGGCCGATTCACTTGACGAAAAACACAATGAAACTGGCACGAACCTTGCTGCAGCCCCCGCCGCTCAAGACGCCGCAGACCCCGCAGCAGCCAAAGTTGCAGAGGAACGTCGCGCCCGCATCAAGAAGATGCGCGGGTGGCTCTCTCCGCGCGATACCGTAGCCGATGATTTTGGCCCCGAAGACGCCGCGCTGTATTACGGCGAAGGGCATTCCGGCTGGAACCGGTAGGGCGCAAGATGCTTGTCAAGATTCTGGTAGATAACATCGACGGTGGCACGGATTTTGCGCCCAACAACAGCGCGACCAACATCGCCTCTGCATCTGATAACAGCACGCCCCTCTGCGGAGAGTGGGGACTTTCTGTCTATATCGAGTTCGAGGGGAATCGCTACTTGTTGGACACCGGTGCTTCGCGCCGGTTCGCTAACAACGCCTCCGCCATGGGCATAGACCTTTCGAAGGTGGATACTGCAATCCTTAGCCACGCCCACTATGACCACGCCAACGGCCTTGCGGAATTTTTCCGCATCAACGAAAAAGCCTCCTGCTTTTTGAGGCAAGGCGCCGCCGAAAACTGCTACCATACCCACAAGATTTTCGGGCTTTTTGCCTACCACGAATACATCGGTATCCGCAGGGGCTACCTGAAACGTTTTGCCGACCGTATCCGCTTTGTCGAAGGCGATGCACAGATCGCCCCCAATGTTTACCTGCTCCCCCACAAAGACAGCGTCGTGAGTCCAGAGACCCGTGCCGGCATCGCCGAGGCAGCAGGTCTTTCTGTCAAGGAAAACGGCCGTTACCGCTACGACCGTTTTGACCACGAGCAGAGTCTGGTTTTTGACACACCCGGGGGACTATTCGTGATGAACAGCTGCAGTCACGCCGGCGCAGACAACATCGTGAAAGAAGTGGAAGCGACCTTCCCGGGCAAAAAGATTTACGGGATTCTCGGTGGATTCCACCTTTACCGCTATAAGGACGAGGCGGTCTATGCCTTTGCAAAGTGCCTGCTGGAGCTGGACGTGCAAAAAATCTACACGGGTCACTGCACTGGCAACCGCGCCTTCGAAATTTTACACGAGGTTCTCGGCGAACGGGCCTGCCAGATGTTCACGGGCATGGCCATAGAGGTATAGCCCCTAGGTTATTTCACTGTCTTTTTTTTGTGCGGCCGTGCGACAGCGCCGTTTCCGTTTTTTGGGCGGAAGCGTCTCGGCGAGGCTATCTAGCAAGGATTGCGTCAGCACTTCGTCGCCATTTGCCAGCCGTTCTTTTTGGGTCGCCGCAAGTTTCTTGATGCGGGCTTCCATGCGCAGGGCGTATTCCTTGTTCGGGAGCTCGAACTGGCGGAGGATTTTTTCGGGCGGAAAAGCCTTGGTGAACTTGGCCCCACGCCCCGTGCGGTGCTCCTCGAAACGGGACGCCACATCCACGGCGTAACCCGTGTAGATGCGGTTTCCGGCGCAGCGGAGCATGTAAACGAAGTGGGGCATGGGTGTAAATATATAATTCGCATTAACAAAACGAAGGACTGGATCCTTCGACTTCGCCCTACGGGCTTCGCTCAGGATGACACAAGAGAGGCATAACTCAGAATAGCGCGCGTTTTTTATTATCATTAGATTTATGGAACACAAAAGAGAACGCGAGACTTTTAAGACAAGACTTGGATTTTTGCTGATTGCCGCAGGCTGTGCCATTGGACTTGGCAACGTGTGGCGTTTCCCCTACATCGCAGGGCAATACGGCGGCGCGGCCTTTGTGCTGCCCTATCTCGGGTTCCTGCTGTTTCTCGGGCTCCCGGTGCTCATGGCGGAACTGGCCATCGGCCGTGGCGGAAAAAGCGGTGTCGGCATGGCCTTTGACCGTCTCGAAAAGCAGGGCACCAAATGGCACTGGGCAAAGTTCCCGCTGATCGCCTCCAACTACATCTTGATGGCGTTCTATTCCGTAGTCACGGGCTGGATGTTCTTCTATTTCTACAAGATGCTCACCGACGGCGAATTCCTGAAGGGCACGCCAGACCAGATTGCAAGCGGTTTCGGCGAGATGCTTTCGAACCCGCCCCTCCTGATTTTCTGGATGACCGTCGCCATCGTCATGGGTCTCGGCATCGTGTCCCTCGGACTCCAAAAGGGCGTGGAGCGCATCACCAAGAAGATGATGATTGCGCTGTTTGTCATCATGATCCTGCTTGCCATTCGTGCGGTGACGCTTCCCGGGGCCGGTAAAGGCCTGGAATTCTACCTGTTGCCTTCCCTGGAACGACTGACCCAGTCCGGCAAGGGCGTTGGAGATGCCATCTTCGCCGCATTTGCCCATGCCTTCTTCACCCTGAGTATCGGCATCGGCAGCATGATGATTTTTGGCAGTTACATCAAGCGGCAGCATTCCCTGACCAAGGAGGCCGCCAGCATCTGCGCGCTGGATACCGTCGTTGCCCTGGTGGCGGGCCTTATCATTATCCCCTCGTGCTTTGCCTTCGGGCAGTCTCCGGCGCAAGGACCCGGACTCATCTTTGTTACTTTGTCCAACGTGTTCGCCATGATGCCCGCGGGCCGGTTCTGCGGGGCGGCGTTCTTCCTGTTCATGTCCTTCGCGGCACTCTCCACACTTATTGCCGTGTTTGAAAACATCGTGGCCTTCTGGATGGACCTGAAGGGCTTCAAGCGCCGGAAGGTGGCCTACTGGAATATGGTCGCGGTGTTCCTGATGTCGCTCCCCTGCGCCCTCGGATTCAATGTGCTTTCGGGGTTTGAACCCTTTGGCCCCGGCAGCTGCGTGCTGGACCTGGAAGACTTTATCGTGAGCAACACCATGCTACCTGCAGGCGCCATTTTCATGGTGGTGTTCTGCAGCAGCCGTTACGGCTGGGGACAAGAAAAATTCTTTGACGAAATGAACGCAGGCGAGGGATTGAAACTCCCTCGCCACACACTCATCAAGATTTATTTCAAGTGGATATTGCCCGCCCTGATAACGATCCTGCTCGCCCAGGGTTACCTGTCCAAGTTCGCACCTGAACTGGCGGCAAAGATTTTCTAGACAATCGTCAAGATATCGCTGAAACCTGTGATGTCCAGGACTTCCATGATTTCGGCGCAAACATTCTTGACTTCCATCTTGCCCTGCTTGTTCATCTTCTTCTGGGCGCTGAGCAGCACGCGGAGTCCGGCAGAGGACACGTATTCCAGCTTGGCAAAGTCAAAAATCAAGGCAGTGAGCCCTTCCAGGTTCGCATTGACGACCTGCTCCAGCTCGGGAGCGGTAATGGTATCCAGACGACCTTCCAAAGCCAGGGTCAATGTGGAATTGTCACGAGTCTGTTCGATTTTCATCTTGTACCTCTACTTAATTTTCTTGTAAATAGTAAAATAATTTTGATCGGCCTTGCGTTCGTAGTGCACGTCATCCATGGTTTTCTTCACCAAAAAGATGCCCAACCCCCCAATTTCCCGTTCCTCCACAGGCAGGGAAACATCCGGATCCTCTTTTTCCAGGGGATTGTAGGGGTTTCCTTTGTCTATAAAGGTAAGCGAGAACACGGACGTAGGCTCATCCAGGTTGGCGACCACCGTTACGGTCTTGGCTCCGGAATACATGACGATGTTGCTGAACACCTCGTCGATGGCCACGTCCACTTGGATGGTCGCCTTAGGCGAGGGGTCGTATGGCTCCAGCATGGACTCCACGAAGGCGGTCAGTTCTTCGCCTTTTTCGAGAGCGGCATCGACTGTTATTTCTTTTGCGGCCATGATTATGGCAAAATATACTCATTAGGACTTAGGTGTCAAGTCCGATTTTTTCTAGAATCACACATGAACCATTTTTTTATTTACATTGATGTTAAATATTTCAAGGGAGTGTTTATAAACATGTTCTGCAAAATCAGTATCACCTCTGCCATCTGTGCCGCTGCCCTATTCACGGGCTGTTCCGATGACTCCAGCTCCGGCACGCCTGTCACCGCCGGCATGGATGAAGCAGGCTGGCGCGAACAGTGCCTGGAGATTATCAACGAGTACCGCGCCACCGAAAACCTTAAACCCGTCGCCCTTGCCGACGAAGAAAAACAGAAATGCGCCGACGAGCAGTCCGCCGCGGACCTCAAGTCTAACAAGGCCCACGGCCATTTCAAGGAATGTGGTGAATGGGCTCAGAATTCCGGCCCCAACGCCTCCATGGCCAACGGTCGCAAGGCCGCCGACGTGGCCAAATATTACCTGGACATGATGTGGGGCGAAAAGAAGCTGGTAGAAAGCGGGGAACGGGACCTGGACAAGGACGAAGATTACCCCTACATCGGGCACTACAAGAACATGCGGGGTGACTACACCAAGGTCGCCTGTGGTATCGCGGTATCCGAAGACGGAACTACCGGTTGGTTTAATGTCAACTTCTACTAATTCTCACTAGGTACTTCTCAACATACAGAGGAAAAGATGAAAAAGGGATTGGGTTATTTTGCAATCGCCTTTGCTGCGTTTGCCTTGGCTGCTTGCGACAGTTCCACCAGCACCCCTGCAGATGCAGGGCAGGCTCAGGTCCAGACAGAAGCCGGAGAGAATGAACCAGATCCGGGAAATGACGACAACGAAGACTATTCGTCTTCGTCCTTCGCCTTGCCGGAATCTTCGGAAACGATGTCGCCGGAGTCCGCTGAATCGACGGAACCGACTTCTACGGAATCATCGGAAACACCGGCATCTGAATCTTCTGGGACAACACCCGAATCAGCCGAGACGACAACTCCGTCTTCTACAGCATCCACCTTGACACCGCTTCTGGATTACGAATTGACACAGCCGTTCATTGATGAAGGCTGGCGGGACGAATGCCTAAGACTTGCCAACGAATACCGGGCCACCGAAGGAGTTGCCCCCCTGGAACTTGCCGACGACGAAAAGCAACTCTGCGCCATCAACCAGGCCGCAGCCGACATGGCCGACAACAAACCCCACGGCCACTTTGGCGACTGCGGTGAATGGGCACAAAATTCCGGACCGAATTTTCCCACCTCTTGGAGAACAAGTGCCACAGCTGCTGTCCAGTACTACATCAAGATGATGTGGGAAGACGAAAAGGCCCTGGTCACCAGCGGACAGCGTGACCCCGACAAGAAAGAGGACTATTCCTACATCGGACATTACCTGAACATGCGGAAAGCGTCTTACACCAAGGTCGCCTGCGGCATAGCAATATCCGAAGACGGCACCAAGGGCTGGTTCAATATGAACTTCTACTAATAGGGCCTACGAGACATTCACGGCATTTTATATTTGGCAATAAAGAGGTTTACATGAAAGACTTTAGCGATTCCATCAAGTATATCGGCGTAGACGACACGGACATCGACCTTTTCGAAGGACAGTACGTGGTGCCTGCGGGCATGGCCTACAACTCCTTTGTAATTGACGACGAAAAGATTGCCGTGACCGACACGGTAGATAGCCGCAAGGTTACGGAATGGCTCTCCAACTTGCAGGCGACCCTTGCAGGGCGCAAACCCGACTACCTGATTATCCACCACCTGGAACCGGACCACGCCGGCGGAATCGCCCAGTTCGTGGCGCTCTACCCCGATGCGACTCTTGTAGCAAGCGCCAAGGCGTTTGCGTTGCTCCCGCAGTTCATGGAACTCCCGGCCGACGTGAAAAAACTTACTGTCAAGGAAGGCGACACTCTTGCCTTGGGCAAGCATACCTTGCAGTTCATCGGCGCTCCCATGGTTCACTGGCCCGAGGTGCTGTTCAGCTTTGAGCAGACCGAAAAGGTGCTGTTTTCCGCCGATGCCTTCGGCAAGTTCGGCATCTACGACGCCGATCCCGACGACTGGGCCTGCGAAGCCAGGCGTTACTATTTTAACATCGTGGGCAAGTACGGAAACCAGGTGCAGGCGGTGCTCAAGAAGGTGGCGCCCCTGGGCGTCAAGACCATCTGTCCGCTCCACGGACCCGTTCTTGCAGAAAATCTGGAATACTACATCGGTAAGTACAACACCTGGAGCAGTTACGCTCCCGAAGACCAAGGCGTGCTTGTCGCCTACGCCTCCATCTACGGACACACCGCCAAGGCGGCGCAGGTTCTCGCGAAAGAGCTTGAAGGTGCCGGAGTGCCGAAGGTCGTAGTCTCCGACCTTGCCCGGAGCGACATGGCCGAAGTCATCGAAGACGCTTTCCGCTACAACCGCATGGTAGTGATGGCACCTACCTACGACGCGGGGCTTTTCCCCGTGATGGAAGATTTCTTGAACCACCTGAAGGCAAAGAACTACAGCAATCGCAAGGTGGGAATCGTGGAGAACGGCACCTGGGCCCCTATGGCCGCAAAAAAGATGACCGAAATCCTGTCCACCCTCAAGAATGTTACCTTGTGCGAAACCACGGTGACGGTGAAGAGTTCTCTTTCTGCCGAATCCCTTGCCACCCTGAAGCAGCTGGCGAAGGAACTGGCGTAATAGAGAAAAATCGCAGAACCTAGTCCACGATATCTTTCAGGTCAAAATACATCATGCGGGTGTGAGGGTCCGTGTCTTCGGCATTCATGAACTGGAAATCGTTTAAGTCCTGGTCTCCGCAGTCAAAGCTTTCAACCACGTTGTTCTCGTTTAAACGTATAAACCTGTATTTTTCTATGCCTTCTTGAACCATGGATCCACACCTCCGTTGGCTGCTTCCCGGGCACGCTTCTCTTGCATACCAAGTTCGTAAGCCTTTTTCATGAACTCATAATCCCGCAGACGACGGGCACGAGCTTCCGGAGA
The DNA here is from genome assembly GCA_002391195.1 of Fibrobacter sp. UBA4375. Classification (GTDB taxonomy): domain Bacteria; phylum Fibrobacterota; class Fibrobacteria; order Fibrobacterales; family Fibrobacteraceae; genus Fibrobacter. The sequence goes on along the minus strand of DGRZ01000035.1, from coordinate 34,414 downwards.
TTCGGTGCGCCGCTCTTCCATACGGGCTAAAAACCGGCGAGCATCCTCACCGAACAAAATAGGGGTCTCTCGAATTTCGCGAGCCATAGTTCCTCTTTTGCTTTTTTCCATATGGTAATCCGGCCAGGCCGGGGCGGCACCCCCAAGTGGGTCCTGCTTACAATATATCAAACTCGAATGCAAAAAACAAGGGGGGGTGAGCCAAGTGCCTCTCATTTTGCAAACAACCGTTGCCTTTTTCAACAACGGATACACATAATTAGGCAGATTACAATCACCGCATCCTGAGCAGCACCGCCACAACATCTACCGCACGGGGCAGGCTCAAAACACCTAGGTCAAACAAAAGGAAACATACCTTTCCAATTTCATATGATACGTTATTTTTTACTTCGCATATAATACAGAAATAGGATACTATCAACGCGGCCCAATAAACACCCGTATTTCAAGGCACAATATTTCAAAAAAACGTATCATATTTTTTATTAACCGCTTGCATTTGCTTTTTTTTCAAAAATAAACATATATTTTGAAATGTGAGACCTGTTTACGAATACATTGACTACCGTAAATACATAGCGGACTATTACACCGAGCAAAAGAAGATTGTCGGTCTTTCTTGGCGTAGTTTCGCACAGGCTTCAAAATTCAAGTCTCCTGTATTCCTAAAACTGGTCAGTGAATCCAAAAGCAGGCTTTCAAAAAAGGCCTCCGAAAGGGTGGCTTCGGCCATGGGGCTAGAAGGGTACGAAAAAGAATATTTTATCCTGCTCGTAGCCTATAACCAAGCAAAAAACGCAATTGCAAAAAACTCCATTTTTAGTAAATTACGGGAAATCAGTCTCGAAAACCACGCAAACGTCACCGAAAGAGCTCTCTATCAATACTATTCCAACTGGCTCCATTCCGTCATTCGTGAATTGGCGTCCTCGATAACAACTGTTACTCCCAAAGAATTGGCCTTGCTTCTTCAAACGGAAGTCAATACAGAAGCCATTTCCGAATCCATCAGGTTCTTATCTAAAAACAATCTGTTACGCAAGTCCACTATCAAGGGGCAATACACGTTGGGCCATAAAGTTATCACCACGGGAAAGTTGCCCTCTCCGATTATGGCGGTCCGTAACCTTCACAGGCAAATGGGTTTGCTGGCACTTGATTCCCTTGACAATGTTCCCGTTACAGAACGAAACTTTTCTACGCTGACATTAGGCCTCACAAAGGATTCCTATCGGGATATTATCCAAGAATTCGCGAATTTTCGCAGAAAAATTATGGATATCGCAACCCGTAAATCGGCAACAGAGCGCATTTACGAGCTCAATATCCAATTTTTTCCCCTTTCTAAGGAAATTCCAACCTGTAAGCAAAAAATTAACAGAACAAGAAAGATCGTTTCTTCCAAAACAAAGGAAAATTCATGAATATTAGGCTCTACCAATTTCTGCTATTTCTGTTGACTCTGATTTGCGCCTGTTCTGACAGCGGCAGTAGTGGAGACAACGGCGAACAGTCCGGCGGTGCATCCGAAGCGGGAAATTCCATCGCTATCGAAGACAAGACCATTGCGGGCGTTTCCGAGAAAGGGCCGTTTATCAACGGTTCCGCTGTCACGATTTACGAATTGGATTTTGAAAACCTGGGACAGACAGGACGCACCTATACGGGAAAAATTGCCAGCGACCACGGTGATTTCCGCTTTACCCATGTGAATCTGGTCTCCCAATACGCCCTACTGGAAGTGAACGGATTCTACCGCAACGAAATTACCGGCAAGGAATCAGTGGCCCCAATCACCCTGAACGCCATGGTGGACTTTTCCGACCGCAGGACCGCAAACATCAACCTGCTGACCCACCTGGCCTATGCGCGCATGCAATATCTTGTGGACGACGGCGTTTCTGTTCTTGAAGCAAAGAAGCAGGCCGAAAAGGAAATCCTGAAAGCGTTCAGCATCAAGGACTCCGTTGGGGAATTCGAGGACTTGTCCATTTTTGAAGCCGGCGACGGTAACGCAGCACTGTTAGCCATAAGCATTCTAATGCAGGGGGATTTGAACGAGGCAAAGTTCTCTAGCAGGCTCGCAAATTTTGCTTACGATATTGAGAAAGATGGAGTTTGGAACGATAGCGTGACTGCCACAGAAATAGCAGACTGGGCAAGCGCAACTAGCAACACCGACTACTACGCCTCTATCCGCAAAAACATTACAAACTGGGACCTGTCAACAACTATCCCCAAATTTGAAACCATGGCAGACAAATTTTGGTGGAGCAACTATGGACTTGGTAACTGTGACAAAGAAACAGAAGGCGAAACTAAGAAAAATCAAAACAACCTAAGCGTGTACGAATGGCAATATTACCAATGCCATAATTCAAGATGGATTAAAATCTACGACGAAAATATTTGGACTACTGCCAGCAATCCAGACGGCATTATGTCATCAATAGACCTAAAGATTACGAATCCTCATTCCGTTTCCGCTAATTACACATTTACGGACACATTTAAGGACACTTCATCTACAGAAGCCTTTATGACAATATGGTATCACTTGCAATCTGATTCCGCATCAAATCATTTTCCGTGTTATGGGTTCAAATATTCTTATAAGGGAGACGCCCATGATTTTGAATTATACAACAAAGGAATAGCGGGATGGCTCGGCAATAAGCCCATTGAAGCAAGCAAGAGTATTACCGAAAAAATAATTTTATGGCATGAGTTAGACGACTCCTGGGTAGCAGGCCTTGGTTTTTCATGGACCCCAGGCGAACCAGTCTCTCACATAGTTTGGAGTGTTACTGGGAATCCTGGAAAAACAGGAGCTCTAGAAATTAATGATTTTAAATGCCTTTCGGAAAAAGAGGTTTTTGAACTTGAAGATTTGAACATTCCCTGCAATGAAGGCGAAATAAAAACTGGTAAAATTAGCAACGAAGAATATACTTGCAGCAACGAAACGTGGGGTATTTAAATAGCTCACCGCATCCTGAGCAGGGCCGCCACAACATCCACGGCACGGGGCAGGCTCATGGGGCGGCTCATGCCCTGAGGCAGATTGCGGAACCCTACGTTGCGAATCTTTTCGCATAGTTTGTCTGCAATTTCCCGCAGGCCGGAATCTTCTGGATTCTGGCACAGGTTCAGCGCCAGGTATCCGGCGCCAAGCCTTTGGGACTTGTCCACCAGAAGGCCGCACTTGGAAACGTCGGCCGTAAGCAGGCCCACCTGAAGCAGGCTGTCGCCGTTCAGTTTGACTTTTACCTGGCGCTCCACGGCAGAAGCGGGCCGCACCTTCGGCAAGAGGGGCTTCACGAATTCGGCGAAGGACCGAGGAACAGGGAGCGTAACGGCGCCTGTCGCACCACCTCCAGAAGGCTCGACCTGCGTACCCATATCGCAGGCGCCGAAAAGCTCCCGCGCCTTCGAATTCCCGCATTCGGCCTTGTATTCCGCCATCACCACGATGTTGTCCGCAAGGCTCAAAAAGTCTCCGCAGGCACCGGCCACCAGAATGAAGCTGAATCCCATATCCACAAAGGTGCGGATACGGTCGGTGAGGGGAATCAAAGGCTCACGGTCGTCGCCCAGCAGGGCCCGCACGCGCCGATCGCGGATGAGGAAATTCACCGCCGAAGAGTCCTCGTCGATAAGGAAGGTCTTAGAGCCCGTCTCCATGGCCTCCAGCAGGTTTGCCGCCTCGCTGGTAGAGCCCGAAGCCTTTTCGGTAGAAAAATTCTTGGTGGACACACCGCCGGGCAAGTCCCGCACCATGGCGGAAATGTCCGTCTCCCGCACGTAGCGTCCGTCTTCAACGCCCACACGGAACGTGGATTCTTCCACCGCGATTCCTTCGCGGCCATCCCCCGGAACGTGTGGATAGACGGAACGGACCAGGGCGTCGAGGAGGGTGGACTTTCCGTGGTAGGCGCCACCGGTTATGACCGTCACGCCCTTCGGGATTCCCATACCGCGAATGCTCTTTCCGCCAATGTCGAATGTTACCGCCAGTTCTTCGGGTGACTTGAAAGGAACCGCTCCCGAAAGGGGCTTTTCCGAAAGTCCCGACTCCCTGGGAAGCACCGCCCCGTCGGGCACAAAGGCCACAAGGCCCCGCACGGGTAGTTCCTCCAGAATGGCGCGACGGGTGTCGAGCACCTGGAAACTTTCCTCCACCCCCGCAAGAATTTCGGGAGTGCAGTAGAGGCTTGCCGAAAGCAGGTCAGGAAGCGTCATGGTCAAGATTTCTGCCGCCAGTTCCGCCTGGATCTTGCGGCCCTCGCCGGGGAGGCGCACCGCAAGGCTTGCCCGGAGCATGCCGTTATCCACCCAGAGGGCGTTCCGCACCAGCATTTCCGGCCCGGGAACCTCCATCTCGATGGCGGCGTTCTTTTCGGGAAACCGCTCCGCCACGTTCTTGCTGAGCCTGCGGAGCAAATAGTCTGAAATGGCCAGGCGCCGCTCGAAGGAGCCGCTCCACTCCCCGCCGTAGCCGAGGGTCTGCAGGGGGGCGGTCACCAGAATCCGCGATGCCGGCGCAAAGGGGTCGCCCTGCACGTGCAGAAACTCCAGCGTAAAGTCGCCGAAATCCCAGGCCTTGTCGGCGAGGGAGCGGTACAGGCCGTAGCTTTTTCCGTCAAAGACGCGGATTTTCTGGTAGAGGGCTTTCATGGGTGAGAATGTAGAAAAAATTCAGAATTCGGAGTTCGGAATTCGGAGTTCAGAAAAAAGCGTAAACCGAAAGCCGCGACAATTGCCGCTTGATTGTAATTCTCAATGACTTTTGGGGCTGTTTGCTATGCCTTTTCGGGCTTTTTTGGCATTTTTCCGTTTTTCTGGCAGAAAAAAATTTATATTCACAGAGAAAACAAAGTTTTATATAAACAAACAGGAGTAATCCATGAAGAAACTGTACATTCTGGCCTTGATGGTCGCATTCCTTTTCACCTCCGCCGTCGCCGACGACGATCCACCTCCTCGTGGCAAGGCCGCCACCGTGACCATCATTACCAACCCGCCTAACAGCGACGTTTACCTGGGCGGCGAACTTCTGGGCAAGAGCCCCATTGAAAACCAGTCCGTCCAGTCCGGCCGCCAGACCTTGGTGGTGATTGACCAGGGTTTCGAGCTGGTGAACCAGCGCGTGAACGTGTGGCCCGGCAACGACAAGCGCAACAAGTTCGACTTCGGCACCAAGATTCCCAAGGGCAACATCAAGGTGACCACCATCCCCGGCAAGTGCCTCATCTACGTTGACGGCGACAACGCCGACAAGACCGACGGCGCCGCCCTCACCATCACGAGCCTCGACGCCGGCGACCACGTTGTCCGCGCCGAATGCAGCAACGGCCGCTCTGCCGAAGAACTGGTGACCGTCCGTGGCGAAGAAACCGCTGAAGTCACCCTGGACGCTTCCAAGGGCAAGAAGTACAAGAGGTAATTCTCGCGACGCAAACGCCGCGACGTTCCGCGGATTGTCCAAGCGTCATTCCGTGCCTGGTTGGTGAGCCTGTCGAACTATGGCACGGAATCAAGATTCCCCGGCGTAAAGCTGGGGATTTTTGTTCGATTTGGCAAATCAATTAGCTATATTAACCATCGTAAACATTAACCTGAAAACAGGAGAAAACCATGTCCAAGATTTTGACACTCTGCCTTTGCGCAAGTCTCGCTGCCCTCATGGGCTGCTCCGGTGGCAAGAAGGTCACCCGTATCGACGAAAACTCCGTCACCGACCTTTCCGGCGCCTGGAACGACACCGATTCCCGCCTGGTGGCCGACGAGATGATTACCGACTGCCTGAACCGTCCCTGGTACCAGACCATGATCCAGCAGAAGAACGGGATTGTTCCGACGGTGGTCATCGGCAAGATCCGCAACAAGAGCCACGAACACATCAACGTGGAAACCTTCGTGAAGGACATGGAACGTGCCCTCATCAATTCGGGCAAGGCCGACTTTGTGGCCAACGCCGAAGAACGCGCCGAACTGCGTAACGAACTGGCGAGCCAGGCCGGCAACGCCACCGAAGAGACCCGCAAGGACGCCGGCCAGGAAATCGGCGCCGACCTGATGCTCACCGGAACGCTCAATTCCATCGTGGACCAGGAAGGCGGCGAGCAGGTCATCTACTACCAGGTGGACCTGGAACTCACCGACATCCAGAGCCACCGCAAGGTCTGGGTGGGCGACAAGAAAATCAAGAAGTACGTGTCCAAAGACAGCGTGAAGATGTAGTTGAGAGACTAGTGGCTAGGGGCTAGAGACTAGCCCCTAAATCCTAGATCCTAACCCCTTTTATCCGACTACCTCATACCTATGAAACGTCTCCTCCTTCTGCTAACCGCATTCCTCTTAGCGTCATGTGCCAACAAATCCATGACGCGTTACGAGACTCTTGCCCCGACGCTGGAAAAGGAAGGCTTCGAGGCCACCATCGCCGAGGTAAAAAAGGAGAAGGACGACCTTTACGGAAGCAACAGCGAGTTCCTGTACTACTACGACCTAGGAATTCTGCATCACTACAACAGGAACTTCGACGAGAGTATCAAGAACCTCTCTCAGGCCGAAAAAATCTACGAAGATCTTTACACCAAGTCCGTGACCAACGAGGCGGCGGCCATTGTCACCAACGACAACACCCGCCCTTACCGTGCAAGGCCCTTCGAACTCTTGACCCTGTACCAGTACCAGATTCTGAACTACCTGGCCAAGATGGATATCGACGGTGCCCTGGTAGAAGTCAAGCGTTCCCAGATTGCCATGAACGCCCTGTACCAGAAGGATAAGGACAAAGTAAATGACAACGGTTATCTGCGTTATTTGCAGGCCCTGGTCTATGAACTGGACGGCGACAACGACGAGGCGGCCATCGCCTATGTGAAGGCCATCAAGGCCTACGACGAAGGCAAGATGGGGCTCCCGAAGGAGTTCTTCGAGTTTGCTACCGAAAGCCTGCGCCGTGCCGAAAGGGGAGACGAAATCCGCGCGCTGAAAAAGCCGGAACTTGCCGCTACGCCCAAGGCCACCGCCGTACACGAGCAGGGGCAAGAAATCATCGTGCTGGGCTATGCGGGTCACAGCCCCATCCTCGGCGAGATGTACCTGTCGGGAACTTTCGTAAGCGCAGGCGCCATGAACCTCTACTACAAGGACGGCGAGACCGGCAGGCAGATGTCCTTTACGCTGGTGGCACCTCCCGTGCCCGGCGCCGGAAGTGGAACCTTCCACATCGGGTTTGCCCTGCCCGAAGTCCGCACATATAAAAGCCGCGTGAACCAGTTCGAAGTCTCCCTGGACGGCAAGACCCGCGTAAAGCCCGAGAAGGTCATGGACGTGGACCAGGAACTACGGCAGAACATGGACGACGAGCGGAACACCGTCATCACCCGCACGGCGGTCCGCGTGATTCTGCGGACTATTGCCGCCCAGAAGGCCAAGGAGGCCACCAACACCGGCAACGGCATCTTTGACCTGCTGAAAAACATCGCCGTAGATGTAGGCCAGACCCAGCTGGAACAGGCCGACCTGCGCGTAGGACTGTTCTTGCCGGGTTCTTTTCACATGACCCGCATACCGGTAGAGCCGGGTAGTCATGACGTGAATGTGGCGGCCATAGGCCCCCACGGAGAGACCGTTGGCGTGTACAAGTTCGACCGGATTGCGGTGCGTAAGGGCCAGAAAGTGCTACTGATCGTTCCGGCCATCAAGTAGCGGGACCGCACAAGTGCAAACCGCCGATGAAAAGTCCGCAAAATGCGGGCTTTTTCGTTTGTTTCAACCTGCACGCCCGACAAAAATTTATATTGTTTCATTGTAAAGCTTCAACGAGGAATCACTATGAATTTCAAAGTCATTCTTGCAGCGGCGGCCCTGCTCGCCACCCAGTCCTTCGCTATCATCGGTATCGGTGGCCACTACGCCCCCGGATTCGGCACCAAGATGAAGGCTGGTCCAGTACTTCCCGTAACCGAAGGCATCCAGTTCGGTCACGAAGGTTTCGACGGCACCATGCAGGGCTTCGGCTTTAAGCTGTGGATTGACATTTTGCCCATCATCGACATCGAAGCTACTTACAACATCCAGTTCGGCTCCTACGATGCGGCCCTCTATGTCGACGGCGTTGCCGAACCGCTCCCGCTTGAAATCGAGCTGGCAGGCACTCCTTTCGGCAAGGCGAATCCCAAGTTCGTGGCCAGCGGCCTGGACGTGTCCATCACCTATCCGCTGACTTTTATCCCCGTCATCCGCCCCTATATTGGCGGTGGCGTGACCTACCACCTGAACACCTTCGTGCTGAACCAGAGCTTTGTGCAGGGAATCATCGACGACCCCGCTATTTCCGAAATGATCAAGAGCGTCGCCAACAAGGAAGGTCTTGACCCCGAAGCCCTGCAGCAGAAAGTCCAGGAACTCGAAACCCTCGGTCAGACACTCAAGCAGAAGGTGCAGGACAAGGCCATGGATGAAGGCCTGAAAACCAGCATCGGCGGTCATGCCCTGGTGGGTGTCCGTGCCAAGCTCCCCATCATTCCCATTGCCGCCTACTGCAACTTCAAATACTACTTTGGCGGAGACTATCCCAAGGAAGTCGATGCCGGCAACATGACTCTCGAAGTGGGTGGTGGATTCGCCCTCTAGAATTTGAATTGAAAGGAATCAAGATGAGCCAGAACTCTAGCAACACAAGCATTCTCATTATCGAAGACGAAATTGCCATTGCCGAGGGTCTTGTAGACCTTTGCGAACTGAACGGCTACAACGTGAAGCACTGCGCCGATGGCGAAACAGGCCTTGCCGAAGCCTTGACCGGCCAGTATGGACTAATCCTTCTGGACTTGATGCTTCCTGGTATCGACGGCTTTACCGTCTGCGACAAGATTCGCGAAAAAGACAGGAGCACCCCCATCATTATCCTCTCTGCCAAGAATTCCGACGAGGACATCATCAACGGCCTCAAGTACGGTGCCGACGATTACATTCCCAAGCCCTTCTCCGTACCCATGTTGCTCGCCCGTATTGAGGCGGTGCTGCGCCGCAGCCGCCAGAGCGCCGAGAACGAAGGCAAGCTGGTGGCAGGTAACCTGAAAATCGATTTCCGCGAATACCGCGGCACCCGCGGAAATGAAGAAATAGCCTTTACCCGCAAAGAAGTGGAAATTCTTGAATACCTGTGGACCAACCGTGACCACGCCGTTCCCCGTTCCGAACTGCTACGTAAAGTTTGGGGTTACGAAAATGCCGAGTCCGTTGACACCCGCACCGTAGACATCCACATCACCAAGCTCCGCAAGAAAATCGAAGACGATCCTTCCCACCCGAAGTTTCTGGTAACGTTCCGCGGAGAGGGCTACCAGATGTGCTCTACGCCTGAATGCACAAAGTCCACGTAATCTTCGCCTCCATCTTTGTTGTCATCACGATACCCCTGGTAATACTTCTTTACCAGGCGTATTCGCAGTTGCAGCTGGGTACAAATTCACTCTACACGGGACACGCCATGTTCGTGGCCAACACCCTAAACCAGAGGCTTGCCCGTGATCTAGCAGTCGAAGAAAAACGTTCCTATTCCGAATACGGGTTCATCCGTACCGTACAGGTCATCGGCGGCGAAGAAAACACTTTGTCCGAACTAGTGGATTACCCTGTCACCAGCCAGTATACGGGACTCATAGGGCATTTTCAGCTCACTCCAGACAACACGCTCCGCACGCCGTTCTTGCCCGAAGGGCGCTTCGGTGAAATCCTCCTAGAGCAAATTCCCCAAAGCGAAAGACAACGTCGCGAAGAAGTCCGTAACAAGATCAAGGCCATTCTGGACGAACTGAATATCGAAAACCGCGGTATCGAAGCTATGGCCCAGCCTAGAGATTCCGTGGAAAAGGTCATTGACCACATCTACAAACAAGACCCCAAATTAGGCCATAGCGAAAAAGAAGAATCCGCCAGACCCCACCGAATTGAAACGGCATCTGAAAAAGAAAACCTGGCCTTCAACGCCGAATCCCAGAACATAGACAGCTTGACCTCTACACCGGTGAATTACAATTTCGAAGTGGAAATCGAACCCTTTATGGCGAAAGTCAACAGCGACTATATCGTCTTCTTCCGTAACGTGACCAGGGGCAGCGAACTCTATATCCAAGGCTACATCGTTGACACCAAAGTCTACCTGAATAGCCTGGTCAAGAACGAGACCCAGTTCTACCCCCTCGAAAAAGACTTGGTGCTGGAATTCAAGGACGGGCCGCGAACATTGCTTTCTTTTGGCACACACGATGATTCCCAAGAAATTTTCTCTACCAAGTTGATCCCGCCCCTCAACAAGATTTCTCTGACAATGTATATGAAAAACAGGGACGATTCCAGGGGTAGTTCATTCTTGATTTTCCTCGGAGCCGTGGTGCTTATCATCTTGGGCGGCGGTCTCGTGGCTATATACCGCCTGACTCGAAGCGAACTGAACCTGGCCAAGAAAAGGCAGGACTTTATTTCTGCGGTGAGTCATGAGTTGAAAACGCCCCTGACCTCTATCCGCATGTACGCCGAACTTTTGCAAAACTCCTGGGTGGCAAACGAAGAGAAAAAACAGAAGTACTACAACCAAATCGCCAGCGAGGCAGACAGACTTACGCGCCTAATTCAGAATGTTCTTAATTTGTCCAAACTGGATGGAGACCGTTGGAATGTGCAGCTCGCCAAGGACAGGCCCAAGGCCGTGCTGGACGACTTTGTGGCCACCTACAGCAAGAACGTAGAAAAGCACGGTTTCGAGCTCACCGTTTCTTCGGACACCGATGTTCGGGACATCACCCTGATGATGGACCGGGACGCCATCATGCAGATCTTGATGAACCTGGTGGACAACTCGTTGAAGTTCTCCAAGGATGCGGATTACAAGATGATTGTCATCGAACTCCGCATCAAGGATACCGACGTGTACCTGGCGGTGCGCGACTACGGTCCGGGCATTCCGCCCGCCGAAATGAAAAAGGTGTTCCAGGAATTCTACCGCGTCGAAAACGAAATGACCCGCCGCACAAGTGGAACGGGAATCGGACTTTCTATGGTGAAAAAACTCTGCACCCTCACCAACATGAAAATCGAGATGGAAAATGCGAACCCGGGACTCCGCACCAAGATCCATTTCCCACCGCTGGAAATATAGGGATTAGGATCTAGGGGCTAGGATCTAGGATTTAGGGGCTAGGATTGTCATCCTCGCGAAGGCGAGGATCCGATTAAGGTGTCGGTGCTTGACGGCCTAAAAATGTCATATCCAATCTGGTCGGGGTTCTTTTTTGTATTTTTAAGGCATGACGCAAGAAGATATTCTCAACAATCCGGAACAATACGACCTCTCCATCGAAACAGTGGGAACGGGAACCCTGAAATCCCCCATGAAAGGCGTGCCGTTCGTCTCTGACGGCGACCGTATCAGCCTCACCACCGACGTGAACCGTATCAAAAAGTTTATCGATAACGGGAAGGCGATTCCCTCCCTCGAGGCGGCAGGCCCCCGAGAAACGATTTTCCACGACCCCGCCTGGACACGTGCAGGCATTGTGACCTGCGGCGGACTTTGCCCCGGCCTCAACAACGTCATCAAGGGCCTGGTACAAGTGTTGTGGTTTGACTACGGAGTGCGAAACATTTTTGGCATCCCCTACGGTTACCGCGGGCTGAACCCGGCCTACGGCTACCCGCCTATCATGCTGAACCCCGACGTGGTAGATGCCATCCAGGATGACGGCGGCACTATCCTGGGGAGCTCCCGCGGCATGCAGGAACCCTCCGTGATGGTGGATACCCTCATGCGACTGAACATCAATGTGCTGTTCTGTATCGGCGGTGACGGAACCCTCCGGGGAGCCCACGCCATCGCCGAAGAAGTCAAGAAGCGTCGTCAGCCCATTTCTGTTATCGGTATCCCGAAAACTATCGACAACGACCTGAATCTGATTGACCGCACCTTCGGTTTTGAGACTGCAGTGCTCAGCGCCACGGACGTCATTACCAGCGCCCACAACGAAGCCAACGGGGCTTTCAACGGTCTTGGCCTGGTAAAGCTCATGGGCCGCGACTCCGGATTTATCGCCGCCTACGCGGCTCTCGCCACCACGGTGGTGAACTTCTGCCTCATTCCCGAAGTACCCTTCACGCTGGAAGGCGAAAACGGACTTTTCAAGGCTCTCGAAAGCCGCTACAGCAGCGGCAAGACCCATGCCGTCATCGCCGTGGCCGAAGGTGCCGGACAGGATCTGTTCAAGGGCCTGCCGGAACGCAAGGACGCCAGCGGCAATGTGTTGAAAAACGACATCGGCGAATTCTTGACCCGTGAAATCAAGAACCACTTCGACAAGGTGGGAATCGAAGTCAACATCAAGTACTTTGACCCGAGCTACATGGTCCGCAGCATCCCCGCCAAGGGAACAGACGCCATTTTCTGTTTCCAGCTGGCCGAAAGTGCGGTGCACGCAGGCATGGCGGGCAAGACCGACATGGTGGTGGGCAGCATGAACGAACAGTTCAGCCATGTGCCTATAGAATACGCAGTCAACGAACGCAAGAAAATCAATCCCAACGGAACGTTATGGCATGCCGTGCTTGGCGCCACCCGTCAGCAGGACTACTTCTCCGGAAAAGGCAAGGGAAGGAAGTGACGCGTCGCGTCATCCTGAATGAAATGCCGTTAGGCATGGAGTGAAGGATCCAGGCCCGAGGGAAAAGAATGCAATGTACCCCAGTTCTCTAGCCATCCTCCTCTTCGCCGCCATTTGCAGCTTTGCAAATTCTGATTTGGCATTTGCGGATTCCTGCTACAAGGCCCGCGCAGAACGTGCCAAGGGCGACAAGGCCGACAAGAAGAACGCAGACCTGATGATTGCCGCCTACAAGCGGGCGCAGAAAGATTCCACCATAGCAGAAAAAGCAACCGAAGGTTTGGTCAAGAGCGTCTACTTTGCCTTCCGTTTTGTACCCTTCGAAAAAAACAAACGCAAGGCCAAGCTCGACAGCCTAAAAGAACTCAGCGAAAAAGCCTACAATCGCTATCCGAAAAATCGCGAAATCGCCCACATCTACGCGGCATCCGTTTCCATGTGGGGAGCAGAGAAAAACCCGCTTGCCGCCGTAAAAGATGGCGTGGCCGCAAAGGTTCGCGATGTAGCCACCGCCACTAAGAACTACCAAGTTCTCGGTCGCGCGCATCAATTGCTGCCTTACATTCCTATTATCCTCTCGTGGCCAGACAAGGAACTCGCCGAGAAGTATCTGAAAATGGCCCTAAAAGACGATCCAGGGGACATCTACAATTACTTCTTCCTTGCGGAGTATTACCTGGACGAAAAAAAATACGACGAGTCCCAAAAGTATATCGACAAGGGGCTTGCCCGTGGCGTGCGCACGGACTACTTTCTCGAAGACCGCCGGGGTCGCTGGCACCTGAAAGAAATCCAGAAAAAATTGAACACGAAAGTCGGGAAGAAATAGGTTAGGGAGGGCCGAGCCCTCCCTTGTCGTTATTTACCCCGTGAGCCACAAGTGCCTCGTATTAACGAGGCATGGTGGCGAGAGTGAGCGCCAGCCCTGTACTTGATTGCCAAAGTCTAGCGCGAACGGTCTTAATTTGCCTGAACGGCAGTCAGCGCAATGGTATAGACAATGTCTTCTACCAGGGCGCCACGGGAGAGGTCGTTCACCGGCTTGGCCAAGCCCTGGAGCATGGGGCCGATGGCGATAGTGCCGTGGGCGCTCCTCTGCACGGCCTTGTAGCCGATGTTACCGGCAGAAAGGCTGGGGAACACGAACACGGTAGCCTTGCCGGCCACAGAACTTCCGGGGGCCTTCAGAGAGCCGACGCTTTCGACGGTAGCGGCATCGTACTGCAGCGGGCCATCCACCAGCATCTCGGGGCGGGCTTCCTTGACCAACTTGGTAGCTTCGCGCACCAAGTCGGCGTCGGGACCCTTGCCGCTGTTCATGGTGCTGTAGCTCAGCATAGCCACACGGCTGGGCAGCCCGAAGGCCTTGGCGGTGTCGTCGCACTGCATGGCAATGCCAGCAAGCTCTTCGGCGGTGGGGTTCAGATTAATCGCGCAGTCACCGTAGATGTAGGTCTTGCCGGGCATGCACATAAAGAACACGGAGCTTACGGACTTGACGCCGGGAGCGCACTTGATAACCTGCAGGGCAGGGCGGAGCGTGTCTGCGGTAGAATGAACGGCTCCGGAAACGAGACCGTCCACTTCGCCCATCTTGAGCATCATGGTGGCAAGCATCACGTTGTCGGCGAGAGCCGCACGGGCAGCCTCTTCGGTCATGCCCTTGGACTTGCGCAGTTCCACCAGAGTGGGCACGTACTTTTCGGCAAGTTCAGCCGTCGGTTCGATAATCTCGATATCGGCAGGGAGGGAAACTCCCTGTTCCTTGGCCACCTTGAAAATCTCGTCCTTCTTGCCCACCAGCACGGGTACCGCAATCTTGCGGTCAATGACCAGCTTCGCGGCCTGCACGGTGCGGGGCTCGGAACCTTCAGGCAGCACAATGCGCTTCTTCGCCTTTGAGGCCTTCAGGAGCAAGCCTGCGCGGAACATGGCCTGGCTGGTCTTGCGCTCGGCAGCGGGGGCGGCAAATTCCTTCGCGAGGCACTTGGGGCAATGCATTATACGATTCGGGCAGAACAGGTCGGCATCTTCGCCGTTGCAATAGACCTTCGCGTCCAGGGCGGTGGCGAGGTCGTCGTTGAACTTGTGGGCCAGCACGTCGTTCATGCCTTGTGCACCTTCCACCACCACGGTATCTACAGAGGCAAAGTCCTTCTGCAAGAAGTCGGCGGCAATCTTCTCCATCAGCACGGCGGAACGGTGTTCCTTCAGTTCCGCCGCCGCCTCGGCACCATTTGCGCAGGGCTTGTACACAGCGGTCTTGACGCCTGCGGCAGCGGCGGCGTCCACAACTTCTTTTACCTTCGCGGCCATCTCAGCGGCGGCAGCAGCAACCAGAATTACTCTATTCATAACAATCTCCGTTTTTCGGCGCCAACGGGCGCCCTTAAAATTGAACCCCTAAAAATTAAGATAAAAAAAGCCCTGCGGCAAAGCCGCAAGGCTCATATTCACAGTTTCGAGGCGGTTGACCTTACGCGAAATTGTAAAGGTCCGTAATATCCTCGCCAGCCTTGTCGTACATCCAGAACTGGTTCACATGGGCATGTTCGTCTTCCACCAGGTCGATTTTCATGCTGTGCTTGTATTCCAGATAGTGGAACATACGGGCCATGTCCTTGCAGAACACGTCCACCAGGGGGCTGCTCACCACCAGGGTCACTTCCTTCAGTTTTCCCTTGCCGTGGGCGCGGGCCATCCAGCGGTCGATCATGCCCAAGGTAGATTCCAGCGTGGCAATGCGGCCACCGCCGTGGCACACCGGGCAGATTTCCGTCTTCTCGGTCATCAGGTTCATGCGCACGCGCTTGCGGGTCACTTCCATCAGGCCGAACTGGCTAATGGGAGCGGGGCTGATAGGCGCCTTGTCCCGGCGAATCGCCTTGCGGAATTCCTGGTAAACCTTTTCGCGGTCCTCGTCGGTCTCCATATCGATAAAGTCGATGATGATAAGACCGCCCACGTCGCGGAGCCGGAGCTGCTTTGCAATTTCGTGGCAGGCGTCGATGTTGGTCTCGAGGATGATCTTGCTCTGGTCCTTGCCGTGGACCTTGGGACCGGTATTCACGTCGATGGACACCAGGGCCTCGGTCTGCTCGATGACCAGGTTTCCTCCACGGGGGAGCGGTACCTGGCGCTGCAAGGAGCGAGCGTAGTCGTTTTCAATCTTAAAGTACTCAAACAGGCTCTCGTTACTGCTCCAGAGCTTCACCTTGTCCAGCTTGTCCGGAGACAGCACCTTCAGGTAGTCGCGAAGGGCAAAATATTCGTCCCGATTGTCGATGTACACGTAGTCCGTGTTCTCGCCAAAGTATTCGCGGACCGTCTGCTCGATAGAATCCGACTCCTCGTAGATGCAGGTCTCGGCGGGCATGGTCTCGAAGTTGTACTTCGTCTGTTCCCACTTGCTCTCCAGTTCACGCATCTGCTTCTGGATTTCGAATTCGGACTCGTTCAGCCCGTTGGTGCGCACGATATAGCCCACGTCGCGGGCCTTCAGGCGGCGGACCACCTTCTGGAATTCCCGACGCTTGGCATGGTCGCGCTCGCGCTTGGACACGCCCACGAAGTTGGTACCCGGCATGCACACCAGGAACCGGCCTGCAAAACTCAGATGAGTCGTCAGACGGGCACCCTTGGTGCTGATAGGTTCCTTCACCACCTGGACCATGATTTCCTGGCCTTCCTGGAGAATCTCGTCGATGGAGATTTCCTTGGAAGCGCCTTCCTCGTCGCCGTCGTCGCCGTATTCCCGGCGCAACAGCTCGTTCCTGTCCATGGCGTCGTCCTGGTGCAGGAACCCTGCCTTCTCGAGACCGATATCGATAAACGCGGCCTTCAAGGCGGGAAGCACCTTTTGAACGACACCCTTATATATATTGCCCAGGACCCTGGTAGAAGACACGCTTTCCACGACCAATTCCGCAAGTTCGCCATCTTCCATGATGGCGATGCGCTTCTCGTAAGGTGTCTTGCTAATCAGGATTCCGCGCTTACACTTATTTGCCATAAAACTCCTAAAAGTAAAGCAAAATCGATTAGACAAACCCCTAAAAGGCCCTCCAAAAGTATGGAACGCCTCCGAACCCCGCCGGTTTCTTGACGGAAAGTACCGCCCGCCCGCCAAAACAAGGTCTAGGGACCTTAAATATATAATAAGAGATTAGGATCTAGGGGTTAGGGGTTAGGGAATTGGGGGATAAAACGCTAATTTTCTTACTACAAGGGGGGAAGCCTCCCCCTCGGCGAAGCCTGTAGTCTTCGCCTACCCCCTCCGCCGTCATGAATTGGTCTTTTTATACGATGGATAGAACTTTCA
>DGRZ01000035.1:4874-17306 GCA_002391195.1 Fibrobacter sp. UBA4375 | reverse complement strand
AGCGAAACACTTGCATCAGCATGTTCAACCTTCGCATATCGAGACTGGCTTGTATTCGCAAGGACAGCCGCCAAAACCTGAGTTTTTCCGCATTTTTTCCGCTTGTTGACAAGAGCCTTTGCCAAAGCAACCTTCATTTCAACAATTGCCATTTCGGCAGGACTTAATCCCAAAAAATCGTCCACATCACCAACTATCCAGCCTTTTTTCTCCAGACGCTCTTTTTTCTGCTTATCCATTTTTAGTCCCTCGAGTCATAAGATTTCAAGCGCTTGCGACAAAGTTCCAAAACTTCATCAGGCGTCTTGTTCGTTTTCTTTTCTGTCCATAAAATTACGACAATTGCATCCACATCAATCCGATAAAAAAGTCTCCATGTCTTATCCTCATCATTGATACGCAATTCATGACAATGTGCTCCTATAGAAGGCATAGGTCGGCTTTGCGGCAACGACAATTTCATTCCTGATTGCAATAACCGTAATAAGTATCCTGTCTCAATCCTTGCTTTTTGCGATAAAGGTGGCGTTTGAGGTTGCTCATGTAGCCATGCTATGGGTTTGTAGTTCCGGTTCATAAATATATATCAGATTTGACATAATGTCAAGGGGTGTTTTTAAATCCTCCTTATGGTCCCTACGTGTATAGACGTATTTTTGCAAGAAAAATTGCCTTTGAAACGAGTAAAAAGTTTTTTCCATAAACCTCGCCAACGAATATGACGAAATGCATTAGATTTTATATCATTATTCACGATGGGTCGTTTAGCAATATTCCGTAAAGTTCTTTATCTGGTGGCAATGATTGCCGCCGCGGTTGCAGCCGAAGAATCCGCCGCAATCCCTTCCGAAGGGCTTGTGGCGTATTTCCCCTTCAACGGCACTTTTGAAAACAATGCCGGCACAGAAATCGCCACCGCCGAAAACCACGGAGCCACATTTGCCGCAGACCGATTCGGCAACGAGAATTCCTGCGTCGCCTTTGACGGCAACGGGGCCTACCTGGAAATTCCGGACAACGACGTTTTCAGCATTTCCACCGCAGGCGCCCTGACGGTTTCGGTGTGGGTCAGCCCCGAAGTGCTGAACTTCCAGAATGCCGAAGCCGGTGGCTACGTGCACTGGATGGGCAAAGGGGAGCCCCACCAGCATGAATGGGTGTTCCGCATGTACAACAAAGACCTTGCCCAAGGCCAAGAAAACAGGCCAAACAGGATGTCCGCCTACGCCTTCAATCTAGAAGGCGGCCTCGGTTCCGGAAGCTACGTGCAAGAAGAAATCCAAGAAAAAGAATGGATCCATTTTGTGGCACGCTACGACATAGAATCCAACAAGATTACTTTGTTCAAAAACGGTATCCAGAAAGACCAGGACGATTTATACGACAAGACCTACGGCGTGCAAGTCCAAAACGGGACGGCACCCCTCAGACTCGGGACCCGCTCCAAGTGGAGCTATTTCCAGGGCTGCATCGATGACCTGAGAATCTACAGCCGTGCCCTTTCTGAAAGCGAAATTCTGGCACTCTACAACGAACCCGCGCCGAAAGACAACGCCGAAATAGAAAACCCCGAAGAACATAGCTCCAGTTCATCAGAAGTCATCAATCAAGAAGAGTCCCAGACTATCTGGAAAAATTCAAACACCATAAACCGTTCGAAAGTCAATTTCTGGAGCAAGAAATTTTTCGACCTGAAAGGACGCCTGGTGCGAGAGGAATAGAAGTTAGGGGCTAGGATCTAGGATCTAGGGGCTAGATTCTAGCTCAAATGGCCCGGAGGGGCGCTGACGCTGTTCTTGATGGCCGCCTGCTTGGACTCCACAATCTTGTCGGCGATGGAACGGACCTTTTCGGTAAGCCACAGCCACGACTGTGAACCTTCGGTATAGTCCGCCTCCCCAAACATCTGCACGCGGCTGTCCTGGCGCATCTTTTCCACCTGACGGAAAGCCTTCACGTCCCCTTTCGGGTAAACCGCAAAGGTAGAGCCGCCATTGTAATTCAAGATGCTGAAAGCGGGCACGTCCGAAGGCCCATCGGCAATGTAGAGCATGTTCTCGAAGGGCACGCGACGGTCGCCCCGGGCAATAGTGGAATTCACATCGATATCGTCGGGATACTTGTTGCTCCCCTTGTTGATTTCAAAAAGGTAGCGGGTCTTGGAAGTATTGTCCAGGGCGCAGGCCACCTGGCTGATTTCTCCTTCGGCAGGGGCTGCACATACCTTCGACGCATCCGTATCAAAACCGGGGAGAGCCGGCGTCTCGATAAATTCACATCCGAAAATTCCATCCACGAAGGGGGCAATGGCGCTCCCCCGGATAGTTTCCGCAAAACCAGTGCTCACCACGTAATGTTCCAGCTTGATATCGAAGGCCTTGTATTTCGGGTCCGATTCCACAAGCCCCTTGATGTTCCCGAAAAATTCCGGAAGCCCCGGATAGAATACAAGCTCCCTCCCGAACTGACGCAATAGTTTGTTCGAAAGGCCCTTGAACAGCCCCTGCTTCACGTAGGTCAGCACATGGTTCAGGTAACTGGTGTCCGGATTCACGTGCACGCCGCTGCGGCCGTAGTATTCGCGGAGGGCGTTCACCTCCCGCCAGAATTTGCCGCCATCCACGTTGTAATGGCGGAACAGCGGCTCCTGCATGTAGCTGCTGATGAGGGTCTTGTCACAATCCCACACGAGGGCGATGATGTTCTGTTCGAAAGGAGTCATGGGTGTTAGGGGTTAGGATTTAGGGGCTAGGATCTAGGGAGTGTGAGGTTCGGGGCTCGAGGCACGGGGCGTGAGGCTTGATGGGAACAAGAGGTCATGGTGGTTAGAACCGTTGGTCTCAAGAGGTGTGGCTATAAAACTCATAACTGACTACTGATAACTCATTACTCTCATATCACTGTTTCGTTATGAAGTAGTCCTCCGGGTTTATGGGAGTGCCGTCCAGGCGGATTTCGTAATGGAGCGCCACGCTGGACTCCGTGCCGCTCTCGCCGATGATGGCGATGGGCTGCCCGCGCCGGACACGCACGCCCGGCTGCACCAGGGCCTGCCCCAGGTGGGCATAGAACGTCTTGATGCCTGGCATGTGCTCGATTTTCATGGAAAGCCCGAACCCGCGATGGTTGCGGACTTCGGCCACGACGCCCGCACCGGTGGCCACTACGGTATCGCCCACGGCCGCCACGTAGTCAATGCCCCGATGGGGCAGTTCCTGCTCGGTAAAATGGTCGTAAATCATCTCGAAACGGTTCTTGACGGCGTGGCTGTTCTTGAAGGGGTGCAGCACAGGCACCATAGCCGCCGTCACGGAATCCTGCTCCAGCCGGGCAAGCAGGCGCCGGAAGGTCTTCTCGATTTCGGCAAGGCTCTTGCGTTCGCTACCCGAACGCATGTCCCGGCCGGATTCTTCCAGGGTGAACCCAAGCCCGCTGAGGCTTACGGTGCTGTCCCGCAAGAGCCGGGTCTCTTCGGCCTTGAGAATGGACTCGTCCACCGACTGGCGGATATCCTTAATCTCCTTCTTGATGGCCATGTTCTGGCGGTACACCGAAAGCACGTTGCCGTCGGAAAGGTTCGCCACAATCTTCTGGGGCGAAAACAGCACGAACCCGAGAATGGCGCAAGCCAAAAGAACCACCATCACGACCACCCTGGTCAGGGAAATCTTGTAGTTCTTGGGCGCCGAGGTCTTGCTCGGAAAAACATGGACCTCAAGCTTTTTCACTCTTCCCCGCAGATTCCTTGGAAAGCTTCTTTTCCAGTTCGGCAATCTTTTTCTGGCTTTCTTCGATGCCGCCGATAATTTCCACCACCGACGGGTCGTCCTTGATGGCCTTCAGAAGGTCGTCTTGAACGGCTCCGTAGAGCTTTTGCCCCAGGGCCTGGAACTTGGTCTTGAGTCGGCTTTCTTCGGTTGCCAGTTCAACACGTACCAGGGTCGCGGAGGCAAACCCCATGGCATGGTTTTTCAGCTTATTTAGCACTGTTTTATCCATAAGCGTTCCTTTTTTCACTCTTAAAATAGTAGTTTTTATTCCATAAAACAATGGAGATTTTTTATGAGCCGGAGAGATCGTAGGCGTGCCATGCAGAATGCAAAGAATTTCACGCCTAAAAAGTCCAATTCCATGAACAAGTGGGTCATCGTGGCCCTGGCCGTAATCGCTGTGGTATTTTTCGTCGGAACGACTATCATTCAAAGGGGTGCCTAATCTATGAAATTCCAAATCCAAAAAGCTGTATTCCTGGACGCTCTTAGCGCCGCCGTCAATGCGGTGCCGAACAAGTCCACTATCCAGATTCTCAACAACTTCGCCCTCAGGCTCGAAGGCAATGTCCTCGAAGTGAGCGCGACGGATCTGGACCTGGGCATCAGGGTCAAGGTGGAAGTTGAAGGTGAACGCGACGGTTCCGTGGTCATCAACGCCCGCAAGCTTCTGGAACTGGTGAAGAGCCTCGTAGATCCGAGCATCACTACCGTAAGCGTAGATGTGGAAAACTACCTCGCCAAGATCCGCTGGAGCGAAAAGGGCCAGGCAAGCATTACCGGTTTCGACGCCAGCGATTTCCCGCCGTTCCCCGAAGTGAACGAGGGCGAAACCCTGAACTTTGCCAAGAGCGAACTGGAATTCCTGGTCGAAAAGACCAAGTTCGCCACCTCTACCGACTCCACCCGCTTAAGCCTGAACGGCATCTTCCTGGAAGCGGGCGACGGCAAGGTCTCCATGATTGCAACCGACGGTCACCGTCTGGGCCGTGCCGCCATCGAGCAAGAAGGCGCAAGCCTGAGCAATGGCGTCATCGTCCCCCGCAAGCCCCTGGAACAGATTTTGCACATGGCCAAGGCCGATGCCACCATCGAAGCCCGTGCGTCTTCGACCCACATTTTGTTCAGCACCGAATCCATCCAGGTGATTTCCAAGCTCTACGAAGGACCGTACCCCAACTACCGTGCGGTGATTCCCCAGAACTTTGAACGCACCGTGCAGCTGAACACCGTAGAATTTTTGAACAAAATGCGCAGCGTGATTTCTATGGCCAACGCCCGCACCCACAAGGTGCGCCTGCAGTTCGAAGGCAACAACCTGGAACTCAGCGCTTCTGACCCGGATGTGGGCGGCGATTCCCGCGAAGCCCTCTCCGTGACCCACAACGGCGAAGGCTCCTTCAGCATCGGCTTTGACGGACGCTACATTTCTGAAATCTTCAGCATGTGCAAGTCCGAAGAAACGGTGATGAAAATGAACAACCCCATTGGCGCCTGCATCATCGAGCCCGTTGGCGAAGGCCTGAACTTCAGCTTCTTGCTGATGCCCACCCACCTGACCGACGACTAACCGCAAGGTGCAAACAAACTAAAAAAGGGGTGTCGCACAAGCGAGCCCCATTTTTCTTAGGGGTGTCATCCTGAGCGAGTGAAACGAGTCGAAGGATCTAGGACTATGTCTATCCGCAAACGCATCAGCAAGAAGATTACCAAGGCACTCCACGACTTTGGCCTGATTGAAGACGGCGACAAGGTACTTATTGCCGTCAGTGGCGGCAAGGATTCCAGCGTGCTCCTGATGGAACTGGCCGCCCGCATGGGAAAGTTCTTGCCCGACTGCGAAATCGCCGCCATCCATATCCAGAGCGACTTTGCGGACAAGGCCCCCCGGGAATTTCTGGAACGGATGGCGCAGCAGTACCCGCAAATTCCCTTCTACTTCAAGGACGTGGCGGTAGAAGGTCGGCTCAAGGAAGGTCGCAAGTTGAACTGCTACTGGTGCAGCACCCAGCGCCGCACCGAACTTATCAAGTTCGCCCGTGAAAACGGCTACAACAAGATTGCGTTGGGCCACCACATGGACGACATCGTAGAGACCCTGCTGATGAACATGCTCTACAAGGGCGAATTCAGCGGCATGCCGCCCATGGTGCCCTACGAAAAATACCCGGTGAGCGTTATCCGGCCGCTTTGCTACTGCGAAGAATCGGAGATTATCGAATACGCCGAAGATGCCGATATTCGTAAGTTCACCTGCACCTGCGAATTTTCCAAGGCGAGCCACCGTAAATCTATCCGCGAAGAAATCAAGAGCCTTACCAAGGGCAATTCCACCCTCAAGGCGAACCTCTTTGAAAGCATGCGGAATATACGGATGGACTATCTGTTGTAGGCATTTTTTGTATATTACCCTCCGGTTTCCCAAGTGGGATTCTTTGTGGTTCAAGAGGTTTTGAATCAGTTGCGTCGGAATCCTTGAACAGATTGACCGGTATGTCCATTCCGTCATGCGGCTACACGAAGAGAACCGCGTATTTAGCGGGTTTCCCACCATGGCGATTATCTTCTACAACGGACGCGATAACTGGGATCCTCTGAAATTATTGGAAAATGGTTATCCCAAATATTTTCACGGGGCGGTTCTTCCGTTCAAGTGCACCTTCATAAACATGTCGGACATTCCCGACAGCGACTGCCTCGCTTGCGAAGACACCGAAACGGGCATGGGAATCGTAGCCATGAAGTATGCCTTTGACAAGGACGCTTTGCTTTCGGTTTTGCCGCAGTTCAAAAGCGCTCTGCAGAAGATGGACGGAAATAAGGCCTCTTGCCTTTTGCAGAAAATAAGTTTATATTTAAAGGAGTACGTCGACCAAGGCGTTCTAAAGGAGTTGAGCATGGCCTTCAAGAGCATAGGACAAAAATACGGCTTTGTGAGTGCCGGTGACGTTTTTCGCCAACAGATTGCCGACGCTCGTGTCGAAGAACAGCAAAAAACCGAAGCAAAAGCCAACGAGGACAAGTTAAATACGGCCAGGGGGCTCCTCCAAGACGGAGTTTCCATGGAAATTCTGACCCGACGGTTCAACCTCCCCGAAGAAGCGATTCTGGGAAAGTAGTTTTCTAACCTTATAAAACATCTAAGCGGCTCCCGATGGGAGCCGTTTGTGGTTTTTCCCACACACTTTTTTGTATATTACCCTCCGGTTTCCCGAGTGGGATTCTTTGTGGTTCAAGCGGTTTTGGACCAATTGCCAGATGGGTCGGCGTTCCGGCCCGAATTCCCCTATTATCAAATGAACAAGGCCATCGCGGCCGTTCTCCGCGTGTGGCCAGGAGAAACTATGACGAACGAAAATACAGGCGCTGCAAAGCGCAGCCACGATCCTTTCTTCCGCTGGTTATTCTCAAACACCACGCACGCAAGGAACCTGCTGGAACTGTCGGCGAAGGTGAACCGGGAACTGAGCGAGTTCCTCTCGGTGGTGAACCTGGATACCTTGATTCGGATTCCCGATTCCTACTCGGAAGTGGACGAGACCGGCGAGGCGGATATCGCTTTCCGTGTGAACGTTGCCACGGGCGCACCCGTGCTTGTGGGCATTTTGCTGGAGCACAAGTCGGGGCGTGATGTAGGAATCCTTGAACAGATTGACCGCTATGTCCATTCCGTCATGAGGCTACACGAGGAGAATCGCATATTTAGCGGGTTCCCCACCATGGCAATCATCTTCTACAACGGACGCGATAACTGGGATCCTCTAAAACTACTGGAAAACGGATATCCCAAATATTTTCACGGGTCCGTGCTTCCATTCAAGTGCACCTTCATAAACATGGCGGACATTCCCGACAGCGACTGTCTCGCTTGCGAGGATGCTGAAACCGGCATGGGAATCGTGGCCATGAAGTATGCCTTTGACAAGGACAGACTGCTTGCAATCTTGCCAAAATTCAAGGGTGCGTTGCAGAAGATGCCCTACGAAAAGGCGACTTGCATTATTTCCAAAGTGAAGTTATATTTAGAGGAGTACGTAGATGACGACCTCATCAAGGAGCTGGACATGGCATTCAAGAGCATAGGGCAGAAATACGGGTTCGTCAGTGCCGGCGATGTCCGCCGCAAGATGGTGGCCGACGCCGAAGCAAAAGCCAACGAGGACAAGTTGAACACGGCAAAGAAAATGGTTCGCGACGGAGTGCTGTCCGTCGAAAACGCCGTGTCGTATTTCGGCTTTACCAGGGAACAGATTCTTGAGAACTAGCCGTAGTTCAATATTAACATCAAAGCGGCTCCCGATGGGGGCCGCTTGTGGTTTTAAAAGAGGGAGAATTTCATCTACCAGTCGCAGGTGCCGTACTTGCCTATGGCATAGATGGAAAAGTCATTGGTCGTTCCGGCACTCCCCTTAAACCCAATTTCAATGCGAGCGGCCTTGGCGATTGCCTCTCCCTTGTCTACGGCAGTCCCCCAGCCTTCCTGTATGAAATCGTCCCAAGTTACATTGGCAAGAGACTTGTCCTTTTTCAAGGGAATCTTCGCCTGGATAAGGTCGGAGCCGGTCGCCTCATCGTCACCGTTGAACCTGACGATGAGATAGAAGTCCTGTGTCGCGGAATAGACCAGGCACATGCCGCCCCATGTCGTGATATCCGCAGATTTCTTTTTGAAGTCCATATACGAATACAAGGATTTCCGCAAGTACATGGCGGATTACTATGCCGAGCAGAAGAAAATTGCCGGCTTTTCGTGGAGGAGTTTCGCGAAGGCCGCGAAATTCAGTTCACCCGTGTATCTGAAACTGGTATGCGAGGGCAAGAGCGGGCTTTCAAAAAAAGCCAGGGTCCGCGTTGCAGGTGCCATGGGCCTTTCCGGTTTTGAAAGCGACTTTTTTGTACTCCTAGTAGCCTACGACCAGGCAAAAGACGCCAAGACAAAAACAGAGATTTTTAATAGCCTGCAAGAAATCATCCTGAGCAACAGGGTCGGCATTCTCGAAAGGGCGTTTTTCGAATACTACTCCAACTGGCTAAATTCGGCCATACGGGAACTTGCCGCATCCGTAGATTCGGCAAGCCCGAAGGGGCTCGCCAAGCTCTGTTTTCCGGAGGTCAGCGCAGACGCCGTCGCCCAAAGCCTCAAGTTCTTGACCCGCAGCAAACTCCTGCGCAAATCCACCAAAAAGGGGCAATACACGCAGGGCCGCAAGTCCATTTCTACGGGGACGCTCCCTTCTTCGGTGATGGCGGTGCGGAACCTTCACCGGCAAATGGGGAACCTGGCCGTGGAATCCCTGGACAGCGTTCCCGTTTCGGAGCGGAACTTTTCCACCATCACCCTGGGGCTTACCGAAGGGGCGTACAAAGATATCGTTGCCGAGATGCAGAACTTTCGGCGCAAGGTGGTGGATATTGCAGCCAAAGACCAGGGGACAGAGCGGGTCTACGAACTGAACCTGCAGCTGTTCCCCCTTTCCCAGAAAATCCCGCCCGCAATGCAAAAGAAACATCCCAACAAGGATTCGTAAAATGTACCTGAGATTCGTCGCCCTTCTGGTTTACCTGCTCCTGTTTGTTGTCGCCTGTTCCGACAAAGACAAGAACGCGGGCGGCACCTCGGAAGCCGAAAACTCCATCGCCATCGAGAACAAGGACATTGCGGGCGTGTCCCAGAAGGGGCCGTTTGTGAAGGGTTCCAGCGTGACCCTGTACGAACTGAACTTTGAAACCCGTGCCCAGACGGGAAAGAGTTTCTTGGGCAGAATATCGGAAGACATGGGCACCTTCGCCATCTCCAAAATCGAACTGGCGTCGCAATATGCCCTGTTGCGTGTCGACGGGTTCTACCGCAACGAAGTAACGGGAAAGGTATCCGCAAGCCAGATTACCCTGAACGCCATCTCCGACCTTTCGGACCGCGACAACGTGAACATCAACCTGCTCACCCACTTGGAATACGAGCGGGCGCTATGGCTTGCGCAAAACGAGGACATGACCGTAAAACAAGCCAAGAAAATTGCGGACCAGGAAATCTTCGAAGCCTTTGCCGAGGACTTTGCGGGCGAAAGCGTGGAGGATCTGGACATATTCGGAAATGCCGACGGCGATGCCGTTCTGCTCGCCATCTCCATCATCATGCAGGCCGGCAGGAGCGAAGGAGAGTTCTCCCTTTCCCTGGCAGACCTTGCCAAGGACATCGAAGAGGACGGCGTCTGGAACGACTCCCTGGAACGGGCCCAATCCGCAGACAACGCCTTCGAAGTCGAGTTGGCCCAAGTCCGTGAGAACATCCTGGGCTGGAACATTTCCCAAAATATTTCCATGTTCGAGAATTACGTTGAATATTTCTGGAGCGATGTTTTCGGGCTAGGCAGGTGCACCGAAAAGAGGGAGGGCGAAATCCGCCCCGACACAAACCCCAAATCCCGTTATTTCAATGAAAAATTTATTTGCGAAAAACTACATTGGCACATGCTTGGGAAAAAACTATCATCAAGCTCAACAGAAGAATCTTCCAGTTCAAGCATTTCTGCTGAAAGTTCTTCTAGTTCGGCAAATGACTCATCGGAAAGCGGAGACTCCAGTTCCAGCGACTCCAGTTCCAGCGGCAAGTCCAGTTCCTCTATAAAACGCAGTAGTTCCTCTAGGCAGTCCACCGCCACCATCGACCCGCCCTACAAAGAAGAAACATCCATCATCGATCCGGAAGTCCTTGCCATACTGGGAACGTGCAACGGCGAAGGCGAGGGGTCGGTCAAGAAGGCTTTCAATTCTTCATTCGTATGTAAAAGCGGACTGTGGTATAGCCTTCTCCTCGCCGACATGGAACAGGATTCCTGGTTCAACCCAAAAGTTACCTATGGCACACTAATTGACCAGCGTGACGGGCAGACCTACAAGACGGTAGTCGTCGGCACGCAAAAATGGATGGCCGAGAACCTGCACTACGGCGGCGAAAATGCGAGCGAGGAACTTGCGACAAATATGGCAGATGAAAACCTGTGCCCCTCCGGAGACGAAGAATATTGTGAAAAGGCCGGGTATGTCTATACATGGACCGCAGCCATGAACCTTTCCCCCACATACAGGACAAGAATCGTAAGCAATTACCCAATTACAAGCAACCATCAAGGAATTTGCCCAGACGGGTGGCATGTCCCCTCTAAGGAAGAATGGAACACGCTTCTCGAATACGTAAAGTACACCTATAACGAAGGAGTCAATGCCATAAAGGCTACCGATAGCTGGGTCTGGTTTAGCGGGGATGTCGCCCCGACAAACGTAACCGGCTTTTCGATGCTCGCCACGGGGATGACCTGTGAATCATGGGGACGAATCGATATGGGCATATCAACAGCCTTTATTTCTGGAGATGTTCCAACAACCGCGCTGGGCATACCCTACCTTGCTATCCAGGAATTTCTCTACAACGAAAATAACATAAAGGGATCCATTGGCACATCTGATGCATTCAATGTCCGCTGCGTAGAAAACGCCGCGCCCACATCCAGCGAAAATTCCAGTTCGTCGGTCAAGCAAAGCAGTTCTTCCCAGCAATCCGCCACCACCATTGACTCTCCCTACGACGAGAATACATCCATCATTGATCCGGAACTTCTGGCCATCTTGGGAACCTGCAATAGCGAAAACGAGAGCGCCGTGAAGAAGGTATACAATAATTCATTTGTATGCAAAAGCGGGTTGTGGTATTCCTTGCTCCTTATCGATATGGAAAAGGATTCCTGGTACAATCCAGATATTACCTATGGTACATTGATTGACCAACGAGACGGACAAACTTATAGAACCGTTGTCATCGGCACACAAAACTGGATGGCCGAGAACCTGCACTATGCGGGGGAAAACGCTGACGCCACCACATTGGCAAATTTGGCCGAGGAAAATTTATGCCCCTGGAATGACGAAAAATACTGCAGCAAGTCCGGCTATCATTATTCTTGGACGGCAGCCATGAACATATCGCCCATATACAAAAATCGCATTGCCGCAAGCTACCCTATCACGGATAAACATCAAGGCTTATGCCCTAATGGCTGGCATATACCTACATATGACGAATGGAACGAACTTTTTGATTTCGTCATATCTGTTTATGGTGAAGACGCTCCGTCTAGAGCATTAAAGGCTGTTGATGGGTGGACATGGTTCAGCAAAGAACAAGCCCCGACGAATTCTACGGGATTATCCATACTTGGTACAGGACAATACTACAGTTGGGGACATTCAGAGGGCGAAGAAATCGGACAATCAACCTACTTTATAACTGCTACTACGCCTGAATCCAAGTATTATATGATAGAACTATTCGGCTTTACCCAAAATTTACATGACATTGGTAATTATTATTTTTCACAACCCGCATTTGTCCGCTGCGTAGAAAACGCCGCGCCCTAACGTATTTCCACACAAAAATCCGCACTCATAAAGGTCCGCGGCAAAACCGCTGGGCTTTTTCCTATAAAATAATGTATATTCACATATGAGACACAAAAACACTATCATAAAAAAGGATAAAATCTATGGCAAACAAATACGCAGGTACCCAAACCGAAAAGAACCTCCAGGCCGCCTTCGCTGGCGAATCCCAGGCCCGCAACAAGTACACCTACTTTGCCTCCAAGGCCAAGAAGGAAGGCTTTGA
>DGRZ01000035.1:0-4804 GCA_002391195.1 Fibrobacter sp. UBA4375 | reverse complement strand
CAGATTGCAGCGCTCTTCTTGAAGACCGCCGACAACGAAAAAGAACACGCCAAGATGTGGCTCAAGGAACTGGACGGCATCGGCGATACCGCCCAGAACCTGAAGGCCGCTGCCGACGGCGAGAACTACGAATGGACCGACATGTACGAGGAGTTCGCAAAGACCGCCGAAGCCGAAGGTTTCAAGCCCCTGGCCGCCAAGTTCCGCATGGTGGCCGCCATCGAAAAGCACCACGAAGAACGCTACCGCGCCCTGCTGAAGAACGTGGAAATGCAAGAAGTTTTCGCCAAGAGCGAGGTGAAGGTGTGGGAATGCCGCAACTGCGGGCACATCGTGGTGGGCACCAAAGCCCCGGCCCTTTGCCCCGTGTGCGCACACCCCCAGGCCTATTTCGAGGTGAACGCCGAGAACTACTAATACAAAAGCCGCGACTTAGTTTCGCGGCTTTATGAAAGTTATTTCAAGATCAGGGTGCGGTTCAAGATGGCCGTGCCCTTTTCGTTTTCTAGCCGAATAATATATTTGCCTGCGGGCAACTTATTCAGGGAAACGGAGGCATTACTGCCAATATTCTTGCTCAAGAGTAGTCTTCCGTTCAAGCTGAACAGGCTAAGCCTGCTCATGCCAGGCGCACTCACATGAAGGGTACGGTTTTCAATGAACATGCGGGCGGTCGCGGTCACGTTGACCCGTTTCATTCCCGTAATGAACTTGGTGCCTTCGGGAGCGCCCACGATAAGCCCGCGTCCTACCGTGCTCATGTACACCACGCCGAAGTTGTTCATGTCGCCCTGCACAAAGTTCCCGTTGCCCGGGCCGCCGAACTGGTGCATGTCATCGTTCACGCGCTCAAAAGTCTTGCACTTGTCGGTACTGCGGTAGATTCCAATCGGGTCACCGGACTTGGCCGCACCCCAGATAAAGATGGTCTCGTAGTCGGCTCCTTCCTTGGCCTTGCCGATACCCACAGCGATGGCGGTGCTTGCACCCGCGCAGCGGTTCCAGGTCTTGCCGCCATCTTCGGTGTAGGCAAGGCCGTTTTCGCTAAAGCCCTTGGGCTGCCAGACCTGCGCCTGATCCATGGGAACCCACAGGTGACCTTCCCTACCCGGCACCGTGCGGATGAGGCCGCCGCCGTTGTAGTATTCGCCTGCGGCATCGTTCTGCAGGCGGGCTCCAGAAGTCGCGAACGTGGCGCCGCCATCGGTAGATACCTTCAAGTTGGCCTGCTGATCCACCAGGTAGAACACATCGGGGTTTACCGGGTCCGGAGTAATGCGGGCGTATTGACTTTGGCCGTCCATTCCTGTCACCTTGCTCCAGGTCTTGCCGTTATCCGTGGTGCGATACACGTCGCTGCTGTTATCCGGACGGTGGAGAATCACCTTGCCGTCGGCAGACATGGCAAGGGTTCCCTGGGCTCCCATCAAGGTCGTTTCCAGTTTTTTCCAGGTGGACGCATTGTCGTCGCTACGGTACATGACCATAGAGGTAATCCCCGTCCCGGTGGAGTAATCCGTCACCTGGCCCGTCCGCACAAAGGCCTTTGCCAGGGGGGCGTATCCCAAGCTGTTGGTTGTGCCGATGGTGGGCGAGTGGCGCGGAGTGCTCTCGTTGATGTCGGTATAGGCGGCGCCGTCATAGTCACCGATGGCCGTTACCAGCGGGCCTCCCGGAACGCTTACGATATCAAGAGGCACGGTCTCTTCGATGCCCCTGCTCTGGAATTTCCACAGGGGGACTTTCGCGGTGATGTCATCTGTCTGGAAAACGCCGTTTCCGCTGGTGACCCAGGCTTCCTTGTTGTTGAAGGGGTTAATTTCCACAGAACCCGCCCAATGGATGGCGTTGCCCGAAATCCATGCCGTTCCGTTTGCATCTACGTTGACACCGTCATTGTAACCCTGGCCGTGAGTCCAAGTGGAACCGCCATCTTTTGAAACATAAATGCGGTCGCCATAGTTGTCCTTTCCATCCTTGTAAAGGTGTCTTCCTCCATAATAACAGAGGGTAGTCACCACAATGTGCTTGGGATCACTCGGGTCAATGGCAATGCCGCCAAAGCCGTGGCTTGCGCTTTGGCTTCCATCACCCATACGGGCCGTAGTGCTTTCGTCCTGGAAGGGGGTAATGTTGGTCCAGCTGCCGCCTGCGATGTTGTACTTGTACACGGCACCCTTGCTTACACTATGGGGGCCTTCTGAACTTGCATAGGTGATGTACATGTCGCCACCTACGATTTTTGCGCGGTGGGGCATCAGATCTTCGGGACCTCCCGAAATGGTTGTCCAGGTGGCGCCACCATCCTTACTGACCTGCAGGTTTTCTGTCTTTTGAGAGATGCCGATATAAATGGTCTTCGTGGAACCATCGGAATTCTTACCCTGGGATTCGTCGAACAGCACAAAACTGATGCCGTTCACATTGGTAAGGCCGTTGCCTGTTGCAGAAGAAAGCGCAACCTGGTAAATACTGGTCCAGGTCTTGCCGTAGTCGGTACTCTTGTAGAGGCCCTTGGTGCGGCTACCGCAAAGGAGAATGTTCGTCTTGTTCGGGTCCACAGCCAGCTTTTCGCCGGTCTGGCGGCCCATGCCGTTGCCGTGGGCGAGCATTTCCACATAGCTGGTGTCCCAGGTGGAGCCGTAATCTTCGCTGCGGAGCACTGCGGTCCGTCCATCGCTAAAGTAGCCCGTTCCCGCCAGCACGTAAATACGCTTCGGGTCCGTGGGGTCCAGCGCAAAGGCCTCGGTACCGTAAAGCCCCTTGTCGTTTTCCGAGATGAAATCCATCAGGGGAATCCAGGTCTTCGACGAAAAGTCGAAACGGTAGATGCCGCCCACGTCGGTGCGGGCGTAAAGCAAGTTTTCTTGCTTCGGGTGAAATATCACGGCAGACACGAATCCGCCGCCGTCAAAGCGGACATTACCCCATTCGTATTTTTCCACTGCAAATGCCTGGGTACAAAGAACCCCGGCCAAGGCGAGTACTTTCCAATCCATATAAACTCCCTATATTTGGCAGAAATATAGCCATTTGTCTTGTAATTTCAAGCATTTTAGGGCAAAGGATTGTTTACCTTTTTCTATCTTTTCGCCGTAATTTTTAACAGTGTCCGCGGGCAAGGGCCCCCGGCAGTATAAGGAAATAAAATGAGCGTAGTCGATACCGTACTCCACAAGATCTTTGGTACGCCCCATGAACGCAAGGTAAAGCAGCTTAGGCCCGTCATCGCCAAGATTCATGCAGCACGTGAATCCCTGGAAGCCCTGGACGATGCCGCCCTGGCCGCAAAGAGTGCGGAATTCCGGGAAAAGCTGAAAAACGGCGCCACCCTGGAAGACATCAAGGTAGAAGCCTTTGCCGTGTGTCAAGAAGCCTGCGACCGCCGCCTGGGTATCTTCAATATCTTCAAGCCGGAATTCGAATTCGACTTCAGCCGCCTGGGACCCGAACTGCAGGGCGCAGTGGAAACGGCCAAGGCAGAACTCGCCAGCGGCAAGAACGAATGGGAAGTTTACCTGCCTGCCGCCCTCTACGCGAAGGTCCGTGAGCTGTACCCCGAATCGGTAAAGCCCTTCCGCATGATGCCTTTTGACGTGCAGATGATCGGTGGCCTGGTGCTACACGAAGGCGCCATCGCCGAAATGGCCACCGGTGAAGGTAAGACCCTCGCTGCCGCCCTCCCCGTTTACCTGAACGGTCTTTCTGGACATGGCGTGCATGTGGTGACAGTGAACGACTACCTGGCCGGCCGTGACGCCAAGCAGATGGGTCTGGTGTACCAGTTCCTGGGACTCACCGTGGGCCTTATCGTGAACGGCCTCAATTCCGAGCAGCGCCGCAAGAGCTACAACAGCGACGTGACCTACGGCACCAACAACGAATTCGGCTTTGACTACCTCCGTGACAACATGGCGGTAGAACCCAGCCAGCTGGTGCAGCGGGAACTGAACTTCTGTATCGTGGACGAAGTGGACTCTATCCTCATTGACGAGGCCCGTACGCCGCTCATCATCAGCGGACCTGCCGAAGACGCTACCGACAAGTACGCCAAGGCCAACGAGATTGCCCAGAAGCTTGTCAAGAACAAGGACTTCTCCGTCGACGAGAAGGACAAGAACATCCAGCTCACCGAAAAGGGCGTAAACCACGTAGAAAGCCTGATGCAGATTACCAACCTGTACGGCGAACACGCTGACTGGGTGCACTTCTTGGACCAGGCCCTGCGCGCCTGGCACCTGTACGAACGCGACGTGGATTACATTGTGCGTGACGGCGAAATCATCATCGTGGACGAAAACACGGGCCGCCTCATGGAAGGCCGTCGCTACAGCAACGGCATGCACCAGGCCATCGAAGCCAAGGAAAAGGTGCAGATCCGTCGCGAGAACCAGACCCTTGCAACGATTACGTTCCAGAACTACTTCCGCATGTACAAGAAGCTCTCCGGTATGACCGGTACCGCCGAGACGGAAGCTACGGAATTCATCAAGATTTACAACATGAACACTTGGGTGATTCCCACCAACAAGCCCTGCATCCGCAAGGACATGCAGGATATGGTGTACAAGTCCGAAGGGGCCAAGTGGAAAGCCATCGTGGCAGAAATCAAGGACCGCCACGAAAAGGGCCAGCCCCTGCTGGTGGGTACCGCCTCCATCGAAAAGTCCGAACACCTCCACGGCCTTTTGGAAAAGGAAGGAATCCCCCACGAGGTGTTGAACGCCAAGAACCATAGCCGCGAAGCCGAAATCATCCAGTACGCCGGCTACAAGGGCAAGGTGACCATCGCCACCAACATGGC
>DGRZ01000047.1:585-22632 GCA_002391195.1 Fibrobacter sp. UBA4375 | reverse complement strand
AGGGCAAGCCGCCTATGCTCTGCCCAGGCTGCCCGCACCGCAGCTCTTTCGCGGTTCTCAAGGAACTCGACTGCATCGTTTCCGGCGACATCGGCTGCTACACGCTGGCAGCCCTCCCGCCTATCAGCGCGATGGACTACATGATTGACATGGGTGCCGCTATCGGCATGGGTATTGGCCTGCGCAACGTGCTCCCGCGGGAACAGGCCAAGAAGGTCGTCTCCGTGATTGGCGACTCCACCTTCGTGCACAGCGGCATCACGGGCCTCGTGGAAGCGGGCTACAACCGCCCCGAAACGGGCCATGTGGTCATCATTCTCGACAACAGCATCACCGCCATGACGGGCCAGCAGGAACACCCGGGTACGGGCCGTCACCTCGACCACAGCCCGGCCTACAAGCTGGACTACGGCGCCATCGCTAAGACCGCCGGTTTCGACAACGTCTACGAAGTGAACCAGGTCAAGGAACCCGAGGAATTCAA
Organism: Fibrobacter sp. UBA4375; assembly: GCA_002391195.1. Classification (GTDB taxonomy): domain Bacteria; phylum Fibrobacterota; class Fibrobacteria; order Fibrobacterales; family Fibrobacteraceae; genus Fibrobacter. The sequence goes on along the minus strand of DGRZ01000047.1, from coordinate 22,148 downwards.
GCGCCTCGTCAAAGAAGCGCTCGAGAAGGACGAGCTCACGCTCATCGTGGCGAAGAGCCCCTGCATTCTCGCCCTCAAGAGCATCCTCGCCTGGGACAAGGCCAACAAGGAAAAGGCGGAAAAGGCTCTCGCCGAGTCCGAAGCCGCTGCAAAGAAGAACGGCAACTTTTAAGGAGAAGTTTTTATGAGCGTAGTTAACGTGAAATTTGCCGGCCTCGGTGGCACAGGCGTTATCAAGGCGAGCGACGTGATGGCGGAACTCGTGTTCGAACAGGGTTACGACGTGAAGAAGGCCGAAGTGCACGGCATGAGCCAGCGCGGCGGTTCCATCGCATCTGATGTCCGCTTCGCGAAGGGCGAAGAGGTGCAGTCTCCGATGATCCCGACGGGCGAGGCCGACTACCTGGTGGTATTCGACGAGACGCAGGTCGTGGTGAACGAGGCCTTCCTCAAGCAGGGCGGCGTGCTCCTCACTCCGGCGGACATCGATGTCTCGAAGCTCGAGAACGTGAAGGCCCTGAACGTCGCGATGCTCGGCAAGCTCAGCAAGCATTTCGACTTCACGGTGGACCAGTGGACGGTCGCTTTGAACAAGCTCTTCGCCGAAAAGTTCCACGAGGGTAATAAGAAGGCCTTCATGCTTGGCCGCGAAGGGTAAATGAAGCTTTTCGCCCCCTTTCAGAAACTTGTCCTGATATCCCTGGCGGTGTGGGTGGTCCACATCGTCTTGCGGGTCCTGTTGCTGTTCCGCAGCAACCCCTACGGATTCCCCTTCGTCTCTAAGCCGGACTGGTTCATCTTCCATGCGGTCTGTATCGACTTCATGTGGATTGTGAACGCCCTGGTGGTGTTTGTTGCCTTGGGAGCGTTGGTCGCACTTCTCGTCTCCAAGATCAAGCCGGACTCGCAAGCTGCAATTGTCCAGAAAGTTGCAAAAGTCACCGCTGTCTTCTATGCCGTTTTTCATAGCGTAATCTTGCTGCTCACCCTTCTGGACAACGAGACCCAACGCTTTTTGGGCGGGCACTTGACCTTCGGGTTGGTGGATACCTACAAGGACACTTCGTCCATTATCGTTTTCTACGACTACGTGGCCAACGATTTGTCGGTGCCTTACCTGCAGTTCGTGGTGCTCCTGCTGATGTTGCCTGCGGCTTACGGCCTGTACCGTCTGTTCTGCAGGTGGTATTGCCCCCGCACCGTCGGCACAGATAGTTCCTGCGAAAACCGTTTCTACGTGAAAAAGTCCGTCATCGCTATGCTGGTGTTCTACGTCGCCTCCTACCTGTTCGTTTACTTTATCTGGACCGGTAACGCCCGCATGACAAAGCTCCGTCCGGTGGTATCGCTGATTTATCGGGACCTGTTCGAATCCAAGACGGCACAGGGACTTTCCGAAGCGGACCTGTCCATCTACCGCATGGCCTACCAGAACCTGTGGCAAAAGGTGGAAGGGGATTCGTCGTGGCAGTTTGTGGATAGCGATGCGGGTAATCACCTGCCCCTTTACCGCAAACCGACTCAGTCCCTGCTCCAGAGCGAAAAACTGGCGGCCCAGCGGGAAATGCGGCCCAATTTCATTTTGGTGTTGATGGAATCCCAGCGGGGCTTCAACACGGGTTACATGAACCCGCAAATCCAACCGTCGCCTACGCCCTTTATGGATTCCCTGGCGGCACATTCCCACGTGTGGATGCGCATGCATACCAGCGGCGTTCCCACTACCGGCGGCGTGCTCTCTACCCACATCGGCATCCCGCATCATTCCCGCCTGGCACAGGCCACCGATCTTGCCCACGTGACGCTCCCCAGCTTTGTCTCCGTATTGACCGAAAACGGCTACAGCACCCACTACATGTCCGCCGCCGACCCCGCTTGGGACAATCTGGGCGTCTGGATGTCCAAGTGGTACACGCAGCAGCATTACAACCGCGAGCGTGAAGACGACTCCACCTTCATGGACAACGCCATCGAATATGTGCGCGACACGTTGGCCAAGAGCGGAAAGCCCTTCTTGGCCACCCTCATGACCCGCTCCAACCATTACCCCTTCAACTTTGCGGCGGGCATGACCGACGAAGAAAAGAACCGCCCTCTGCAGGAGCGCATCAACGTGACCATGGGCTATGCTGACCGGCAGCTGGCCCGGTTCATCCACGCGGTAGAAAACGAGGAATGGTATAAGAACACCTATGTGATCGTCATGGCGGACCACGGATTCCCTCTGGGCGAAAACGGTGTCTCTACCATGAACGGCGGCGGATTTTCCAATGTGAGCTGGATTCCCTTCATGATTCACGGCGAAGGCTTGGACGCCACCCGCGATACCACCACGGCGGCCCAAATCGACATCGCCCCTACGGTGCTTGAACTGGCGGGCTTTGCCGTACCCAACATTTTCATGGGACATAACTTGTTGAGAGGTGGCGCGGTTCAGACCTACGCCGCTGACACGGTTCAGACCAGCGTCAATGACACGGTTCAGACCAACACCAGCACCCCAGTGCTTGCGGGCCTTTCCCTGGGGGCCTACTCCGGCTACTCCGCCATCGGCCTCGACGGCTACCGCTTTGTGGCCAAGTACCCCTCCTTCGACGAAACCTACCTCTTTGCCGATGGCGACACCCGCCAGGAACATGAACTTCTTGCCGGCAGTTCCGCCCCTTCGGACGGTGTACAAAAAGAGGGCGCCTACCTGAAGGCCACCCTCGATACTCTGATCAAGATTTCGGACTACACCCTTGAAAAGGGGCTGTAGTGTGATAATCGTCACGATTCGTTCCGTTTGTTAACAAAACTAAACTTTTGTTTTCCATACGAACCGATTTTTTTACATACAATTGCTGAAAATTCCCAAATAAAAGATTATTTTATGGGTTGAAGTTAAGAGGGGTATTTTATGCCCTGGGAGATTTTTATGTCTATAAAAACCAAAGTATTCGGTTTAGTGGTGCTGGCATCTGCTATGGCTTTTGCGGGTCCTGTGAGCCATTTTGGCAAACTTGTAGCTTGCGGAACCAACATTTGCGGCGAAAAAACAGGCAATTCCGTTCCTATTCAGTTGAAAGGGCCAAGCCTTTTCTGGTCCACAGGTTCGCCGGCAGCTTTGTTCAGTCCTGTGACGGTAGACTGGTTTGTCTCCAATTTTGACATCGGTATTATCCGTGCTCCTATGGCTATTAGATATTACAAGGAAAATTCTGGTCCCATTTCAGTAACAGATGGAAATACGGGTGTGACCAGCTATGGTTATTTGTCTAAGGATCAAGCTGGAGCCACTGGAGCTTATAAGGCGGGTCAAAAAGCGCTTATCAAATTGATTGTAGATCAAGCTATTCAAGATGATATTTACGTCATCGTGGACTGGCATTCTCATAATGCGAGTAGTGAAGTCTCTGAAGCGGCAAACTTCTTTAAGGAAATGGCCACGGAATACAAGGATGTTCCCAACATTATCTGGGAAATTTACAACGAACCGGTTAGTGATGATGCCAGCAGAATCAACCAATATGCAACACAGGTTACCAAGGCAATTCGAGATGCTGGCAACGATAATTTGGTGATTGTCGGAACAAATTTCTATTCGTCCAAGCCAAATGAGCAGGAACGGCAGGGACTCCACAATACCTATAAAAATATTGCTTATACCCTGCATTTTTATGCAGCAGCCAATCATAACAGCTATCAGGGTAATAAAACCTCTAGTACCCCCACATTCGTGACAGAATGGGGCGCTACCGGTTCTGATGGTGACGGCCAGGTGGTCGATGCATCCGGTTGGCGTTCTTGGATGGATCAGAACAAGATTAGTGGCTGTATGTGGTTTGCCGGAAATGACGGCCAGTCTTCGGCCATGTTCCCTGCAGCGGCGAACACCACGAATTTGGACAATTACAAGAATCTGTTCTCAGGAACAAATTCTACTGCGGGTGTGTTTGCCGCATTTATGAGTACAAATAAGTGGACAAGTTTTATTCCGAGTAGCCATCCTCAGGGTAAAACTTTTAAGGTTTCCATTGCGGAAGGAGCCTCAAAGACTTTCTCTTCGGAATTGGGTATTGTGGGTGAAATATCATCGGCAACAACAAATTCTGGCACTGTAACTCATACGGCAAACTCCATTTCATTCCAAAGTCTAGAGTATGGATCTGCGGAGAATGTGTACATTCAGTACTCCGTGACTAAGAATGGTGTTACAACTAACGAAAAAATCTTTGTGAATATGACAAATCGTAAGCCGATTCTCAAGGATACGACAGTAAGCGTTAGCTATAAGGCCACAAGTGCTATTCTACTTGCAAAAAATCTGGGTGCTGTGAACACGGTCTCCAAGGTGGCCAAAGACATGTCTGTGACAGCGGCGACTGTATCTTCGGGCTCCGTCACGTTCTCAAACGATACAATCTACTACACACCGACAGGTCAGACTGGCCCTGTGACATTGGATTACACGGCCAAAAATGCAAATGGTGAATCTCGCGGAACTGCTACCCTGATTTGCGAAAACCAGGTTCCGACCATTTATGTCAAAACAAAGATTGGTAATAGAGAGAATACGTCTCCCGTCTATATTGGGATCAACAATGTCAATGCAAAGGATAAAGATGGTGATGAGTTGACGTTTAAGGTGGCTTACCTGGATCCACAGTACCCGGGTAGTGTGTCGTTCAATGAGAAAAAAGATACGCTAATCTATACACCTAATGGAAGCACGACTGGAGATGTCACTATCTTGGTTGTTGTGACTGATGGCGTGGCTGATACTAAGGTTGCTTCAGAAATAATAACATTGACGGGTAATGGGACACCTATAAATGTAGTTGCTCCGACGACAATTCCTGCAGATATCTATACACCGCCTGCGTCAATCACTAGGAAACAGCTGGCATCTACCGCTCTTGGTATTCGGGTACATAGAGGAGAGATTAATTTGAGTGTTCCAATCTCTGGAAGAGTCGTTGTAGACATTTTCAATTTGCAGGGTCATCGCGTTGCTAATGTTGTAAACGAAAGCCTTGTTGCTGGGGAGCACTCTATAAGTTGGTCTGACTCCGCAATACCTGCAGGAGCCTACATTGTTCGGATGCGCCAGGGCTCTGTCGAGAAGACGCTGAGGTTCGTGAAGCGCTAGACTAATAGTTTTCGCGAAAAAAGAGCCGTTCAATACGGCTCTTTTTGTATGGAAATCTAGAGGTGTTCGCTTTAATGCGAACTCAAAGGCGTCTGCTTTTGGTCATCCAAGTAATCTTTTTGTGTGTGGGGGCTAATTTAGCAGAGCGTTTAGTGTTTCTGTATCGGACCAGGTCTGTGTTTTTTTGTCATAGATTTCGTAACCGCCAATGTTTGTGAATCCCCAGTAGTTCCAAGAGAATCCTCTTTCCTTGGCTAATTTGACAACCTGCTTGACCCATTTGACCCTAGAAGAAATCCCACCACAATAAGTCGCTCCGAATTCTCCGATATTGATGGGGAGGCCTCCAGGGTAGTATTCATCGGCCAAGGAAACCATCTTGTCAAAGTCTTCTGTCATAGATTTGATTTCGCTAGAAGTGCCTTCCCAAGTTTTTGGATTTTCGGAGCATCGACCTCCTTCACCTTGGAGAGCGAATGTGGATGGAACATAGTAGTGAGGGGTAAAGATGATGTTGCCATCTTCTGGAAGTTTAAGGGTCTTGATCCCGGAATAGGCGTTGTACATATAGGAACCGTACATCAAGGTCCTGTCGGGGTTGTTCTTGCGGATAATGGGGTAGGTGCGAGCAATCATCTGGTTGTGAATTTCGGCCGTGACCGCCCATCTAGGTTCGTTGAATAGTTCAAAAACTAGGGAGTCGCTGCTAACTTTTGCAAAGTAGTCCGCCACTTGACGCCAGATAGAATCTACGCGAGTTAGGTGTTTTTCGGTGTTTTCTGCAATAGGTCTTGCGCCTGCGGTGGTGTCGGTTAAGAAGGATTGGTGGTGGTGCATGTTGATGATAGCAATAAGCCCCTGTGCGTTAATCCAACCCACAACTTCCTTAACCCTAGCTAGATAGGTATCAGAAATGGTATAGGGAGGGGTCGAGGAGGCTTCTCTGTCCCAGCGGACAGGGAGACGGATAGAATTGAACCCGGCCTCCTTGATGGCTTTCACTTGGTATTCTTCAATGGGGCCTGCACCCCAGCAAGTTTCGCAAGTGGCGTCAAAAGTGTTGCCCATGTTTATTCCTCGACCAATTTTTGCGTTCATGGCCTTTCCTTTGGAATAATCGATGGCTTTTCGGCTTTCTTCTTGTTGAGCAGAAGATTCTGCTACCGAAGATGAAGATTCCTCGGTTTCTTCGGCTTTGGGATTGTTGCTGAAATTGCCCTCGCCGCTTTCGGACCCGCAGGCAAAGAATGCAAGAGCGCTCAAGGAGATAATGAAAGATGTTTTGATAGTCATATGTTAAATTTAACCTAAAAAAGCACAAAAAAAGCAAGGTTGGGGTGGTTTTTGTCTACACTTGTGCACAAATATTACTCAGAGGTTGCACTGTTTTTTTTGAACAAGGCTATATTTAATGTCGGTTTAGCTTTTTTTTCATGATTTTTATTCAAAAATGGAAATAAAAAGCTAGATTAGACAGAGTTGGAGACTCTCTATGCGAAAAATATGCTTTTCTGTTGCTTTCATTGTCCTTGCTTTTGCAGTAATGGCCTCGGCAAGTTTCAGTGAATACCGTGACCGCGATGCTCAGCGTTTTACTCCGAAGGAACCAAAGCCGTTCCAGCAGAACAAAGATGTTGCGTCTATTGTGATGCGCGAGGGTATTCCTCGTGGTGGTGGATATACTTATCAGTACCCCCGTGAAAACCCCGAACCGTTCATGACGGACGTGGCTGGTGCTATGGAAGGCGACCTGGCTATGCAGATTGAGCTCATTGCTAGTGACTATTCTGGCGTAGCCATTTGTATTGCGGGTTCTGTGGATTTGACGCCCTATTTTGAGGAAGGCTCCTTGGAGTTCTGGATTAAGGGTGCCGAAGGTGGCGAAAATGCACTGTTTGTGCTGGTGGACGATGGCGTCAAGAGCAACGGTGAATCTTTGCAGGTTAAGCTCCGTTCCAAGAGTTTTGGCGAAATCACCAAGGAGTGGAAGCATTTTAGTATTCCGCTTAAGACTTTTGGTTTGACTGGGCTCTATTGGGATGCCAAGAATACCCGCGACGTAATGTTGCCTTTTGCTTGGAGTAACTTCAAGGGCTTCCGCCTCGAAGTTCGCAAAGACGAAAACCAGTCGTTCAAGGTCTGGATTGACGATGTTGTAATTCGTAAAACTGGACCTGAATACCAGGGTCCGGCCAATTATCCGTATCGTAATGAGTTTTAATGAGGTTTTTCATGTATAAGAGCTTGTGTTTATTGGCTATTGGCCTCATGGCGGCGACTTCTTGGGCTGCAGAGACTCCCGAAGAGCAGTTGGATCGCGTAGAAGCAAGGTTGGATTCATTGGAAGAGTTTGCCTCCTCTACTGTGGTGGGCAAGGATGATCGCCCTGTTGCCGTGTCTGGCGACATGACGATTCGCTTTAAGCATTTTGATTTTTACGAGGCTGCTCCATTTGAAAACAATGACCGAAGCCGTACTAGGGTGGAGTCAGCGTTGAATTTGGGGTTTGTTGTTTCTCCAGCATCGTTCCTGACAGTCTTTACGAATCTGTATCTGCCTTTTGATTTTTCGGGGTATTTTGAAAACGATGAGGCTTATGCGCCTAATCAGGGCCCGTTCAATAATGGTGAGCGTGTTCCCTTTGCTCATTGGACCGATTACTATGGCATTGCGGTGAACGAGAACATGCTTGCGGGTATCGATGTCCGTGCGGGTAGTTTCGGTGCAACTTTCCTTGCTGGAGGCGTTATCTGGGCGAGTTCCAGTCCTTTGACAATGTGGGAAAGAGAGACCATGGCGCGCTTTGCCTCGCAATATGAGACCTTCGAAGACGAAAAGGTGGTAAGTACCTACTATAAAGAAAAGAATTTTCATCCTGTAAAAGAAGGTGGCCGTGCTTTTTGGACTAATCGTTCTTTTGGAGGCCTGTTCCTAGATGTTCACACGCTGCCATGGAACATGAAGGCTCAGTTTATGCTGTCACAGCCCATGGATATGGATATTGGCGCTCGAGATGGTACAAGAATGTTGGGTGGACAACCGGGTGAGCTAGAAATGGTGGGTACCTATGACTTCAGTGGCATGGTCTATCACGCTCGCTTGGCCAAGGAAAAAATTGAACTTGCTGGGTCTGACATGACTGTCGGGGCCAACTATTTAGGTGTTACCTTTGAAAATGACATTATTTATCAGCCTGGGTATACTTTTAAGAATGCTGATGGTGACCCTTACATTGTTGATAACCATGTGGCGTCCATTGACATCAAGGGTAACTTGACGCCAAAATTTTATCTAATGATGGATATGGCCCTGAGTTGGGATGACTCCACTATGTTTAAGCGCATTCAAGACACGACTATTGCTGCCAATTATGAAAAGGGGTTCTTTGACGAGGGAACGTCAACTCCGGCTTTTGGCTTATACATCAAGGCCCAGGATAAGCATTGGGAGCCTATTACCCTTGAAGCGGTTTACCTTCCTAAGGACTTCTTTTCGCCTTTCGGTATGACTGACCCTTCTCGTTTCCGCTCATGGCGTCAGGATGAATTTTATGTTGGCGCAGGGACTTTCCGCTACGGACCCAACATGATGGGTGCTAACGTGAAAGTTGAACCCCAGTTCAACCGAGGTCGATTTGATGCCCAATATGGCGTTCACAAACAGATAGAAGAGGGTGATGACGTTATCAATTTCAAATATAACCTGAACGGTCGCGCGGTTTGGGAATCAAGCAATTCATGGACAAAATTCAAGTCCCTGTTCCATTCGGATTCTGGAAACGTTCTCAACGACGCCCGTTATCTTTCTCGTGTCGGTGGCAAATCTGTGAATAAGCTTGACGAACAGACGGGTGGCCTTAGAGGTGGCACTTGGGAACTTTGGGATGGTTTTGTTCCGTACAACTCGGCTGAGGACGCTGCGACTGCGAATATTCCTCAGCATGTTAAGTGGAATACATCCTTGGTTATCGATGCCGGTTATGATATTGGTCACTGGTTCAATACGGACAGGAATATTATGTTGAGTGTTTACTCTGCCTTGTCTGGTGTTTCTACCTCTTTCGCTCCTATTGCCTATAGCGAGTCCCAAAAGGACATGTTAATGTGGAGCTGGTTCGTGCAGTCTGAGCCTGCGATTGCCATTACGCCCACGCTTCATGGTCTGTTGATTATGGGATTTGAATCGTTCCGTGCAGAAAACGCATTTGTCATGAGAAAGATTAATTCTGGTCTGCCTTCTCAGGGAACAACCTATACGGCGGCCTATAAGAATGGCGCTTTCAAGTACGAGCATGCTCCAATCAATATTCTGGAGACTGCTCTTGGATTTGGTTTGGATTGGGATTTCACGCCTAGAGCGGGGGTGCACTTCCGCTACAAGTGGATGACCCATAGCGATGAGTTTGCGTCTGAAAATGATTGGAAGGGCCATTATTTTGCAGTTGAATCCAAAATGTGGTTCTAGTAGGGGTTGATTATGCTAAAAAGATTACTTATAGGTCTCGTTACTTTTTCTGCAATTGCTTCTGCTTCTGCAGTCGCCGACAATCAGGCTAAGATTGATAGCACCGTCGAAAAATTAGAATCCCAGCGGGGGATTGATATTGGCGGAACAGTTCGTGCGGTTTACAATAAGTCCAATATTGACATAGACCAAGACGTAGATGCATACAACCATATGCCTGATCGTGAAATGAATGAATTTGTCCAGTTAGATTTGGATATGCATTTTAGGCCTTGGGATTTTGTTCGCGCAAATCTGTTGATGCGAATGGGCGCAGGCATGCAGGACTACTTCGCTAATTCGGCAACAATGGTCAATGTTCAGTGGGCTAATGTTGAAGGCGAGATAGGCAAAAATTTTCATTGGGTAGTGGGTGATTTTCGTCAACAGTATTCACCTTTGACATTATATATGCCGGGTGTTGATATTATGTATGAGCCTATGATTTTTGCCCGCAACCGTGAAATGGGTGAACGAGAGGCTCTGATCCAAGGGAATCAGCGGAATTTGCAGGGGGTGAACCTTCAGTTCCGCAAGGACATGGGGGCGACTTTCGGCGAACTTCGTACAGAGGGAATGCTAGTTCGTTTACGTAGGGCAGAACGCTTGGATACGACGGGTGCTATGGGAAACCTGCTTCCTGGTGAAAATATTGCTGGGGCGACACAAACGGGAACTTTTGACAAGTATGCGGCTATTGCCAACTTTGAGTTGTTCCCTCTCAACAAGAATTTGATGGTTGGTGCTACCTACATTTATACGTGGGATGACGAAAAATCTAAGACCTATACCTATTATAAGAATGATTTGTATACTGGAGCAGAACCAGAGCATATGTTTAAACGTATGCCGGTAAATTTTAAGGATTCGTTGCCGCAGGATACAAAGGTGGGCGCCGTCCGACTAGGTGCCGATGTGGCGGGGTTGCTTGGTAACAAGAACCTGATTTTGGATGTTACTGGAGAATTCGCTTATTCTATGGATAAAGTTTACGAGGAAAAAACTACTTATGTAGATTCTCTCCAGATAGCTTATGATCAATGGGGTTCCGTTGTGACTGGAGAAGACGGAGCTCCTGTTATGGAACCGTCTTCCCTTTTGCGCGATGAACGGGGGAATATTTTCGATACACTGAAAACGCTTTCTTCCGATAATAAAACGGACAAGGGCATGGCTGTTACGGCTAATTTGAATGCCGGGTTCCGCACGTCAAGTTGGATGGTGAACGTGGGTATTGATTATGTTCACAATGATTCAGCCTGGTTTAACTCTTTGGCTCAGTCACCCTCTTTTGTGGCAAGGCGTGTAATGAATTCCGATAAGGATGGGGATTTGACAAAGTATGGCCCCTATGCACCGCTTTATTCTACCTTTGATGCTCTTTATTTCTTTACCCCGAAACATTCGCCAGCATCTAAAACTTTGGCTAATGATGACGAAGCTATGAAAAACGGGCAGACAAGGAGCTATAACATTGCTCCGTATGCAAAGACATCTTATACGACTGCTACCATGACAAGAAAGGAACTCGCTCTGATTGATGAATTATCCGATGCTAGTATCCAGATGGCCTTGCCCTTTGGGCTTGCAACTTCAAACCGCAATGGTTTCCGTGCCAATTTAGTGGCTGGTCTTGGCGAAAATAATGTTGTAGAAGTGCAGGGATTGTTTACCAAAATGGAGCAGGTGAAGGGCTTGGGGAACTTGGATAAGGCCTCTTTTGTGGAATATGGTGGTGGAGGCAAAATAGATATCCTTGCTTTGCTGGGAATTAAACTGCCGCTAGAATTGAGCGGTAGCTACAAGCACGCAGAGCGCTCTATTTCCGATGCCGAATTCAAGACGGACTTTATCAATGTGGGGCTGTATGCTCGTTACTGGAAGCGTTTTGGTGTTTCTGTGGGGGCTCAGCGTATTGATGCCGAATTAAATGCGGATGGCGCATTGCTCCAACAAGCGATGATGAGCAACTTGAATGTGGCTGTTGCACCTATTATGAAGGGCAAGCAAATTCAATGGATGGTGGGGCTTGATTACACGTTGGCTCCTCATGCCTGGTTGGCTTTGAATTACGGACAAGCCTCTGTTTCGAACAGTTATGCTGTGGATGGCTTGCTAGGCGGAAACTATAATGCTGTGAAGAATACCTTTGTGGCTGACACGGAAACCAACCTGCCAGATTATATGGCTATAGCCTCTCGCGAGTCTACGGCCCAAAGGTTAAGGCATAAGTTCGTCCGTAGTATTGTGCAAGCAAGTGTGAATGTTGAGTTCTAGGGGGAGGTTTGGACATGTACAAGGATACAAAGACAATGATTTTTAAGGCCGCCCTTTCTTCGCTGGTATTTCTAGTAGGGACTGCATTTGCTCAGCAAGAGGCTGATGGTGATTCTGCTTCTGTTGAGGAACGCCAGCTGAGTCTTTTAGAAAAGTTGACAAACTATGAGGCCAATGCCTTGGGCTTCGCAATTAATGGTACTGCGCGTGCGGGGTATTTGCGTTCTTCTTTAGATGCTGATGAAGCTATAGAAGAATCGCAGCTGACAGAAAGCTCTGCTTACACGCATGTGAATATGGGTTTTTCCATTCGCCCTAGTTCAGAATCTGTAGCTCGGTTTGATTTACGATTCCATAAAGATTGGCAGAATGCGCATCGCGAGGGAAATAATTCTCCCATAACCACTTGGTGGTCTTACGATGGCATGAGCCTAAATAACCATTTGAAATTCAATCTGGGTCATATGCGAGTGGCTTACACTCCGCTGACCATCTATCAGCCCATGCCTGATTTTATCTTCGAACCTACCATCCTTGCCGAACACCGGGCTGAGGTGATGGCAGATAAAAACTTAGAGGGGTCCAATAATCGTTTAATGCAGGGCGTCAACCTGGAATATCATTCTAATGAGCTCGGCCCTGTAGATGATTTGATGTTGCATGGAACTCTTGCACGAATTCGCAATGTGGCCAAGAAAAGTACGCAGGTGTTTTTTGACTACGATGATGCGGACAGATATCTCTTTGCGGGTGCAGTTGGAGTCGATGTAAAGGGGATAACCCTTGGTTTCAATGATGCTTATGTATTTGATCATGTTCGCAGTACCCGAGCTGTGAATATGCTCACAGCCTCTGATGAGATTTATTATGAAAGAAACAACGTAATGAGTGGAGAACTTGGTTTTGATTCTAAACGCTTGATGCCCGGCAATTTGCATTTCGGCGTAAATGCGGAATACGCCATGTCCTATTGGAGTTATCTGAGGGATCACATGATCACTGAAACAGAAAAGAAGATGTTGGTGGTTATTGACTCGGCATTAAATGAAGACGGGAGTATTGATTCGGATAGGGGTTATTTGACTAATTCCGAAGTTTCAAAAAATGTTCCGACTATAGACAAGATTGCGGGTTTAGAGAATAAACCGGCCCTCCATGTAGAGGCCTTTGCAGACGGCTCTGTTGGAACCATCGATTTTAATGCTAAAGCAAATTTTGTGAAGGTGGATAAGGATTTTCAGGCCGAACTTGCTATGACACCGGCTTCTTTGGGCAATGTTCCTGTATTGAATAGCGAAGCTTCGTTTAGTACAACAACCTTAGATGGTCTTCTTGCCAATGTTCGTTCTGGGTCCCTAGAAAACCTTTATTTTACGCTTTATGAATCGGTCCCGCTTAATTCGGCGAATATGCTTGCTGGATCGGCCATGGAGGGTGCGTATAACCAGCTCTATAATAATTTCAAATACGCTCAGTATTATAGAAACGGATATAATAACGTGGTGCTGCAGCGTAATGACCTTTTAAAGACTTCGCTGGCGCTGGACCCGTCTAATGATATGGCTTTGCCCTTTGGGTACGCTACGCCTAATAGGACCGGTGGTGATATCGATTTGAGTGGTAAGTGGAATGACGCCATTGCCGTTCGTATCTTGGCAGGCTTTTATAATGCAGATGAGTTGGAAGCAACCGATACCCTTGATTTCATCTCTGGAACAAAGTATATGAAGTTTGGTGGTGGAGCCAATGTGGATTTCGCAAGATTGTTGTCCATGGGAAAGGAATGGGGAATACAATTGGGCGGTTCTTATGAGATGTCTAAAGAGACAGATGGGTTTGAGAGGACATCTTCTCGCATGATGGCCGGATTGGATGTGACATGGAATCGTGTATCGCTGTTAACGGGATTCCAGATGCTGAATCTGGAATTTGGGAAGCCCTATTTGGCAATCTTGGATGGAACATCGGAGATGCTTGCTTTGGGCGGACTGCGTTACAAGATTACTGCCGGAGCTTACGCCACTGTTGAATATGGTTATATAACCAATTCTATTGACTATGTCGGCACATCTGGTGCTGCGACAATGGAATTGAGCAAGAATGTTATCATGGCCGATGTGACGGTGAAATTTTAAGGAGGCTTGTAATGAAATTTCTTGCTAGTTTTGCTTTGACGGCTTCTTTGGCTGTTGTGGCCTGTTCTGATATGTCTATGGATCCCGATGATACCGTTATTGGCACGTCCAATGTTGACCCTGGTGCACAGATTGAAACTGATTTGTTTGTTGAACCGGCTGATTTCGACCTGAATACTTATTTGGAGATAAACTCGGATGTAAAGTACAGCCAGATCATTCAAGCCGTTCGAAGCAGGAATCAAGCCTTTTTGGATTCTATGAGTATGACTCAAGATTCTGTTGAATTAGAGGATGGCTCTAAAAAACCTATTGCCGCTGTTGCGAAAGAACGGTATAATGCAGACACTTCTGCGTTTATCCATAGCGATACGGCGTTCACACATAAAGTGTTCTTGATGGCTGGTTACAAAGAAGAAATGTGGCCTTCTGCTGATTCTTTGAATAAGGAACAGAGGTTTATGGTTACGCTTTTCAACTTGGTTCAGTCGGGCAAGCCTTCTATTAATGAAGACAAGAAGTTTATAGAAGAATTTGTCTATGACGAAGACGCGCTAAGGTTGCACTACGTTATTTTTGGCGCCCTTGAGGGCCGTGCCTATCGTTATTGCGAAGCGGGAGAAATGGGTGCGCCAAAGTCTGAAATACATCCAGATACGCTTGGAGTACGACCCCGTATCATGGATTATAATGCCTATATTTTTTGCATGAACAAAAAAGATGGCTTAGTTTATTCGATTAAGTAAGGTGGTGAAAGATGTTGAACAAGGTTTATGCGATATTGTTGTTCTCGGCCACGATTCTTTTGGCAGCCGAGTTTCGGGTAGATGCCTATTATCCCAACTGGTTGCAGTATTCTCAATTTACTCCAACAGATGTTAGGTATAGTTTTTTGACCGACATTCATTACGGTTATTTTGTCCCTAGTGAAGATGGTTCCAGCCTCACCAACGCAGACGAATCCGACGAACCGAATTTTAAGAAGTTGTTGGAGCTGGCAAAGCAAAACAAGGTCGGGGTAATTGCCATTGTCGGTGGTGCCGGCAACGAGGAATCCATGAAAGCCGTTGCTTCTAGCGATGAGGCCTGTTCGAAATTGACTGAAACAGTCAAGTCGTTTGCAGAAGCTTCCGGACTTAAAGGTGTTGAGTTGGATTGGATTCCGTCGGAGGATTCAGAATACAAGGCTTGGGGAAAGCTAGTGGTGTCTTTGACCAATGCTGGGCTTAATGTCTACGCCTCTGCGGTGGGCTCAGAAGAGGCTGTTTCGGCATACCCAGCTGAGGCCCTTTCTCAGCTGACTGGCCTTATGGTGTCCTTCACGGATCAGGCTAGTGCCGAAGAGGAAAAAGTGGTCCCTAATTCTAATTTCGCAAAGGCTAAAGATGTGTTGAAGACGTATTCCTCTAAGTTGGCCTCCGAAAAGATTATTCCTGTTGTCCCTATGTACGGCAAATCTTTTTACAAGGCTACAGGTTTGGGATCTTCACATGAGGGTGTGGGTAGTGGCAACGAAGGATATCTACAATATAAGGATCTAATGACTGCCTTTGACACCCCAGACTACAAAATTTCTTTCGACGAGGCTTCCTTGAGTGAAGTTGCTGTAAGTGCAACAGAAACGATAGTGTTTAATGGGATTCCGTCCATGAAAGCTATGGCTACCTTTGTCAAGGAAAATGGATTTGGCGGTGTTGCCATGTACGATATTTCGGGAGACCACAAGGAACCCATTGTGTCGCTTTTGGTGACAGTTGGCCAGATTTTGAGGCCTGATATTGATTATCAACCCAAGAAAAAGAAAAAGTAAAGTGGTTTTCAGCACTTTTTTGTAAAAAAACAAAAATAAAACTGAAAAACCTTTCCCTTTTTCAAAAAAAAGATATATTTTAACATCATAAACCTTAAAAAGAGAGAGAAATATGAAAAACCTTGCAATTTTCGGCCTTGCGGCCGCTTCTGCATCCCTTGCCACAGGTTCCCTTTGGAACATGACGGTTGATGCATACCAGGTCCAGGTGCCGGGTGCCGTTTCTTGTATGGCGTCTGCTGCTGATCAGGATGCTAAGAATGCTTGCTACCAGAGCACCGGTGGATGGTGGTTTGCCTATACTGGCGATACCAAGGATGGTCAGACCTATAGCTTCTCCCCCATCGGAACCAACCCTGATGGCACCTACAAGATTGAAACAACCGACGAAACCGATGGTTCTATCCTTCCCGGTGGCAACCTTCAAGAAGGTGTTGGCCTGGTTGTGACGATTTCTGCTGCTGGTGGTTCCGAATCGGCTCCGGCTGTGGCTGGTATCGGCTTCAACTATGGCAAGAAAGATACCGAGTCTGTCAGTGTTGCTGACAAGACTGGTTTCTGCTTGGCCTATTCCTGGACTGGTGCTAACCCGCTTAGCGTTGAATTGAGCCAGGGACCCGATGATGAGCTTGCTGGCTGGAATACCTGGGATGCCAAGATTCCGCCTGCAACCGGTGGTACCGCCAATTTGACTTGGGACAAGTTCGCAAACGGTGGTAACTGGGGTACTCCGAAGACTCTTGATGAAGTCAAGGCTAACCTGCATTCCTTGAAGGTTCGTATCAAGAACTCTGCTGCAGCCGAAGAGAAGGGTACGCTGACCATTAGTGAAGTCGGTTACGCCGAAGATGGTTGCGGCGCGGGCGGTTCCGGAACTCCTAGCGCTATCCATGCTGTTGCAGCTTCTTCTGCCAAGGCTACCCTTTCTGGTCGCACCCTTTCTTTCAGTGGCATCAACTCTGCTGCCACCTACGAAATCGTGAGCCTCCAGGGTCAGGTTGTCAAGAGCGGCGTTGTGTCCTCTTCTATCAACCTGTCTAGCTTGAACGCTGGTGTCTACATGGTTCGCGTTGCTGGCAAGTCTGTCAACATGAACCAGAAGATCCTCGTCAAGTAATAGGGCGATTAAGCTTCTAAAGAGCCTCCGCGTGATACGCGGAGGTTCTTTGTGTTTTGGGTCACGTGAGATGTGTTAAATTGCTTGCAAATAGGATTTTACAACCTGTTTTGCTTATTTTTTTATAAATTAAAGACAGAAACTATAAAAAATAGAGGCTTATGTATGAAGCGTTTTCTTTTGCCCCTGATGGGCTTGTCTGTCGCCTTGTTTATGGCATGCTCTTCCGATGACACTGCACCTGTGACTCCTGGTTCTGGTACAAATGAAGGAGGCGAAACAACGCCTGGCGATAACTCGGGTTCTTCGACGACTCCAGATGCTGCGAACGCAACCTATTATGCGGCACGTCCTGCTCCGAATACGGCTGCTGTGGAAGCCATGTATGCTAATTGGATTAGCAGGTTCTATGTAACTGCTGAAGAGGAAATCACGTCTCCAGGAGACCTTGGCGACTTATACATGTCAAAGATAACCGGCGCCGCTCGTATTAAATTTGATAATCCCTTAAACACTGTGTCCGAGGGTATCGGATATGGTATGCTCATCACTTACTTTATGAATGATATGGATAAATTTGATAGGCTTTTCAAGTACTATAAGGCATATCCAGTGAGTGAAGCCAGTGGCATGTATTTTATGCGGTGGAACATCAAAGGGGACAAGTTTAATGGCGGTTTTACTTTGGCTGCTAATGGCGGTTCCGCAACGGATGCCGATTTGGATGTTGTCACTGCTTTGCTTATGGCTTATGGCAAAACAGGAAATGCGGAGTATAAGGACTACGCTCTAAAAGTTGCGGCATCCATTTACAATACGGAAGTAAATTCGGAGACTCACTTGCTTATGCCGGGTAATGACGGAAAGCACATGAATGATGGTTATTGTTATAATATCAGCTATTTCTCGTTGGTTGCTTTGAGATTACTGGCCAAGTATGACACGGAGCGCACCGCTCAGTGGAATGAGGTAAAAGATGCGACACTGGCTTATATGAAAAAGGTTCAGGATGCTGGCTATGGCTTATGGCCCGATTGGAGTGATGCCAATGGATCTCCAATAGATCCAGGTAACAATTCCTCTACAGGAAAACTGAATAATTATTTTGGTCTTGAAGGTGTGCGTATCCCCCTGCGTTTGATTTGGGATTACGATTGGTATGGTGACGAGAGTACCAAGGCGTTGGCTTCTAAGGCGGCTCAGTATATTTACGAAAAAACGGGTGGCGATATCAAGCAGGTGCTTAGCCGTTACATTTATACGGGTGATCAGCCTTCTACTGGGCTCGGTGGTGCTCACTTTAGAGGCGCATTCTGCGCTGTTTGGACGGTTAATCCGGATTATGCGGCAAGTGTTGCTGCCTGTAACGATGTTGTTGTGACCACGGCTTTTACGACGGCGAATTATTTTGAGCCGACCTTGCAGATGCTTGATGCTCTATACTTGAATGGTTACTTTAAGAAAGAATTCAATTATTAATTATTGAAATTGCTTATGATGATTGGGTTGATAAAGAAAATAGTGGCTATAGCTACGCTTGCTTCTGTAGGCGTTTGGGCGACTCCGGTTAGTGAGCATGGGCAGCTAAGCATATCTGGTTTTGATGTTGTTGACAAGAATGGGAACCCCTATATCCTTCGCGGAATGAGTATGTTCTGGGATATATGGGGGTTCGACCGGTTTTATAACTCTGGTGTGGTGAGCACTTTGGCTGGGACTAGCGGTACTGGCTGGGGAGCGAACCTGGTTCGTGCTGCTATTGCTGATTTCAATGTCAATCTTGCCAAAAATATGATCGATTATACAAACAATAGCGGCATTTACATAATCATAGATAACCATTCGCATTGTGCTCATAAAGATGTTTCCAGCGCTACAAATTTCTTTTCTCAGGTGTCGCAATATGTGAGCCAGAAAGGGTATAAGCATGTGATGTACGAGGTGTTCAACGAACCCTTGTACGAAAACTGTAACGGGGCTACAGATACGCAAAGTGGTGGGCAGAAAATCAGCTGGACGACAATTAAGAACTACGCTAAGACCGTTATAGCGACTATACGTAACAATGACAAGAATGGCATCATCTTTGTGGGTACGCCCAACTACTCCGCAGGTACTGAGGCGGCAAGGGCTGATCCAATAACGGGCTATTCCAATATTGCCTATTCTTTGCACTTCTATGCATCGTCTCCTGGCCATGCTTCTTACAGGTATAATCTGTTGAGAGGAAAATGTAACGATTTCCCGATTTTTATTACAGAATGGGGAACTTCGGAGTCTGACGGAAACGGAAGTTTCAATCGCGATATGAATGATACGTGGCTTAGCTGGGTAGAAACTGTTGGTGTTGGTTGGGCAAACTGGTCTATCAGTGATAAGGGGGAAACCTCCTCTGCCCTGACATCTGGAGCGGGAACTAGTGGAAACTGGTCTGATGGCCAAATTAGTCAATCCGGAAAATATGTTCGCAATCTTATGAAAACACTTAATGCGGGTGGTTCGCTAGAAAGTGTTGGCCTTAGTAAGTCAAACATCGATTGTAAAATACTGGACGGAGCTTCAACATACGAGTTTGTCCGGACCGGAATTGGGACTTTTGGCTACATGATCGAGGCGGAGAATTATCTGGATTCAAACAATGCAAAAACAGTGGACTATGAAAAAGCCTCGAACAAGAGGGTTAGTCAATCTGTTAGTGTTGGCCAGGAATCGTCTTTGACTTATGCTCTTGAAGAAGCTCCTTATGAAAAAGGGTATTATAGATTCCAGGTTCGCCTGGCGGCAGATCATGATGGATATTTTACTTATTCTATAAATGGAAAATATAAGGATTCCGTGGAATATAAGTCCACGGGTGGATTGACCTCTTTTGAAATAAAGAAGTCCTTAATAATTGTCCCCCGGAACGAAGGTGCCGTTTTGACTGTTTCATGGAATGGAAATGTTGCCGTTGATTATGTGTTTGTCGGAGGGCTTGGATCCTCTGATAGTGTGGCCTTTGGACTTTTAGAGATCGGTGAAAATGGTGAAAGGACTGTGCTCATTCCAGAGGAATTCTCTCAAGAAGATGAAGAACCGTCCATAATTCGGAAAAAAGAAATTCCTAGTAGTCGTATTTCTGTTCACCTATCAGGTAAAAACTTGGAGCTGAATGGAGTTAACTCTGCGGTTTCTTTGAATGTATTGGATGTTCAAGGGCGTGTTTTGATGAAGCGTCAGTTGGTGCAAAGTTCTGGAATGGTAGACTTGAGCGCATTGCGCCCAGGAGTCTATGTTGTACGATTGAAAGGTTCCGGAATTTCGGAAACGAAGAAAATCCAGCTACGGTAGAGATTGAGGGTCCGCAAGTGCGGACCTTTCTATTTTTTGTCGATTATTTTGTAAAATTCCAAGAACTGTGCAGGCGATAGTTCTTCGGCGCGAACCGTGGTGGGGTAGTCCAGGAGCTCGATAGCCTCCTGGATTTTCTTCTTGTCGTAAGCTCGACCGAAGGAGTTTGCGAGAGTCTTGCGCTTTTGGGTAAAGGCCGCCCGCACAAAGTCGAAGAATCCGTCGGGGGCTTGCAGGGCATCGGCCTTGGGCGTGAGCAGCATGGTGGCGCTATCCACGTTGGGGCGGGGTGTAAAATGCTCGGGCCCGATTTTCCGGAGGATTTGGGTGTCGGCGTAGGCGGACACCAAAACGGAAAGGCTCCCGTAGTTGCTGCTGCAGGGGGCGGCGCAGATGCGTTCGGCTACCTCCAGCTGGACCATGCCCATGAACCCTTTGGTCAGGTGCAGCTTGGGCATGAGTCCTGCGATGATGGCGGTAGAAACATTGTAGGGGAGGTTCCCCGTGACCCAGGGTTTTTCGTGGGCGTCCAAGAAAGCCTGCAGGTCGAATTTCAGAAAGTCGATGTTCTGGATGTGGAAGTTTTCGCGGCCCTGGAATTTTTGTTCCAAAAATTCGACGCACTGCTCGTCGATTTCGACGGCAGTGAGTTGCACGGCACGGTCCAGCAGGTGCTCTGTGAGGGCGCCGTGCCCAGGGCCGATTTCCAGCACGCAGTCGCCTTCATTGACCGGCAGGTCCCCTGCAATCAGCTTTGCGGTAGGGACGTCCAAAAAGTTCTGGCCAAATTTGCGACGGCGGGCTCTGTCCATGGGAGGAAAGATAGGAAAAAGGGGGTAGGGGTTAGAATCTAGGGGATAGGATCTAGGGTCTAGTAAGGCGGGACTCAAAAATGGAGTCTTGGGTGGGAGACTATTTGACGTCTCGTATGCATATAACTATATTTATGCATAAACAAAATCGGTGCGGTTTAGGCATAAGTCGCCATGATGGTTGCAAAATCTGTGCCTGGAATGGTTGCAAAACCCGCGCCAAAAGGAACAATTATGGAATACAAAATTAAGGATATCAACCTTGCAGTGGAAGGCCGCAAGGAACTCGACCTCGCCGAAACCGAAATGCCAGGCCTGATGGCGCTGCGCAAGGAATACGCCGGCAAGAAGCCGCTCGCAGGCGCCCGTATTATGGGTAGCCTCCACATGACGGTGCAGACTGCCATCTTGATTGAAACGCTGGTGGACCTCGGTGCCGACGTGCGCT
>DGRZ01000047.1:316-508 GCA_002391195.1 Fibrobacter sp. UBA4375 | reverse complement strand
GCTGGGTGAGCTGCAACATCTTCAGTACGCAGGACAACGCTGCCGCCGCCGTCGTGGTCGGCAAGAAGGGCACCGTAGAAAACCCGCAGGGCGTGCCCGTGTTCGCCTGGAAGGGCGAAACCCTCGAAGAATACTGGGAAAACACCGCCCGCGCCCTCGTGTGGCCCGACGGCAAGACCGCAGACCTCATCG
>DGRZ01000047.1:0-167 GCA_002391195.1 Fibrobacter sp. UBA4375 | reverse complement strand
CAAGGTGCCCGAATTCAACCCTGCAACCGACAGCGAAGAATGGGGCGTGTTCCTCGCCACCTGCAAAAAGATTTTCGAGAAGGACCCGAAGCAGTGGACCCGCGCCCGGGTCACTCTCCGCGGCGTTTCCGAAGAAACCACTACCGGCGTGCATCGCCTGTACCAGA
>DGRZ01000110.1 GCA_002391195.1 Fibrobacter sp. UBA4375 | reverse complement strand
GCCCCCGAAATCGAATTGGCCCCAGGCCTGAACCTGTTCGGCATTTACGATACGCAGAGTATCCTCTTCGGGATTGACTGCAACCTGTGGGGTATGAGCAGCGACTCCCGCTATTCCTATGCAGATTTTGGCATTTCGGCCTACTACGCATTCGGCCGTAAGTTCATTGCCCCCTATATCGGTGGCGGACTCAGCTTCTCTGCCGTCGATTACGAGACTGAAGTGTCCTATGTCGCCGAACGCGAATATTACGACTATGATATTCAAGGATACAGGACCACGAAAGAGACGGAATACAATACCTATGTCGATGACAAGAGCGGCATCGGAGCATTTATTGGTGGCGGCGTGATGCTCAACCGCGCAAGCAGTATCATACTCCTGGCCGAAGTCAAGTACTTTGTCAACTTCTTCAAGCTGGCAGAACCGAAAGGCACTGTTACCTACGAGCAGTGGAAAGACTACGACTGGTACGACAACGATCTCCCCACCAAGTCCGATAAACTCTTCCAGGGCTTCATGTTCAACCTCAAGTTAGGCTACGGTTTCTAGTGAACACAAAACGCAACATAGTCCTCCTGGGCTTGCTCGCGTTCGCACTCACGTTGAGCGGGTGTTACTTTAGCCGCACGACGATTAGGACAACCGACGGCAAAGACTACAAGATTTATGGCGACGACGAACTCATCTGCGAAAGTAGCCAGGACTGCAAGATTGGCCAGCGCGGAGCACCGCACACCATGGAACTGAAGGCGGTCAAGGGCAATACGGTCGTCGGACGCACCACGATAAAGCGCGAGATAACCACGGCGTCTGTCATGTGGGGTTTTGTTTCGTACTTTACCACGCTGTTCGTTTACCAGGCATACCCCGACAACGTGTATATCCCTATCGACTACAGCAGCGAGATGGTGAGCCGGACGGTGCGCGAGACGGGTGGCAACGACTGGAACACTTCGCCCTACAAGTCGCAAGGCAGCGCATGGGACAGACCCGGTTACGAGCCGAGCGCCGAGGAATACAACGCACCCGCTGAGGAGTATTGAGACAAGGGAGGGCTCGACCCTCCCTTTTTTGCTAAAAAAAGGCGTTTTTGGTTGACAAGATGCGAGATATTTTTATATTTGGCACGTAACCTAAGGAACGTAGTAAATGTTGAACAAAAAGAATCTCATTCTTATCGCAATCGGCGTTTTACTGCTCGCAATCGGATTCCTTTGCCTCGCCACCGGCCCGGCAGATAATCCGGTCAGCCTCACGGTTGCACCCCTTATCCTGGTGTTTGCCTACCTGGTCGTGATTCCCGTAGGGATCCTCTTCGGCGGCAAGAAGCAGGACAAGCAGGACTAAAATCCCGGGCGATTAGCTCAGTTGGTTCAGAGCGTCTGCCTTACAAGCAGAATGTCAGCGGTTCGAATCCGTTATCGCCCACTACCGAAAATCGGAAACGATTTGGGGTGGTAGCTCAATTTTGGTTAGAGCACCGGCCTGTCACGCCGGAGGTTGCGAGTTCAAGCCTCGTCTATCCCGCGAATAAGCCCTCTCACTTGAGAGGGCTTTTCGTTTGCAATTTTTACGCGCAGTTACCAGAGGTACAGGCCGAGCGAAAGCGAGAACTGGTGAGTCATGAAGCCCGCATCGATATCTATGGAAGTATCGACGTATTCATCCAGGTCGTAATCGTAATAGCCCGAGCTCGACGATTCGGTAAAGTAGCCGAACTGCATCATGTACTTGAATCGCGCGATGATGGCGAACGATATCCCGCCAAGGCGCTTGGGCTTGGTCGCAAACAGGCGCACATCCGCATTGACGCCCAGCATCAACACCGTCGAAATATCGGCATCCGACCACATGAAATTGTAATTGCCCACACCCGCAAAGGGTTCCGCCTTCAGCCACCTGGAATCAAAGACGGTATACCCGAGCGTAACACCCACAGTCTCGTCCTCGCCGCCACCCGCAACATAAATATGCGATTCGCCCACAGGCTTGTTTATAAGTCCATAACTGAGTAACCCGTTCAGGGATACACGGCCAAACTGGAGACTAATTTCACCGATAAAGCTAGAACCCATCTCGGAGTGGAAATAATCCGTGGCATCGCCCGTCATGAACCCGAGCCACTGGCCCACAAACACGCCCAGGCCGCCCGTATAGTACTTGTGCTTGAACGGATCCCTGTAGAAATCGCGGTAGGGCTGCATAATCTTTTCGACAAACGGGATTGTCCGTTCCTTAAAGATTCTCGAGTACGTGGACTGAGGATACTTGCCCACAAAGTCCCGGGCGCACGTCAGGAAATGTTCCACGTTCGTGGTATCGTATAGCGTTGTAACCGTAAACGACACGCCATAAACCGTGACCGGAACCTTATTGATTATAAGCTCCGAGTAAAGCAGGGTGCGGTACAGGTCCTTGTATTCATCGGAAAGGCTTTCCGATGGAACGACGCGCGCATGGAGCGAATCCGCCTTGGTGGAATCGAACGGAGAGAGGTTCCTGTACAGGTAGCGCGACAGCGGGTCATCCTCGCTAGCCCGGCTCTGCCAATTCGGCTTGAAAGCCGAATCAAGAATGGTGCGCCTCATATCCGCATAAAGTTCAATACCCTGTTCGTACCTGCCCGTCTCCATGTCGGCAAGGTACTCCTCGAAACGCGTCAGTGGCGCGCCTTCTTCCACATTCGTCTTGAGGTAATCCAGCGCCTGCCCCGCTCGGGCCGTATCGCCCGATTCCAGCGAAGTCTTGAGCACGTCGCGCGCACGCAGGAAAAGTTCCTTCTTGGAAGGCTTCGGCGAGGAATCCTGTGCCATAGGCACAGAAAAACCGAGCAACAGGAACGCGGCGAAAAGAAATGTTGCAATCCTTACCATAAGAGTATCCCGAGGCCTAGTGCAAAGAAGGGCGTTACACCGGAGCCATTGACGAGCGTGTCATCGAATTCCA
>DGRZ01000109.1 GCA_002391195.1 Fibrobacter sp. UBA4375 | reverse complement strand
TGGAATACGACCTCGGGAAAAAGCGCATTCTGGAACTGTACCTGAATTACGCCCAGTGGGGCAAGGACATTTTCGGGTGCGAGGCGGCAAGCGAGGCGTATTACGGCGTGCACTGCTCGCAACTCGATAGCACGCAGGCGCTGAACCTCGCGGCTATGCTTGTAGCACCCTGCAAGTACAAGCCCGAATCGGAAGATTCCACGATGGTCCGCAGGCGTAGCGTCATCCACCAGAATATCCGTTACGTGAAGGAACCCGAAACCGAAAAGCGGTAACGGTTGCTTAACCGAGTACCCGCCGGATTTCTGCCGCGTCGGTAATTCCCCTTTCTGCTAGTTTATCTGCATATTCGTGCAATGTACCCTGCACGAACGTTCCATCGGGCCGGAGCAGTTCGACGGCAGCGATTCGCCCTTTGTATCCGCCGGGCGACTTCTTGCGCAACAGCCTCTGGGCGGCAATCCCGAGGACCGATTCCCGGATGGCTTCGGGCAATACGCCCAAATCGCGTAGCCTGTCGATAGCCGCCTTCGCGCTATTCGTATGGAGCGTGGAGAGCACGAGGTGGCCCGTCTCTGCCGCCTGTATGGCGATTCGCGCGGTTTCCTCGTCACGGATTTCCCCGATGAGGATAACGTCCGGGTCCTGGCGCAGTATCGACCGCATGGCGGTAGCGAACGTGAAACCGCACTTCGCGTTCACCTGCACCTGGTTCGCCCCCTTCAGCGGGTATTCTACCGGGTCCTCGATGGTCGTCACGTTCACCTGCCGGTGCAGTATCTCGCGGAGGCCCGCGTAGAGCGTGGTGGTTTTCCCGCTCCCCGTGGGTCCGGTAATCAGGAATAGTCCCTGAGGCTTGTTGAATATCTCGCGGAAGGCGTGCAGGATTTCGCCTGTAAAATCGAGGTTGTCGAGCGTCTGCCCGCTATCCTGCGATTGCAGCAGGCGGAGTACGCACTTTTCGCCCGCCTGTATGGGGAGCGTGCTCAACCGGATATTCACGTTCTGGTAGATTCCCTGGAACGTGAAACTCCCGTCGTGGGGGAGCCGCCTTTCGGTAATGTCTACGTTTGCGAGTAGCTTGAGCCGGATAAGCACGGGTTCGGCGAGCCATCCCGGCAGTTCGCGGTAGTCCTCGAGCATTCCGTCGATGCGGAACCGCACGCGGAACGTATTTTCACCGGGTTCCAGGTGGATGTCCGACGCCTTCAGTTCCTGCGCCTTCTCGATAAGCGAATCCACCAGGTTGATGATGGGCTCCGATTCCCAACTATTGCTCTTGATGCCCCCGGGTTTTGGTGCCTCGGGAATGCTTATGCAGTCCGCGCCCCCGCATGCCGCCTGCTTTATCATCTGGCGGATTTCCTTTTCGCTGTGCTGCTCGGGTATAACCCGGCACCCCGATTCTATGCGGATGCGCTCGAGCGCAAGTTCATCGTATATGTCTGGAACCGCCACGCGATATATGCCTGCCTCGCGTGACACTCCCCAATAAATAAGTGGTGTCATGGGGGAGAATGTACAAAATGCGCGTCGGGAAAACCAGTGTCGCAGTTATTCATCAGTTGGAAAGAAATATAAAAGCCCCGATATAGTTCAAATAAAGAAATTATTTAGCAGAAAAATAATTTTTCTACTAAATAATTTTCAAAAAGGCGTAAAAAAGCCCCGATAACTAGTGTTACGGGGCAACGAGGCTTACTTGAGCGTCACGCTACGGCTTATTCTGTTCACCCGGACGATGTAGTTGCCCGGAGTTTGCAGGGTGATACTCGTCGTTGCACTGGCAATTGACTTGGCGGCAACCATGTGACCAAGCGCATCGAAGATGCGGACAACGCCACCCTGCGTATTAGAAAGCGTGAGCGTCATGCCGTTTACCGTGAGGTTAAACGTAGGCTGAACAGTGTTCCTCGCAATATCCGTTCCCTTTGAGGAACTACTATTCTCCTTCGACGAGGAAGAGGACTTGGCCGCGCTTGAAGAAGATTCCGACTTTGCAGAGGAACTACTTTCAGACTTGCTCGAAGAACTTAATTCGTCATTGCGAGAACTCGAAGAGTTCGAAGCAATCTCGGAACTGCTACTGGATTCAATTTCCGACGAACTAGATTCGGCCTCAGAACTACAAGATCCAACAGGAGTTGAACTAGACGATTCAGAACTAGAACTACTCAACAGCGAACTACTTGACATTCCATACTTCGAGTAGAATTCTTCACAGGTCCCCTCCGTTACGAGAATCGGATAATTGCCTTCACAATATTGCCAGAGGCCGCTATCATCATCGAGACCAGCATTCGTATTCAACGTTTCTACAAATGCTGGCGATTGCATGACCGCAGTGGTTTTGCCGATGACATTCAGTACATTATTTGAGGAATTTGTATAAAATATCCCAATTGAATCATTATCCAAAACATTTATATCGTAATACGCATTATCAACCTGCCCCGACGCATCATTTTGATAAATTATACCTGAAAAATACTTTGCATTGCTAGAATTATTCTCCCCTAAAATTTTCATAATGCCATAGACATTCTTAATGTTTCCTGAATTTTTTGTACAAATAGCAGAAGCTCTAGATCGCGTAAGTGTTGGGAAATATGAATCTGCGTGACTATCAGATATGAGGCTAAATTTATTCATTGCGCTAAAACCCGCCAAATGATAATTATTCCCCTTTGTACCGGAAACCGAATAAGTTCCCACACTTATAGATGAAAATGTTTGTTCAATACTCGCTTCTTTGCCTTGCGTTCCTACAGAACCTCCGGCGATTCCACCAAAATAAAACACCGGTTTCGTGGCAGTTCCTACAATTGGAACTTTTATATTTAGCGATGAATTGCTTGCAACAATTTTTCCTTGATTGTGCCCAGTCACTCCACCGACGTAAATCTCTGCATCTGAAGAAGCAGTTAGAGACTTGCACTGGGAACTTTGGATATTTATTCCTAAAATTGAATCAATAGTAAAAAATGCATTACTTTGCAATATTACTCCAGTTGATAAATTTTCCCCGACAACGCCTCCCAAAGAGCCTGTTCCTGTTACTCCGAATATAGCATCTGTGTAAGCTTTTCCATCCTTTACATAGGTGCATTGAGAGAGAGCTTTATAGCTATATCCAATTTTTTTTATTGATACAACAGATTCACAGAATTCTATCGTACCGGAATTTTCATCGGCAATTCCTCCAAATTGAGCAGTTCCAGATATTGTTGCCGATTTATTAATAAAACTTCTTGATTTAGAAATGACTCCTGAATTAATCGATACAATTGCATAATTTTCGCTCAAGCAAGACTCGATGCGTCCCTTGTTGTTGTAGGCAATTCTTCCTAATCCTTTACAGTTTTTTACATCTGCGTTATTATATGATACAACATTAACAATCATCCCCACCCCTATCTCTATTTTATCAACAAATCCATTGTTGGTTTGAATCACAGATGTCAACTCACTATTCCGGAAAGTTATATTTTTTACCTCATTTTCATTTCTAAATATCAAATAAGAACCTTTCATCCCATATATTGTAAAGCCACATCCATCAAAGATTCCGGAAAAAGCATTTGAACTATCGCCTATTGTGGGGAATGATAATGACGAAGTAAGGGAGGTATCTTCCATAAAAAGAATGTCATTTCCAAGCTTGACATTCATATTGTCAATTTTTTTATGGTTCATCTGATAAGCAAACCACGCTAGTTCACTCGGGCTTGTAATAACATAATATTCAACACCATCTATTTCTTTGGAAGACGGTTTTGAAGTAGAACCATCCCAATCTTCGGCAAAAGCCGTGCTGAATAGCCCTGCCAGCAGGCAGAGAATGATTGTTTTGATAGCCGAAATGCGGCTTGAACGGGAGGGGCTGGTTTGGGTAGTCATAGGCGGCTCCTTGGGAAGATTATCCCTAAATATATATTATCATTGGCGCTTTGTAAAGTATTCTTTTCATGGCGTGTTCCTTTTTAGGGTGATTATTTAAACCATTCTAGGTAAGGCGTAGTGCGTGGGCTGGGGGAGCGTGAGCCTTCCTCACATGTCCAGATTTTGCTTTCGAAGATTTTATAGGTAATCTGCGGCCGGTCTGGCTGAATCTCGTATTCGCAATCTTCTATGAGGAATAGTATCGGTTCAATAGCATCGCTGACATAACAATCTCCGCTTGGCTTAACTCCTGTAAACTCTATCTCGTCATTGCCAATACGGCTCAAGACATGGGCAGTGGGTTGCCCTACGTCATAATCAATCGCCATCAGGTACTGGCAGTTCTTTTCTGCAAAAGGGCCTTCCATGATTTTTGCCGTCATCGGGAAGCAACTTTCTATGTTAGGCAGAAGGACCGGAAATAAGGGAAGTTTGTCATACAGGTCTTTGATGACGGTGTGTGCGGTGCCTTCTATGGACTTTATGCAGTCGCCGCTTATTGAACCGTTATAGGCGATTACACGACTGTCGAAAGAGAGTTCCTCTTCGCTTGTCGCGTATTGCAAGATGTAATTTTCGAGCGTGCGGCTGCTGTCGATGGTTTCTGCGGTGTCAGGTGGTGTTGTTTCGCAGTTTTCGCAGGATGATGAACTTTGCTCGGTAAAACTGGAGGAACTTTTCGGAGTGGTTGTCCCGGACGACATTGTCTCGTATATCCCTGTTGAAACCTGGGCGTTCTTCGTTATTTCGGAGCAGCGTTCTGCGGCAATGTCGCTGAACTTCTTCAGCATTGCGTTTGTGGAATCGCTTGCGACTGCGCTTATGCGGCATGCCGCGTCGAATGCTCCGCCCTTGCAGCCCTTGCTTATGGAGTAAAATTCGCTGTTGGGGGTGTCGACGCAGTTGTCCTTGAATGCGGTGAAAATGGAATCGCACGAGTTGTTGAGGCCGTCGGCTTTCAGTGTGGATATCACCGTTGTGCCAGAAATCTGTATGGTCATCGAGAGGGTAGAACTATCGGCAGTGCATTCTGCACGGGCTCCGGTGCCATCGTCCAGAACGGCTATTCTGCCGCCATCTATTGCTGTGAATGCCGCTTCCTTCAAGTCAAGGGCGAAGTTGTACCATTCGCTCACCTGTGCTTCGCTAATGGCGTTCTGGTCTTCGATGGTGCCGCCGGAAACCTTGCTAGACTCGGAACAGGCAATCAAGGCGATAATGGATGTTGCTGGAATGATGATTTTCTTATTCATGACTATATTCCTTTTTACTTGGCCTCGGTCCGTTCTACCTTATCGGTAAGCGGAAACATCTGCAGGTTCAGTCGGTATACGCGGGTGCCGCCCTTTTTTGTTGTCGCGATAGAGAGTATCCTCTTGCGGCAGTTTTCAAGTTCTTTCAAGATTTCTGCATAGTCCTTGTCGTCTATCCCCATGGTGATGCCCGTGAAGTTCCGTTCTTCTACAGGGAATTCTTCGATGGCGTCCTTTGCGAGAGTAGCCATTTCCGAGTGCATCTTGCGGACATGCGTGGGTAGGGCGGTAACGGACATCTGTAGTGACTTGTTGACTTGCTCGTAGGTGCCGCTTGCAGATTTCTTGAGGAACTTTGCACGGGTGAGGTATGCCAATGCATCGCGGACTTCTTCGGCAGTAAAAGCTCCTCTGCATTTTTTCGACATCTCCGTGGGTGTCGCCTTGGGCATCATGGGGGCGAGTTCTCGCAGTGTCGGGTATATCCGGGATTCATAAAAAGATGCCGATTCGCCTTGCAGAATGTGGACGCTGTTTGAATTGGCGATTTCGGTCATTTCGGTGTAGGCGGCGATTTTGTCGGCCCTGTTCTTTGCCTGGCTGTATTTCACGAGCTTGCGGAAGTATTCACGCTCGGCACCCACGAGGTTCATGGCGTCTGCAACGCGCTCGATTCCGCGCCTCGATAGTCCGCTCTTGCCTTCGCAAACCAATTTGACGTAATTGGGTGAGGTGAATCCGCCTTTTTGGGCAAACTCCCGCCACGAAAAGGCTGACGTGCGCTTTTTCCAATGGTAAAAATCGTTCATGAACGAATGGTAATCGTCGTATTCAAATATTGGTTTCATTATATACCATAATATATATCACCCGATAGGGTGAAGGGAATATGTTCCCACGGCTAAATTTTCGGTTTTTGGCCGATTTGTATAATATCGTGTATAATAAACGTTATTGCACGAAAAATCCCGCCTTAACAGGCGGGATTCTCGAAACGCTATGTTCGCGGGCTTATGCCGTCGCGTGCTTGTTCATCTTTTTCCTGATCTTGCTCGCGCCCTTCTTCGCCTTGTGGAATATGGCGTTCGGGAGCCAGAAGAACGTGGGCACGAGGTACATCGTGAGTATGGCGGACACGAGGAGGCCACCCACGGATGCGATACCCATTGGCTGCGTCATGGCGGCCACGTTACCACCGAGCGCGAATGCGAGCGGAAGCTGTGCCACGATGGACGCAAACGTTGCAAGCACAATCGGCTGGAACTTGTTCTTTGCGGCAGTCATCATTGCCGAACGCCTTCCCATGGCACCGCTTCGCAGCAGCCTGTTCGATTCGTCAAGCAATAGAATAGCGTTGTTCACCACCACACCGATAAGCATCACGATGGCCATGAGGGCAATCATCGAGAGCGCCTTGCCGGTAAACACGAGGGCGAGGAGCACGCCGATAGCACCCATCGGGATGGTCATCATGATGATGAACGGCTGTGCGAAACTTTCGAGGAGCGCAATAAGCAGGATGTAGGTGAGGAGGATTGCCATGATAATGGCCACCTTGAATTCCGCCACCATGTCGTTCTGCATGTCGGCCTGTGCACCGAAACTGAAGGTGATGCCTTCGGGAAGTTCGCTCTTCATGCTTTCGGCGAGTGCGCTCACCTTGCCCATGATTTCACCGGTA
>DGRZ01000089.1 GCA_002391195.1 Fibrobacter sp. UBA4375 | reverse complement strand
CTGAAAAATGGAAATACGTTCCCCTCCAAGACTTTACCTCTAAATCCGATATTGACTGGACCAAATCCGTCCACGAAATAGATTTGCAACTCTACAAGAAATATGGCCTCTCCAAAGAAGAAAAGGACTTCATTGAAACTCACGTCAAGGAGATGGTCTAATGTCGAACGTTACCCAAATCAAGACCATGCGGCCCGTGAACCGCGCCATATACGCATACACCACTCCAAATGACCGCACCCATGACGGGTGGATAAAAATCGGTGATACCGAAGTCAATTTTGGCGAAAACTTGAAAGACGCTGTTAAGGATCGCGTCCATCAGCAAACCCACACCTCCGATACCGATGCCCCTATTGCGTGGAGCGGTAGGGCTGTTTTTGAAGATGACTTGACGCCTTTCCGTGATTACGATTTTCATAAATACCTGACAAACAAGGTGGATATCGAAAGGAAACCGAAAACGGAGTGGTTCAAGACTGATGCAAAGACATCTAAAAATCATTTCAATGATTTTAAGGAAAATCACGGAATCCTTACCGAAATGGAAGGCGTCGAAATCTACGAACTCCGTGATGAACAGGAAGAAGCCGCCAGAAAGACCGCCGATTATTTCGATAACCACAAGCTGGTGAAAATTCTGAAAAAGGACAAGGCTCCCGAATTCCTGTGGAATGCAAAACCCCGCTTTGGCAAGACCCTTACGGCATACGATTTTTGCAAGCGCGTTGGTGCAAAGAATGTGCTTATCTTGACCAACCGCCCCGCCATTGCCGATAGCTGGTACAATGATTATGCGCGTTTCGTCGGGACGGAAGGTGGCTACTATTTTGTAAGCCAGGTGGATGTTTTCAAAAAGAATCCGCAAAAATACAAGCATGTTTTGACAAGAGATGAGTTTACTTGCGCTGTAAGCAAGAACAGGCTCGGTTGCATTGAATTTATCTCCTTGCAAGACCTTAAAGGCGCAAAGGCTTTTGGTGGCGATTACGAGAAACTTCGTGAAGTCTCTGAACTTGATTGGGATGTGCTGATTCTTGACGAGGCACACGAGGGCGTAGAAACCGACAAGACGGATGTTGCCTTGGAACGCATCAAACGCCGTTTTACGCTGAACCTTTCGGGCACTCCGTTCAAGATGCTTGCTTCCGACAAGTTCCCCGAAGAAGCGATATTCAACTGGACATACGCTGACGAACAGGAGCGTAAAAAGGAATTTGCCGAAAAGGGTGTAGAAAATCCTTACGAAGACTTGCCGAAGCTCAATCTTTTCACCTACCAGATGTCCGATATGATGGGCGCGAAGGCCGATGCCGGAACTCTCATTGATGACGAAGAAACGCAATATTACTTTGACTTGAATGAGTTCTTCAAGACGAATGCTTCGGGGTATTTTGAACATCTCGAAGATGTAAAGAAGTTCCTGGACGCTCTCACGGAGCAGAAAAAGTATCCATTCTCTACGGAAGAACTCAGGAATCAACTCAAACATACATTCTGGTTGCTGAATCGCGTAGATTCTGCCGTTGCCTTGAAAAAGCTATTGACACAGCACCCTGTATTCAAGGAATATACGGTTGTCCTTGCTGTAGGTAATGGCGACGAGGAATTGGAAAACCAGAAGGCGATTACCGCTGTCCGCGAAGCTATCAAGAACAACGAAAAGACTATCACACTTTCGGTGGGGCAGCTTACGACGGGCGTCACCATTCCCGAATGGACTGCAGTCTTGATGCTTTGCTCCATGCGTTCTCCGGCGCTGTATATGCAGGCCGCATTCCGTGCTCAAAATCCGTGCCTTTTCTTGGATAAGGATGGCAAAACATATCGCAAAGATAATGCGTATGTGTTCGATTTTGATCCGGCACGCACGCTGACTATCGTGGAAACCATTGCCAACGACCAGTACAAGGATACTGCCGGTGGTGCAGGTGATAGCGAAAAGCGCAAGAAGCATGTTCTGGAACTCTTGAACTTCTTCCCTGTGGTTGGCGAAGACGACAATGGCGAAATGATAGAGCTGGATGCCGAAAAGGTGTTGTCCATCCCGAGGCATATCCACGCCAAGGAAGTTGTTAATCATGGTTTCATGAGCAATTTCTTGTTCCAGAACATTAGCGGAATTTTTGCTGCACCTTCGATTGTGAATGAAATCCTTAAGAAAGTGAATCCTGTCACCAAGGCAGAAGCGGACAAGAATATTGTCACCCCGGAACAGGCTAATGAACTTCCGCTTGATGGGAATGGAAATGTCGATGTTCCCTCGGAACAGGTGGTCGGGACCGCCGCCGATAAGTTCGGTGATCCGGTATTCGCAAGACAATCAAATGATTTTGAAAAAGACGTGAATCGGTTACTGCGAGACCACAAGCCCACGGAAATTGAAAATGTCGTTAAGGAATTGACCGCTGTTTACGATGCCTCTGTAAAGGATGTGGCCGAAGAAGCCAAGGTCAAGTTTGGCCAAGAGATGACAAAGTCCCAGTCCAAGGAATTTGAACGCAAACTGCATGATTACGGGCAAAAGAAAATCAGCTCTGCTGCCGCCGATTTCAAGATAGAAGCCGGTACAGCGGAACACAAGCGCGACGAAGCCTTGAAAAACTGCAATTCTAAAGCCGAAGAAAAGCAAATTCAGCAAGAATTCAAAAAGGAAATGGATGCTGCTGAGAAAAAATTCAAAGAAACCGTTTCGGATACATCGGACATTTGGAAAAAGGCGACAGAGGAAACCGTCAAGGCTGTAGAAGAAAGTAAGATTGAAAAGAAGAAGAACGATATCGAAGAAAAGGTTCGCGACCATCTGCGTGGATTTGCCCGCACGATACCCTCGTTCTTGATGGCCTACGGAAAATACTACGGTGACGATTCAAAGAAAAATACGACTCTTGAAACGTTTGAACGGGATATTCCTGGGAATGTATTCCTCGAGGTGACTAGTATCACCATCGATGAATTCAAGTTCCTTCGCGATGGGGGTGACTACACCGACAGCGATGGCAAACGAAAACATTACGAAGGCCATCTCTTTGATTCCGTAGTTTTCAACGATTCTGTTAAGGAATTTATGCGCAAACGCTCCGAGCTTGCCGATTATTTCGAGGATGACGTGAATGGCGATATTTTCGACTATATTCCGCCGCAGAAGACGAACCAAATCTTTACACCGAAAAAAGTCGTAAAGGACATGGTGGATATGCTCGAAAAGGAAACGCCGGGCTGTTTCGATGACCCGGAGCATACTTTCGCTGACCTGTACATGAAATCGGGACTCTATATCACCGAAATCATCAAGCGCCTTTATCGTTCAAAGAAGATGAAGAAACTCTTCCCCGACGATGCAAAGAGGCTAGAGCATATCGTCAAGAATCAAGTCTGTGGTGCTGCTCCTACCGAAATCATCTACATGATTGCTATGCACTACATTCTCGGTTTCAACAACGAAATTGAAGGCAAAACCGCATCGCAAATTCAAGCGCTTTATCCGAATTTCAAGATGAAGGATACCGCTGAACTCGCTAAAGAAGGGAAACTTGCTGAGTGGGTGGGGAAGGCGTATAAGTAGGGCCTACTAATTATAGTAATTCAATCAGATCATAGAAATAGTACAGGTTGCCACGTTTTTTTTCATCTGCGAAAACGATATTGCCAGCCGTGAGTTTGTCCAACATTCGGTTGACTGTGGTGTTGGATAGTCCCGTTTCTCGTTCTATGGAACGACTGTTTTGAATCGGGTTTTTGAAGAAACAGACGAAAACCTGTTTTAGCAATCGTGATGAAGAAATGTTGGTCACCTTTTTTAGGCTGGTGCTATATAATTCTTCAATCTTTTGGACGTTTCCTTCATATTTGATACATTGCCTATCCACGATTCCAAGGAAAAATTTAATCCATTCGTTCCACGTGCAACCTGTTCGCACGTCATTCAGCATTTTGTAGTAGCGGAATTTTTCTTTTTCGATAGCCTCGCTCAAGAAAAGCCATGGCATTTCGATTTCTCGCACTTTAAACAGAAATAACGGAATGAGCATACGGCCCAATCGTCCGTTGCCGTCGGCGAAGGGGTGGATGGTTTCGAATTGTTCGTGTATAACGGCTGCATTTATCAGGTTTCTTTCTCCAGATTCCGGGTTATTCATGAATCGGATCAGGTTGTCCATCAAGGGTTTTACGTATTTTACCGCTGGTGGAACAAAAGTAATTTCTTTTGATTTCTCGTTTTGAATAAAATTCTGTTCAGTGCGGTAGCAACCAATGGAATTTGTGGTCCTATGGACATTTCCGCTCAAAAGAATCCTGTGCATTTCAAGAAGCATTTCTTCTGTAAAAATCCCGGTGCGCATCAGGTATTCTCGTCCGTATCGAGTTGCGGCGGAATAATTCCTGACTTCGTTAACATCTTTGTCGGAGTTGTCTTCAAGAACAGTCTTTTCCAGGGAATTTTGTAACGACGTTCTGGTTGTTTCCATGCGACTTGAGTGCAGACTCTCTTTCATGTACATCGAGGTCAAGCAGGATTCCCGCGCGATAGACCTTTTGAGTACCGCCGAATAAACTTTGAGACGCGAAACAGAATCGACTAATTCGTCTATAAAGAGCGCTTTATTGATATGCTCAAAAGCGGCTTCAATGTTTTCAGCATTGTATGGATTCAACATCTTGGAAACAAATATACAATAAAATGTTTGTAAAAAATGATTTTTACGCTCTTTTCTTTCGTACTTAGTTTAACAGGCAGGTGCTTTTTGAACATTTGTTCACTAATTTTGAGACGGATTGGCTGCTGTTTCCTATATTTGTGACATGACCAAGTTTATCGATATCCGCGACGCCCACGAACACAACCTGCAACATGTGGATTTGAAAATTCCCCGCGATTCTATCGTGGTGGTGACCGGCGTTTCGGGTTCGGGCAAGTCCAGCCTCGCTTTTGATACGGTGTTTCAGGAGGGCCAGCGCCGCTTCGTAGAATCCCTGTCTGCTTATGCCCGTCAGTTCATCGGTCGCATGAAACACCCTGAGGTGGAGAGCGTTCGCGGCATTTCGCCTACGATTTCCATCGACCAGAAAACGGTGAACCGTAACCCCCGCAGTACCGTGGGTACGGTGGTGGAAATTCTGGACCATTACCGCCTGCTTTTTGCCCGACTGGGCGTGCCCCACTGCCCCAAGTGCGGCCGGGTCATCAAGGCTCAGACCGTGGACCAGATTGTAGATAATTTGTATGTAGGCGACGAGGGCAAGCAGATTACGGTGATGGCCCCCATTGTGCAGGAACGCAAGGGCGAATACCGCAAGGAACTGGCCGAACTCAAGGAAGACGGTTTTGTGCGCGCCCGGGTGGATGGCGAAATCTACAGGATCGAGGATGTGCCCGCCCTGGTGCGTTACGAGAAGCACACCATTGAGGCGGTCATCGACCGCATGACTCTGGAACGCAAGAACATGAGCCGCCTGCGGGAGGCTCTGGAAGGGGCGCTGAAGCTGACCGACGGAAAACTGGTGAGTTTTTTGCTGTCGTCGAGCGAGGGCAAGGATGGAGCGGGAAATGCGAAGGAGGAATATCGCCTGCAGGGTACGGAGTTGGCTTGCCCCAAGTGCGGAATTTCTATTCCGGAACTGGAACCCCGGTTCTTCAGCTTTAATGACCCCAAGGGCCGTTGCCCCGCCTGCAAGGGCATGGGGGAAAGTTGCGAGTTTGACCTGAATTTGGTAGTGCCCGACCCGAACCTTTCTATCAAGCAGGGCTGTTTTGCTTGCCAAAAGAAGGACACGGGCACGATTATCTTTTCTGATTTTGGCTGGCGGAACTTGCGGACCATCGCCAACGAGATGCATTGCTCCCTGGATACACCCTGGAAAAAACTGACCGAAAAGCAGCGCCACGCCTTCTTGTACGGCCCTCCCAGCGGCAACGAAAGCGGTGTGGTCTCCGTGATGCAGGAACTGTGGGACATGTGGCATATTTTCCATTTCCGCAAGTTCATGAAAATCGGAGTCTGTCCCGAGTGCGGGGGTACCCGTATCAACCGCATGGCGAATGCGGTGGAGTTTCATGGCCACAATATCACGGAACTGACGGATTGGTCCGTCGATAAGTCGGCCGATTTTTTCAATGGCTTGAAACTTTCCGAAAAGGAACTGCGAATAGGCAAGGAAATCTTCCGCGAAATCCGGGGTCGCCTGAATTTCTTGAAGACGGTTGGCCTTGGCTACCTGAACATCAGCCGCAAGGCTTCTACCCTAAGTGGCGGCGAGGCCCAGCGAATCCGCCTGGCCAGTGCCGTAGGGGCTGGGCTCCAGGGGGTGCTTTACATTCTGGACGAACCCAGTATCGGACTCCACCCGCGGGATAACGACAAGCTCCTGGAAATGCTGGAGCACCTGCGTGCCCAGGGCAACAGCCTGGTCATCGTGGAGCACGACGAAGACACCATGCGTCACGCTG
Organism: Fibrobacter sp. UBA4375; assembly: GCA_002391195.1. Classification (GTDB taxonomy): domain Bacteria; phylum Fibrobacterota; class Fibrobacteria; order Fibrobacterales; family Fibrobacteraceae; genus Fibrobacter. The sequence continues at coordinate 40,335 of DGRZ01000089.1, read as the reverse complement.
ACTGCGTCATAGACGTAGGGCCCGGCGCTGGCGTAGAAGGTGGCCGGATTTTGGCGGCGGGCACGGTGGAAGAACTGGAAAAGAACAAGTCTTCGCTTACGGGCGCCTACCTAAGCGGTCGCAAGGCCATCGAGATTCCGGCAAACCGCAAGAAGATTGACAAGAATACCCCCAAGCTGAAAATCTGTGGTGCGTCCGAAAACAACCTGAAGAACATCGACGTGGAAATCCCGCTGGACGGTGCCTTTACCGTAGTTACCGGCGTTTCCGGCTCCGGAAAGAGCACTCTCGTGAACCAGATTCTGCGTCGTGAACTTGCCCGAGTGTTCTACAACTCCGAAGAGCCTGTGGGCAAGTTCGACCATCTGGAAGGGCTCGAGAACATCGACAAGGTGATTGAAATCGACCAGACGCCTATCGGTCGCACGCCCCGGAGCAATCCGGCGACCTACACGAAAATTTGGGACGATATCCGCGACCTGTTCGGTAGCCTGCCCGAAAGCAAGGTCCGTGGCTACACCAAGAGCCGTTTCAGCTTTAACGTGAAGGGCGGTCGCTGTGACGCTTGCGAAGGGGCGGGCGTAAAAGTGGTGGACATGCACATTTTGCCCAGCGTCCAGGTGACCTGCGATGTGTGCGACGGCAAGCGTTTTAACGATGCCACCCGCGAAATCTATTTCAAGGGCAAGAACATTTCCGAGATTCTGGAAATGAGCATTGCCGATGCGGCGGAATTTTTCAAGGACCTGCCGAAGATTGCAGAACCCTTGAACTTGCTCAAGGAAGTGGGCCTGGGTTACCTGACGCTTGGCCAGCCTTCTACCACCCTCAGCGGCGGCGAGGCCCAGCGCATCAAGATTGCCTCGGAACTGCGTCGCCCGGGCACGGGCAAGACCCTTTACCTGCTGGACGAACCCACTACGGGGCTGCACTTTGAAGATATCCGCAGGCTTTTGGAATGCCTGAACCGCTTGCGGAGTCTCGGGAACAGCGTGGTGGTCATCGAGCACAATCTGGATGTGATCAAGTGCGCCGACTGGATTATCGACCTCGGGCCCGAAGCGGGTGTAGGCGGCGGACGCATCGTGGCCGTAGGCACTCCGGAGCAGATTGCAAAGAATAAGAAAAGCCAGACCGGCAAATACCTGGCGCCTGTGCTTTCGAAAAAGCATGGGGAGAACAAGCAGTTCGACAGGTTCCTCAAGGCGGGGGAGGCCTACTCCCTGGATATGGAGGTGCACGGCGCCCGCAAGCACAACCTGAAAAACATCGACGTCACTATTCCCCGGCACAAGCTTACGGTAATCACCGGAGTTTCGGGTTCGGGCAAGTCCAGCCTCGCTTTCCATACCCTCTTTAGCGAAGGCCAGCGTCGCTTTGTGGAGACCCTCAGTACTTACGCCCGTCGCTTCCTTGGCCGTCCTGACCACGGGAGTATCGATTCCATCACGGGACTTGCCCCGGCTATCGCCATTGACCAGAAAAGCGCCAGCAAGAGTCCGCGGAGTACGGTGGCGACCCTCACCGAGATTTACGACTATTTCCGCATTTTGTGGGCGAGGGTCGGCACGCCGCATTGCTTGCATTGCGGGAAGCCTGTGGATTCGTACTCCGCGGGTGACCTGATGCAGTATGCCTTTGACCGTGACCTGAACAAGATGGTGACGGTGCTTGCTCCTTTCGAAATCAACGATGTAATTAAGTTGTCTAAAATTTTGACGGAAAAGGGATACCGCAAGGCTTACCTGGGCAAGAAACTGGTGGAGCTTCCTCTGCCGAAAATCCCTACCCGAGAGCGTCAGCTTTTGGCCGTGGTGGACAGCGTGGTGGTCAAGGAATCCAACCGTGCCCGCCTGGTGGAGGCCTTTGAACGGGGTTATCGCGACGGAAATGGAATCCTGTATGTAGAAGACGAAAAGGGCGGACGCCTCGCCTGTTCCGAAAAGCCGGGCTGCCCCGATTGCGGCTGGTACATGGATTCTGCCCTCAATCCCAAGCATTTCAGCTTCAATACCCACTGGGGCGCCTGTGATACCTGCCTTGGTCTCGGACATTTCAAGGATGGCGAAGTCTGCCCCGATTGCCACGGGGAAAGGCTCAAGCCCGAATACCTTGCCGTGCGTATCGCGGGCAAGAATATCATGGATGTCCACCACATGAGTATTTCCGAGGCCCTGGACTGGTTCACCCATGTAAATTTCAAGGGCGAAAAGAACGGCGAAAGCAAGAAGACGGTAGCGGAGCCCCTGTTCCGTGAAATCATCGGCCGTCTGGAGTTCCTCATCAGTGTGGGTCTTGGCTACATCGGGCTTGACCGCGCGGGCGACACCCTCAGCGGTGGCGAGTCCCAGCGTATCCGCCTTGCAAGCCAGATCGGTAGCGGCCTCGAAGGAGTGCTCTACGTTTTGGACGAACCCACGGTAGGCCTCCACGAAAGCGATACCGCCAAGCTGCTGGATTCTCTGTACCGCCTGCGGGACCTGGGAAACACCCTGGTGGTGGTGGAACACGACATGAAGATGATGCAGGCGGCGGACCACATCATCGACATGGGTCCTGCAGCTGGTGAATTTGGCGGTGAGGTGGTGGCGGAAGGCTCTCCAAAGCAACTTTCCAAGCCCTACGCCCTGCAACAGTTCCCCCGGAGCGAGACTGTCAAGTACCTTACGGGCTCTATCCCCGTGACAAACCAGATGGCGGTTCGCCCCGTTACCGAAGATTCGGAGTTCTACGAGTTCAAGGGGCTCAAGAAAAACAACCTGAAGAACTTGTCCGTCAAGTTCCCGAAGGGCGCCATCAGCGTGGTCTGTGGCGTGTCCGGCTCGGGCAAGAGCTCCATGGTGGTAGATGAAATTTTCCCGGCTCTAAAAAAGAAGTTCCAGGCCCGTGGCCGCAAGAAGCAAAGCGGCGAGGTGTTGCTGGTGGACCAGAGCCCAATCTCCGGAACGCCTCGCAGCACGCCCGCGAGCTACACGGGCGTGTTTGACGACATACGCAAGCTATTCGCCAAACTGCCACAGGCCAAGGTGAAGGGTTTTGACTACGGCCGTTTCAGTTACAACTTGGCCCGTGGCCGCTGCGAGGCCTGCGAAGGTCGCGGCGCCATCTCGGTGGAAATGCATTTCCTTTCGGACATCTGGGAAACCTGTGAAGTCTGCGGCGGCAAGCGTTACAACCAGGAAACCCTTACGGTTACTTTCAAGGGCAAGAACATCGCCGACGTTCTGGACCTGCGTATCGACGAAGCCTGCGAGTTCTTCAAGGACCAGCCGAAAATCTTGCCCAAGCTGGAATGCCTGCGGGACGTGGGCCTCGGCTACCTGAGGCTCGGCCAGCCGGTCACCACCCTTTCGGGCGGCGAGTCCCAGCGGCTGAAACTTGCGGCGGAACTTTCCCGGAAATCGGCGGGGGAGATGGTGTACCTTCTGGACGAACCCACTACGGGGCTCCACCTGAAGGATATCCAGATTCTCTGGAACCTGTTGCGCCGTTTGTCTGCCCGTGGCGACACCCTGATTGTCATCGAGCATCACCCCGACATTATCCGCATGGCGGACTGGAAGGTGGAATTGGGCCCCACTGGCGGTAGCCAGGGCGGTTATTTGCTGAAAATGGGCGTAAATAGCTGATTTTTCGGCTATTGGAACGGCTTTTTGAGGACGTAAATCGTCCCAAGTAATTATCTTTTTTGAAAATAACCGCCGGGAGGCGGTGTTTAGGAGAATTTATAGGAGCGATTATGCATTTGTTGCGCATTCTGCCCGTTTTGCTTTTGTTGCCGGCGTTGGCTCTTGCCGATAGCGACAAGATGTTTAGGGTGTCCATGGACCAGTATAAGGAGGGCGAACTTTTTGAACCTTTCCCGGAGATGGCCATCAGGATTCCTGGTTCTGTGACCACAACCGCCCCCGCTCTACCCCTGAAGGACAACGCCCTCTTTTTGCGCTACAAGAAGTCGCCTAAGGAATACTACTGGGTTCAGGGCAAGGTGAATCCCGCAGTTTATGGCAATCTTCATGCCTTTAGCCTGGAAAAGAACCAGCTCACCGTTTTTGATGTCCTCCGAATGCGCTTTTATCCGACCAAGAATTCCAAGGCCTTCCAGGACGAAAAGTATATCTACTTCGACAAGGACTACATCTATTCTCCTAGAGTGCCCAAGCTGCTATTTATGAAAAACGGGCGCTGGCAGGTGCTGAACGAAGACCCGCTCCCGGGTGTTATCAAGGTGGAAAGCTCCGTCAAGACTATAAAGATTTCTTCCCTTGATACAAAACTCCGCAATGTGGCCAAGACGATATCCCCGGTAGTTCCGGGCCCTTACGCCTTTGTGTTCTCGGCTGACGGCTATATGCCTTTTACCGATATCGGTATGGTCCAGAGTGGAAAGACTTTGCTTTTCAAGCCCAATCTTGTTCAGCTTCGGGCAACGGCTCCTGCGGCAAGCCCGGTGTCCGTGACGGTGGATCAGGTTGCCGCTACTCCGAATCTCGAATATACGGAAGTTCTCTATGACAAATATGTGGGGGAACTCATCACCGTGCTCAATTCCGTGGACACAAATGATTTTGCCAAGGTTTACCCGGCCAAGAAACAGGCTGTTTCTGTAGGTTTGGAGATGAACGACCCCACATACCAGGCTTACTCGACCCGGTACGACGTTGTGCATACGGAGGCCCTGGACTTGTGGCGTAAGTCGAAGATGTCGGGCGTTTCTGCCGTAGACCTGGCATTTAAACAAAAATTCGATAGCCTTCATGCCTTGCCGGCTCGCTTCTACCTGGTTCCCGATTCCATCTTCTACGATACGGTTACCACTTTGCCAGAGCCTGCTGGTGCGGTTCTTGTTTATCCGGCACCTCCTGCCGCACCTGCAGCTTCTGCGGCACCTGCGGATTCCACGGTTAAGGCTGATTCTGCGACAGCTCCAGTTGCCGGCGTTCCTGCTTCTAGTGCTTCTGCAACACCCGTTGTGGCTAAGGCTCAGGCAGATTTCCTGATTCTCAAGTTTAGCCAGCCGGTGAACCGTTATGACGTGACCTGGAAAGGACATGTTCCGGGCTATGCTTCAGATTCCTTGGCGGCAATGCTTGCCTCCCCAGAAAGTGGCGCCAGGATCATCGTATCCCTGCAGAACAACAAGCCCGTGTGGATTTATGGTGCCAACGGCATCACGAGGCATCATTACCGCTATGTGAAACTGGAAGTCCAAGTTGGCGATCAAATTATTGAAGCCCAGGGAAGCTTTATGCTGCCCCAGTACATTTTTGAACAGCAGGAAGTCCAGGACTGGTTGTTCCCGAAGCCCGTTCCTCCTGCGGTAGAAGAAGTTTCTTCTTCGTCCGAGGCTGTGGTGAGCTCGTCTTCTTCAGAAGTGGTTGTGTCTTCTTCGAGCGTAGCGGAACCTTCGCTGAAAAAGATCGTGAATGACCCCCTCCGTGGCAAGCTGGTGGTTCTGGATTCTGGCTCGTTCCGCTACTACGGCAACGTGGTAGAAATGTCGCCCTTCGCTATCATGGTGACCGAAATGACCCAGGAACTCATGGAAAAGATTATGCTCCGTGTAGATTCTGCCGAACGGGTCAAGGACAGGTCTACTTTTTTCCATCCGCAAAAGCCGGTCCACAACATCAATTGGGAAAACGCCCGCAAGGTATGCCAAGTGAACGGTGGCGACTTGCCGACTGAGGCCCAGTGGGAATTTGCTGGCCGTGCAGGGAGTATCGAAGGATCACCCTGGGTGCTGGATTCTGTTCCGGATCCATCTGTTTACGCCATCTACAGGGAAAACTCCTACAACAAGCGTAAAGAAGATGAAGCCTATGGACCGCAACAGGTGGCTACCAAGAAACCCAATGCCTGGGGCATTTATGACATGTCCGGCAATGTGGCCGAATGGACCCGCGACAAGTACTTTATGCTTTCGTTCTGGGTGGAATCTTCTAACCCGACAGGCGCACTGTTCGGCTCCACTAGGGTTTACAAGGGCGGTTCCTGGAAAGACAAGGAAAAGATGCTTAATATGTCTGTCAGGGATGACGAAGACCCCAGATATTGGTCTGAAACTCTTGGATTCCGTTGCGTGTATCCCTTGGATGTCATAGGTAAGTAATGCCCAACAAGTATTTTAGGCTTTTCCAGAGGCTGGTTGGCTTACCTTATCTATTGGCCATTTTGGGTTTGTTGATGCCGCTAGCAAATGTGTCTTGCACCGATCAGGTCATTGCAGAACCCTCCATGTACGAGATCGCTCTTGGCCTTGACTTGGGTACCGAACTCAAGGAACCGGCGACGAGTTTGCTAAAAAAGATGGAAGAGGGAAACCCAAGGTCTATTGAGCGGTTCAAGGACTTTATCCCCAATTTCCCGAAGATGGAACCCATGCTCCACTTGTTCGGCATTGTAGCGGCGTTGTTGCTGGCTGCGGTCTTTGCACTGCTTGCGCCCTTTGGCTATTACGCCTCCCTAGGCTCTCTTGCTTTGGGCATGCTTTCTATGTTCTCGCTATGGGCGGTACTTTCCCAAATCGGGGCTCTTTGTAATACGATCGGTATGAATGTACTTCGCGTAGATCCTGGAGTTGGAATCTACTGTGCCAGTGTACTGATTTTGATTGGAACGGCCATGAACCTGGCCTGCATTGCCCGCCCGATTATAGATGACTTACGGGCGAAACGATCTGCGAAAAATGCGGCAGAACAGGGTAAGAACTAATAGTAGTGAGTTATCAGTAATCAGTTGTGAGTAATGTCATCCTTGGCCCAAAGGCCGAGGAACCATACTGTTTTATACAAGCATAGGTATGAAAAGTATGAATCCCGGGCCCTTCGTGCCCAGGATGACGTTCCTACCACCTAGCCCCTAGATCCTAGTCTCTAACCCCTAACTACACATTGAACAAGAAGTACATGATGTCGCCGTCTTGCACCAGGTAGTCCTTGCCTTCGGTGCGGACGAGGCCCGCTTCCTTCGCGGCGTTCCAGCTGCCGTGCTTCAAGAAGTCGGCGTAGCTTAAGGTTTCTGCACGGATGAAGCCGCGCTCGAAGTCGGTGTGGATGACACCTGCGCACTGCGGGGCCTTGTAGCCTGCGTGGAATGTCCAGGCGCGGCATTCCTTTTCGCCGGCAGTAAAGAAAGTGCGCAGTCCGAGAATTTCGTAGCCCTTGCGCACCACGGCGTCCAGACCTGACTCCTTCATGCCCAGTTCCTTTAAGAACTCCGCCTTGTCCGCAGGTTCCATGGCGGAAAGTTCTTCTTCAATCTTTCCGCTGATCATGATGACTTCGTGACCGCTTGCTGCGGCGTATTCTTTCAGCTTTTCCACGTAGGCGTTGCCGGTGAGAATGTCGTCTTCTTTTACGTTGGCGCAGTAGAAGAGGGGCTTAGCGGTGAGAAGAGCCAGGTCTTTCACGATGCCCTCCATTTCTTCGCTATCGTGCATTACGGTGCGGGCGGCCTTGCCTTCTTGGAAGGTGTCCCGGAGTTTTTCGCAGGCGGCGAGACGGGCCTTGGCTTCGGCGTTGCCTGTGCGGGCTCCCTTGGCTTCGGTAGCGAGACGCTTTTCTACGGAATCCAGGTCTTTCAAAATCAGTTCGGTTTCGATGATTTCTACATCCCGGACCGGGTCCACGGAACCGCTCACGTGCACGATGTTTTCGTCATCGAAGCAGCGGATGACTTCCATAATAGCTTCGCATTCGCGGATGTGGGTGAGGAACTGGTTGCCTAGGCCTTCTCCTTGGGCAGCCCCTTTCACGAGACCAGCGATGTCCACGAATTCTGTAACGGCGGGGACAATGGATTTCGGGTTGTAAACCTTGACCAGTTCGTCGAGGCGGCTGTCCGGCACACTCACCATGCCCACGTTCGGCTCGATGGTGCAGAAGGGGTAGTTCGCGGCTTCGGCGCCGGCGTTGGTGATGGCGTTAAAGATGGTGGACTTGCCTACGTTGGGGAGGCCTACGATACCGCACTTGAAACCCATGATAATCTCCTATGGCGCAAAAAATGCACCGTTCTTCTGTTTTCGGGGCTAAATCTAGAATAATCCACTTGCTATCTTTTGGCTATGACTCAAAGTCCGCCTCCTTTTCGAACGCTTTTCGCTATCGTCGTCGCTATTGTTGCCCTGGGTTATGGTGTACACACCTACATGGATGTGTCAAAAAAGAATCGTGCCGTAGAAGAGGCGAATCGTCTTGTGGATGAATTCAACGAATGCCAGGAGGCGGCAGACTGGAAGTGTTCGGAAAAGGCTGTCCGCGCACTTTTAGAAAAAACTCCTGACGATAAAAACCTGCAACTTCATTTAGCGGGCACTCTTTATGAGCAGGAACGGTACGAGGATTGCATAGCTTATATTGGAACCTTGAATTACAGAAACGAAGACCTGGAATTTCTAGAAAAGAAATCGAAATCACTTCTCAAGGAGATGGAAGATTTGGGCATTGCCCGATCCATGCATTTTCGTGTAGAATTCGAGGGCCGCCCGAATAGGAACGATGTGTTGGAGGCTTTGTCCGTTTTAGAGGTGGCCTACGATTCCCTGTGCCATCTCTTTGATTTCCGCCCCGAAAACAAGATGCATGTAGTCTTGTACCAATCTTCTGAATATCAGGGAATAGGGCCAAGGCCAGAGTGGGTGGGGGCCATTTTCGACGGTAAGCTCCGTATTCCCGTTGGAATGATGCAGTACCGCGAACTTTACCGCCCCGTGATTTTTCATGAACTGACTCATGCCTTTGTCCGTGCCATGACTAGGGCCAAGGTCCCTCTGTGGTTGAACGAGGGAATTGCCCAGCTTGTAGACGGAAGCCGAAACGACAAGAATCGCCCTTCGGGTTCGCCACCTTCCTTGGACGCCCTTGTAGCGCCTTTCGTAAGGGAGTCCCGGACCGACGAAGCGTTGAAACTTTATTGGTATTCTTTGGAAATGGTCAAGAAGATGTTCCGTGCTGAGTCTGGGTTGGCATCCAGAGAGCAGTTTCTCAAGTTCAAGGACTGCATTCAGGAATTTTACCGCGGCGATGTGGACAAATCCCTCAAGGAGCATTACGGCGTAACATCTCGCAAATTGTGGGAACAGGTGTCTCGTTAGCTAATCGGCGTGGCTTTCAATCATCCAATGTAAAATTTTTATTCGCTTGGCATATTTCTCCTGAAAAAAGCGTCTATTACGTAGGCGCTCTTTTTTTTCAAGGAGGAATCATGAGCGAACAAAATCTTTTGCCCAGAGAAAAAATGCAACAAAAGGGCGTGGGCGCCCTGAACAATGAGGAACTTTTGGCCCTGGTTCTTGGTAGCGGGTGTTCCAATTGCGATGTGTTCCAACTGTCCCGTAACCTTTCGGACTACCTGTCGACGGTAAACGAGTTCCCGACAATGAAGGAACTTTTGAAGGTTCGTGGTCTTGGTCGAGCGAAAGCTTCGAAAGTCCTTGCTTGTCTTGAACTTTCATCCCGCTATATGTTGGGGGCCCGCGCTATCAATGTCATTACCCCCGAAGATCTGGAACCGAGGCTTTCTTATCTCAAGTACGAAAATCAGGAGCACATGGTCCTGGTGACCTTGAATTCATCCAATGTGGTCATCAACATCCATGAACTGACTACCGGTCTTGTAAACCAAACTCTGGTACACCCGCGTGAAACATTTGTCCATGCCATAGAGGACAGGGCGGTGTCGGTGATTTTGGTCCATAACCACCCTTCAGGAAGTTCAGAACCAAGTGAAGAGGATCTGCATTTGACAAGGATGATGTGCTCTGCAGGGAGGATTGTCCAGATACCCGTGATAGACCACCTTATCATCAGCAGGTGTGGCCTTACCAGCCTGTGTCGTATGTATCCGGATATTTTCGAGAAATTCCTGTAAAAAAACGGGGAAACGCTGTAATTTTTCGTAAACAAAGCGAAAAAAGCGGATGAAATGTGTGCTATTTATCTCATTTTACATATTCCAATATGGAATATAGGGCTGTAAAAGCTATATTTTGGCGAAAGTATTGGGAAATACCCTCATTAAGGAGACTCTATGAAACGAGTAATTGCGGGATTGGCCTTGGCGCTGGCTGTTGGCGCCTATGCGGCCCATCCACAGACATTGAACAAGGAAGGCTTTGTCGGTGTAAACAAGACCCAGTCCGGTCAGTCCCTTGGACACTCCAAGCTGGCGTTTTTTGCCCTTATGGACTATGCCGATGGCTATAACAACTTGAATGGGGCTAGAGGTGCGGTTGGTTGGGGCGAAGTTTCCAAATTTGCTGCATTGAGCGCCAACGTGGGTTTTGCTCTTGGTATTTGGCATTATTTTGATGTAGGTGTGGCTATTCCCGTTTACTATGATTCTTTCAATCTCCCGACGGTTGACCAGAATGGAAATATCGTGAATGATGATGGCCGTACAACAGGCGGTCTTGGCAATGTGAAGGGAGATTTGAAGATTCGTTTCCCGCTGCCCGAAGACCAACCCATGGACGTGGCCGTGTTCTTTAGTGCGGCGTTCCCCACAGCTGATCAGAACAAGCAGGGCCTTTGGGTTCGTGAACTGGAATATATCAACAAGGAAACAGGTGAAGGTCAAGCTTTTGGGTCCAATTCTACGACCATGAAGTTCGGTCTTGCTGCAACGGCGGACTTTAGCAAGTTGGATGGTGGTGATGGCATTCCGTTTTTGATTCATGTGAACGGAGGTTATCGCTATACTAGCAGTGAAGGAGACGTCTTTATGAATGTTCCCTTTGTTAGTGCTGCTGCTGAATACTATTTCGTGGATTTCCTATCCGTTTTTGCTGAGTACTACATGGATATTGAGCTAGATAAGTTCGTTTATACTGGTGTCGAAGAAAATCTCGAATTGCAGCAGTTGACCGGTGCTCTGGTGTTTCATACTCCGGTGGGCTTGGATATCCATGTTGGTGCCTCCTACTATTTGGGTGGCGACAAGAAGTTGACGGGCCTGAAGACTTGGAAATCTGAAGACCGACCTGAAGGTGTCCAACTTTCTGCTGGTCGTGTAAATCCTGAATATACTGTCTACGGAGGTCTCACCTGGAGCGGGTTCCTGCTCCCGCAGGACCGAGACGGCGACGGTGTGACGGACAACGAAGACAAGTGCCCCGACGACAAGGGCCACCGTTTGAACCAGGGGTGCCCGTTGGGTAATCCGGACTCCGATGAAGACGGCGTTTGCGATTCTTGGGTTGCCGAGAAGGGATTTGAAGACGAATTTTCCGACATCTGCGAAGGTGTCGACGAATGCCCCAACGAACCGGGTGAAGGTGAAGACGGTTGCGAACTGGATGACCCCGACCCGGATAAGGACGGCGTCTGTGACCCGTGGGTTTCCCAGAAGAAGATGACCAAGAAGTTCAAGGACATCTGTGATGGTATCGATGAATGCCCGGCACAGCCTGGTCCGATTGAGTTTAATGGTTGTAAGACCAAGCAGCCCGACCCGGATGGTGACGGTATGTGCTCTCCGTGGGTGATCGATGAAGGTGTTGCAAGCAGCTTTAGCAATGTTTGCGCCGGCTACGACATGTGCCCGGGCGAAGCTGGTACCAAGGCCAACAAGGGTTGTCCGTGGGATGATCCCGACGTGGACGGTGACGGTCTTTGCGATGCTTGGGTGACCGAAAAGAAGATGGGTTACTACTTCGAAAAGGCTGCCGAGGACCAGGAAATCGCCAAGAAGTGGTTTATCGAAAAGTCTTGTAAGGGTATCGACAAGTGCCCGACCGAATCTGGTCCGGCAAATAACGAAGGTTGCCCGCTGGGTGAACCCGATACTGATGGTGACGGCATTTGCGACGCTTGGGTGACCGAGAAGAAGATGCAGGAACAGTTCGACGATATCTGTAAGGGAGTTGACCAGTGCCCGACAGAAGCAGGTCCTGAATGGGCGAAGGGATGCCCCATGGATAATCCGGATGCCGATGGTGACTCTCTCTGCGCCTCCTGGGTCTTCGAAAAGTCCATGCACGATCAGTTCAAGGATATCTGCCCCACCAAGACACCGGACCGTTGCCCGACTGAAAATGGTCCTGCTTGGAACAAGGGTTGCCCCTTCGATGACGATCCTGACCCAGATGGCGATGGCGCCTGCTCTGAATGGGTTGCTACAAAGAAACTCCAGAAGCAGTTCGAAAATGTCTGTAAGGGTATTGACCGTTGCCCGGATGAACCGGGTGCCGATGGCCATGGCTGCCCTGTCCAGGCTCCTGAAAAGCTCACGGGCGTGACCTTCAAGAGCGGCAAGGCTACTCTCGAATCCAACGCCAAGACGGTGCTGAAGGGCGTGGCTAAGAAGCTCACCACCGAAGACCGCTACAAGGATTTGAACATCGTTATCCAGGGCCACACTGATAACGTTGGTAAGGCCGCCAAGAACCAGAAGCTGTCTCTTGACCGTGCCAAGGCGGTGATGAACCTGCTTATCAAGTCCGGTGTGAAGAAGAACCGCATTAAGGCTGTGGGCTGCGGTGATACCGCTCCTGTGGCCGACAACAAGACGGCAGACGGTCGTGAAGAGAACCGCCGTATCGAAATGCACTACGTGACGCCGGATGACGATGGAACCAAGTGCGTGGCCACCTTCACTGAATAAGGTCTTCTACTGAATCTTTGAAAAGCCCTGGGTTTATCCCAGGGCTTTTTCTAATTTATAGGCATGACGAAGGTTGACGAGATTCTTTCGGCCGGAAACTGGACCAATCACGATGTGGTGGAACAGTTGCCCGGAAACATGAACCACAAGATGGTGCAAAAGGCCAGGCTCGGAAAAAAGCCGGTTCCGCGCCACACCCAAGACTTGCTTACCGAGGCGCTCAACCGCCTGGTTAATCCGGAAAAGGCGTTTCGTCGCGAAGAACTATTTCCTGTTGAGGATGATTGATGCCTAGTCTTGTTTCTATAAAGGACTTGAGCTTTAAGTATCCGAAGTCCGAGAACTTTGCATTAAAGGACCTGTCCTTGGAAATAGAGGAGGGTTCTTTCTTTGCTCTTCTTGGACCCAATGGGGCAGGCAAGACAACGCTGATGAGACTATTGTGCGGAAGGCTGCCGCATTATACGGGAACACTGAAAATAGCACCTGCTTACCAAAACGAAAAGGGCTTCTTGGATTCGAACAAGCTTGGCGTCCTTCTGGAAAATCCGGGGGTTTACCTCCGACTGACCGTAGCGGAATATTTGTGCTATTTTGCGGGTTTCTATGGAATTGGACGATCTGAGGCGTTGGGTCGCAGCAAGGATATTTTGGTTAAACTAAATGGTCCTGCAATGGATATGAAATTGTCTCAGCTATCACTTGGAAATAGGCAGAAATTGCAACTTGCCCGTGCTCTTGTGCATCGGCCAAAGGTCTTGATTCTCGATGAACCTGTGGCGAACCTGGACCCGGAATCCCGCGAACGGGTGTGGAACTATATCGGCACCTGGCGTCGTGAACTAGGAGGCTCGGCGATAGTGTGTTCTCATATTTTGGCAGAAATGGAATCGGAAGCTACTGATTTCGCCATTATTGACAAGGGCGTCGTTTTGCGTTCAGGAAACCTGCAGAAAGAAATACAGATGGTGGCCGATAAGGCAAGACGTTTTGAAATTGAAGTCTCGACCGAGGTAGAAAAAAGTGCTGTGCATAAAGCACTTTTGTCGGCAGGAATTCCTGTAGGCTCTTTGAGAACACGCGGTATTTCCCTTGCCGATATATATCGAGAAACGGTTACCCGATAACGCTTTTAGAACGCCTGTGAAAGGTCAAAGGCAAACCTGCTCCAGGCGAAATTTTCCCACTGCCCCAGGTTCTTCATCTTCTTGTTGATGGCGTAATCCAGGCGGAATGTCAGGAACTGCCAGTGGTAGCGAATTCCAAGGCCGAAACTGGCATCGGATTCTTCGATATAGAGGTTGCTTTCTTCGTCCATGACTTTTGCCCAGTCGAAGAACTGAACAATCTGCCAACGGTTCCAGCTTTTGACGGGGATTTTCCAGCGCAATTCTTGATTGAACCGGTAGTAGAAGGGGGTGAGACCTGTATTGATGACTTCTTTTTTTTCTGTGGTTCCGTCGGCGTTTGTAATAGTTTCTTGGGATGTATAGCTTGCATAAATGCTTCTGAATCGATAGCCGCGGACAGAACGTGAGCCTCCCTGATAGAATACGCGGGCATCGTCTTCTAGAGCAGAGTTGAAGAACTTACCCACACTTCCGCTGACTGCTCCGTAGAAAGTCCAGAATAGGGGGTAGTACAGGTTGACGGTGCCTTCGGAATAGGTATAGGGATTGCCGATCATGGAGGGATTGTCAAGAGAGGCGGTAAGGTTCAGACCCATACCGACAGTAGGAGCGAAACGGATACCCTTGGTGGGGTTGAAGTAGTCGTCGGTAAAGTCAAAGGTAAGGGCGATTTCCTGCTTTTGCTTGAATAACTTTTCCTCGTTCTTGTTCACGTACCGAGAGTCAATGGTTCCACGGAAACGGATATGGCTAGTAATGCCGAAAGTTAAGTCCGCACGGTTGATGACTTCGTAGCGTTCTTCTATGCTGTCGGGGTAGGCAGGCGGGTTGATCTTTTCGTGGTTGAAACTGAGACGGTCGTCAAAGCGGATGGCCGTTGGAATGAAGGAGAAAGAGGTCCCAAATAGAAGCGGGTTTGCATAACCAACGGAGAATTCTTGCTTGTGTTGAGCGATTTGCCCGCCAGTGGAAAATTCATGGAAATGTCCAATGAAGTTCTTGTGTTTTGCATACGCTTGGGCACCGAAACCGTATATTTCTTCGTAGAAGAATCCGTAGCGGGTTTCGCCGGGTACACGTTCTGTTACATCTAAGTGGACGTCAGAAAGGCCGTCTTCACGTAGGGAATCGCTCATCTTGATTTGGGTAAACATCTGTGTTGAGAACAGTTTGTTCTTAAATGTATTGTATTGCTTACCATCAATGGTTTCGCCTTGAGGTATTTTCCACAGGGAAGATAGCCACGCGGTGTCGGTGAGTCCTTCTTCTTGAGGAGCGTTTCTTTCGCCACGGTCGGCGACTCTCTTGGCGGAACTCATGATGTTTCCCATAATTACCTTTGCACCGGGCTGAACGGTAATTTCTACATAGATTTTCTTTGCGACCGTATCGATTTTTTCTAGGTGGTCCAGATAGACATGTAGGTATCCTGCCTTGCGGAAAGCCGTTTGTATATATTGCAGGTCCTCTGAAATATCGTTGTCTTCAAATACTCTGTCGTGAGAGGTTTTTAGTGAAGACGTATCTATTTCAACGCTATCGGTCTGTGGCATTTTTAGAAGAGTCCCTGCGAACCGGTAACGCTCTCCTTCGTCTAAAGTGAAGAGGTATCCGCTTTTAATGCTGTCTGCGGCTAGGTATTCGCGCTTGATATCCATCTTAATATCTAGGCTGAAGTAACCTTTGGAGTAGTACAGGGCTCGAACGTTTTCGAGGGAAAGCCTCATCATGAAATCTTGTTTTGTGGTGTCCAGCTTCCCGAATTCTTCTGGAATATCCAACTGCTCCTCTAGCTGGTAGCTGGAGAACACCTGGTTTCCGTCAAAGTTCATGTACCAGGGGTGTTTATCTCCTTCGTCGGCCCAAATTGTGCATGCAAGGGCAAAGAGAATCGCTAGAATCTTTTTCATGGCTTTGCCCCTGTTTTGGATTTTTCTTTTTCGAAATCTTTTTCAACAGGCGGTTCGTAGGACTCACAGTGTCCAACGCCCAAAAGACAAGGATTCCAGAACCTGTAGGTGTAGTTGATACCCACATTCTTTTCAATGCGGTTCTCGTTGCCTTCGGTACCGGTATTGGTCAAGTACTGCTTCGATACCAGCAGACCGCTTAAAGATAGGGTGGGGTTGATGTGATTCTTGTGAGAATATTCCTTTTCGCGGAATACAGGGAGCGTATAGTTTACGCCAAATTGTAGGGCTTGGTCATAGGTGGGGTTTTCACTCTGGTCTTGAGTATACCCAAAGATAAGGCTCAAATCCTTGACCCAACGGTCGAGAGAAACGGGAACCTTGAAGTAACTGGAATCCCTGTCGTTGGTTGTATTGCTGTTGAAAAGCATCACCTTCATATCAATGTCGCCGATGTATTCACCGCCAAGAGTCCTGTTGGCGGTAGATGAAAGGAATTTTCCAATAGCCTTTCCTGCAAGTTTGTTCCAGTCTGTATTTTCATCGGTATCATCTGCAATACAGCCCAGGAATATATTGTAGTAAATTGCGGCAGCGCTGGACTCTCGGCCGCAGTTTGAATTAGGCGTGGCAATCGGATTGGTTAGAGTACCTTGGATGTCAAGATTGACAGGGCATGTTTCGTTTTGGTTGTCGTCTGTTTCAGTACAGTATGGCAGTTCTTGTGAACTGGAAACATCGATGACGCCTTTTTGCCAGGGTACATCGGCCCAGCTGATTCGGAAATAGTTCAAGTCGAAGTTATAGACATCCTTGACGCCAATGAATCCTGCGTTGGCGTTGGTGAAATCACCGCGAAGTAGCGGCCTGTTGGTATTGCCAAGGACCCAGATATCAAAGGTAAAGGGGAAAGCGGCGAAGGGTGAAAGAATTTCAATGGAATCTTTTTGCGTATCCATCACATGGACAGACAAGTTAATGGGACTTGCGGCAGATATTTTTGCCTCTTTACTTTCTGTTTTTCTTAATCTTGCAATAGCATTGTTAAGCATGGCGAGAATCTTGTCCATTGAACTTGGCGTGACCTCGATTTCCAAATCTTTTTTGTAGACGGCTTTGTCAATGGTGATATTTCCTTCGATACTCTTGTTCCGGATAAAACCGTCAATGGAATGAGGTATGACGAATTTGATATCGCCTTGTCCTAGAACTTCTGCATCGCCGTATGATTCATGGTTGAAAAGGTATTGGATGGAAGCCAGCTCTGTAGAAATGACGAGAGCGTCATTGTTGTCTTCCATGTGACTGGAAATGTTTTCAAGAAGTAGCGTATGGTGCTTTGTGTGGATGGTGTATTTTTCTGACTGCAGGTCGATACCTTGCAGCTGCATCTTGTTTAGGTCAAATTGCAATGTTCCCGAAATGGTTTCGGCGCTGTCGTTTTGAGTAGAAGCTTCAGTGATGTCAAGAATTCCCTTTTCTAGGTGTCCTCTTGCACGTAGCGGGAACATATAGTTCAGCTTGGGTGGCTGATAATAAGTGGAATCTGTTTGAAGGTCGGCGGTGATGCCGTTTAAGCCTTCCCGGATATTTGCGGTGAGGGCAATCTGCAGATCAGTTTTCTTGATTTCGCTGACGGTGCCTGGAATAAACCACGAACCGTTCATGTTTACGTTTCCCGTGAATACCAAGGCGGTGTCGATGAATCCTTCGGCCCATAGGTTTCCTCCGTTGTCGGTACTATGAGAAAGGCTCAGGTGTCGTTTGTCGTTGAACACGTTGTCCAGGGTAACCTGTGTAGTGCCGGTCCAGCCGCCGCCCCCGATTCCTAAGTAGGCGTTCAGTTCTACCTTGCTACCTTCGGCAAAAAGGTTCATTTTTTTGATATTGAAAAGATATGGCGGAATTTTGCTGAACTCGATGTCGGTGAATTCGATATTTCCCTGCAATCCAACTTTTTCTTCGTAGGCGATGTCACCATTGATAAAGCCCGAGGTGAATGTGGTGTCGTTGATTGGGTCCAGCAGTAGCGGAATGTTGAATTTTTCAGATGCAGCCCAGGCATGTACAACCTGTATGGGTAGGACTCCCGTAGGCTTGAAATCTGGGTTGGAATCGTTGGGCAAGATGAATATGGCTTCGCCCTGAACTTTGTTCTGGCTTTGTATGGCCTCTGCCTTGTCAATAAAGATGGTGTCGCCGTTTTGTCTTGCAGAAACGCTTCCCTTCAGGTTGTAGGGGTCAAAGTACCCGTCCATGCTGACATCGGCTTTTCCTACGTTGGTATCGAAGTTCTGTGTCCACCTGCCGGTCACCTTGCCGTTCAATTTTTCGTTCAGTTTCGTCTTGGCAAAAGGTATGGTGGATATCTCTACCTGGTCGGCAGAGACATCAATGGTAATGGAATCCATGATGGTCACGTATGCCCTGGCGCTACCGCCATGCCGTTGGGTTACGTTCCAAGAGGTGTGCGGTGCGGGCTCGTCCCAAACAACATCACCAGTAAAGTCAAAAGTTTCTTTGGGCGTATAGATGATTCCTTTCGAAAAATCGATACCGTGCTTATCGATGAGCAGTACCGTCTGTAAGGAATCCGCCTTCATCTGGTAGGCGTATTCCACGTTCGGAATTTTGACGAATATTCGGGTCTTTCCGTCGAAAACAGTGCCGTAAACTTTAAACCTGTCCTTGAGAACGAGTTCTCCCTTGGTCCAGTCTAGAGCCCAAGGTTCAAGCGGTGACATGTCGCCTGTGTAGGTGACAGGGATGTCGCTATCTAGATCGATGTTTGCTTCGACCACGGAGCCTTGTCGGGTCTCCACCTTTGCCGTTATCTTGTTGCCCTTCTTTTCGGCGGAATGAATGGTCATGTCTAGGGGCATCATCTGTGGACCGAACAAGGCACTCATCTTCTCCACTTTTCCTGAAGCGGTTCCGTTGAGTTTCGTGTCCATATCGGCAGTAAGATGTATGGTTCCGCCCTCGTCATTTTTTAGTAAAACGTCGGAATGGAAACGCTTTTGGTCCCCTTTGACGTGGATAGTGGCGTTTAGCGGCATCAGTGGCCAGAACTCACCGATGCGGGTCTTGATGGTAACGTCGTAGTTGGGTTTGCCGGTTTTCGGATGTAGGCTCGCCTTGGTCTGCACGTGGAGCTTGCCGATGGTGGGTGCTCCCTTGGGAATCTTGATGGGTAGCCAGTCCTCTACCTTCTTGACGTCTAAAGAGGTCGTAGTGGATACGGCCGCCAAGTTTTTCTTGGAGGTGGTGGCGTCAACGGCGATGGAATCTGGGCCGGCCACCACCTTACCCTTCATCTTGATTTGATCGGACTTGAAATCCAGGGACACGCCGACCTTGGCCGGGTATTTCACGAAATCGCCTTTGATGCTATCAGCGCTAAACCGGGCCTTGGTGGAGCCCTCGCTCTTTAGAGAAATGTCTTTGGCCTCCCAGTGTTTGCTGGAGTCCACATCTACAGTAAGTTTTCCGACACCGATATTCACCGGTACGTAGAATTTCACCTGTTCCGGTAAGGAAGGCGGCGAACTGTCTGTTTCAACATTCTTTTCCTTGGGCGGTCCTGCAGAAGAAATGCTGACGTTGACTTCGCCGGCCTGCAGCTGGATGTTTCGGTTCTCCTGGAACAGGGTGATGTCCAGGTCCGTATTCCGCAGGATAAAGGTGTTCTCGCCGTTTTTGATGGCGATGGAGTCCCAATGGTGGGTCAGATAACCGTCTTGGCGGTGTCCGTGGGGCGAGATTTCTAGGGATCCGAAGCTGTGAGGGCTAGAAAGGATCACGTCCAGCAAATAGTCCGACAACCAGGTGCAAAGAGCCAATGCACCCACAATCGCCGTCGTGATTACGGCGGGCCTAAGGAATGTCGAAGTTCGATTCTTCAACTAGCTAGAATTATAGAAAAGGGGGTGCTTTTTGTTGGATTCTTTTTCTCAAAAAGCACGCGTAAGTCGTTGAGTATCAATGAGTTATGCAAAAGATTTCCAGCTGAAGAGGCTTCTGTTTTTGCTTTGTAAACTTTTGTAAACGAAAGACGAGGGAAGCTAGTAAAATCCGTGAACTTTTGGGCGAAATCTTCAACAATTCGGTATTTATTTTAAATTTTACCGCGATGCAGGACAAACGAAAAAAGAAATGGATCGGTGTGGGGAGCGGAGTCCTTCTCATCGTTCTTGGAATCCTCCTGAATATCGTGCCCAACAAGTTTGTGGGCGTCTTTGGCTTGCCTCTTTTCCTTGATTGTATCGGCACCATACTTGTCGCTATGCTTGGGGGTGTTTTCCCTGCAGTGCTAGTTGGCTTTACCACGAACTTGGTGAAGAGCTTGTCGGGTTCGTTCTCCATGTTCTATGGAGTCATAAGCATTTTCATAGGTCTTGCAACAGTATTCTTTTACAACAAGAAGTTCTTCTCCAGTATTCCCAAGTTGTTTGTGGTCATATTCTGCTACGCTCTTCTGGGGGGAGGCCTTGGTTCTGTATTCACTTATTACCTTCACCGTCAGAATTTTGGAACGGGAGTGTCTGCTCCGTTTGCCCAATACCTTCACGAAGTTTTAGGTACCAGTGTTTTCAATTCGCAGTTGATGGCCGATGTGGTGGTGGACCTTTTTGACAAGTCCGTGACGGTTGTTATTGCCATTGTTGCATTCCACTTCATTTCTCGCAGAGTCAAGAATTACCTGAATCATGTTTTTCAACGGAATGTGAATGACAAGAATGCCGGAATGGCGGTAAGGTACTCCCTGCTCGGGAAGGTGATGCTGGTCGTAATTGTTTCGGAACTGCTTCTGGCTGTCTTCGTTGCAAACATCGGTTATTTCCTTTACCAGGAAAAGGCTGTTGCCAAGTACACCTCCATTGCCTATGGCCTTACAGACGCTGCAGCCATCGTGTTGGACGGCAACCGTCTGATGACGTATCTGCAAGAAGGCCGCGAAGCGGAAGGCTACGAGGAAACAGAAAAGGAACTGTATGCTATCAGGGAGGGGTTCCCTACGGCAAAATACCTGTATGTTTACCACATAGCTCAGGATGGCTGCCATGTGGTATTTGACCTGATGTCGACCGATGGCGAAGAGCCCAGTCAGGTGGGGGATGTGGTGCCCTTTGACCCGAGCTTTGAGGAGTATTTACCGGCGCTTCTTAAAGGCGATTCCATTGGACCGGTGGTATCTGATGATTCTTACGGATGGCTGTTGACGGTTTATAAACCCCTGAAGGATTCCAGCGGAACGACTGTAGCCTATGTGGCTGCGGACATCACCATGGAGTCCATTTTGATGGACGAAATTTCGTTCCTTATCAAGGAATTGTCCTTGTTCTTTGGGGTTTCTCTCGTTATCATGTGCTTGATTGCAGAAGCCATGAAACGGGGCATAGTGATTCCCATCAATCGGATGTCCCAGGAAGCTATGTCCTTTGCCCATAATTCCGATGTAGGCCGCCAGATTAGTTTGCGACGTGTGAAGGCCATAGATATTCGATCCGATGACGAAATCCAGAACCTCTACAATGCGTTCTCTACCATGGCCGAAGATTTTCTTGCCTATATCTTCCAGATAAAGGCACAGAATGAACGTATTACCCGCATGCAGGATGAAATCGTCGTGAGCTTTGCGGAACTGGTGGAAGCCCGTGACGAAGGTACAGGAAACCACATCAAGAAGACGGCCGCCTACGTAGAAGCTATTGCCCGCCAGTTGAAGAAAGAGGGTACTTATGCGGACGTGCTCACTGATGAAAGCATCGCCAGGTTCAAGCGCTCTGCGCCTCTCCACGATATCGGGAAGATTGCCATTTCGGACCTGATTCTGAACAAGCCCGGCAAACTGACCGACGAAGAATTCGAAATCATGAAGTCCCACACCACCGAAGGTTGGAAAATCCTCCAGAAGATTGTGGCCAACACGGGTGACTCCATGGAAGCGGAGTACCTGAGAGAGGCTATCGAGATGGCCCATTACCATCACGAGAAGTGGGACGGAACGGGTTACCCGAACCACATAAAGGGTGACGAAATTCCGCTTTCTGCCCGCATCATGGCCGTGGCTGACGTGTTTGACGCCCTGGTGGCGGAGCGCGTGTACAAGAAACCCTTCACTTTCGAAAAGGCCATGGCAATCATCACCGAAGGGGCTGGCAAGCACTTTGACCCCAAGGTGGTGGAAGCCTTCAGCCACATTGCGGCAGACCTGTACGACGAACGCACGAGGCTGACTTCGGATAGTGACGAAATATAGAGATTTGTTTTGATGCTCCAAAACACTTCCGATAAAATTTGGCTTTTCGATTACGACCTCACCTTGTATGGTGATGAAGAACGTTGTGTCATCAATTCCCTGGACCATCGCATCTCGCTTTTTGTGCAAAAAACGGTTGGTGGCGATTTTGAGTCGGCCCACAAGATTCGTACCGATTACCTGGAGCGGTTCGGTACTACCCTTGCTGGCCTGATGGCTATGAACAAGGTAGATCCTGACGAGTTTTTTGACTTTATCCACGAACCGGAATACTTGATTTATCCTAAAAAAGCTCCTGAGAAGTTGGCCATGCTTCAGAGTCTGAAAGGTTCACGGTTCGTTTTTACTAACGGTCGTCACGACTGGAGTGAGGCAGGTATGGCCCACATGGGGATAGACTCTGCTATAGAAGGAGTCTTTGATCTTAAGCAGCTGGGGTGGGTAGGTAAACCCCACGATATTGCTTACCAAAAGATGGAACAGTGGCTTTCTGAAAAGCTTCCGTCAATGGGGCGTTTGATGCCTAAAAATTCCCATGATATTATTTTGTTAGAAGATTCCCTTCGCAACTTGGAACCGGCCCACAGGCGTGGTTGGACTACTGTTTACGTGAATCCTGAATCGAATGTTCCTGTTTGGGTTGATTATCATATCTCGCACATACTGGATTTGATTCGGATTTAACACCCAAACATCTTTTTATATTGTTCTTGTATGAAATTTTCCCTCTTGTTCTTAATTGCGTTCTTTATTTTGGTTTCGTCTGCCTGGTCTGCTCCCGCTCCTGCGGCACGTAATGGCTTTCACAACATGGCTGTAACCACGGAATATTCTGCCCTGCTGCAAGAAAAAAATGCCCGCAACGATTCCTTGTTGCCGGCTTTAGATGGCGACAAAGCTTTTGCCGAGGTGTTGCGGCAGAATCCCAATTTTTGGAGCTTGGGTGGCGCCCTGGATAACGAAGCCTCTCTGGTGACTAAACTCAACGCAAAAATCATATTCATTGACGGTATCCGTGAAGAGCCTTTCTGTGAAATAGACAAAAATTCAGGAAACAGCGCCGGCGAGTGGAATGTGCGCATCGGTGTGGACTTTGTATCGGGCGGTTCCAATACGGTCCATATCCACGTACAGCAGTGCTTGGACTATGTCCGCGACCAGTTGGGCTATGCCATCAAGAAAGGCGACAAGGTGGTGGTGGTGCCGCCCAAAGAAGTCCTTGATAAAATCAAGAAGAGCGAAATACCCGACGCCATTGACCTGGATTTGCAACAGACCCTGCTCAAGGCTCACGAAGACGTGGAACTGTCGGGCAAGTGCCCCAAGGATATTGAAGCCTACATCATTTTGATGAACGTCTATAACCAGGTAAAGAACCAGAAAATGGATTATGTGGTGATAAACGATCAGCTGAACAAGAACCGTAATGGTGCTGGTCGAGTGCAGAGCTGTGCCTTTAGCCGTGAGTGGAACAAACGTTATCAAGAAAGTGCAAGCTTTGAGTGTGATTTGGACAATGACCGCTGCACCTACCGTCAAGAAAACGACGGGGATTCCGAATGGCAAATCAACTATGATAGCGACCGTTTTGAGTACATCAACAAGAAATTCCTGTTTTTTAACTTGAACCCCAAGAGCATCCACAAGGGGGGGACTATGCTGGACCTTCGTCTGCTCCGTCTATCTACAAGTTTGTATTTGGAGGCTTACTTGAACTTGAAGGGGGAGCCTGTAACTCTTGGTCTGGTCATTGTGCCTGGTGATAAGACCATGGAGGACTACGAGGACGAAGAGGAGGATGAAGAAGATGCGGAATCGGACACAGAATCCGAAGAAATTCGCCCGTTTGACTGATTTTTGGAAATAAAATGCCTTTTGGGGGCTTTGTTCATTTTGAAATTACTGAAAAATATTGTATATTGAGATTTGGATAATATAAGGAGAATTTCATGAATCGTTTAATTAAGGTTTCTCTTGCTGCATCGCTCCTTGCGGCTCCGGTTTTGGCCGATGAACAGTTCGGCGGTGTGGGTATTACCATCTACCAGATTCCTCAGGGAGTCCATGTGGTAGAGGTCATTCCGGGAACACCTGCCGCAGAGACGGGTATCCAGGCTGGCGACGATATCGTGGCCGTAGATGGAGTCAGTCTTAAGGGGCTGGACATCGAAGAATCTAAGTCCATGCTTCGTGGTCAGGTCAATAAGCCTGTGGAAATCACCTTCGTTAATTCTGGAGACACTTTGAAGGCAACGCTTCGCCGTGCCCAGATTACGGTGAAGGAATTTGAAAGCGCTCAGGTGGAATCTTGGTACAACAAGAAGGAATTTGATGCTGCCGAACTGGAAAATTATGCCAGCGCCAATAGTGGCGACAAGCAGTTTGTTGCAGTTCTGAAGCGGGGTTCCTTGATGAAAGAGGGAACCGTTAGTGCCCAAGATGTGAACGGCATCTATGTGGATAAGGCAGAAGGCTTTGCTCCGAGACCTACAAACCCAAATGTTGTTAAGTCTGGTTCTGCTAAACTGAAGGGCTTTTCTCGCAATGCTATCAGTTTTGACCTGAAGTCTGCGGGTACTGCAACCGTTACGGTGATGAATACCGATGGCGCTGTGGTGGCCACCGTGGTGGCCGAAAATGCCCAGCCTGGTTTTAACAGCGTCTCCTGGAATGGCGAAAAGGTTCCTAGCGGTCGCTATATGGTGTCTATCGAGCACAATGGCTCGGTGAGCGGCAAGAACGCCGTGCTGAAGTAAAAACCTTTTAAGCAGTAAAAAAAAAGTCCTGCCCAAACGGCGGGACTTTTAGCTTTAGGCATTGAACCCTAATACCTATAACCTAACCCCTAAAATCTACAAGTAATGCTTGACCCGCATCTCCGGGTCAGCATTTTCTTTTGGTGGCTTGGGAATAACGATTTTGACGGCGTAGACGTAGCTTTCGGTTTCGACGAGAATGTCGCCTTCTTGTAAATCCTCGGTTACTTCGATTTCTAGTTCCACTCCGTCGCGGGCGATTCTCCGGATAGAATGTTCTTTGAGCTCGTGCTTTTCAAAGGGAACGTCGATAACCTTCTTGTAGCTGCCGTGATGAGTGGTTCCGAGAATGTGGTTGCAAATCATGGGCAAAATATAGCTATCGCTTCTTCAAAAGTCTTTTTGTTGTATCCTATTTTCTAAATTGTGCGCAACGTGTTTTTGAAGAGAACCCATAGTCTCCTGTGGGCCGTTTTGGTGTTTGCCGTGACGGTCTTGTCACTCCCTGCCCTTGGCCAGGAGATGACTCGGTTTGAGTTGGAGGAACAGGTTCAAGAAGAGGAAAAGGATACCACCGAAGTAAACTGGATGAATGATACTTCTGGAGTGGATACCATCGAGTATCGTGCAGTGGACCTGGTTTACGACGTGGACAAGTCCACCTTCAATTTGAACAATAGCGCCCAGCTAAAGTACCGTACCGCAACCCTGGATGCCGATACTATCTGGTTTGATCAAGAAAATAGCGTTTTGGCTGCCAGCGGAGACCCTATTCTCAGGGAAACCAAGAACCCCTCCCTTTCGGGAATGCGGCTCAAGTACAACATGAAAAGCCGTATCGGTGAAATCTATTACGCCACAACATACCAAGATAACCAACAGCTGAACGGTATGGAGGTCCGTCGTTTGCCGGACCAGCGAATCCAGATTGCCCGAGGAGATTTTAGTACCTGTAACGATTCCACCCACCAGCATTTTTACTTCTATGGTCGGCGAATGGTGGTAAAACCTAAGGAGACCATAACGGCAAGGCCTGTGGTTCTGAACATTGCCGATGTGCCTGTAGCGGTACTCCCCATGATTGTGGCCCCTCTCAAGAGCGGACGTAGGTCCGGTATATTGACGCCCAAGTTTGGTGGTGACCAAGTGCAGGGTTACTACATGAGTAACCTGGGTTTCTACTACGCACCGAACGATTACTGGGATGCTACGGTGAAGGGTGATATCATCGAAGGCGAGGAAGCTCGGTTTGAACGCTCTACCTTGACGGGGGAGGTGCGGTACAAGTTGCGCTATGTGCTAGAAGGAAATGTTTCTTACACAAGTTACCTAGAAGAATTTGATATGGCCAATAGTGGCTATGACATCCGTTTTTCTCATAACCAGAACTTGACTCCCGATGGAAAGCATACCTTGAGCGGCTCGGGCTCTTTCGTTTCTAGTCAGAGCGTCCGTAAGGACAACGCCCTGGATGCAGAGACCATCTTGAACCAGCAGGCCAATGCACAGATGACCTATTCTGGCAAGTTCGGCACCAACAAGAGCCTGACGGTGAAAGTCAGGCAAGATCACAACCTGGTGACGGACATGATGCAGAGGGAAATTCCCGATATCCAGTACCGCATGAGCGGCCCTCTGTTTAATTTTGACATAGACGAAGACGAAGAGGCCTACGACGATCATTCCATCGCAAGTTACCTGGAAAAGTTCAACTACAGTTTCAACAATAGGTTCAACTTCTATACCGTCAGGGCGCAGGATACCGTTAATGAGGTAGATACAACGGCCAAGTATGTGGGTTACACAGGAACTTATTCTCTGGATTATTCAATGCGGGTCCTTCGGGTAATAAACCTGACGCCACGGGCGAATTTTACGGGGTTCTGGACGGGAACCTCCTGGCGTAATCCCGAAGATTCCCTGATCTACCGTAAGCGCTACATGAGCCTGGATCCGGAACACGATACCTATGGCGAAGCGGCTTACAACCATAACTATAGCGTTACGGCGGATACCAAACTGTATGGAATCTGGGTTCCGGAAATTGGTCGTTTTACGGGGCTTAGGCATGTGCTGTCGCCAAGCGTTTCGTACACCTACGCTCCAGAAATAGATACGGTCAAGACCTTTGCCCCACACCCATTGTTAGGACAGACCCCTTACCAGATTGAACAGAAAACCGTGGGCTTCGGTTTGAACAACGATTTTGATATCAAGTATTTGAAGGTTGTTGGGCGTGCAGTCGATACGACTAGGGAAGACGGTTCGGGGGCGGTAGAAGACCAGTACGGTAACCGTCGTGTACTGACGACCCGGCATAACGTGTCGTACAATTTTGCGGCAGATTCCCTGAATTTTTCGGACATTACCTCTAGCTTTGGCTTGCAGATACTGCCCGATTACATGTTTACGGTCAATACCCGTCATAGCGTCTACCATAAGTTTAGCGATGACCCCAACAAGGTCCAGGTGCCGGAACTGACATATTGGGGTTACGAGCTGTCCCGAGCCTTCCGCTGGAGCGGCAATTTCAACGGGGGGCTCCCTTCGCAGATGGGCAAGTACGAGATGCTTAAGTGGTCCTTCGGTTTCGATTACCGCTATACTTTCTCCAGTACCCGGGTGGCCAAGGACTTGTTCCAGGACCAGATTTCTCACTCCACAAGCATTACCGCTACCTTCCAGCCTACGGTGAACTGGGAGATGAGCTACAGCACCCAGTACGATTACAACGAAGGTAAGTTCGTGACCCACCGGTTTACCTTCAACCGGACGCTCCACTGCTGGCAGTTGGACTTTACCTGGACGCCTACGGGCCCTGCCGCTGGTTGGAGCTTTGCCATCTATGTGCGTGACCTGCCCGATATCAAGTTGAATGCGGGTAGCACGGATACAAAGCAGGACAAGTCCAGCAAGTAAAAGACAATACAGGAAAACAAAAAGACCCGCCGAATAGGCAGGTCTTTTGAGTGGAGCTAAGGAGAGTCGAACTCCTGACCTCCTGCATGCCATGCAGGCGCTCTACCAACTGAGCTATAACCCCGAAAGGTGAGCCAAATAGAGAAATTTATTTGGCTCTTGTCAAGGGGGGATTTTCGAAAAAATGAAAATTTTTCAATTAAGAGGCTAGAGGCTAGGGGTTAGGGGCTAGAGTAGATAATCGCGGCAGAGCCGCCCCCTAGATCCTAGTCTCTAGATCCTGTCCCCTCTTCTAAGCCTTTTCGATGGTCACGGATTCGATGATCACGTCTTCGTAAGGGGCATCGCGGCGGTCGGTCTTGACGCTTGCGATTTCGTCCAGGACCTCGAAGCCCTCGTAGAGCTGGCCGAACACGGAGTAGCCGTCGGCAGGGCCGGGGCCCACCTGGTCGTGATCCAAAAAGTGCACATTGTCGCCGTGGACGATGAAGAACTGGCTGCCGATGGAGTTGGGCATGGCGGTCTTTGCCCAGCTGAGGGCGCCCCGCATGTGGGAAAGGCAGGGGTCGTACTTGTCGCCGATGGTGGTGCCCGGGCCCTTGGCGGAGTGTCCGCCAGTGCCGTTCCTGTTGGTGAAGTCGCCGCCCTGGATCATGAAATCCTTGATGATACGGTGGAAGGGAGCGCCGTCGTACTTGCCCTGCTTGGCAAGTTCGATGAAGTTGGTGGCGCATTCGCCCACCCGTTCTTCGAAGAGGCGGAGCTTCATGGTGCCGTGGTTGGTTTTCATGATGGCGATGGTTTCGCCTGCCTGGGGTTTGTCGAGCTGGTTGAATGCCATTGGGTACTCCTTTAGGAATGGGGTATGAGGTCGCTACGCTTTGAGGTATGGGCAATTTTTGCTGCATTCCGGCGTAACGCAAGGTTCTGCTTATATATATAAAAACAAGGCGTATTTTATAGAGCGCAAAAGAAAAAAGTCCTTGAAAAAATCTAACTTCTAGCAAGAAAATACCTCAAAATGAGCGGAGCGAATGACCTCACACCTCAGAGGGCGCTTGCGACCGCGCTGACGCCTATATGAAAGACAACTGCAAAAGACTTCAAGAACTCCTCTCGGCCCAGGCTATGGAATTCGCCCTGGACGAGATGGCCGCAAAGATTGCAAAGATGCACCCAAGTGCCGACAACATGATTGTCCTCGGCATGGCAAGCCGCGGGATTCCCCTGGCACAAAAGCTCAGCAAGCGCTTGAGCGAAAAGTTCGGGAAACCCATCGAGACCGGCAGCCTGGACGCCACGTTCTACCGTGATGATTTCCACTACCGCAAAAAACTGGGCTCTACGGAAATGCGTTTTACCGAGATGCCCGCTAGCGTAGAAGGCAAGGTGGTGATTTTGGTAGATGACGTCCTTTATACAGGTCGCTCCGTTCGGGCGGCCCTTCAGGCCATTTTGGACTTTGGACGCCCATCGGTGGTTCGGCTTTGCGTCTTGGTGGACCGGGGCCATAGGGAACTGCCCATCGCACCCGACTGCGTGGGACTCACCGTTGAAACCGCACAGAACCAGGAAGTCCGGGTGAACATCGAACCCATTGACAATGAAAATTCCGTCTATCTCGTAGAAGTGGAGGCTTAGCTTGAGCGCACTTGAAATTAAGCACCTGTTTGGACTGCGCGGCGTATCGAAACAAGATATTCGCCTGATTCTTGACCACGCAAAACAGTTTAGAGAAGTCCTTGAACGCCCCGTGAAAAAGGTGCCGAGCCTTCGGGGTATGACGGTGGTGAACCTGTTCTTTGAAAACAGTACCCGCACCCGCACCAGCTTTGAACTCGCTGAGAAAAGGCTTTCGGCAGACACGGTGAACTTCACCAGCAGTAACTCCAGCGTCAAGAAAGGAGAAACTCTGGTTGATACCCTCCGCAACATCGAGGCCATGAAAATCGATATCGTGGTGGTCCGCCACAAGGGGACGGGCGTTCCGAAGTTTTTGGCCGACAATAGTAAGGCCATTATCGTGAATGCCGGAGATGGCGCCCACGAGCATCCGACTCAGGCGCTTCTGGACATGCTTACCGTAGAAGAAAAGCTTGGGACTCTCGAAGGTAAGAACGTGACCATCGTAGGCGACATCCGCCACAGCAGGGTCGCCCGCAGTAACCTCTGGGGCATGACCACCATGGGTGCCCATGTGACGCTTTGCGGACCTAGCACCCTGGTTCCCCGCAACACGGAACTCATGTCTAGTGTCACCTGGGAAAGCGATGTGAAAAAGGCGGTAAAGAATGCCGACGCCATTATCGCACTTCGCCTGCAAAAAGAACGCATGGACGACGCCTTGCTTCCCAGCATGCGTGAATACCGCAACACCTTTGGTATCACCCACGAACTTTTGGAATGCGCCAAGGACAAGGTGCTGATTATGCACCCGGGCCCTATCAATCGCGGCGTAGAACTGGATAGCGAAATCGCTGATGGTGAAAATTCTGTCATCTTGAACCAGGTGACAAACGGTGTTGCCGTCCGCATGGCGGTACTTTACCTTTTGGCCGGAGGCCGTGCCCATGAATAAGATTGTTCTCAAGAATGTTCGCCCTTTTGTAAATGGGAAGTTTGAATCTCCTACCACCATGAATCTTGCCGACGGCAAGTGGGTCAAGGAAGATTTGGCCGACGCGGCCGTCTTTGATGCCGGTGGGGCTCTTGCGCTCCCGGCCCTTTTCGGCCTTGGACTGGACTTTAAGGAACCTCTTCGTGACGACATCTACGACTTTAAGGATGGCGTAGATGCTATGCGCCGTGGTGGTTTCTACGGTGGTCTTTACGAAAGCTCCGACAACGCCATCGACGATTCCCGCAAGCTTTCGGCCATCAAGCAGATTAGCAGCTTTGCCGGATTTGCGTTCAGCTTCTTGGGCGCCTTCAGCGTGGGCTACAAGTGCAAGGAACTGACGGAGATGATCGAGCTTGCCGAAGAGGGAGCTGTCGGTTTTGGCGACGGTAACCAGGACGCCACCCGGACCAGGTTCTTGCGCCTTGCTATGGAATACGGTTCCATGACGGGCAAGCGGTTCTTCTTTATGCCTTTGGACGAATCCCTCCGCCATCACGGGCTTGTCCACGAGGGCCATTACGCCGATACACTTGGCATGAAGGGAATTCCTCGTGTGGCAGAAACCATCGCAGCTTTCCGCATTCTTGAAATGGCTCGGTTCTTAAAAGTTCCTGTGCATTTCAAGCAGGTCAGCTGCGGTGAAACTTTGAAGTTAATTGAAAACGCTCGGGAACAGGGCGTGGACGTTACCTGCGATGTGGATATCTATCACCTGTTGCTAGACGATAGCTGTCTGTTCAATCTGGATTCCCACTGCAACGTGGTGATGCCATTCCGCTCGGCAAGCGACAAGGAGGCTCTGTGGCAGGGACTCAAGTCCGGGACGGTGAACGCTATTAGCGTGAACCACGATCCGGTGCTCCGTCAAGATAAAGAAGTGAACTTTGAAGATGCTGTGCCTGGCGCAATCTCCCTGGAAATAGCGCTCCCTGCTTTGTGGAAGTCCCTGGTAGAAAAACTGGGCGAGGCTCGAGCTCTGGAGCTGTTGTCCTTTGCCCCTGCAAAGATTGCAGGCGCTGATTCTTCCGACTTGTCTTTAGGTTCCAAGGCGAATCTTGTGCTGTTCAATGACAAGGAAGAAACGGTGGTTGCTCCGTCCTTGTTTGCCGGTCAGGTCCGCAATTGCCCGCTTCTGGGTCAAACACTCTCTGGCAAAATCAAGGGTTCCTATTTGGGCGGTCTTTGGACCGAGGTCTAGGCTAAATGATTGAACCCCTGCAGTTGTTCTGGATTTTTGGCATTGTGGTCCTGGTGCTTACACTGGTGGCCCTGTGGGAAATTCAGCGCAGTTACTATCGCAGGGAACATGAGGTCATGTTCGGGACGCCCCTCTTTGATGCTCAGATTAAGGAGTTGGGACTTCTTCCTGATGAAATCAGGGTCCTTGAAAAGCTAGTCCGTTCTTCGAAGTACGAAAACAAAGACGCCATCTTGAATACGGCAACCCTCTTTGAATCGGCGGTGTCCAACTACTACGATTTCAAGGGCGAAGAAAATGTCAAAAAAGAGGTGCTTGAGGTTATTGCGAGGCTCCGTAGAAAATTGAATTTTACGGCAGCAAATCATCTTGCTACAGTAACCTCTACAAGACAGTACAACGAGACGAACCGTGTAGATGTTCTTTTGGACGGCGGAACCCGAATGTTCCATTCGACGATTCTTGGAACGGATGAACTGGGACTTGTGGTCGGATACGATGAATCTGTGGGTTCGGGGCGCTCCCTGGTGGGCAGGAATGTCCGATTGCGCTGGACCCGGCCAGAAGATGCCGTATACACGGCCAAGGTTGCGGTCAAATCCTTCAATTCGGGCCGCCTTACGCTATCTCATGCGACAAACCTCGAAAAGAAGCAATTGCGCCGTTGGGTTCGCGAACCGGTGGATTTCCCGGTGGTGGCGACCTTTGAAGATGGTTCTACCAGCAATGGGGTGCTTTTGGACCTATCTGCGGGTGGTATCCTTCTTGGGCTCCCAGTGGACTGCTCTTCGGGGCAGCACTTGAAAATCAAGTTCGAGTTGCCCAGTTTTGGTGAAGAAGATGTGGAAATTGAGATTTTGCGCAATTTGGGGCAAAAAAATCCGAAATTTCCGGATTACTATTTCCTGACAGCCTCCTTCTTCGGGGCCTTCGGGTGGACCCAGGAGAGGGTCCTGCAGTATATTTTCGAGGTCCACAAACAAAAAAAGGCCCCCGAAGAGGCCTAAAAAAGTCCTAAGTAGTTCATTTTCAATGACTTAGATGAATTTTTTGCTTGACATTTGGCTTTTATAAAGGTAGAATTAGGGTAGTATAGTTTCCGATTGGAGTTTATTTTGGCTTTAAGTCTGCTAGCTAAGATTCGCGGTGAACGCGTGACCGTAGGCATTGATGTTGGGCATTACAGCATCAAGTATGTTAAAGTCTATCATAATAGCCGCGGTGGTAAGGTGGTGGTCGATGCCGACCTTGAACCGGTACCCGAGGGTGCCATTGTCAATGGTGAAATCCAACGTCGCGAAGGCGGTGACGAACCCCAAGATTCGAACGCTAAAAAAGAAAAAGACGGCTATGAGCTCTTGAGCGAAGCTATGACCAAGCTTATGTTACGTCATCCTCTGGATGAATCTACGGACTTGGTGGCTTCTGTGAACTGCGGCGCTGGCGCCGGAGGCGTCCTGGTGGACCGGTTGAGCGTGAAACTCCCTAAAAATGGAGATGAGGCTGCCATTATTCTCCAGACCGCCCAGTCCCGTCCGCCCTTCGATGACCAAGATAACGTTATCGACTACGAAGTGGCATCTCGTGAAAATGACGAGGTTAAGGTAAACGTGGTGGCTGCAAAGAACGCCCTGTTGGATTCTTGGGCCCAGTTCTTTACGGTAAAGGGCCTCAAACTATCTGCGATTGATGTGGATATCTTCGGACTTCTCAATGCCTATATGGCGACAGCCAGCGAAGAAGATTTGAACACCACCTGCGCTATTGTGAATATCGGCGAGAAGAAGATGAGTATCGCTTTTGTGCAAGACGGAGCCTTCCACTCCATGCGTGCCATGACTGGCGGTTCCTTGGATTTGGTGATTTCCAAGCTGGGAACTCATTTGGGTATTGATGCTGCCAAGTGTCACGAAATTTTTGAGAAGGGCGATCTAGGGGTGGTGGATGGATTCTCCGAAGCCGAAGTAGAAGAAGCCATGAAGCTTGCCTTCGAAGACCTGATGGCCCAGATTGAGTTTGGTATCCGATATTTCGAATCTTCTGAAGATTCAAAGACCCTTGGAAAAATTTTCTTAGGTGGAGGTGGGGCCTCTATTCCTGGGATGAAGGCTTACATAGCTGAGCGTACCGGACTCGAGACCGATACGGTGAACCCCTTCCGCTATGTGGAGTGCGATGCCAAGGTGTTTGGCGCAAACGGGATCTCGTTGAGCCTTTCTAATATCTATGCCCCTGCACTGGGCCTTGCGATGAGGAAGTTCTAATGGCTACGAAAAAGAAAAAGGAACAAGAAAAATCCGCCGTGGCTACAAGGAAATCTCTTTGCATTTCCATCAACCTGCTTCCCAGGGAATACCGTAAGCCAGTCAAGGATTTTTCCTGGATTACGGACCGCCGTGTGGTGTGGCCGACTATAGCGCTTATTGCTGTTGTTGTTGGCGTGGTGATGCTATTCTCTTTTACGGAAGAGACGATTTCTGGGTTAAACCAGGAACTTAGTCGTGTAAAAGCTGAAGTGGAACGTGAACGTCCGCTGCTCACAAAGATTAGCGACTTAGAACAGAAACAAGGTGTTATCAATACAAAGATAAACGCTCTTAAGTCCATTCAGGTCAGTAAGAAACGTTGGGTTATTTTGTTCGAAAATGTTTCGTCGGTATTGCCGCCTAATATGTGGCTTACTAGTTTGAACCAATTGAGCGACAATGATTTGGAAATGCGAGGTACAACCTTTGATTTCTCTGAGGTTGCCGAGTATATGGTGAAATTGGAAAAGCAGGTAAGTGTTGAAAAGGTCTCGCTGGTAAATATTTCTACTTCGAAGGTTGAAGGAGAGGAAGTTTACACCTTTACCATCAAGGTACTCCTGAAACAGGATTTGGGAATGGAGGGGTAGTATGGGTAATATTGATTGGAAAGACAAGAAAAATATATACGCCATCTCCATAATCGTCTTGATATTGGCTGCTGCTTACTGCGTTTATACCTATATGTGGGATCCTTTTGTCCAGGAACGGACAAACCTGGAGAACCAGTTGCAATCGGCTCAGACGGAGTTGGACAAAATCAATGCGCAAAAGAAACGCATCGCCGAACTTGAAATGCAACTTGTTCAAGCGGAAAAAGATTTTGAAAAACTGAAAGAGATGTTCCCCGAAGAGGAAAAGGTGCCTCTGCGCTTGCAGGACCTGTACTCTGTGCTGCGTAGCTCCGGTGTGCAAATCCAGCGATTCAATCCCGAAGGCGGTAGCGAAAAGGAACACTACATAGAGAACCGTTATTCCATTGCGGTGAATTCCGGTTATCACATGTTGGGTTACCTGTTTGCCGAAATTGCAAACT
The DNA here is from genome assembly GCA_002391195.1 of Fibrobacter sp. UBA4375. Classification (GTDB taxonomy): domain Bacteria; phylum Fibrobacterota; class Fibrobacteria; order Fibrobacterales; family Fibrobacteraceae; genus Fibrobacter. The sequence continues at coordinate 5,592 of DGRZ01000089.1, read as the reverse complement.
TCAACTACCCGACGGCGATTTCTAACTTGCGCCTTAACCGCTACTCCGGCATTGCCGCTGAGCTTCAGAAGGCGGAAACCCATGGCTGGACTCCCATTACCATGTCGGTTACCTTTAACCTGACCACTTACACATCCAAGAAGGTAGCAAAATGATGAAAAAGATATTTGTCCTTTTGTTCCTTGCCTTTGTCGCCTCTGCAACTGCGGCTCAGATTAAGGATGTAAAATTTGTCTGTGACGCCAAGAAATGCGAAATGGGATTCCTGTTTGCATCCGAGGAAGATTTGCCCACGTTCTTCCAGAAATATGACGCAGCGGCAAAGAAACTGACGGTTGGTTTTTCCAATACGGATTTCGCCTTGGGCGAAGGAAACTACGATATCGATGGCGCATCCGAGTGGGTGAAATCCATGAGGGTTTTCAAGGACAATTACCGTGGTATGCAGTTCTTGAAAATCGAGATGAATGTAGGTCCGTCCCTGAGTGGTGACAAGAATGAAATTTCCTTGGAAGGTTCCAATTTCCTTTTAAAACTCAAAGGGAACAAGGGTAAGGCCTGGACTCTTTCCAAAATTTTTGCCCAGAAGAAAAAAGAAGCTGACAAACGAGCTCTTGAAGAAAAGAAAGCTGCAGAAAAGGCCGCTCTCGAAGAGAAAAAACGTTTAGCCGAAGAGAAGAAGGCTGCCGAAAAGCAGGCTATTGAAGACAAGAAGGCTGCTGCCAAGGCTGCCGCCGAAGAAAAGAAACGTTTAGCCGAAGCGAAGAAGGCTGCCGAAAAGCAGGCCCTCGAAGACAAGAAGGCCGCGGCTAAGGCTGCTGCCGAAGAAAAGAAGCGCTTGGCTGAAGAAAAGAAAACTGCAGAGAAGGCTGCTCTTGAAGAAAAGAAACGGCTAGCCGAGGAGAAGAAGGCTGCCGAGAAAGCAGCTGCCGAAGAAGCCAAACGATTGGCAGATGAACAGAAGAACTTGGATAAGGCTGTCAAGGAGGGTGGAAATATTTCCGCGCTCTTGCCTGGAGTCAAGGAGTTTACGGTTCTTATGGGCTCCGGTATGGAACAGTTCCGCTTGGTAGCTGACGATGCTATTGATATCAAGTATGTTTCCGGTCCCGATAAGGCATCTGTCGTAACGATAGGTGTTGCGGGCCCGCAGAAATCACCGGTATTTAATATTGGTGCGGGATCTCTTGTTAAGTCTGCAACTTGGGGCGCTAATGGCCTGAAACTTCAGTTGCCAGTGGGACTCCGGCCTGTAATTTTGGTACAGGATGGTGCTTTGGTTCTGCAGACCAGCGAAAATGTCATAAAGAAAGACGGTTTTATTTTCTGGTCGGCAAGACCTGATGGAATTTTTGTACGTGATTGGATGAAGGCTGCAGATGCAAGCCAGAATTTCGATGCATTTATAAACAAGTACGATAAGGAAAGCAAGAAAATTGTGTCGGGGGCTCAAGTGTTCCACTTGAAACCGGTGGTTCGCGAACTTATCGTGGTAGATGACGAAATTGACATGTATGCAGGTCCTAATGAAAATTCCCAGATTATTAATCGCCTTTCGTTTGGTGATCGCTTGGTGAATATGGATTTAGTTGGCCTTTATTATAAAGTGCAGAGCGGAGCTCGTGTGGGCTTTGTGAACCGCCGTTCAGTGAGTTACAAGGATGAGCTTTCTGCAGTTCAGCAAGAGAGGCTCAAACAAGTGGACAAGGAAAGGGGTGAACTTGCCGAAGGCTCTGTCAATATTGCCAGTCAGCTGGATGGTATGTACGAAGACCGCGTTACCTATAGCTCTTTCGGCCGCCGCGATCCCTTTGTAGATGTGAAGGGCTTGGTAGAAGAGGGTATTAATATTGACCAGGTGGAACTGGTAGGCATTATTTGGGAATCCGATGTGCCTATGGCCATTTTGGTTGAAGCCAAAAATCCGTCTATTTCTTATACCCTCAAGGAAGGGGATAAGATTTTGAACGGCAAGGTATTGAAAATTACAGAAACAGATGTGCTCTTCCTAATTCAAGAATTCGGTGTGAGCCGTCGCTACTCCATGGGTCTTCCCGATAAGTATGGGGGTAAAAAGTGAAAAAAATAGCCAAGATCGTTCTCATTCTGCTTCTTGCTGTAGGTGTCACGGCATCATTTGCCCAGCAGCCTGCGGAGAGTGGCCCTTCGGAGCCCAACAAGAAGTTGTATAACTTTACCTTTGTGGATATGGACTTCGATGCCGTATTCCGTTCTCTCTCCGTGACTGCGGGTGTGGACATTCTTCTTGCTCCCGATGTGAAGGGCAAGATGAGCCTCAAGATTACCAAGAAAACTTGGCAGGAGACGCTAGATATCATTTGCGAAATTAATGACCTGACCTGGCTCATTCAGGACAAGTACATTACCATTCAGCGTTCTAGTACCTATCAGGCCAAGCAGAAGAAGATTGCTGACGAAGAGGCTCAGGCTGAACAGAATGCTCCTTTGGTCCGTAAGAATTTCCAGGTGCATCATGCCAAGGCTGAGGAACTGGTCAAGGTGCTCGAAAGCATGAAGTCTAATCGTGGTCGCATTACCGTGGTGGAACGCACTAACTCCATCATTGTCTATGATACCGATGGAAGAATTAATCAGATGGAGAACGCCTTGAATGAATTGGATATCGAAACTCTCCAAATCATGATTACTGCAAAACTTGTAGTGGTGAACAGTGAACTCGCCCGTGAACTGGGTGTAGACTGGACTTATCAGGCTGGCAAAACTGGGTTGACTCCGGGCCAAGCTCAAATGCCCACGGGAAGTGCTGCTGGAGATCCTCGAATGGGCGTTGCCGCCCAATCTTTCCCCAACAAGGGCGTGTCTCCTGCAGTTCTTAATCCGTCTGCGTCTATAACTACCAGCGTTTTGGACAACCATTTGCAATTAGCCATTACCAATTTGATGGGAGACGCCTCTACAGAAGTGCTTGCCAGCCCCCAGGTTTCCACTCTTGATAACACCGAAGCTCAGGTCTTTATGGGTGATAAAATTTCAATTCGTGTCATTGATGATGATGGAGAATCCTCTACACAGTTAGTGGAAACGGGTATCAAGCTTACGGTAACACCCCATGTATCCGGTGACAACCGCATTTTGTTGGATTTGCATCCTGAAAATAACTCTTATGACTATGACTCCAAGGGTGAAGTTGTCATTAGTACTCAGGAAGCAAAGACTAAGGTGGTTGTAGCAGATGGTGAAACTGTGGTGATTGGCGGCCTTACTCGTAATGAAACGCAAGAATCTGAAAGTGGTATTCCGTTCTTGAAGGATATTCCGCTGTTTGGCAACTTGTTCAAGTATTCTCGTAAGGCTGTAGTGAAAAAAGACCTTGTGATTTTTGTGACACCTCGAATAATTCGTAACTATATTGGCAATGTGGATATTTCTGAGGCATCCTCTGAAACGACAGGAAATCCTGCTCCAGTTCCTGAAGCGAAAAAGGTGGAACAGAAGCCTGCGGCCGCAGCTGCTCCTGCTAAGCAACAGACTCCTGCTGCTCAGCAAGCACAAAAACCGGCAGCATCCAAGGCTCCGGCAGCACCAGCTCCATCAAAGAGTGCTGATAGTGATTGGGAGTAATTTTCCCATTTAAAAGAACTTAACAAAGGCCAGGAAAATCCCTGGCCTTTAATTTATATCAGTTTGTCTGTTGTGACTATTTAAACAGGTCGTTGTCGTCTTCGTCCTTGACGGATACTTCTGTACCGGTGGCAGAATCGTCCGTGCCGTCGTCGAAGGTGTCGGCCGGGCTGATTCGACTGGTGCGTTTCACCTTCTTGGCGGTGAACTTGCTGCCCAGAGCCTTGTAACTCTTGACATCAGCCACTTCCGTCAGGTCCAGCTCTTCTTTCTGGACTTCACGGCCTACCTGGTATTCCATGAGCTGGCGGGCGTCGTCTGTGGCGAAGAATTCAATCATCTGGGAATCCTTGTGGTCGCTGATGAGGCTGAATTCCGTCGTCATGGGGCAGCCTTCCAGGTTGAAGCGCTTCACCATGTAGTTGAAGTTCCCGCCCTCGAAGTAGAGGATGGTAAAGACCTGGGTTGGGTCATATTTGTGGATGTACTTGATGCCTGTCCCCACGAGAATCGGGTCGGCCATGTCGTGCACGCGGGCCGTACCGTTCTCCTTCACGATAAGGATCTTGTCCTTTTCGCCGAATTCGCCGATGCGGTCGCCCCTTCTCTGGGTGCTGATGAGTCCGGAGAGGGCGTCAAAATACAGCACGCGGGCCCCCAGGGTGCTGACACCCTTACGGATACGCTTGACTGTCTTGACCGGGTACTTGGTGACGATATTGCCCATGGCGCCGCGTCCTTTCACTTCGATGGAACTGAAGTCCACTTCGAAGTTCAGCTTGGTGCGGGGGCGGGGCTTCAGGGTCACTTCTACCACTTCGGCTTCACCGTTCAGGTTGCTGGACATGTACAGGAGTCGGCTACCGGGCTTGTTCTTGCCCATGTAGTAGTCCTTGTCGCGGGTCACGCCGCCCACGTTGAAACGCTTGATGTAGGCGGTGCCGTCCTTGCCGTCCTGGTGGATGACGTTGTAGATGTGGCGCTCGTCGTCCTTGTTGAATTTTTCCACGAGCACAATGTTCTTGCCCACGAAATCCTTGTCGGAAACCTTCACCACCTTGAAGCTGCCGTCGGCCTTGAACACGATGAGGTCGTCGTATTCGGACACGTCGAAGAGGTATTCTTCCTTCTTCATGCCGGTGCCCAGGAAGCCTTCCTTGCGGTTCACGTAGAGCTTCTGGTTCGCGAGGGCCACGTGCACGGCGCTCACCTGGCCAAATTCGCCGATTTCTGTCTTGCGGTCGCGACCTTCGCCGTACTTCTTGAGGATATTCTTGAAGTAGTTCACGGCGTAGTCGGTGAGGTGTTCCTTGTTGTAGTTCACCTCTTCAATCTTCTTGTCCAGTTCTTCCAGGAACTCGTCGGCTTTTTTGCGGTCGAAACGGCTGATGCGGCGGACCGGAATTTCGGCCAGCTTCAGGATTTCTTCGCGGGTCACTTCGCGGCGGAGCTTGCGCACATAGGGCTTCAGGCCTTCGTCGATGAGCTGCACCATCTCGTCGTGGGTCTTTGCCTTCTTGATGACCTCGTAGACTTCCTTCTCGATGAAAATCTTCTCGAGGCTCGTCATGTGCCACTGATCCTGCAGGTGCTTGAGTTCGTTGTCCAGTTCCCAGTCCAGCAGGTGTACTGTGTGGTCGGTGCTGAGCTTCAGGAGTTCTGTGGTGCTGCTGAATTTCGGCTTCTTATCGATAATCACGCAGCTGTTGGCGGCCAAAGTCGTCTGGCAGTCGGTAAATGCGTAGAGTGCGTCGATGACGACTTGCGGGTCGGAACCTGCCTGCAGGTGGATCTGGATTTCCACGTTTTCGGTGGTGTGGTCCACAATCTGCTTAATCTTGATTTTGCCCTTGTCGTTGGCCGCCACGATGGAGTCAATGAGGCTATCGGTAGTGGTGCCGAAGGGAATTTCCCGGATGACCAGCGTCTTGTTGTCGAGCTTTTCGATGCGGGCTCGGACCTTCAGGCGTCCGCCGCGCTGGCCGTCGT
>DGRZ01000011.1 GCA_002391195.1 Fibrobacter sp. UBA4375 | reverse complement strand
AAGAAGGACCCGAACGCCGCTCCGGCAGTGGACACCAAGAACATGAAGGCCGGTGCCGCAAGCACCTACCGCATCGCTCTTGGCAACCAGAGCTGGGACGTGCAGGTTCAGACCCTCAGCAAGTAATGGCAGCATGACGTCGCGAACCAGTTTCGCGACGGCCTAAACCAAATTAAAGCAGATATGAAAAGTCCCGGAAGAAATTCCGGGACTTTTTTGTACATGATCGATAAGCAATATCGGCGAACAGTCTCTTAGGCTAGAAAGAGAACGTCTTGCCGAGATTTATGGAGAACAGCTCCTGCGTCGAGGTGGACACGCCGCCGTGGAACCCTGACGGATGGTAATAGACAAGGCCCATGGACATGGCCGAGCCTACGCCGCCGACCAAAGAACCTCCATCGGACAAATTTTCCGAAAAAACCATCCTCGTTTCGTTCTTGATGACTCCGTAACGAGCATTTTTTCCAAGATTGAAGCCATACCAGATTCCTACCATGGGGAATATTTCGTTACTTTCTGCAGGGCTATCTACGACTCCGCTTTCCGCAAGTTCCTTACGTTTGTCTTCGTAGTCGCCGTTGGACTGGGACAGCATAACGCCACCGCCAAAACCGAACTGAACGAATCCTACGTTAAAATCCAGCCCGAGCATCGCCTGTTCTTGCAAGGACCAGAACGAATAGGAATCTCCGCCTTCTTTGGAGTTCATCCATTCGCGGTATTTGTCCCAGCAGGGCTTGTCATTACAGTCGAACTTCAGGGAACCGCCGTTTCCTGCGAACGCGGCCTGCACAAAGAACACGTCCAAGAAACGGTACTGTGCAAAGAGGTCACCGCCTACGGAATGAACCTCGTCCACATTCTGGCCTATTCCGTAAGGAGTCCCAAACAAGTCTACACCCACGGTAAAATTCTTCTGTTGCTCTCCGGACCATCTCGGTTCATGATAGACCGGCATAGGGTTAGACCCCATAGTCTGCATAAAAGGCTTATTGCAGCCAGCAAGCAGACAAAACACAACTGATAAAAACAAAAGTGTGAACAATTTATTTTTCATATTTCTTCCTTCTTGAAAGCAGCATTCCCGATTCACGGGGATACTGCTTTTTGAGGTTTCGAAGATATTATTTTATTTGGACTATGTCAACCAAATTATTCCAAAGTTATAGAGCGGACAATGCATTTTTCTCCAGACTTCATCGCCTGCAATCCCAAGCGGGACGCGGAAAGGGAGCCCTTGGGGGTAATATCCGTATTGACCAAATCCGACAAAAGTAATTTTTTCACAACAAATCCATTTTGCAAACTACCGTTACCCATATTCACATTTTTCTTAGACTTGGCATCAAAGAAAATGGATGTGTTCTGACAGGTTCCAGGCCAGTAAGCCACATTCAAATTCTTGTAGGCGGCCATGGAATAGTTCTTTTTTAAGTCAAAATGAACGCCATCCAAGTTGGATTTGAAATCAATGGAAATTCCAGAGCCCAAGCCGTCGGAATAATCCTTGACGACAACGGTGTCTGACCAGGGAACCACCTTGTAGGAGGTGTTCGGGTATATCTTGGCCGACGGAATAGCCGCAGGTACTTCTTCCAGGTTGTTGGCATTAATGACCAGACGGGGATTACGCAGGGTGACAAGACCTCCGTTGGAATTCAGCACCAGACGGAACCAACGGAAGTTCTTCAGGGCTCCTGCCGTAGCGGGCATCTGCCAGCGGACGGTGTGGAACAGCCCGTCTTGGGGTACGTTCAATTCCGCAAACTGCACTTGGGAGCCTCCATCTTTACGGCTTGTCAACAGCAGTTCTGCTTTCATCCAATTACTCTTGGGATTCTGAACTTTTATCTCCACCTCAAAAATGCTTGATGCGGGAACATCTAGGCCGTTGTCAACCGTCATGACCTTTTTCCAGCCAGCCGGAAGCACGAATGCGACCTGGCTAGAACGTTCTGTTGCTGCCGTATTGTAGTCATAACGCACATACCCAAAGGAATTGCTCTGGAGAATCCCGCCGTTCTTGATGACGGCAGGTATCTTGCTCTGATCCATGCAAGACGTATTTGGCGAGAAGAATCCACCCAATTTAGGGTTACGGAACTGGCTTGTGGCCGGATTATAGTCAGCCTTGGCCACCTCGCAAAGTACGCGCCAGATATCCACCTGCATACCGGCAAGAACTTTCTTGTCAATAGAGCCGTCGTCCTTTACCGGAGACTCGATATGCCTACCGCTCATAGATTCCGCATAGCGCGGGTGGGTCGGATCCACGGCATAGATCGCCTTGGCGGAACTTCTTGAACCGGGTGTTTCGAAGGACACTCCCGAAGTTCCCTGGCTGTGAGCACAGCCCTTGCGAATGGCCAGGTCTCCATCGCATTTCAGGTCCATGGCGCTCACTGTAGGGATAAAGGTGCTGCTAGCCTGATAAAGCGTGTCGTCGTTCCAGTAAGACTTCATAGGAAGGCTTACAACTGTAAGTCCTCCAACCTTGACCTTTTTGTCCCAATTTTTGGGCATCGCCTCTTCCATGCCTTCCCGTAGGGACTCATAAAGGGTTTTTGCAAACGGGTACGTACTCCCCTGGACAAAATCGAAGTCCGTTGAGCCCTTCTTCGAGACTTCGTCCACATCGGTATTGAATTCATATTTGCGATTTCGGGCATATTCTCCCAATTCTGTCGTTGAGTAAGCCAGCACGCTTGTAGCTCGGCCCATCACCTTGGACATCAATTCCGTCCGGCGTTCCAGAGCATAGTACTTGTTCTTATGGGCTGGATCCTTGCCCTTCAGCTGTCCCTGGGCCACAAGCACCACAGGGAACCCCTTATACTCGGCGGCCTTGCGGTAATCTCCGAAAAGGAACCTGTCGGCACCCATCCTGGGCTTGTACGTTGTATTTCCCGCCTCCGTATCGTAAATGAGCAAGTCTCTTGCACCAGGAGAAGAAATCAGGTCGTAAAAGGCCTCTGCCGCACCGACTTCCGCCTCGTTGGCCCAGAAATCGATGGAAGCCACCAGGCCCCTGGGCATTACCGCACCCTGATGGGGCGAATCTAAAGAAGCAAAGAAACGAACGGGAGCAGTTTCCGCCTTGTTGCGTGTGGTGTCATACAGATAGGAACCATAGCGTCCGATAATCCCGCCCTGGCTAATGCCCAAGATTACAAAACCGTCCTGTTTGCCGTTCGGAAACGGGATTGTCCTGTTCTCACTCAGATAACCCAAAAGGCCTGCAAGAGACTCACTGTTCTGTTGCAGCGAACGGATTACGGTTTCCGAAAACTGAACAAGCACTGGCGTGTAGCCCAGGGACTTGAGTATTTCGGGAATGCCGAACTCCTCCGTTTCGCGATGCAACTGGGAAAGTGTCCTTTTTTCGTCGGTACTCAGGTGTATCCCGTCGATGACAAAGAATGGGCGTTCCAGATAAAAACCGAACTGAGCAGAAGCGAGTTCCGGCGGATCGATAAAACGGAGACGAACCTGAGGCATTTTTGCAGATACCGAAGAACCGATCTTGTCAAAACAATCGTTCGAAAAGAAGCTGTTCTTGGAAAGGCATGACCGATTACCCTGATCCGCATAAAACAAATCCACAGTCTTGGCACAAAGCGCTCCCGCAAGGGAGAGGACTGTGGCAAACATCAATTTCAAGCAATTCATTACTTCACCTCCACGAATAACTTTTGTTCAAAGGTTTGATTATCGGAATGAATCTTCACAAGTATTTTCTGGAGCCCTGCGGACCCGAATTCCAGAATGCCGTCGGAACCCGGTTTCAGTTCCAGGCACTTGTTTTCGGCACAAATTTCCAGCATGGGAAGCTTTCCGCTGGGAGCTATTGCGAAATAAGGATCGTAGGCAACGCGAACCCTGGACGCTGAAACCTGCGGAGACGAAAGCCCTACCAAGGTCAAGCGGTAATCTTCGATTTCTCGCTTGGTGCAGGAACTGTCGCCGCAATAGGCCACCCCATAGTCCATGTTGGCCACCAGTAACGGCAACACCGTGTAGTCGCTCATGGCGGCAAGCTCGCCAGCTTCGTCAAATAGCCTCTTGGAATTAGGGATTACGCCTTCAGCGAGGCTACCCTTTTCTACTAGGAACATGCTGTTGTACCACCCACGCCAAGAATCTTTGGCGGTCAGGCTTTCCGCATCCTTGAATCCCAGAATACGCATCTGGCTTTCTTCGGGAATCACGAACTTCGCCTGGGTTGAGGCTTTCAAGGACTCCTTTTCGCTAGCGCTATAACGGGACTTTACAGGTCGCTCATACACGTCCTCGAAAAGCCCTTCCCGCACAGGCGATGCTGGGTCTACATTTACAAAGGGGTACGGCTCGATTTCAGCCGGAGCCTCCTCCCCTGCCACAGTTGACGCCGAAACAGCGGTTTCCTGGACACAGGTCAAGGCCACATCGTCTACAAACAAGGTGGTATACTGGTTGGCAGGAACGTTGAACAGGCCTATTCCAATCTTGTCCACCTCTACCGTAGACCCCTCCAGCAAAGCCGACACGGGAATTTCCAGGGTTTGGGTCTTGCCCGCCTCTAGCGTGTGGAACGAGATTTTCCCGTTACCGCCCACGCCCGAAAGCCACACCCCGAAATTTCCCGCCTGGGTAGAACGGACCTTCAATTTCAAGGCACCGCCCTGTACCGTGACGGGCAGGGCGTCAAAAATCAGGGAACCGGTCCAGTCCCCACGATAGTTCCGCATGCCCGAAAGACGGATATAGGGGGATTTCATGTTGTCGAAATCGCCCCAGTTGGTGGACCATTCAGGAGATTCGGGGAAAGACCGGGTGGACTCTTCCATAAAGCCCTTGGATTGGCCGTTTTCGTATAAGACAAGGTTCTTGCATGTTCCTGCAAACGCAGTCGAGGAGAGCAAGGCTCCTCCAAGGGCCACAAGGCCCCATATCCTACTCTTCATAGGATTCCTCCAAAAGAGAATCATCTGGAAAAGACGGAAAGGAGCCCGTCACGAAGACTATCAAACAAAAAGGCACACTCCCCAAAGGGACATGTGCCAATACTCGTTTTTAAATCCGAGGCGAAAGATAAATAAATCCGAAAACCTGTAAAGGGACCTTGGTGGAAATTTAATTTTACTGAAAAAGCGGGCTATTTTTCAAAAAAAACAAGTCATATCCTCTTTTATAACTCCTGCTTCTTGTCAAATAAACATTAACATATATATATGTATCCAAAATTGCCCCCGCCGGACCGCCCCCGCCGGACCAATTTTTCAAAAAACCTTTTTACATTTTAGCCCCGAAAATGGTTTGGACCGTTGTCACATACGGGCTTATTGCCCTTCTTGCCCTGTTCGGCCTCTTCTACCTGTGGCTAGAGGTGTGTTTTTACCGTGCCCTGGGCACCGTCCGGGAAGGGCGTTCCACCGTGAACCCGCCCCCGAGGGTCAGCGTCCTCATCGCCGCCCGGAACGAGTCCGCTGGGATCCGAGCCACCCTGGATTCCGTCCTTAATCAGGACTATGCCGGCGTCTGGGACGTTTGGGTGGCCGACGACCGCAGTACCGACGACACCCCCCAGATTCTGGAGGAATACCGCGCCCGCCACCCCGAACGGCTCCATATTTTGACCATCAAGGACCTGCCCGAAGGCGTAAGCCCCAAGAAACACGCCATCAGCAAGATGATCGAGGCCTGCGAGGGGGACATCCTGTGCCTTACGGACGCCGACTGCATTGTCCAGCGGGAATGGCTCATGGGCATTTTGCGGGAATTCGAACCCGGAATCGAACTGGTGGCAGGGCATTCCTACATTCCCACCGTCCCCGGCAAGTCCCCCTTCATCATCTGCATGCAGGCGGTAGAGACCCTTATTTACCGGGTGGCAGGTACTGCAGGCCTCGCCATGCACCTGCCTCTCACCAGCACGGGCAACAACCTGGCCTACCGGAAGGACTTTTTCAAGAGCGTAAACGGGTTCGAGAACGTCATCAAGATCCAGAGCGGCGACGATGACCTTCTGATGCAAAAGCTGGCCACCGACCGGCCCTTCGCCATGCGTTACTGTATTACCCCCTCCACCTTCGTGACCACCAACGGCAAGGAGACCCTAAAGGAACTCTGGGAGCAGCGCAAGCGCTGGGCCTCCAAGACCATCTACTACTCCCCGAAAATCGTGTTCGTGCTCTCCATGGTGTTCCTGTTTTTGACCATGCTCTGCGTCACGGCAGCGTTTTCGCCCTTCAGCACCGAAGTTTTAATTGCAACCCTGGTCGCCTTCGCCCTAAAAAGCCTGGGCGACCTGATCCTCATTTTGCGTGGGCTCAAGATATTCCGGCAGGAGCACCTGCTCAAGTGGTGCATTCCCGTAGAAATCGTCCATGCCCCCTTTACCGTCTTGGCAGTGCTGTTCGGCCTGTTCGGACGTTTCAAATGGAAATAAGTTAAGAACGGAAGTCTCATGGCAACTAAAACGAAAGCTCCCGAAAAGACCCTGATTATCGCCGAAAAACCCAGCGTGGCCTCTGACCTGGTAAAAGTCCTGGGTGCAAAGAATTTCAAGAAAGAGACCGCCTACTGGGAAAGCGACACCACCATCGTAAGCCACGCCATCGGCCACCTGGTAGGCATCGCCGACCCCAAGGATATTGACGAACGCTACAAGGCATGGGACATGAAGACCCTCCCCATGCTGCCGGAAAAATTCCCCCTGGTGGCCCTCCCCACCACCAAGAGCCACCTGACGGCCCTCGGAAAACTCATCAAGCGTAAAGATGTCACCACCATCATCAACGCCTGCGATGCGGGCCGCGAAGGTGAATTGATTTTCTTCTACATATTGGACTACGTGCTCAAAGGGAACTTCAAGGGCAAGACCCTAAAGCGCCTCTGGATGCAGAGCATGACGCCTACGGCCATCAAGGAAGCCTTTGAGCACCTGCGCACCGCCGAGGACATGGAAAACCTGAAGGACGCCGCCCTTTGCCGCTCCGAGGCCGACTGGCTGGTGGGCATGAACGGGAGCCGCGGGCTTACCGCCTACAACAGTTCCATGGGCGGGTTCCAGATTACCCCCTGCGGCCGTGTGCAGACCCCCACCCTCGCCATTATCGTCAAGCGCGAAGAAGAACGCCTGCAGTTCAAGCCCCAAAAGTTCTGGACCGTCACCGCCGATTTCGACAACAGCGGAAGCGACTACCAGGGCAAATGGTTCAAGACCGACGGCAAGGAAAAGCAGAAGCAGATCTTTGACGAAAAAACGGTCAAGGCCATCCTGGAAAAGTGCAAGGGCAAGCCGGGCACCATCGAAGAAAGCACCTCCGAAAGCGAGCAGAAATGCGCAGGCCTCTACGACCTGACCACGCTGCAGCGCGAGGCCAACAGCCGTTTCGGCTTTAGCGCCAAGACCACCCTTTCCATAGCACAGTCCCTGTACGAACACCACAAGGCCACCACCTACCCCCGTACCGACAGCCGCCACCTGCCCGAAGACTATGTTGCTCCTGTGAAATCTACCCTGGGTAAGATTACGGGCCCTCTGGCAAAGTTCGCCCAGCAAGCCCTGGACAACAACTGGGTCAAGCGAACCCCAAAGGTCTTTGACAACTCGAAAATTTCGGACCACTTCGCCATTATCCCCACCGGAGTCGCTCCCAAGAGCCTTTCCGAAGCAGAAGCGAAGATTTACCAGATGATTTGCCAGCGGTTCATCGCCGTATTTTTCCCGCCCGCAAAATACCTAAACACCACCCGCATTACCACCGTCGAGAGCGAAACCTTCCTTACCGAAGGCAAGATTCTGGTGGACCCGGGTTTCAAGGCGGTTTACGGCAAGGATAGCGACGACGAGTCCAACATTCCCAAACTGAACGGCAACAAGGCGAAGACCGTTTCCATCGAAGCGGAAGAAGACTTTACCAAGCCTCCTGCCCACTACACCGAAAGTTCGCTCCTTTCCATGATGGAAAGTGCGGGTAAGCTGGTGGAAGACGACGAACTGCGGGACGCCATGAAGGAACGTGGTCTCGGCACCCCCGCCACCCGCGCAGCCATTATCGAAAAGCTGGTCAGCGACAAGTACGTGGTCCGAGACGGCAAGGACATGATCCCTACCGCCAAGGCCTTTGACCTGATCAAGGTGCTTTCGGCCATGAACTGCGACGCCCTCACCAGTCCGGAACTCACCGGTGAATGGGAATACAAGATGGATCTGATTTCCAAAGGCAAGGAATCCCGGGAAGAGTTCATGAAGGGCATTGTAGAAATGACCCGCACCATGGTAAAGAACATCAAGGGTTTCAAGGAAGAACACACCGAAGGCGAAGCCAAGTTCAGTCCCGTAAACGGCAAGAAGGTTTTCGAGACCGTGAGCCGCTACAAGACCGAAGACGGCATCGTCATCCGCAAGATGATTGGCGGAAAGCGCCTTACCGACGAAGAAGTGGTGGAACTCTTGACCAAACGCAAGATTGGCCCCCTTACGGGATTCCGCAGCAAGAAGGGTTCCGAATTTTCGGCGGTGGTCATCATCAACGACCAGAACAAGATTGAATTCGTCTTTGACGACAAGCCCGAAGAAATCGACACCGGCAAGAAGGTGGGATCTTCTCCCGTCGACGGAACCGACGTGTTCGAGACCCTCACGGGCTACGTTTCCCAAAGTTATGTGGACAAGCTGCCTTCGGGAATCTCACTGCCTAAGATTCTCCTGGGCAAGGAACTGCCCTTCGAGGCCATCCAGAAACTCCTCGCCGGCGAAAAGACGGAACTCATCAAGGGGTTCCGCAGCAAGAGCCACCGTCTGTTTGACGCCTACCTGTATCTGGAAAAAGGCAAGCTCAAGTTCGACTTCCCGCCTAGGGAATTCAAGCCCAGGCGGTTTGGGAAGAAAAGTGGCTGAGTAACTTCGGAATTCGGATTTCGGAATTCAGAATGAAAATTAACATAGTACCAGCAATCGTTTTTCTGGCAACGACTGTTCTTGTGCAGGCGGAGGATTCTTTGTCGCACGAGCAATTCATTCCGCTAAATTCGTTGACTGAATCCGTGGCAAATCAAGAGACGGAACCCGCGAGCAGTTCCGCCGTCGTCACCAGCACGGCCGACACACTCCAGCAAGACACCACCCACACCGATAGCATCGCCGACACTACTGCCGCAATCATAGAAAACCCCTATGGCCTGCCCGATGAACTCATACCCCTCTGGAATTCCATGAGCATCAAGCAGAAGGCCGCCCAGATGGTCATGGTGTACCTTTCTCCGGCCCAGTTCCTGATAGAAAACGAATTCGGAGCCGTGCTGGTCATGAAAAACCACCTGAAGGACACGGCGGCATTCAAGGCCCGAATCAAGGAAGCCAACGAAGGTCTGAAAATCCCCCTGCTGGTGGCAAGCGACCAGGAGGGCGGCTTTGTAAACCGCCTGGGCGGCATCTCCGAAAAATGGAAGCACGCCCCCAGCGCCAAGGAAATGCGGGACATGCCTACCGATTCCGTAAGGGAGCTTGCCAGGGACATCGGTGGAGAACTGATGGAACTGGGCATCAACATGAACCTGGCTCCGGTGCTGGACCCCGCCAAGGACCACCGGAAAAAGAATTCCTTCATGGAAGAAAGTGCCCGCAGCTGGGAAAAGGATTCCACCAGTACTGAAAAAGTCCAGGCCTTTGTCCAAGGTATGCGTCAAAGTGGCGTGGTATGCGTGTCCAAGCATTTCCCGGGTTACGACTCTTGGACCAACAGCGACCATCAAATCGCCATCAGTGCAAGCCCCAAGAATAAAATCGCCTATAATGTTGAATTTTTCAAGCGGCTTTCCGACGACATTCCCGTGACCATGATGAGCAGCGTGCGTTTTATCCGCATTTCTAGCCGCCCCGCCGTATTCGAGCCGAAAATCGTGAAAATGGCCCGGGATATGGACCCGGAAACGGTGATTCTCACCGACGACCTGTGGGGAGTGTCCCTACGGGCCTGGGTCAGCGGAACAGAACGGGTAAAAAGCAAGGGCTACCCCCGCAAGGATTTCCGCAAGCTTATCCGCACCGCCCTTACCGCAGGCAACGATATGTTCATGATTACCTACCCCGCAAAGGCGGTAGAGATGGTGAACTACCTGGTACAGATTTCCAAGAACAACAAGACCTACAAAAAACGCATCGAAGAATCCGCCGCCCGAATACTCAAGATGAAGTACAAGGCGGGGATGATTAAGTAGTGGTTAGGGGCTAGGATCTAGGGGCTAGGTTTTAGGTTATAGGTTGTAGGGGTTAGGGGTTAGGATAGCAGGTCTCAAGAGTCGTCATCCTCGCGAAGGCGAGGATCCGCTTAAGGTGTGGAATTAAATCGATAGTTTCTAAATTTCAGCCCCGGCCGGGGCGAGAATCTTTCTTCGGTAGGTTCTTCACCTCTTTCAACAACTTTTCCGGTCCGATTTTTTCATAGACCAGTTTCAAGATTTCAGCGGCGGCACGGGCATCGGCCAGAGCCCTGTGGTGGTTAAAGTCCGGAAGTTCCAGGGACTCCGTCAGGTTGTGCAGGCTGTAGCTAGGCAG
The DNA here is from genome assembly GCA_002391195.1 of Fibrobacter sp. UBA4375. Classification (GTDB taxonomy): domain Bacteria; phylum Fibrobacterota; class Fibrobacteria; order Fibrobacterales; family Fibrobacteraceae; genus Fibrobacter. The sequence continues at coordinate 55,304 of DGRZ01000011.1, read as the reverse complement.
CCCCGGAAAAAATCTTCGGGAAAGTTTCACGGTGCAAAGCCTGGGCGGGTCGTACTTGATGGCACAGCGTTTCAGTTCCGCCATCATGAAACGGCTATCGAACTGCACGTTGTGAGCCACAAAGATGCGGTCTTGCAACATTCCCATCAGGTCTTCGGCGATAGCCGAAAACTGCGGTTTTCCCTGCACCATTTCGTCAGTAATTCCCGTAAGCCTCTGCACAAAGGGCTGGATAGGCATGCCCGGATCTACCAGGGCCTGGAACGTTCCCTCCACGTTGGTATCGTCCATCAAAACGACGCCTATTTCGGTGATTCGTCCATCGGAAGGTTTCCCTCCGGTGGTTTCCAAGTCCACGACGGCAAATTTCACGGTTTAGTCCCTGCGAAGCATTCCCTTACTGGATAGGAACGTCGATATCCAGGGTCTGCCTTGCAGCACGGTTTTCCACGCGGGCCTTCATGACCTTGGACTTGGGCCGACCATAGACAGGCACCACCACCAGGTTCGACACCCCGGCGTCTTCGCTGGGAGTCGCCTCGGTTTCTGCAACGGTCTTCGAGAATATCGGAGTCTTGCCCTTATCAAAGACAGAATAGGTGAACTCACGGTTCAGCCCCTTCTTGATTTGCTTGGTAGGCACCTGGAAATAGATGATGCCGCCCTTGGGCACCTTGCGCAAGCTGTCCTTGATTTCTTCCTCGGTGGCAAAGTCCGCTTCCATGGCCATACGCACGTTCTTCTTCAACTTGTCGGCACTTTCGTAAAGCACGGACACGTTGAACTTGGCGTCTTCGGGCATGGCTTCCGGACGCACGTCCCGAATCTTCGCGTTGTTCTGGTAGTATTCCCAGCGGCCGTTGTCGTGGAGAATCACCGTAGAGCCGTTGGAGGTCGTCGCGATAATGTCGTTAGCAAAAGCGCCCACCGCAATGGCAAGCAGGCAAGCACATCCAACCAATCCACTCAATTTCATAAACACCCCGATTGTTCGTCGTTTTCAAAAGAAATATAGCATTAGTCGATTCAATTCGGAGTCCTGATTTCAGAGTTCAGAATTATATTCAGAAACAATTCATAATTCCGAAATCCGAATTCATAACTATATTTCCCCCCGTGAACGGAAAAACCAGATTTGCCCCGAGCCCCACCGGCTACCTCCACGAAGGCCACCTGCTTTCGGCCCTGTTCGTGTGGGCCGCCGCCCAAAAATGGGACCTGTCGGTGCACCTGCGCATCGAGGACCACGACCAGGGAAGGTCAAGACCCGAGCACATCGCCGCCATCCGCGAAGACCTGCAATGGCTTGGCTTCAAGTGGCAAAGCGAAAGCCTCCAAAGCGAACATTTCGACCGATTTGAAAAAGTCCTCAAAAAACTGGAAGCACAAAACCTGGTCTACCCCTGCTACTGCAGCCGCAAGGAGCTGGAAGAACAAAATCCAAAGAACGAATTTGGCGAAATCATATACCAAGGAAAATGCAAGGGGGGAAGCCTCCCCCTAGTTCGCACTGCGTCGCTCTCTACCCCCTCCAGCGGGGGTTCCCCCCGCAACGCCCCCCACTCCCTCCGAATCAAAATTCCAGACAAAGTAATTAACTGGCACGACCTACGCCTAGGGGACTTTGCCGAAAATCCGAAACTCCAATGCGGGGACTTCCCTATCCGGGACAGAATCGGCCAATGGACCTACCAGTTCGCCGTCTGCGTCGACGACATCGAAGAGGGAATCTCCCACGTTATCCGGGGCGAAGACATACGGAACTCCACCGCAAGGCAAATCGCCCTGATGGAACTGATGGGCAGGACCGAACCGCCCAAGTACCTGCACCACCCTCTCATCGTGGACCCGGCGGGCAAAAAACTTTCCAAGCGGGAAAAAGCCCACAGTATCCGGCAAGACCGGGAAGCGGGCGTCACCCCCCAAGAACTCCTGGGCAGGGTCCTTTTCAAGGCAGGACTTGCCTCCACCCAAGCGCCCGCCGACCTAGACACCGCCCTGGACATCGTCTGCCAAAATTTGTAAAAAAGAAGTCCAAAGAAACCCCTATTCGACAACTCGTAACTCGTAACTCATAACTCGCTACTTCTAAATAATGTATATTCAAGGCATGTCCAACGCAGCCTTGTCCGCTACCCTCTCAAAGATTCGCCAGGAATCGGCTCTTTTCGATTCCAAAGATTCTCTCTTGAACTTCAACACCAAGGGCCTGTACCAGACGCCCCTGATGCTTGAAACCGGCGACCTGTTCTTTGAAAAGTGGAAGCAGGCCGGAGGCCCCCTGCCACTGGACTCATTCCTCCCCAAGTCAGAAAATTTCACACCCCAGCAAAAACTGGAAGTGAAAGAACATATCCTGCAAGCCCTCAAGGAAAAGCTGGAGGACTTCGGTACCACCGATTTGTACCTGCTGCTGGGATTCTTGAAGTGGGAAGGGAACGCCCTTTCCCCAAGCCTGCTGGTGCCCCTGGATGTGAACCTCCAGACCCAGACGGTAGCCCTTTCTTCGAAGCATCCTCTCGAAAACATCGTCCTGCGGGAACGGTTGAAAACGGAGCTTTCGCTCCCCACCATAGAAGACGCTACCCTGAACGGGCAGTTCAGCATCTTGCTGTACTTTTCCCTCTTCGAAAAAGCGGTGGCGGCAAAGAAAAACTGGAAATTTACACGACACGGTATCTGCCTCGCCTTCTTCGATTCCGTCAAGCTGGGCCTCAAGAAATGCATGGAACAGGGGCTGGACGAATCCAACACCAGCGCCGCCTCTACCGTTCAAGCCCTCTTTACCGCCAATGGATTCCAGACCAAGGATTCCAAGTTCGACGGAGAAACATTTGACAAGCTGTACTCGCCGCTGGACCACTATCCTCTGTACATCACGGATTCCCACACCACCAAGGTCACAGAAGACGCAAAGGATGCCGGGAACAACGCCTACGCCATTCAGGCCCTGCCTGGTACAGACTGGGACCGGGCCACGGCGAACCTGGTGGCCGATTCCATCGCCGAAAAGAAAAGCACCCTGGTGGTTTACCGCAGGGCATCTACCGCCCAAAAGTTTAGGGACCGGCTGTTCCCCCAGTTCCGCAATTTCGAAGGCCCCGAAAGGGACGCCCTTCTGCCGGAACTCCAGAAGACCCGCGATTCTTTTGTGCGGTATTACGACGCCATAAACAAGAACATCCAGCCCTCCGACGCACCCCTTTCGGACCTGCTGACGGAATTCGTTCAGAACCCGGCCGTCAAGGTTAAAGCATCCGACACCCTGTTCCAGAAAATTGCGAACATTCCGTACAGAGACTACTGCGAACTCAAGGCGGACCTGGACGAGATTCTTTACCTTTACTTCGAAAAGAAGGGCAAGGAGGCCAGGAACGCCTTCAAGGATGTGCGGGTCCCGAGCCTCTCCGTCGAAGAACAAGAAGCGATTGCCAAGGAACTTGCCCTTGCCTCGAACAAGGCCAACGAATTGAAGCCCCTTATCGGGCTAGTCGAAAAGACGGGACTGTTCCCCACGGGCATCTACCTTTCCGGACTTTCGGACATCATCGACCTGATTCTCCAGAACTTCAACAGGAACACTCCAGTCTTTGAAGACTGGGAACTGCGTTCCAACAGCTGGGAAGACTACCAGGATTCCCTGAAGGCGCTCCCCGAAGCAGGCGACAAGTGGGTCCGCTACCGTAGGCAGACATCGGAAATCTACACCGATAACGCCGTAGATGAAAACATCCTTTCTGTCCGCGAAGAATTTGCCGACAGCCTGAAGGCCACCCTCAAGGGCCTTTCGGACCGCTACCGCAGTTCCAAGAAAAAGCTTTTGAAAGTCCTGAAAGACCCGAAGTCCGTCACGTCGGACAACCAGTTGCTAGACCTAATCGACACCCTGATCGAACTGCAAGAAAACAAGCGGGCCTACAAGGACACCTCCGTTCTCGGGAACCACCTGCTGGGCCGCGACTGGCTCTACGAACGCTCCAACTGGTTCGAGCTGAACAAGAAGATCACCTACATCTACGACTTTAGGGAGACCCACAAGAACGACCCGCGGCTGGACCTGCTGCTCCAGATTCTGGAGCAGTGGCAGCTGTTCAAGGATGCCCTCCCCCAGATGAAGGACTACGCGAAGGTCGTCAAGGAACTCCAGGAATCCACCCGCAAGATTACGAAGGGACTTTCTCTGGAAACTCCTCTCGAGAGCTTGTGCATCGAAAAGTGGCTGGACGAAATCCAGCTGTGGAACGCCAACTGGGGCAATCTGGAAATTCACGTGCGCACCACGTCGCTTTTGCAGTCCATCGAAAAATTCGGAGCAAAGGAACTGGTCGACTACCTGAAAGACGCCGACAACGTGAGCCAGAACATCGCCCAGGCCTTCGCCCATTTCTGGGCAGGCACGCAAATCCAGCAGGTAGGCAAGGATTGTCCCGACCTGTTCTCCCTTTTGCCCAAGGCCCGCGCCCAAAAGACCAGGGACTACCGCTCCCGACTGGACCAGTTCTGCAACGCAAACTTCAGGTTGGTGCAAAACACCGTCAAGGATAATCCGGGCCTTTTCGCCTTTATCCCGCTGGAGCAGAGTTTCCAGCTGACCCCATCACAAAAGTTTCAGACCGTAGTCATTCTGGACGCGGACTGCATTTCGGTCTGCGAGGCGCTTCCCGCCATTTTCAAGGGCCAAAAGACGGTGCTGGTGGGCGATTCCAAGGCGCCTCTCCTGAAGCACCTGCCGCTGGACGGCTACCCCGAAGACAAGACGCCCCATACCCAGGCGTTCCAGGAATCTATTCTCACCATGAGTTTAAGGCAGGGGATTCCCACCAGGGAACTGTGGTTCTCCACCACCTACGCCCATTCCTCCATGATAGATTTTGCAAACTGCAAAATCTACGGTGGCGACATTCGGCAACTGCCGCAGCCCAGCCGTGAAAAGGTAAAGAACCAGACCCTGAAAGTCGTATCCGACAAGGTCCTGGAAATCGCGAAGGCCGCTATTCACCACGCCGAAAGGCAGCCGGGACGCACTCTCGGCATAATCGCTCTTCACCAGTCCACCTGCATGGAAATCGAGTCGGCCATCAACAGCCTTACGCCCAAGGATTCTCCGGCGGCAAGGTTTTTCCAGCCTACAAACCCCTCCATCAGTTTCTACGTAAAGACTCCCGAAAGGGCGGTCAACCGCCTGCGAGATACGATTCTCGTGTGTGGCGAATACGAAACCACCGAAAAGAAAGCCATCAACAATTCCCTTTCTGTCTGTGCAACGCTTGCCAAGTGCGAACTCCAGGTGTTCCTTTCCGAAAGCGACATGGCCCTGAAGCCCAAAGAAAAACCGGACCTGTTCTGGGAATGGATTCTGTACCTGCAGAAGGTGCTTACCCTGAACATTACCGACGAAAAGCCCAAGGAATCGGCTCTCTACGCCCAGGCCCTAAAGGCCCTGCAAGACGAAAACATCCAGGTGGAGCCCTATTTCTGCCAGTGCGGTATTTCTGTCGGCCCTGTGGTGGTTGACGCCAACAATTCCAAGCGGTTCCTTGCCATGGTCGAAGACGACTGCACCACGGAACGTTTCAGGGAATCCATCGAAGACCGAATCTACATTCGTCACACGTTGCTCCGTCAAATCGGCTGGAAGGTACTGAACCTGTGGACCCCCTTCTGGTACATGGCCAACAGCGACGAAGTGAGCCACATGGTCACCACCATCGCCATTGAGCAGAGCGTGGCTCCCCCGCCCAAGGACGCCTCCGAAGAGGAATCCGAAAGTGTCGACGCCATCAGTGCCGAAAACCTGAGCGTGATTCCCTATACGGTGCTGCACCCGAAAATCGAAGGAACACCTCACGACAGGCCCATCGCCGAACTTTCGGCGGCATCCATCATCACGCAGCTCAAGTTCTACGTGGACCACGAGTCCCCCATTCACGAAGAGTTGCTGCAGCAGAGGCTTTTCGAACTCCACAAGGAACCCTGGCCGAACCAGAAACTCGTGCCCCAGATTATGGACGCCATCAAGCAGGGCATCAAGGGCCAGAAGTTTATCCAGACGGGTAAGTTCCTGTATTCCCTCAAGAACCCTGCGGTAGAGCTGAGAGACAGAAGTTTCCGACCGTCTTCGGAACGGAAGATGATCTACGTTTCACCCGAAGAACGCATGTTCATACCGTCGTCTATGGACGAACGGGACATCAAGCAGTTGCTTGGACTGCTGGAATAGAGAACTTTTTCTCGCGGAGGCTTCTTCGTCATCCTCGCCCATTCGGCCTTGCTCAGGGCAGGCTCCGGCGAGGATCCGTTTGCCAAAATAATCGGAAGTTTTACCGCACTTTCACGACGAAAGCGCTGATGTTGTAGGCCGAAAGCTCACGGGCCTTGTCGTCGGCGGCTTTCTTGTTGTTCCAACCGCCGGCGCGTAACTTGTAAAAAGGCGCGTCGAACACCACCTGGATAGCATAACCCGTGCTGGCAGAAAGTTCTGCACGGCGGCGCTGGGCCGCATCGAAATCACCTACGGCTTCGAACTGCAAAACGTAAAGGTCCTTAGAGGCCTTCTTGTCGGCACTTGCCTTGCCGGGAACGGCAGGGCCTGCGGCAGCAGAAGTGTCCCGCAAAGAGGCGGAAAGCTCGGGAGAATACTCGTTCCCGCGGAAAAGGGAATCCATGTCCGTAGGGTCTCCGGCAAAAGACAGTGCCGCTGCAAATCCGACAATAAAAGCAATAGACGATTTCATGACATCAATTATAAAAAATTTTCTCGGTTTCCACCCCGTCCATTTCGGCAACGGCACTCCGGTGGGTAATAAAAATCATGGTCTTGTTCGGATAGGCCGCAAAAAGCCTGCGGAACAATTCCCGTTCCGTAGGTTCGTCCAGCGCCGAGCTGATTTCGTCCAGCAACAAGACGCTCCCGGGCCGCAGGAGTCCGCGGGCCACAGCAATACGTTCCGCCTGGCCTTCGCTTAGCCCCATGCCCCGCTCCCCAAGTTCCGTGTCCAGGCCGTGGGGCAGATCGAACACGAATTCCGCACAGGCCACCTGCAGCACATGCCGCAGTTCCTCTTCGGAAGCATCCGGTTTGGCCAACTGCAAATTATACCGAACCGTTCCGCTCATAAGGGTATTCCCCTGAGGAACATAGACAAAGTAATCGCAAGTCCCTGCCGAAACAGGCTGTTCAAAAACACTCGCTGAGCCGCAGGAGTCCGTAGAATAAACAAGCACGCGGCCTTCCCGGGGTTCCACAAGCCCAAGCATCAGGCGGAACAGCGTCGTCTTGCCAGCACCGGTCGTCCCCATAATGGCGGTCTTGCTTCCGGGCTTAAAGTCGTGAGTGTAATTCCGGATGGCATCGTGGTCAGCGGTGGCGTAACGGAAGCTGACATTTTCCAGACGGACGCCCAGGCCCGATGAGCCTTTGGGCACGTTTTTTGCATCATCCGAAGCATCACCCATCGCACCCTTCGAGGCACCATTTGAAACATCATTTGAAGCGCCATCCGACGAAACTTTCGAAGCACCCTTCGAAGTGCCTTCCACGCCATTAACCGAACCGTCGCCCTGCAGTTCCTGCAGGCGGTCGATGCTGGCGGTAGCGTGAATCAGGCGGGGTGCGTTGTTCAATATCGAAAGGATGGGCCCCTGAATCTGCCCCACCAGCTGCAAGAAAGAGGTCATGACGCCAAAAGTGATGGTGCCGTTACGGAGCCCGAGACCGCCCCACACAAAGGCCAACAGGTAACCCAGCCCAAAAGCACAGCCAAAGGCCAGCCGAGAAATCACCGAAAAACGGGTCTGCCTCACCACGTCGTGATGGAGGGTGCGCTGCATGGAATCCAGCCGCTCCGAGACCCAGGGGGCGCTTCCCAGACTCCGGAGCACGGCGTTGTTCTCTACGCCCTCCTGCACATGCATCTGGATACGGCTCTCCCCTTCGCGGATCCTGAGGGTCATTTTCCGCAGGCGATAAGAGATGAACTTTCCGAACACAAGGGCCAGCGGCGTCAAGAGGACAAGAGCCCAGGCGAGCCGCGGGTCAAACCAGCGAAGCATCAAGAATGCCCCCAGAAGCTGTATCGCAGTCACCATCATCTGGGGAATTTTCGCCGTAGCCACTTCGCTTACCAGCTCCACGTCCTTGGAAAAACGGGAGGTCACGTCGCCCGAAAGGAGTTCCTTTTCGCTGTAGAGCTTACGGGTAAACAGCCGCCCGAACATGGAGAGCCGAAGCGCGTTGGACTGCCGGATGGTTGCCACCGACGTGAGGTAGTAATACACCTGACGGAGCACCACGTTCCCTACCACCGTAAGCACCAGCAGGCCCACCATGCGGGCCACGTCCTGGTCAGAACCGTTCTTGATGGTATCGTCGATAAAGCGTTTGCTCAGCCACACCATGGCAAGGCCGAGGGAAACCTGCAGGGTTCCCACCGCCACGCGAAGCGCCACATTCAGGCGAACTCCGCGGATACTTTGCCATAGCCACGAGAGGTAATTCATTCCAGCACGTTCACCTTCTGCCAGCTTTCTACAATAGCCTGCACGTCGGAGAGAGCCCGGTCGCGCTCCACCTCGTATTCCCCGCAGAGGGCGTCCGTCAGGGATTCTGGCGTAAAGTCACCCTGCTTAACGGCAGCACTCCAGAGAAACGCCGCCGTCTCGTTCAGACACAAGAGCTTGCCGAAATCGAGAGCCCCGATGCCCTCGCCCATAATCACCTGCTCGCCGCAGACCTCCCGCAGCACAAAACCGTTCTTGATACGCATAAATCGCCTCTTTTTTGACTAAGATAGATTATTTGCGAGGCTTGGGCGGGGGATTATTGCAGAATGAAGCCAGGGATGGGGATACCGAGAAAAAAAACGAATTCCGTCCCTCGAAAATGATACGGCTTTCTACTCTTCGCAAAATAACACGATTTTGCGATACACGGGCCGTTTTCCGCGCCCTTAAAGGCCCAGATGGCGACCGGCCGCCTTAAAAAAGTGTATCGTGGAATTTTGGGGTAGAACGGGGTCAAAAACATGAAACTTTTGTATATTACCCCTCGGTTTCCCGAGTGGGATTCTTTGCGGCCTAAAAAATTTTAGGCCCCTTGCCAGATGGGTCGGCGTTCCGGCCCGAATTCCCATATTATCAAATGAACAAGGCCTGCGCGGTCGTTCTCCGCGCATGGTCAGGAGAAACTATGATGAACGAAAATACAGGCGCTGTAAAGCGCAGCCACGACCCATTCTTCCGATGGTTATTCTCAAACACCACGCACGCAAGGAACCTGCTGGAACTTTCGGCGAAGGTGAACCGGGAACTAAGCGAGTTCCTCTCGGTGGTGAACCTGGATACTTTGATCCGTATTCCCGACTCATATTCGGAAGTAGATGAAACAGGTGAAGCGGATATCGCCTTCCGCGTGAATGTTTCCACGGGAGCACCCGTGCTCGTGGGCATTCTGCTGGAGCACAAGTCGGGGCGTGATGTCGGAATCCTTGAACAGATTGACCGGTATGTCCATTCCGTTATGAGACTACACGAGGAGAACCGCATATTTAGCGGGTTCCCCACCATGGCGATTATCTTTTACAACGGTCGCGAGAACTGGGACCCTTTGAAACTGCTGGAAAACGGATACCCCAAATATTTTCACGGGGCCGTGCTTCCCTTCAAGTGCACCTTCATAAATATGGCGGACATTCCCGACAGCGACTGCCTCGCCTGCGAGGACACTGAAACCGGTATGGGAATCGTGGCTATGAAGTATGCCTTTGACAAAGACAATTTGCTTGCCGTCTTGCCAAAATTCAAGGGTGCGTTGCAGAAGATGCCCTACGACAAGGCGACTTGCATTATTTCCAAAGTGAAGTTATATTTAGAGGAGTACGTAGATGACAACCTCATCAAGGAGCTGGACATGGCGTTCAAGAGCATAGGGCAGAAATACGGGTTTGTCAGTGCTGGCGATGTCCGCCGCAAGATGGTGGCCGACGCCATTGCCGACACGCAGCAAAAAGCCGAAGCAAAAGCCAACGAAGACAAGTTGAACACGGCAAAGAAAATGGTTCACGACGGAGTGCTGTCCGTCGAAAACGCCATGTCGTATTTCGGCTTTACTAAGGAACAAATCCTCGAAAACTAATCACTATTTGCTATTAACATCAAAACGGCTCCCAACGGAGCCGTTTGCTTTATCAACGATAAACAAAAAATTGCCTATTTTAGGCAACCTATTTTAGGCATTTTTTGAAAGCCACTCCAAAATACACAGATGAGCACCGGATTGTCAAAAAAGGACCATCCGGTTTGCTATATTTGGCCCGCCATGGTCGAAGAGGGTCTTGAATCAAGCGTGCCAAACGAACCTGCCCTGGTGCAGGTCCTCGAGGGCGTGCGCACCCTGGAGCCACACCCGAGGCTCCCGGATTTCGATTTCGAAAGCCTGAAGGACTATTCCCGCATATTGCCCGCCATGCTGCCGAACTTCCCGGACTTTTGCCCCGCCGGCAATTTCCGCAAGAGCTACGCCGACGAACTTACCTCCTGCACGGATTTTCTTTCGGGCTACGAAGATTTCAAGACCTTCACGGAACATTTCAGGGCCTACAATTTCAAGACCTTCCTGATGGAAGGGGAAAACCTGAAACTTTTCCACAAGAAGCCCTGGCACTGGAGCTTCCAGCAGGAGAAAGACGGGGCCATCATCCAGTCGGGGCTTGCGGTGGCGGGACTCATGGGAGCCCTGTGCTGCATTTCGCCGGGGAACTTTTCGTGGCACCACTACACGGTGCGTTACCTGCACCTTTCGCTCCTCACGGCATTCCACCTGGTGCGCAAGGGCGGCATTTACCCGCAGATTTTCTGGGTCCAGCGGGACACCGCCCAGATGCGCTGGCTCCCCACCACCTTCATTCCCGAAATCAAGGCGCTGGTGGACCAGCTGGAACAGAAGGCCCCCGAAAAGTTCGCCTTCACCGCCAAGGACGAAGAATACCTGGAAATTGACTCCTCCGCCCTCCACGTGCTTTCGCTGTTTATCGGGGCGCTGCTCCGTTTTGCCCGGACCTACAAGCGGCCGGTCAAGTCCAACCACGGGAACCTACTGAGCTTTTTCTTTGACGGAGTTTCCGGAAAGTTGGGGGCCAGCGGGCATGCCATTCCCGAAAAAATCCGGCAGTGGTTCTCGGTGTTCGGGCATTTCGACCTGCGGAGCCAGATTCTTTTCAAGGCGTGGGAATCCGGCGACGACGTGTCCCTGGAAGTCTTTGTAGATGGTGCACGCCTTGCGACCCTATTCCAGACAAACGATTCCAGGCTCGTGCCCCTGCAGAAAATCCTCTACGGGGTAGCAGAATTTTTCAAGCCGCTAGAAGCCTACCTGGACAGCCGGGGCGAAACTCCCGTAGTCATGCAGGGGGCAAAGCTGCTCCAGTTTTTGCAGGACTGCCTCAAAAAACTCGAGATTATGGGAATCCGCACGGAGATTCCCGAAAAGCTTTTGCACATCAACAAGCCCAAGGCCAAGATGCGGCTCCAGGGAAGCATGAGTTTCGGGATGTTCTCCGCTGGAGACCTGCTGGACTTTGACTGGCAGGTGGCCCTGGGCGACGAGCAGATTTCGCCACAGGAATTTCTGGAACTGGCCGCACAGGCAGACGGTCTGTTAAAATACAAGTCGGAATACATCGAGATTTCGGCCCAGGACATCGAAGAAATCAAGAAGCAGGTGGAAGCCCCCAAGGAGCAGGCCCAGGCCACACAGTCCAAGCTGGTGCAGGCGGCCCTTACCGGCGATTGCGACGGTGTGCCCATCACCCTGACCGAAGAGACCAAGGCCCAGATTGACGCCTGGCGGGGCGAGACAGAAATCCCGCTACCCGAAGGCCTGAACGCCACGCTACGCCCCTACCAGAAGCGGGGCTACTCCTGGATGTACAAGAACCTGGAAATCGGTTTCGGCTGTATTCTTGCCGACGACATGGGCCTCGGCAAGACCCTCCAAGTCATCGCCTACCTGCTGAAAATCAAAGAAGAGGGCAAGCTCAAGGAGCACAAGGCCCTGGTGGTGATGCCCGCGGGACTGCTGTGCAACTGGCAGGTAGAAATCAAGAAGTTCGCCCCCACCCTCACCTTCACCGCCTACCACGGCGGAAACCGGGACCTGCAAAAGTTCAACTCCGACATTTTGCTCACCACCTACGCCACCTTCCGCAAGGATTTCGAGCTTTTGAAAGCGGCCACCTGGCATGCGGTAGTCATCGACGAAGCCCAGAACATCAAGAACGCGGACAGCGACCAGAGCAAGCTTTTACGCAGCCTGCAGGCCCCCGTAAAAATCGCCATGAGCGGCACTCCCGTGGAAAACCGCCTCATGGAATTCTGGACCATCATGGACTTTGCAAACCGGGGCTTTTTCCCCAGCGCCCAAGAATTCCGTGAAAAGTACGAGACGCCCATCCAGAAGAACGGCGACAAGGTGGCGGCAGAAACCTTCAAGAAGATTACCGCACCCTTCATGCTCCGCCGACTCAAGACGGACAAGAACATCATCAGCGACCTGCCCGACAAGATTATCCAGAACGAATACGCCGAACTGACGGCCACCCAGGCGGCCCTTTACAAGCAGACCCTGGACAAGTTCATGGCCATGCTGGAAGAGGAAAAGCAACTGGCCGAAATTTCGCAGGATTCCCACGGGCTATTCAAGCGCAAGGGACTCATCTTGCAGATGATCCTTGCTCTCAAGCAGATCTGCAACCATCCCGCCACGTTCTTGAAGGGGTTAGACGAGAGACGAGAGGCGAGAGACGAGAGAGATGATGCTGAAAATCGTCATCCTGAGCACGCCAGTGCGAAGGATCCAGGCCAGGTTCTCACCTCCGGCAAGCTCCAGATGCTCCTGGACCTGCTCACCTCCATCCAGGAGCAGGGCGAAAAGACCCTCATCTTTACCCAGTTCGCCGAAATGGGATTTTTGCTGAAGGAATCCATCGAAAAGGAACTGGGCATTTCCGTAGATTTCTATCACGGGGGCTGCAGCCAGACCCAGCGCAAGAACATGGTGGACTCCTTCCAGCAGGACCCCGAATCCAAGGTGCTGATTCTTTCCCTGAAGGCTGGCGGCACAGGCCTAAACCTCACCGCCGCCTCCCAGGTCATCCATTACGACCTGTGGTGGAACCCCGCCATCGAGGCCCAGGCCACCGACCGAGCCTTCCGCATTGGCCAGACCCGGAACGTGCAGGTCCACCGGTTCATCACCAAGGGCACCTTCGAAGAAAAAATTAACGCCCTCCTGGAAACCAAGAAGGCGATTGCCGAAATGACGGTGAGCGCAGGAGAGACCTGGCTTGCGGACCTGAGCGACAGCGAACTTTCCCAAGTGTTCCGGCTAGACAGCCCAGAAAACCCGGCAGGCTAGGCTACAGGCCAGACTATTCCGCAGGCAGGATAATCTCGATGTGGCGGGTGCTCACGTTCAAGAAGTGGGTGCGGAACAGGTCCTTTTCGGTCTTGTCGCTGACCTTCACCTGGGTCACGGCGATAAAGTCCTTGTTCTCGCGGATATAGTCGGTAAGGCGTTCGTCACGGAGGGTGTCGATTTCGCCGGTGATGATAAAACTGTCTGTCCAGATTTTTACGAGCATACCCTAAATATAACGATTTTTTCAAATGAAAGCAAAAAAAAGTGTTTTTTTGTTGCTTTTTGCGGTTTCTAAAGGTATTTTTTCAAAAAATGCATCTAGATCCTAGCCCCTACAAGGAGACCACCATGGCAGCAAAGAAGAAACAGGCAATTTCGACAATTCCGAGCAAGATGATTTACCACAACATGGACTTTATCGACAGCGACAGTGGCCGCCCCATCAGGATTATCGCCGAATTCATGGCACCCAACCAGATTTTCCAGCAGGAAGGTGTCCAGAACACCATCGTGTTCTTCGGTTCGGCACGCACGCTGCCCATGGCAGAAATCAAGAAGCGCATGAAGGGCTGCAAGGACAAAAAGGAACTGGCTCGCCTTAAACGTCTGGAAACCGTAGCGGAATACTACGACGCCGCCCACGAACTGGGCGCAAAGCTTGGCCGCTGGGCCAACAAGCAGCACAAGGGTTTTGCCATCATGACCGGCGGCGGCCCGGGCATCATGGAAGCGGGCAACCGTGGCGCCAACGACGTAGGAACTTCTTCCGTCGGCCTCAACATCAGGCTCCCCTTCGAGCAGCACCCCAACCCCTATATCGACGACAAACTGAACCTGCAGTTCCGCTACTTCTTTATCCGTAAATACTGGTTCATGAAGTTGGCCAGGGCCATGGTAGTTTTCCCCGGCGGTTTTGGCACCCTGGACGAGATGTTCGAAATCCTCACCCTCATCCAGACCAAAAAATACGGCGACCGCATGCCCGTGGTCATTTTCGGCAGCAAGTACTGGAACAAGGTTCTCAACTGGAACTACCTGGCCGAAACAGGAATGATCGACAAGGACGACATCAAGCTGTTCCATTTCTGCGACACGGTAGATGACGCCTACGACGTGATTACCAAAGCCTTGGAAAAGACGATGGAATAAGAAATTTCAGAATTCGGATTTCGGATTTCAGAATTATTTAAAATGCAACTCTGAATTCTGAACTCTGAATTCCGAATTAGCTATCTTTGGACGCATGCTCAGGAACATCCTTGCCGAGACCTTGGACAGAGTGTCAAGAAACCTGGCACTCCGGCCACATTACACCATGGAAGAATACCAAAGGTGGTTCGACCAGAACCCGGAATTCTTGCACAGCGGCGCCATGGAAAAAATCGAGCTGGTGGAACCCCTCACCCTAGAGGGCACCAACAACTTGTATCGGGCAAATTTCTGGATTGAGCATCCCGGTTACAACGACCATTTTGGCGAGCAGGAAATCGTCGTAAAAATCTGCAAGTTCTGGGCGGCACCGGGCAAGAATCGCCTCCACCGTCTGAATATGCTCCTGAGCGCATTCCAGGACGAAATCCGCATCAACAACCTGATTCGCGCCACCAACATCGAAGGCGTGGTCCAGAGTTTTGGCGGAGGCCTCGCCGGCAGGCACCCCTACCTAAAGATGGAATTCATCAAGGGCTGCTCCCTGGACAAGATGTTCAAGACAAAGCTCACTGACGACGAGATTCTCCACCGCATCGCCCAGATTGCCTACCTGGCCAACACCATCAGCCAGCTGCACTACTACCAGGTCATCCACAAGGACTTGAAGCCCAAGAACCTGCTCTTGTGCCAGAACCCCCTGCACAAGAACAACCACAAGATTCTCATCTGCGATTTCGGTTACGCCCAGGCGAAACTGCGAGAGACGGTGAACGAGTATGGCGGACAGCTCACGCCCTGCTACAGCGCTCCCGAGCAGGCCATCATGGGCGAGAACCTTTCGTCTTCGGTGGATTATTTCAGTTTCGGCATCATCGTCCACGAGTACCTTACTGGCGAAAAACTGTTCCCACGGGCCATGGACATCTTTACCGAAGACGGCTACCGTATTACGGACCGCTACCTGGAATACCTGAAGACCGGCCGAGAAAACAAGTTCCAGGACCCGAGATTCCCAGAGCTTTCGGAATGGATCGACAGGCTCACCATTTTTGACAGTTTCGAGCGGATGCAAAGCTGCCCGAACCTTTTCGAAATCGCGCACAAATTAAGGGAGAAGGTCAACGCCCTGGGTTATCGGGACGTGAACACCGACTTCTTGTGGAACCAGCTCAGGGAATACAACAGGTAGTGTCATGGGAGACATTTTGGATAACATCAAGGATTTTTTGAAAGGACTCAAGGTCCACCACTATATCGTTTTCGGACTGGTGATTGCCATCGGCATTTTCAACGCCGTCACCGCCCTTTCGCCGCAAATCAAGCAGAAACAGCGGGAATCCAACATCGAGAAAACCTTTGACCAGTGGTGGGAAACCGAAGGAGCCAAGCAGTTCGAATCCGTTGGTCTCAAGGCCGACGAAAAGACCCGAAACGAAGAGTTCGAGCAATTCCGTGAACGCTACCTGAAAGAGAACGGCGCCCTGGTGGTAGAAGACCGCATAGAACAGATGAAAAAGGAGTTCCGGGAATGGTGGGAAATCAAGGGCGGCAAGGAAGAATTTATCAAGGAGCACAACTACTATCCTAAAGAAAATGACTTTGTCCGCGAACAGAACAAGTGGATCAAGGCTTACACCGACAAGCACCTGCGCTACCGTCTGGCCTTTGTGCCCGCCGAAGAAGAATACGACCGGCTTTTGACCAGCTGGATTCTTTTTCCGGGAGTGTTGAGTTTCTTGCTGTTCGCAGGATTCTTCTGCTTCGCCTACTACAGGCTTTCAGACCGGTGGGGCGTGGCGGTTGCGTCCGGCATTGCAGCAGGACTTGTCCTCGTTGGCGGAATTTTCGTGTCTCTCTTTACGGCAACGTCCTTCTTTGACCACTACGCGGTGGAGCGGTACATGGGCGCAAGTGTCGCCCTGTGCTTTATGCTGGGAGCGGTGGCATTCCCGCCTTCTAACGACAAGGTCTCGACACTCACGAAAGGGATTGCCATCGCGGGCGTCTTCTTGGATGTCCTGGTGAACTTCGCGCTGAACGGCGGCATTTTCGGCGCCGTGGGCATGGCAAGCCTCGTAACCTTCGGGCTCGGCGCCTTGGCCGGATGCAAGATTCCCCGCAGGCTCAAGACTATCCAAGAGCATCAGGCCGACGCCCTGGCAGAACGACTCAAGAAAAACGCGGCGGCAAACCCGATGGCCGCGCGGAAAGCTCGGAACAGGGCCCTCATAGACCAGGGACTGGACGAGGCAAACAAGGCCCACTTTGAATCGGCACAGCGCATTTTGAGTCAGGCGATGAACGCCCTCTTGCAGGAACATCCTGTCGACGCCCCCACCATCAAGAAACTCGCAGACCTGATGACCAGCCCCAGCGTGTTTATCGAGGTTCCCAGCGCCCAGTGGCTGGAATGGGGCGAAACGGCCAAATCCAAGACCAGCCTGGATTCTGCCCTTGTCCTTCTGGAAAAAGGACTTTCCCTGGAAACCAACGTGACCCTGGCGCGACGCGCCCTCTACAACATCGGCGAAATCCGGGTCAACAAAAACTGGGATTTGGAGCAGGGCATCGCCCGCTTGAACAAGGTTCTGGAACTGGGCGACGGCGACATTTTGGCGGTGCAGGCCCGCAAGATGCTGGACAAGGCCGAAAGCCTGAAACCCGCCAAGGAAGAGAACGAGCCCGAACAAGAGCCCGAAACATAACCTTTCCATAGTCAACCCCACGCATCCCTCCCCGAGCCTGCCCCGGACCTGTTCCGGGGTCATCCCCGATTACCCTCCCTTGTCATCCCCGACTTGGTCGGGGATCTCCCATATTTTGTATATTTTACATTGTGAAAAGACTGGTCCATGATAGAAAGAAATGCCTGGAATGCGCAGGCTGCGTTGGCGTATGCCCCGCCATGGCGTTAGACATGTACAACCTGGACCTGCAAATCGACCACGAGAAATGCACCAAGTGCGGCACCTGCACCAGGGCATGCCCCGTAGGGGCGCTATCGCTTGAAGAGGTGGCCGATGCTTCGTGAAGAATATGACGTTGTGGTTATCGGCGCGGGCCCCGGCGGTTCCGTTGCCGCCCGAGAACTTGCAAAGCGTGGCCGCTCCGTGCTGCTTTTAGAGAAACGCGAAAAAATCGGCTACCCCGTGCGTTGCGGCGAGGCCAGCACAAACCTTTCAGACCTGGAAAGCTACGGCCCTATCGACGAAGACTGTATCGAGACCATCATCAACGGCATCTACATCTACGGCCCTGCAGGCGTGAACATCGAGGTCCCGAAGCCCGGCATGGGGCTCATGCTGAACCGCGAAAAGTTCGACCCGTTGCTCGCCCACCTGGCCGAAAATGACGGCGTAGAACTGGTGACCCTTGCCCGAGCCGAGTCCGTAAGTGACGTAATGGGCAAGGAACCCAACGGCTACCGCACAGTCCGTGTGGTAGAAGGTCTCGGGGATGCTGTGCGCACATCTGAAGTCCGGGCCAAGATGGTCATTTCGGCAGAAGGCGTAGAGGCCCGCATCGGACGGAGTCTCGGGCTCAAGTGCCTGCAGGCCCCCACCATGACCTGCACCGGCGTGGACATTCAGGTAGAAGGCCTGCTGACAAAACCCGACTACCTAACCTTCTGGCAAGGCCACGACTTTATCAACGACGGCTACATCTGGAGTTTCCCGAAGCAGAAATCGAACGTCACCAACTTCGGTGCGGGATTTCTGTTCGGCGGCAAGCACGAAAAGAACATCCTAGAAACCACCCAGGAATGGCTAGACAAGCTGTTCCCAGGTTCCAAGGTGAACAAGGTGGTGGGAGGACTCGTGCCGGTCTCCAGCACCCTCAAGAGTTACATCCTGGACCGTTTTGCCCTGGTGGGCGACGCCGCCCACCACACGAACCCCCTCACCGGAGGCGGCATCGCGGCGGCCATGCGGGCCGGACGGTATTGTGCCAATACCGTGCACCAGGGCCTGGAATGCGGAAACCTTTCAAAGGCATTCCTCAAGAACTACGAGAACACCTGTTACCTCAAGTTCGGAAGCACCCACGACTTTGAATTCAAGTTCCGCAAGTTCCTGCTGAACATCGACCGCGACGAGCAAATCGGGCTCTACAAGGTGTTGCAGGGCTTCGCCCTCAGCGGCTACAAAAAGTCGGCGTTCCTCATGACTCCTTTGCAATCAGCCAAATACCTCTGGAAATTCCTGAAGTTCAAGGGTTAGCGCAAGAACCGCGCCACTCCTTTTTCTATATTTGCGCTCGAAAATAACGCATTCAAGGAGTTTTCCATGTTCAAGAAAATCGCTCTGGCCTCGGCAATTGCCGCAAGTGCCGCATTCGCCACCTGGAACTACTACCCGGTTCTGGAAGCTGGCAAGGGTTCCGCCGAAGCTGGCCTCTACTACGACTGGGACCACGACTGGTCTCAAGCAGGTCTCAAAATCGGAGCTCGCTACAGCCTGATTCAGAATTTGGAACTGTCCCTGCAAGGCTGGGGTTATCAGCTCTGGAGCGAAACGGATTGTGATGGCTGCGCCAACGGCGGTGACGGTCTCCGTGACCTGACTTTGGGAGTCCGTTATGGAATTGCTCCCATGATTACCATTTTTGGCGATGTTCATTTGCCTATCGGCGGCGATGAGGTTACCAGCGATGAAATCTTCATTTACGCTGGTGCTCAGTTCAGCATGCCCATCAACGAAGTTCCCGGCATGAAGTTCGGTACCGAAGCCGGCGTTCTCTGGGGTTTTGAACACGACAACTATGAACGCGGACTTGACATCCATCTGGGTGGCGAATTGGCATACACCGTTCCCGACGTGGGCGTGACCCCCTTCGTTGGCCTGCAACTCAAATACCGCTTGACCGAAAGCACCTGGGACGACCACGGAACGGAAAGAGGACACAATGACGACGGCAACAAGCAAATCAACATCTGGCTGGGTGCAGACTACTTCGTGATTCCCAACCAGCTGGACTTGATTGCCAAACTCTTTGTCCGCAGCGGAAAGGTTGATGACGGCGACGCAACCGGTCTCTACGTCGGTGCTGAATTCTTCTTCTAAAGAGGTATCAGGTCGCCTTGCGTAAGCAAGGCTTTGAGGTCGCGCAGAGCGCTCTGAGCATTGAGCAGAGAATTCTCAGATGAGACCGAAAATGCTTAAAAGAGAGGCGTGCTGATTTTCAGCACGCTCTTTTTTTCTCAAAGCAAAGCGACCTCAAAGGGACTTTGTCCCGCGCTCACACCTCAAAGGCGCATTGCGCCGACCTACTTGATATCGTATTCCGGAATCGGCAGGCTCTCTCCGGCCTTCATGGCCTTGTCGAGGGCGGCAGACTTCGTGGGGTCCAGCCACCAGTAAACGGGAATCGCGTCTTCGCGATTGAAGCGGTCAAAGACCTTTTCGGGCGTACCGTAGCGGTTCCAGTAGAGAATGCGGTGGTGGTCGCATTGCCACATGAGCACGTACGGCACGATTTCAGCCAGGCGGTTGTCCAGCGCTTTCAAGATTTCGTTACGCTTGGCCAAATCAAATTCCGTCTTCTGCAAGTTGATTAAGCTATCCACCACCTTGTCCTGCACACCGGCCAGGTTGTTCGTGCCCTTCTGCAGTGCGGTTGTGGAATACCAGCTGGCTTCCGGGTCGCGGAGGCGGCCCGCGCCCCAGTTCACCCAGTAAAGGTCAAAGTCTGCATCGTCAAGGCGCTTGCGCAAGGTACTCTGCGACATCTGTTCGATGGTCGCCACGACGCCCACCTTCTTCAGGTCTTCCTGGAAAAGCGTGAGGTGGCGCAAGTCTTCTTGGCTCGTAATAAAGTTGATGGCGAACGGTTTGCCATCCTTCTCGAGCACGCCCTGGGCATTCACTTTGTAGCCCGCTTCCGCAAAGAGGGCGCGGGCGCTATCCGGGTTGAACTTGTAGAGCGGTGCCGTGGGATTCTGGTTACCTTCCCACAGATCAGGATAATAGCTGTTGAGCAAGAAGTACTGGTTGTACATGTACTTTTCGTTCATGGCTTCGCGATTCAAAAGCATGTTGAGGGCGCGGCGTACGCGTACGTCCTGGAACTGCGGCTTGCGCAGGTTGATGGCCATCCCCTGGAAACCGATAGGTTCCTTGTTGAAGACACGTTGCTTGACCGCCCAACCCTTCTGCAAGGCGTCAAAGTCAGTCTGTTTCATCCAGATGCTGCTGGTGTAAATGGCGTAGGCGTTAATGTCCTGCTTCTTAAAGGCCTCAAGTGCCTTCGTCTGGTCATTCATGAAACGGTAGCGGATTTTTTCGAAGTTGTACTTGCCGCGGTTCCAGTTCTTCTTGAAGCCCCACCAGTCGGCACGGCGGGCAAGTTCCACATAGCGGTCTTCGCGGAAGGTCTTGATCTTGTACGGGCCCGAAACCACCGGGAATTCGTAGCGGATCTGGTTAAAGTCCTTCCCTGCCCAGGCGTGCTTCGGGAACGCAAGCATGCCCGCCGCCTCCCAGAAGTTACCCCAGTGGCTTTCCTTCGCAGTCATCTTAATGGTAAGGCTATCCACGATTTCGGGGCGGTCAAAGCGGCTAAGCCCCACCTTGAATATGGGCGTCAGGTTCTTCTCATCCATGATGACGTCGTAGTAGAACTGCACATCTTCGGCAGTCACCGGCTTACCGTCGCTCCACTTGGCCCGCGGGTCCACGTGGAAGGTAAACGTCTTGCCGTCTTCGGACACATTCCAGCTGTCCGCCAGGATTCCCACTTCCCGGTCTTCGGTACTGTGCAGGCTCACGAGAGGCTCGAACATCATGCCCATCAGTTCGGCGGAGAAGCTGTTGTAGTCTTCCCACATGTTAAAGGACTTAGGCATGGCGGAGCCCCAAAGTGTAATCGTTCCGCAAGGGCGGGCGTCTTTCGAGGCTATGGGGTCGAACTCGCCCGTGGCAGTGGTGTCGACCGGCAACTCGGAGCAGTTTAAATCAACGTTCTTGCCCGCGGACTTCGTGCCCGCAGAGCCCTGCTCATTGCAGGCAGTTAGGGCGAGGGATACCACCATCAGGGACGTCGCGACAGCCAACACCGTAGGCCGTAATTGCATTTTATCTCTTTTCATAATCAAATCCTCAGGTCTGGATCCTTCACTTCGTGCTTCGCACTCCGTTCAGGATGACGAGACTCTAACCGTCATTCTCTTTCAAGAGCATCTCCAGCGTCACACGGGAGGCCTCTTGCTCGGCCTTCTTCTTGTTGCCGCCCTGGCCGCGACCGTAAACCTTGCCGTTCACATGGACTTCGGTGGTGAACAGTTTCTGGTGTTCGGGTCCGGATTCTTCCACCAGCACGTATTCCGGCACCGTATGGAGTTTTCCTTGCAGGTATTCCAGCAGGGCACTCTTGTGGTTCACAAAGTCTTCGGCCACGATAATTTCCTTGGCCCGAGGGAAATGGAACTTGTTCAGAATGGCGCGGACCTCTTCCAGCCCGCCATCCAGGTACACCGCCCCCAGCACCGCCTCGTAGGCGTCGGCCAGAATGCTTTCCTTGCCCCGACCGCCCATCTTGGCTTCGGCCTTGCCCATCTTGATGAACTCGCTCAGGCTCCATTCCTTAGAGGACTGGGCGCAGGCATGGCCAGAGACAATAGCGCTTTTCCGCTTGGAAAGCTCCCCTTCCGGGTCGTCGGGGTACATCTTGTAAAGGAACTCGGTGGTGAGCATGTTCAGCACAGAATCGCCCAAAAATTCCAGACGTTCGTTGTTGCTCTCGTAGGGCATGTCCGTGCCCGACAAGAAGGACCGGTGGACCAGAGCATGGGCCAAAAGTTCTGGGTCCTTGAACCTGTACCCGAGCTTCGCCTCAAGCCCGCCACCGGACTTCTGGCGAAACCAGAGTTTGAAAATCTTGTGTAAAAGGTTGGTTTGTTCCATAGGCTTTGATAATTCGGATTTCAGAGTTCGAAATTCGGAGTTGAGTTTAAGAGATTAATTCCTAATTCAGAATTCCGAAATCCGAACTAAAAAAGGGCAGCCTCATCCGGGCCACCCTGTCCAGTTTCTTTATCGAAGCAGGCCTAAATTATGCCTTCTTGGCTTCGATGAAGGCAACCACGTCGGCGACCTTCTGGAACTTCTCGGCGTCGGAGTCGAGAATTTCGACTTCGAATTCGTCTTCGAGAGCCATCACCAGTTCGACGCGGTCGAGAGAGTCGGCACCGAGGTCGTTGCTGAACTCGGATTCCATCTTCACGTCCTCGGCCTTCACTTCCAGCTTGGAAACGATAACGTCGGTGATCTTCTTAAAAATTTCTTCTTGTGTCATTGTTTACTCCATTTGGATTTGTTTAGTTAAAATTTAGAAATTATTGGCTAGGCGTTCAAGCCCCCGTCCACGCCAATTATTTGGCCTGTGATGTATTTCGCATCGTCAGATGCCAAAAAAGCCACCAATTTCGCCACATCTTCGGGCTGGCCCAGGCGTCCCAGAGGGATCTGGGCGGCATATTTTTCCCTGACTTCGGGGCTCAGCTTGGCCGTCATGTCCGTATCGATAAATCCGGGTGCCACGGCGTTCACCGTAATGCCCCTGGAGGACAGTTCCATGGCGTTGGTCCGGGTAAGGCCGATGACCCCCGCCTTGGCGGCGGCATAGTTGGACTGGCCAGCCTGGCCACGCAGGGCGTTGATGCTGGAAACGTTCACGATATGGCCCGAGCGGTTGCCCATCATGGTGCGGGCCACGGCGCGGGTGCAAAGGAAGACGGAACGGAGGTTCGTGGCGATGACGGCGTCAAAATCCTCGTCCTTCATGCGCATGAGCAGGCCGTCGCGGGTGATTCCCGCATTATTGACCAGAATGTCCACCGTCCCCATGTCAGCGATAATCTGCTTGAACACGGACTGCACCGTTTCGGAGTCGGCCACGTTGCAGGCGTAGCTCTTGACCTGCACCCCAAGTTCGGAGGAAAGTTTGGCGGCCAGGTCCTCCTTGACAGAGGTAGAGAGAATCGCCACGTCGGCCCCTTCCCGGGCCAGTTCGGTGGCAATAGCAAGGCCGATACCACGGGAAGCTCCCGTCACAATCGCTTTTTTACCTGTAAGTTTTCCCATGTTTGATTCCTTCGGTTATAAAATTTAGGTTCGAGGCTCGAGGTTCGAGGTTCGTGGAAAAAACTCGAGCCTGGTGCCCCGAGCCTGGAGCCTTATAATCACCCCTTCAACGTCTCAAACGCCTCGATGGTTTCCACCGGCGTGACCTTCACGTCGCGGCTAATCTTTCTCATGAGGCCCATCAGCACCTTGCCGGAGCCCACTTCCACGCCCT
Organism: Fibrobacter sp. UBA4375; assembly: GCA_002391195.1. Taxonomy (GTDB): domain Bacteria; phylum Fibrobacterota; class Fibrobacteria; order Fibrobacterales; family Fibrobacteraceae; genus Fibrobacter. The sequence goes on along the minus strand of DGRZ01000011.1, from coordinate 31,444 downwards.
GGGTCACTCCCAGAGAAATGGCCTTGTTCATGCAGTCGTTCCAGCGAACAGGGCTTACCAGCTGGCGCACCAGCAGGTCGGCGATTTCTGCGCCCTTGGTAACGGGTTCTGCCACCACGTTGGCAATCACCGGCTTTTCCACGTCCTTGAAGGTGGTCTTTGCGATAGCCTCGGCAAGACCCGCCTGGGCAAACTGCATCAGCGGGCTATGGAAAGCGCCCGAAACAGCCAGCGGAATGGCCTTGATGCCTGCGGCTGCGCAGTTTTCCACCAGCTTGTTCACGCCGGCAACAGCGCCGGACACCACAATCTGGCCCGGGCAGTTGATATTGGCCGGAACCACCACGCCGGCGTCCTTCACGGCTTCGCAGAGTTCCAGAATCTTGGCTTCGTCCTGGCCCATGATGGCGGCCATGGCACCGGGATTCTTGCTGCCTGCGCTGGCCATCAGTTCACCGCGGGTCCGCACCAGACGGAGGCCTTCTTCAAAACTGAAACCGCCGGCGGCGTAGATGGCGGAATATTCACCCAGAGAGTGACCTGCCACATAGTCAAAGGCAAAGCCTTCGGACTTCAAAAGTTCCATCACCATGGCAGACACCGTAAACAGTGCCGGCTGGGTATTGTCGGTGCTCTTCAACACATCTTCCGGGCCTTCCGCCATAAGCTTCGACAGCGAAAAGCCGAGAATCTCGTCGGCCTGCATCATCAGTTTCTTGGCAGGCTCGAAAGTGGATGCGAGAGTCTGGCCCATGCCCACATACTGGGCGCCCTGACCAGGGAAAAGCAAAATCGTCTTGGACATTATCACCTCTGCGGAAAACCGCTTTTTGTTACTATCCAAATTTAAAATAATATCATGTCATTACTAGGCTTTCCCAGCAAATCAAAGAGAAATAAAACATTTTTGTAATGTCAACATTTCGGTATAACGGAAACAAAAAAAGAACGGAGTCATTTCAACTCCGTCCTCAAAAGTTTGTTGCAGATAAATTAACGAAAACCTATTACTTGGCCTCGGCAGGTTCGTCCTTGATGGCGGCCAGGCGTTCGTTCACGTTCTTGGACACGCCCTTCTCGGCATACTTGGCGGCCACTTCCACAGCCTTCTCGATAGCGAGGGCGTCGGAGCGTCCGTGGGCGATAATGCCCGTGCCGTTCAGACCCAGGAGCAAGGCGCCACCGGTCATGCGGTAGTCCCACATCTCGGCAAAACGACGGCCCGCTTCGGTATCAATAGTCCCGAACATCTTCTGGTGCAGTTCGAAGAAACCTTCCAGCATTTTCAGAACCACGTTGCCCGTAAAGCCGGAGGTCACCACCACGTCGGCAGCACCCATAATAAGGGTCTCGCCTTCGATGTTACCGATAAAGTTCACCGGGGCGGACTTCAACAGCTGGTGCGCTTCCTGCAGCACAGCCGGACCCTTGTGTTCCTCTTCGCCCATGTTCAAGAGGCCCACCTTCGGGTTCTGGTAACCGAAGTAGGTCTCGGCGAAGGCGGAACCGGCGATGGCGAAATCCACCAGGGTAGAGGCGCGTTCATCTACGTTGGCACCGGCGTCCACCAAGATGATGGGACGGTCGGCAGTAGGAATCACGCAACCGATAGGCGGACGGCTGAACTTTTCGCTGGACTTGCCCAGAAGCATGAGGCAGCTGGCCATCATGGCACCGGAGTTGCCGGCGCTCACGGAGGCGTCCACCATGCCCTTCTTCTGCAAGGCAACACAGGTCACCAAACCGGAATGGGGCTTCTTCTTGAGAACCTGGACGGGATGTTCGTCCATGGCCACCGGATCGGGGGCATCGACGACAGAAATTCCCTGACCCGCATAGCCGAGCTTTGCCAGTTTCTCCTTGACCACGGCCTCGGGGCCGCAGAGGACAACGTGGACATTGGGGTTCTTGTTCACCGCATTGACGGCGCCTTCAACAACCACATCGGGGGCAAAATCGCCACCCAGAGCATCCAGAGCTACACGAATCATGGAAACCTCCCGTTTTCGTTTAATTTAGAACAATTAGGCTTCGGCACCCTTCATGTCGACAACTTCTACACCATTGTAGAAACCGCAGACCGGGCACACGCGGTGCGGGCGCTTCACAGAACCGCAGTGGTCGCAAGTAGCCATGGCGGGCGCTTCCATCTTCCAGTGGGTGCGGCGCTTGTCACGACGGGCGGTAGAGGTCTTTCTTTTAGGTACGGCCATTTTTAACTCCTATTTTCCATTTTGCTCTTGAGAGCTTTCAGTTTGTCCCAACGGGGGTCCATGGGCTTTTCGGCACCATCGGAACCTTCGTCGGCTTGATTGTTTGGTTCAAAGATAAAATTTTCTTCGGGATTTTTCACGGGAGCCTGGGGTTCCTGCAGGATTACAAGCTCCCGAACGCACTCGGACACCTCCACGAACTCCTGGTTCTGGGGAATCCGGTAGGCGTACACGTCGGCATCCTCGTCGTCAAGTTCCTGATTTGCCACCTGGCAGCGGGTCACCTCCACCACCATCTCGGTAGAAAACGGTCTGTCAAAAGGTTCCAAAGTGCGGGAACAGACCAGGTTCTGCACACCGGAAAGCTTGCCCGTCAAAAGGAAACGGTCCCCGCTTTCGGGACTTATGAGCAGTTTCGCTTCAAGCTTACCCACCAGGTGCAGTTCGTCGAACAATTCCGAAGCATCGTCGCGGGACCAGACCGTGGAGCGGTCTTCGGGTTCGGCAAGAGTCTTTACAAGTTCAATTTTCAAAGCGGGCAAAATTTAGCAAAAGGGGGCTAGAAGGTCAAGGGATATGCGCCTTTGGCGCAGTTACCAGTTATCAGTTGTGAGTTATCAGTCGTCAGTTATAGAAGAAATAAGACTTGTTGAGAATAGAAATATAATGCTACTCATAACTCACAACTCACAACTCATTACTAGCCTCACACCCCCGCCACCTTCTTCTGGTGAGCCTTCAGGGCTTCTAGGAACGCGGGACGCTTGGTTTCGTCCACAAGGGCTTCCGCCACCTTGACCACTTTCCGCACGTCGGAAACATAGACCACTGGCCCAAGGGCCTCGGGTGCAATCCGTGCCGCCACAAGCCCGTCGGACACGGCACTGCCACCGAGAAGTAGGGGAATTCCAATTTCCTGTTTCTTGAATTCCCGGACCACATGCATCATTTCCAGGAGTCCCGAATTGAACTGCGCCGACAGATAGACAATGTCCGGCTGTTCGCAGACCAGGGTTTCCAGAATCTTTTCACAGGTGCACCCCTGCTGCAGGTCCACCACCGGGAACCCGTAGTTCAAAAGCAATTCGTCCAAAATATCCCTGTCGATATCGTGGACAAGGGAATCCATAGAGGCAAGAACGAACTTAGACCCAAAGGGAGGATTCACACGGGCTTCGCCCCCAAGAGATTCCCGCTTGGCAGCCAAATTTCGCTTCAGCTCGGCAAACCGTTTTTCCAGCCGGGGCATGAAAATTTTCGCTCCGGCAGAACCCGCCCTTTTCTTGACCGACGATTCCGCATATTCCAGCAGGGCGTCCGTAGCCTCCGGACTGCGGTTGAACAGCAAGTCTTCTATCAGGTGGCGAAGCTCCAGCGGAATTTCTTCGTAGGCGGGCATGGAATCGCCTTCTACAATTCCAAAATCCATTCCCGCTATGGTCGCATGGTTCAGGAACACGGAATTCATACAGTCCCGCAAGTAGGCGTCTTCCTTGAAGGCATACCCCAGCAAAGAAAGGTCACCCACCACATGGGCGTGGGGCAGATTGTCCTTCACAAAACGGCAAGCCTCAAAGAATTCCTTGGCCGAATCCGGATATTCATCCCGGCCCGTACCCAAGGGCAAAACCACCGGATCGAACAGGATATCTTCGGGTGCAAAATCCAAGCGCCCCACCAGCAGGCGGTACATGCGTTCCATCAGTTCCGTACGGCGCTCATAGGTCAGGGCAGGGCCCTGTTCATCTTCTGCCCTGCAGACCACGGCAAAGCCGTGACGGCGAATCTCTTCGGCCTCAAAGAAGAAAACGTCCTCCCCCTTTTTGAGGCTGATGGACTTGACGATTCCCTTGCCCTGCACGTTTTCCATACCCGAAAGCAAGGTATCCCACCGGATGGATTCAATCATCACCGGGCACTTGGCTATGGATGGCGTTTCTAACAAATCCTTCAAGAATCGAGGCATCTCGGCTTTCGGGTCCGCAAGCCCTCCATCCAGGTCCACACGCACGACAGCTCCCGGTTTCCCAGGCGGCACAATGGAAACAAGCTTGTGTTCAGGGGCTAGTTCCAAAGGTTCAAGCCCGCCCAACAGCATGTTGTAGTCACGGGCGGGCACCTTGCGGGGGTCCCTTGCCGCATACACACGGGCAAAAGTCCGGATTGCCTCGGGCGTAGTCTCGCTACAGCCCCCCACGATATTCACCGAGACCTCATCCGGGATTATCTTGTCGGCACATACGCTCAAGCGCACGCGGGCACTATCCACATCCCGCATAAGGGAGCGTATGTCAGCGGCATCCAGGCCACAGTTGAACCCAATACTGAAAATCGGAAAACTGGAAACGCTATGCCAAAAGGCCTTGGCCGAAAGCCCTGCCGCCATGCGGCCGTCTGGACCGGCAAAACTTCCCGAAACCATAATGGGGAAAAGTTCGCCCCGTTTTTCGCATTCCTTGCAGATGGCGTAAAGAGCGGCCTTGCAATTTCGCATATCGGAAACCGATTTCACCAAAAGCACGTCGGCGCCGCCGTCCAAAAGTCCACGCACCTGCTCGCCGTAGGCCATCGAGAGTTCACTAAAATCAGTCACAGAAGAAATAGACGCGATAGCCCCAACCACGAACTTGGGCGTCACCATCTTTCCCTGGACCCTGCGCCAGGCGTTAAATTCCTTAACGGCTTCGCAAGCCGCCTGGGCGCCCGCCTTGGCTATGTCGTAGGCCATGTGCTCTAGACGATACTTGGTCTGGCCAAAACTGGAAGCACAAGCGGTATTCGCCTCTATCAGGTCCGCGCCCGCTTCCAAAAATGCCAGGTGAATCCCTTTCACCTTGTCCGGCGCGGTAAGGCACAGCACGTTGTTGTCGCCTTTCAGTTCCACGAAGTGGTCCGCAAACATCTTCCCGCGGAAATCGGCTTCGGACAGGTTCAACCGCTGGAGCACGGCATTGAAACCGCCATCCAGAACCAACACCTGGTGGTTACAGCAAGAAATCAGCTCCTGGTAGGATTTGGAAAGATTCATGGCCATAGTCTTACCACCGCTGGTTCTTACCCTTCACTTCGCCGGGCAGCAACTGGCCGGGGCTCGACCGCTGGCCGTCTCGCCCCGTAAAGTTCGGATTGAACTGCTTTACCTGAGCCTGCTTTGCCTCAGCCTGAAGTTCTTGCAGATGCTTTTCCCAATCCTGCACGGCATCGTCCAGCTCGCCGCGTGCCTGGAGCATCAGGTCGCGCAACTGCAAAAGTTCCAGCATCTGGTCGCGCTTCATCATCCACAGCTCTTCTTCTTCGGGCATGCGTTCGATGTTGAAAAGCAGGTTCAAATATTTTTTTTCCGCTTCGGCGTAGGCCTTGTAGGTCTGTTCGTAAACCAGGTAGCGGTCATCTACCATGGTCTGCTGGGGCGAAGGGTGGTTCGCACATCCCGAAAGCAGGGACAGCATCAATAGCGGAAGCAACGCAAAGAGCGACTTCGCAAAGCCCTTCACGGCTTCCTCACCTTTCAATCCACACCCCATAGAAAACATTACTCGGCGCTCTCCTCGGCCCTTTTCAGGTTGAACAGGCGCTCATTGGTAATGTGGCTTTCAAAGACCACCGTATCCTTGGTGACAGGGTGCACCATGGTATGCTTCCCTACTTTCACTTCACGCTCCTGACATGGAATTCCCGTCTCGGGTTCCATCATCACCTCGAAGGCGGTGCTGTATTCCGCCTTGAGTCCGGAATTGTAAGCCTGGTACTTTTCAGGAATGATGTTGCTGTTCACGTGCTGCTCCCAGATGTAATAGGGGAAACTCTCCGTTTCCGTCAGGTACACCACGTAGTCCAGGCAACGGCGGTGGTCCCGGTTCTCGAAACCCTTCACCACCACGGAATCAATCTTGATCAGCGCAAAGTTCAGGCGCCCCTGTTCTTCAAGCAGTTTCGTAATGTTTCCCTTGGTGGGCACTTCCCCTTTAAGCAGGTGGGTCATTTCCCAGCGGTGCTTTTCCAGGCGTTTCAGGTGGGGCTTGTATTCCGGATTCAAAAGCTGCTTGCGCCAGCGTTCCGGCATGGGAATGTGGGCCAAGAGAGAATCGTAGCCGTCGTCAATCCCTTCCAACGAAATCACCGCACGGTCCACGGCGGTAAGGTCCACTTCCTTGATGCGGAAGGCCAGTTCCGTAGGCATAAAGTTCTTCAGGTAGCCACGGGACTTGTCCATCACGTACTTGCGTTTTACCTTCAGGGTATCACCACTGGAGGAATAGTTCAAGTCGTCGTAGGCGGCGGTGATGGTCCCCATCTGCTCCGTGCCTTCCATATCTACCGTAGCGTAATAACTTTCGGCATAAAGTTCCAAATCCACTGGGGCCGGGAGGCTGTAGCCCACCGTCACCGTAGATTCGTTACAACCCGACAAAAGCACAAGGCCGAAAGCCGCAAGGGCCACGCCACAAATATCAAGACATCTACTCAATCGCATTCCTAGTAAACCCGTCGCAAAAATCGGTTACTTGTTCTTTGTAATGTTCAGTTCCTTAGAGGCAAGGACTCGGCCCTCGGTGCTAAATTCCACCACCACGGTACCGGGGTGTTTCTGGCGGGCCAATTCACGGACAGTCATGAGGCCGCCGCTCTTGGACTTTCCCTGCAGGGTGTAGGAACCCAGCTTCTCGTTCACGGCGACTTCGCGGTCCCAAATCTTCTTGCCCTTGGCAGCCAAGGTTCCTTCGTAAAAGGCGATGGTCAACTTGGTAAAGTCGAAATTCTTGCCGTAGCGGAACTGCACAATCAGCGGATCGTTCAGGGCGAACTCACTAGCGGTATCGGCCACCACCTGGGTGCCCGGATTCCATTCCCTGCCACAAACTACGGAAGGCTCTTCCACGGAACAAGCCGAAAACAAAAGGCCAAAAGCCAGCAACAACAAAAACAATGATTTTTTCATAATCACCTCTTCTTAACCTTCACAATCTAGCAAATTACAGCGCCCGACGACCAACGCCCAGCACCCAACGTCCACAGACAATCGCCCCTTTCTAGCGGGCAAGCACGAACATCATTTCCAAGTGGGGCGTCTGGGGGTAAAAAGCGAAACCTTCTGCACGCTTCAGGGCAAACCCCGCAGTGCTAAACTTCGCAAAATCCCTGGCCAGGGTCACCGGGTCGCAAGAAACATAAATCAGCCGGTTCACGGAACTCTTCACAATAGCCGTAAGCGCCTCCGGCGGAAGCCCTGTCCTGGGCGGGTCCACTATCAGGGTCGCAGGCTTGTCCACCACGTTTTTCGCGAGCCATTCCTCCGCCGGCGCAGAGACATTTTCTACTTGCGTAAAGGGGGAAGCCTCCCCCTCGCTCCAGCGGCTGTCCTCCTTCACCACCTTCTTGTCATCCCCGCGCAGGCGGGGATCCCCCTGTTGTCCCTGCTTCGAAAGCGAGCTCTCCGCCGCTTCCGCTACCCTCTCTGCGGGGGACACCCCCGCAACGCCCCCATTTCCACACAAATTAACATTCGCATACTTGAGGCACAGCGGTTCCCGTTCCACCGTAGTGACCCGCCGGAACTTGTCCTGCAATATGGCGGCAAAGAACCCGACACCGCTGAAAAGGTCTATCAGCCACTGGTCTGATGCCGCTCCCGAGGCGATACCTTCGTCCACCGCCTCCCGCACGGACTCTACCAGACGGGGCAGCAGCAAAAGATTGCTCTGGAAAAACACGGAGGCATCGCTTACAATTTCTTTTCCGCCCATCTTGACGGTACTGATAGAGCTTTCTTGCCTGCGGGACTCGGGCATGCCACGGTAATAATAGGCCACACGGCCCGTGCCGTCGTCAAACAGGTTCAGCTCCAAATCTTTCGGAATGCGTTTCAGGCCCTTGAATACTTCTGACGCTTTGGCCGTTTTCAAAAAATCGTTCAGCCCGGGAGTGAGCACCGGACAATTCTCTATGGCCACCACCCCGTTGCTTTCCTGTTTGCGAAATCCGAATCGGCAACGGCCGTCTTCCCCCCCCAGGTAAACCACCCGGGCGCGGTTCCTGTAACCCCAGGGTTCAGCCTGATAAATCTTGAAATCAGCAGGGAGTTCCTGATGGGCAATCCGCTTGAAGTTTTCCCGCTCAACCCGTTCCAGGTATGGAACCTGTTTCGCGGAGTCCAGATGCTGCAAGCTACAGCCACCGCATTTTCCATATAATGGACAGCGGGGCTGCACGCGGTCGGCGCTCTTTTCCAGCACTTCCACCACCCGACCCCGTGCAAAGTCCTTTTTGCCCGCGGTCAGTTCCACCCGGCAGCGTTCCCCGGGGAGTCCTCCCCGCACAAAACACACGCGACCGTCGTCCAGGCGGGCAAGTCCCTCGCCCCCCTGCACCAGTTTTTCTATGGAAAGTTCACAAATCACGGAGAAAATATAGCATCCGTGCACCCTGCTCTACCTTTTGCAAAAAAATAAACCTATATTACTGCATTATGAAGAAAATAATCCTACTCCCCATTTTGGCCACAATGGCCCTCTCCCTCACGGCCTGCGGCGGGCATTTTGCCAAGACCCAGACCACTGAACAGCAAAACCAGCCCCTGGACTGCACAGGTCTCCACATGAAGCACGCCCAGTGGCACTTCACCGACGCCAACGGCCTTGCCCTGGATGTAACCGGCGCCTGCCACAAGGGCATGAAGCACGGGAATTTCGAGTTCCTCGTCGACGGCAAGAAAGTCGCCGTCACCAAGTTCATCAAGGACAAGGAAGAAAAGACCTCCTGCTCCGCCACCGCAGAAAAGACCAGGGATCCCCTGGAAAGGTGCCTCGCCAAGGTAGGCAAGTAATTATCAAATTACCCTCAAGAAGCCGCGGCAACGCGGCTTTTTTTATATTGTAAATGAAACAGACATGGAGAAGCTATGGGATACGATTACACAAGTCACGGAAAAAAAATCGCCATTCGCGTTTTGCTCGCAACGTTCCTTTGCGCCGGAGTTGCTGTACTTTGGGCCTGCAGCGACGACAGTTCCTCCAGTGCAGACGATGAGCCTGCCGTATCCACGAAGACAAGCGCCCTAGAAGTGGACGAAGAACACAACATAATTACCTGGACTACCGAAAATTCCAAAGACATGTGCCTCCTTGAAAGCGGCTCATTCACATGGAAAACCGTGAATCTGGGATTCTCTAAGGAATCCGCCCGATACGAATTCCGGGGCGACACCCTGGTACTTTACCCCCTGGTTTACAACAATGGCGAACAAGAACGATTCGGCCGCATGTACCTAGGCGGTACGGCGGGCAAGATATACGGCACTTGGAGGGCCCTTTTCTGCGACTTCGACCCGGTAGAAAAAAACACCTTCTGCGCAACTGGCGACGTCTTTACCACAAAAACCATTACCATTTCCAAGGGAGAAATGATCACCGAAACTCAATATGACTTTGAAAGGTACAGCGCCCAGAAAAGCGGGAACCTGGTACTTTCTGAATTGACGGCAGACATTCTCCGGGCTTTGAAAGGAACATTTGAGCTCTACATTCCAGGAGCATTCGTCGATGACTCCGCAAGAGTCCTGAGCCTTATTCAGGAATACAAGATTACCACAGTTTCGCAAACCAAGACATCCATCAACTTCAAGATGGATGACAAGGAATACGCCCTCAAGTACAACGAGGCCGAAGAGACCTTGGCCAAGGATGGCAGCGAAAAGGTGAACCGCACCGTAAAGCTGGAACTATCTTCGGGAAAAACCACCTGCAACCTGGACTTTGAACGGACCTTTATGGAAAAGTCCCTGTGCAAAAGCGAAAACAAGGACTACCTTGACATAAACAAGGAAATTATTGACGGACAGGGAAGCACCCTGGAATTCGCCGTCGCCTACCTGGCCAACAACCAGGAGGAATTCGAGAAGTGCGTCAAGTCCGTTAGCCCGGCTTCAAGCAGCAATGGCCAAGGCTACGACGGCGAACTCAACTAACAGCCCTGCCGTTTAATGGTCGGCACGGCGGCGAGGAGCGTCTTGGTGTATTCGTGCTGGGGGGCGGTCAGAACAGTTTTTGCATCGCCCCGCTCTACAATTTTTCCGAAGTACATGACCAGAACCAAATCGCTCAGGGCACGCACCACCTGCATGTCGTGACTGATAAACACGATGGACAGGTCCAGCTCCTTGCGCAGGTCGTCCAGCAGGTGCAGAATCTGGGCCTGAACCGAAACGTCCAGGGCGCTGGTCACCTCGTCGCAAAGCAAAATCTTCGGCCGGACCATCAGGCTCCGGGCAATGCAGAGGCGCTGCCGCTGCCCCCCCGAGAATTCGTGGGGAAACTTTTGGAGCGATTCTACAGGTAAGGATACCCGCTCCAAAAGTTCCTTTGCCCGTGCCTCCGCCTCAACCTGCTTTACACCACGGGCAAGCAGCGGCACTGTCAAAATTTCAGAAACCGTCTGTCTCGGGTTCAAGCTGCTGTAGGGGTCCTGAAAAATCATCTGCACCAGGTCCGAAACCCGTCTGCCCGAAGTTTCCAGCCGCCCTTTCGCCACATTTTCTCCAAACAGCCTGAACCGCCCCTCCGCCACAGGGACAAGCCCTACCAGGGATTTTACCAGGGTGGTCTTGCCGCAGCCGGACTCCCCCACCACCGAAAGAATCTTCCCTTGGGGCAAGTCAAAAGAAACCCCGTCCACCGCCGTAAAATAATCCTGGACCTTTCCCAGGACTCCACCACGACGGGGAAACCGGACCGACAGGTCCCGGACTTCCAACACAGGATTTTCCGTATTTTCGGACAACCGAAATTACCCCTGTTCCTTGCCCGATTCTTCTTCCAGGCTGTTCAGGGCTTCTTGAACATTCTGTTCCGTCTTCAAAAGAATCTGCCGACACTTTTTCAGCAGTTCCGTAGCTTCCTTGACCTGGTCCGAAAGCTCGTCAATTCCCATTTCCGAGTTATCGATGCGCGTCAAGATGCTTTCCAGGCGGTCCATGGAGTTCTTGTATTCCAAATTTTCGGTACTCATACCCGAGAATATAGTTACATTTAACAGACATGGATTTCAACATGTGGCATAGGCATCCTGTTTTGGCACGGGTCCGTTTCCTCCCTGTGGCGGCGGCGTTCCTGCTTGCAGCCTGCCTAGACATTCCGGATACCCCCGAGCCACAAAACACGGCATCTTATGTGACGGTCTATGCCGTCCAAAAAGGCAATGCTGATTCCACCAGCCTAAAAATCCACCCTGAAGATCCAGCCACCCTCAAAGCCGAGGTGCACCCCAAGGGCTTGGAGTCCGAGCTAAACTTCAGCTGGTATAGAGATTCCCTGCTGGGGAGTGGTTCCACCTTCAAGATTCCCGCCTACCCAGAAGAAGACGAAATCCCCAACAGACTTGTGGTAAAGGATGGCGAAGGAAATTCCGTCTCGTCGGATTTTGAAATTACCGTCAACAGCCCACCCACATTCACCGAAGATTTCTTCCCTGCTCAGGGTGACACCCTGTATGGTACCGCACGCACATCCTTTACCTTCAGCTGGAAAGCCTACGACAACGAAGACGCCTCCCTGGATTACATTCTAGAACTGGATACAACCCACTACTACGTAGGAACCTTGGAAAAAATCCAACAGTCCGGACTCCTATCAGGGACACACCTTTTCTTGGTCATCGTGAGAGATTCGGAAGGGGATACCGACACCCTTCCCCCGGTCAAGTTCTACGTAGTTGACACCCTGGAGGCGAAAAAATGAAGTTTCTCGCCTCCATCTTCGCTCCCTTCGTAGCCCTCGTATTTTTAGCCGCCTGTTCTGACAGCGACCAGTACCTCTACAATGAAGAAAACTCCGTCGCCCTCCAGATTCATGCCGAAATGACCCGCACCTACGAAATAGAATCCGCCGAGTCATGGGACGACCAATATCCGTGTATTGACAACTGCACTCCCCAGCTTAAGCCATCTCGGGTCCGGGCCGACACCGTCACGTTCAAAGACACCCTCATCTTTATCGGTGAGATTACGCCAAACAGGCAAGCCCATTACCGCGAATACTACTGGACCTTGGATGGCGAGGATTTTTCTAATGACATGAACTTCCGCAAGCCTGTAACCAAGCCGGGATACCACGAAATCTGTTTCGTGGTGACTGACCACTACAGCGACACCCTGCGTGACACCCTACGGCTCTGGGTTTCAAACCCGCCAGTTTTAGAGACCCAAGGGTTCATCCCCGCCATAAGGAGCCAGGGACTTTCACCAGAGGAGGGCATCACCTTCGCCTGGCACGGCTACGACCCCGATTCCATTTCGAAGGTGTATTACCAGCTCAAAATTCAGGAACCTAGGGGTATCCGCTATACCGACGACCGACATCCAAAACTCTATACGGTCGCCCATTCTATCCTGGACACCCTTATCGAAACTCCGCACTTCACCTACTGGGACAACCCGAATTACTACCACCGGCTAAAAAACCTGAAATTCTACACCTGGAGTGTCCGCGCGGTCAACGAGTTCGGTCTGGAATCCGACTCGCTCATCCAGGGGGATTTCTTTACCAAAGGGAACAAAAACGAAGGCGGAATCCAGACATTCATCCGTTTCTCCAACGAATCCCTTTACGACAGATACTACTCTAGCAACCACGGAAAAATCCATCTAGACATCCTGGATTCCTTATCTAATCCGGTGGTTGAGCACGAGATAGGTCTAGACACAAATCAATTCGTCGTTTCTCCGCTGAAACCCGGCAAGTACAGAATTATCGCTAGCTTGTCGAAGCTTACGGATTTTAACCCCGACACCGCTAATGTGGAGATTCTGCCTGGAGAAATTGCCATTGCAGACACGCTACGGTTGTTGGACACCATTCCTCCCTCCAGCAAGTACCTCACCCCCGAAGGTCTACTTCAGGACATCGATACCCTGGATTTCAAAGACACCCTCCGATTCTATTTTGAGGAACACGGTGGTGGCGTCTACCAAAATTTTTTCTGGAACGGGCAGGAACTGCGAGGCTCCTCTTTCTTCCGTGAAATTTCCTACAATGAGGACCGGACGGCAGACACCGTCTTCTTAATGCTTCCCAAGTCCTACAGAAGCTGGACCTACCAATTGCTATCCATCAGCGCCTATGACTATAGCGGAAACCTAAATTCCAAGACCTACGTCATCAGGCCAAGCCTTGAAAGACCTGAACCGGAGTCCAGTTCTTCCAGCGCAGAAAATTCCAGCAGTGCGGGAGGCAAAGATGACTAGGCTATTTTTTGGCGCTGCTCTCGCCTGCCTTTTCCTGCTTTTTACAGGTTGTCGCGAAGACGCCGTAATTTCAAGAACAGACATCCAGTTCTTGCAGCAGGGAATTCTGGTCACCCACTGGAGCGATGAAGAGCATTACTCTAAATACACCGAACAATTGGACACCCTCTACATCAATCAGGGCGAACAAGTCCTTTTCACCGCTGGTTACGCGATAAACGGCAACACCATTTCCTCGGACAGTGCCATGAATCTTTACAGCTCCCACTATTGGGAACTGGAAGGCGAAAGCATCAATTCTACAACCATTGAAAGTCGTTTTGATTCCGTCGGTTACCGCATTGCCGTCTTGAATACTATTGACTTTTCCGGAGACACTCTAACAGACACCATCCACATTTTCGTGGGAACACCTCTGAGCATTACTCTTGTGACGCCACCCCTGAGCGCAAGTATTGAGCCCCTATCCGACAACTATGTCGAACTTAATTGGGATATTTCGGGTATTGACCCCTGGGAAAAGTCCAACTGTACCGTCTACGCCGTTGTCGCCGAAGGAGTTGCCCTCTCCAGGAACACCCACTGGTTAGACATTCTAGACTCTGTCAATACCCTTTCTGAGGGCGACTGCAAAAACGGAATGCGTCTCAAGGGCCCCCTGATTTCAGAAAAATGGCTTCAAATGAACGATCTCGACCTCAAGGACACATCCCTCATGGTCTATTGGGGCGTCAAGGCAACAGCATTCACCGACAACGGTTTTGAAGAACAGGCCAGAGACGCGTCGTCTTTCAGCACAAAGTTTACAGAGCGAAAGAACTCGGTTATCCAGGTCAAGCCCATCTACGAAGGGCTTACCCCCGGCTCCAAAGTTTCTACAAAAATCGTTCTCATCAACGCTTTGGGCGACACCCTAATAACAGTAAGCTACGAAAAGCCCAACGAGGCCTTAAACATCAACGTCCAACCTCAAAGTGGACTACGCATCTACGCCTACGAAACAAAACTGACGGACTACGAAGCTAAGCCCATCACAATTGACGTGCCCGAACGCACCATGGTCAGGCTTGCCGACAGCATTGTCTTTACAGACAAAATCCCACCTAGGGCAGCTCCGATAAAGTCCGCTATTGCCCTCACCGACAGCGTCAGGTTCTACTTCATGGATAGCGGATCAGGAATCAACCCCACCCAAAAGAAATTCGTCATCGCCGATTTCGACACCGTCACCGTGACTTACGAATCCAACATTCTTTCTTTCGCAAATCCCTGCCGCAAAGATTGCCAAATCAGGATCCCTGTCTCCGACAATGCCCGAAATCGTAATTCCGAACTATTCTGGAAAATTGTGCCGGACAAGGACTCCCTCCGAATCACAGGTCCCTTTGTTCAAACGGAGGATCAATAATGGTTTTCAAAATAATCATTCCCGTCCTCCTACTTTTAGGTCTTTGTTTCGCCGATGGAAACGCCCCACGGGAGCGGTATCTGCATGTATCCACCAATCCCTCCGGCGCAGATCTTTATGTCGGAGACGCCCATCCCAATTTTTCTAAGAACCCCGATTACCGTATACCTGCATTTGTCCCCGTACCCTTAGATAAGGATCAGATCCTTATCACCCTGTTCCGTCCAGATTTTAGGGACACCAGCATCAACGTGACTCTTTCTCAGAAAGACACTTCCTTCCTAATCGTGGGCCTCGCCCCTGCCTTTGACGAGACATTCCTGCAAGAGCAACAAGCGGACTTGAACCACCGAAGCAGACGAAACCTGGGACACCGTCTAATGATCGCCTCCATCGTCCCGCTAGCTGCAAGTGCCATTGCCGCAGGGGTCTCCGCTTACGAAATCAACAAGGCCAATGACTGCAAACGAAATATCGAAAACACCGTCATTACATCTGGGGACAATTACCAACAAGACAAAAAGGATTTCAAGGAGTACCGGGACAATGCCAAAGCGGCAAAAAAAACGGCTCTTGTTTCACTCGTTGCAGGCGGCGTTATCCTTTCGGTCGGACTCTTTCTATCTTTCTAGGTAAATCATGAAATCCACGTGCATCGCATTAATCCTTCTACTCGCCCAAGTCCTGCTTGCCGCAGAGCCGCAAGGGCCTTCTGTCAGCGTGGAACTTTTATCCGGGACCAAACAAAAAGCCCAGTTTCTCGGTATTCAAAACGATACCGTCCAGCTGGGCGGCTACATCAACAACAAGTTTACCGTTGTCCGTATTGCCAAGAGCAAATTCAAGTCCATCGTAGATACTTCAGGTACAGATTTACTTCTGGCAAGCCCCGCAGATTCTGTACAGGCCGCATCTCCGGACAGCATAGCCAACGTAAACGATTCTGCACAGGTTGCTACAAACGACACCCTCCAAGACGATACTCCTGCCGCAACGAAGCTTCTTGAACTATCTTCTCCCACCGTTCTAGTCAGTTTCGAAGACGAAATCGGCGATTCCACTTTGGCAATGCAAATCAACACCCTTACCGCCAGGTTCCTTTTGGAAAGCGGAGAAAAAATTCACATTCTAAAGAAAAAGGACATTCCCGACTGCAGCGACAACATCTGCCTGCAAGACTCCCTTTCTGCCAAGGGCGCCACTACCATCTACTTTGGAAAGATTTCCCCCGTACAAAAGAAAGATTCCCTGAAACTTCAGCTTATGCGGGTGGTATTCGAAGAAGAACTGCCCACCATCTACAAGAGCGAACTTAGGATTTCCCGTTCCAAGGCTGTCACCGACGCTCTCTCCAAAGACAATCTGAAAATCTTTCTTTTGGAAGCCCAAGGCAAAGATGTAACGAACCTAAAAGAGAAAAAAGGCTACATCTATATCGATACCGACCCCGAAGGAGCCACTCTCTCTAGAGCCGAGGACAACGCCCTTTGCAGGTCTCCCTGCACAATTCCGGTCACGGATACCGCAGCCGTTACCATTCATGCCTTTTGGAACGTGGATCAGCATTTGTGGGGCGGATCCACCACAATCCACCCTATCATGGGCGATACCGTCTGGAGGTCGATGAAACTGAAACGGGTCAACCCCGAACTCCGGATTATCACCAACCCGGCAGGTGCAGAAATCTTCTCCGGCAAGGGAGAAATCACCAAGCGCAGCAAGACTATCGGCACTACTCCAGCCCGCTACCCCATCATGGAACCGGGACTTGTCCAGTTTAAGCTCCGCAAGTTCGGGTTCAAGGACACCCTGGTCGCAGTTTATGTTCCGCCCGTTTCCGATGTAACCGTCAACGTGGAGATGAAACAAGAAAATCAGTTCAAAGAAATCCAATCTCAACAAGAGTGGGAAAAAGCCCGTAAAAAAATCCGTCTAGGACACACCATGATGGGAGTTTCCATCACCCCCATAATCGTCGGGGCCCTGTTTACCTACCTAGGCCAGCTAGATTACGAAGACGCCGAAGACATTAAGGACGAACTGAACAGTTCCGCTACTGCGGGTGGAGAATTCTACCAAAAAAAGGTAAAGGAGAACAAGGACCTGGTAAGCGACGGTGACCAGAAAACGGTCATAGGATTTACGCTCATCGGGGCAGGCATCTTGGTGCTCGGTGTCGGCTTCTTCATTTCTTTCTAGAAACATTTCTCCAAAACTGCCCTGAAAAAAGTCGCTTTCCACCTTGGCCGTGCGTTTCATTGAGCAAAAAAGCTAAATTTGACCACGATGCGTAAAGTATTACTTATTTCTCTGCTTTTTGCCGTAGCCGCCATGGCTGCCGATTTCGAGCGTTCCAACTGGAGAATGCAGCTCTATGTTCAAGGCGAATTTGCCTATTTACAGTTCAAGGATAGCGACCCGGAACTACTGTTAGACAAGATTGACGAGAAGGTAATGACCTTCCCCATCAATGCGGGCTTCCTCTGGAGCCCACTGATCACACCTTTCTATAAGGCAGACATTCCCTTCACCTTCTGGCTGGGTGTCGAAGTCAACTCCATCCAGTTTGGCGAAATTGCCAAAGACCCCAAAATGAAGCCGATTTGTGACAACAACAAAGGGTGCGATGGAGCAAACAAGGGAGAATCCCTGTCTTTCCGTTCTTACGCCCCCTCATTCTTGGCCGGTTTTTCCTTCAATCTCATCGGTGACCTGGACATCAGGCTTCTGGGTGGCTACGGGTTCCAGTTCTTCTCTTTCTACGACGAACGTTTTTCCCACACAGACCAAAAGACCAGCGTCATTCCGACCGCATTTGTTTCAGGAGCTTTGGAATACAAGATTGGCGAAATCTTTAAAGATATCGACTTCAAGATTGGCGTAAACGTCCGCAAGGAGTTCTTAGCCTTCGAAGACGTCAAGGCTACACCAAAGGCGCCAAAATTCAACGAAAGCACAGGCATCCCCGCAGGCTACTCCGGTATCGAATTCGACAAGATTTCTTACAAGTTGCCCGTACGCGTGGGTCTGGAACTATCTCTTGACTTTGGCCGTGAAAGCCGCCGCGACCGCCGTATGAGGTACGTGCTCCACGACCGCGACGACGTGCTCCGCAAGAACAGCGAAGTCAAGGACACCCTGTCCGACTGGGACTGCATGGCCATCGAACGCGACTACCGGTTCTTCTTGGACGAAGACGGCAACCTGCCTGACATGAGCGAAGCATTCACCAAGACCCAGTTCTCCGACGTGCTGGAAAGCTTCCTCGCCTTCTGCCACCCCGAAGACCTGGCCACCAAGGAAAAACTGTACGCCACCCTGGATACCGGAAAGGTCCAGTTGAAGGAATACCAGACCAAGCAAGAAGATTCTCGTTTCGAACAGGTCATGGCATCCAACGACCCCGAAATGCTGGCCATGTACTTGGAATACTATCCGGACTCCCCCCACAGGCCCGAGGTGGAAGCCAAGCTGCAAGTGCTGGGTGAATACCACAAGTTCCGTGAGATTCAGGCCCAGAACACCTTCAAGGCCTACCTTACCTACCTGAATGACAATCCCAACGGGGCCTTCCGCGACGAGGCCGAAGCGGGAATCTTCGAACTGGTCAAGGGCAGCGGCCGCCTGAAGGATTACGAGATTTACCTGAAGCGGTTCCCCGAAGGCAAGTTCGTGGAAGAGGCCAAGGCCGCCCTCAAGGGCGCGAATGCAGAAGCGCCTTCCATGATAGAAGCCCAGACTGGAGAGACCGAAGATGAAACTCCGGCCCCCGCCAAGAAAAACCACAAAAAGTCCCAGAAGAAATCCAAGGGCAAAAAGAAGAAGTAAGCATTGAGGTGCGGCGGTTGTCGCACCTTTATTTTTCATTTGACATCCTATGAACTTTAAAACACTTGCATTTCTGCTAGCCGTATTGTGCTCGTTTTCCTTCGCCCAACCAGGGGCCGAAGTCGCCATACAAGATTCATCCTCATTGCAAGGCGCAGCCTCTACGGGAATTTACACCCAAATTATCGACTGGTACAACGCCAATCTAAACTACGGCACCATCACCCTTCTCATGGCCGTAGAAAGTTCTTTCATTCCATTCCCGTCGGAGCTGGTGGTGCCGCCAGCGGCCTACAAAGCCCTGCAACCGGGGTCAGACCTGAGCATTGTGCTAATCGTATTGTTTGCCAGCATGGGAGCCCTTATCGGGGCCTTCATCAACTATTTCTTGGCCAAGTTCCTGGGACGCCCCATTGTGTACAAATTTGCCGATTCCAGACTTGGACATTTTTTGCTGATAGACACACAAAAAGTCGAAAAGGCAGAAAACTACTTCCGTGACCACGGTGCAATATCCACTTTCGTGGGCAGGCTCATTACCGTCATACGGCAGCTGATTTCTATACCTGCAGGACTATCCAACATGAAGCTCCTGCCTTTTACACTCTACACCTTCCTAGGCGCCACCATCTGGAACTGCGTACTGGCAGTCCTTGGCTACCTGGCTCACGGTCAAAAAGACATTATCGAAAAGTACAACTCCGAACTGGCAATCGCTTTGCTTGCCTTCGGAGCGCTATTTATAGGTTATATGGTGTGGAGCGCGGTCAAGCCGCGTAAAAAGGTCTAGTCCTTCACGCAACGCACCGAGAACGCATTGTCCGTCGAATACTTGTTTTCGTGGATGCTTTCGTCACCAAATTCTAGCATACGGGCATAGGCTTTCTTGGTCTTTTTGCCCTTTTCCTTGGAAGAACTCCAGAACAAGGCCCGTTCTTTAAGCTTGTCAGAACGGCCTTCCTTAGAAACGTAACCAGCCGGCAGCACAGAAAATCCCAGTTCATCCGTGCCATTATTTATGACTTCGTATTCGTCCAGATAAATGGCTTCACCCGTGTGCTGGTCGTAAATTTTCTTCTTTTTCTTCTTAACTTTCCAGTCGTCCTTTGCCCTCAAAGTGTTTCCGGGCTTTGATTTGGAATTCTCCGATACATAAGACACCAAGTCCCGCCATTCCGATCGGGACGGAAGATGCCAACCGACAGGGCAAGCCTTTTCCGCTTTTTTCCATGTATAAAGCCGACCGTATTTTTTACAATTTTCGGTCTTTCTCTCATAGCACCAGGAATCATCCATGTGCAGGTTGAGGTTTTCGGCCATCCAGGTCTGATTTCCCAGTTTTACAGTCTTGTAGGTTTTCCCATCGCGATCGTCCTTAAAGGATCCTTTGGCGGGGGCAGCCAGGGAAACGGAAACAAAACCCATCAAGCAAAAGCAGGCAATCCACTTATTCATACACCAAACCCTTTTGTTCATTATCTGTCCATAAAATACATAATAAGCTCAACTGTTTGCGAAGAAAAAGCAGTCGTCAAAGCTAAAAGTCGCAGTTTTTAACACAACGATTGGCCTGAAATTCAGCTTCAAGAACTTTAACGCCCTTATTGTAACGACGATAGCTACCGTGGCGAAGTCCTCTTTCGAAGGTCATTTCCTCTTTCAGAGCACCTAGGTCGTCATAAAGCTGAGCCACTCCATGAATCTGACCACGAGAATACGGAATTTTTCTTCGCAAAGTACCCCGCTCGTCCCATTCTTCGCTCACACCCTCAAGAACACCATTCTTGTATATTTCTCTAGACTTTTTCAATCCATTGTCGTGATAATTGACAGACGGCCCGTTTTCTACGCCTGCTTCGTAAGCGATTTCTTGCCATGGCTTGCCGTTCTCGTAAAAACTGGAAAAGGTTCCTTCCAAAAGACCATTGTGGTAAAACGCCTTGATTGCAAGTTTACCATCCGGGTGGTACGACACGGACCAGCCCTCTTTAATATCTGTTCCTTTTTGAACGGTATAAACCCGAGCAACATTACCCGCCGGATAAAGCGTCCGGACCGTGTCTAACGGTATTTCTCCTGCTACCGCCCAAGCCATAGCAAACATTACCGAAAAACAGATGAAAAAAAGATGATTCATCGGGCAAAAATGTAGCTATATCCATACCGATTTTGTATTTTGTGTGGGCTCATGCGTATTACTTTCTTAAATCCTCCGTTCCATCCGATGTTCAGTCGCGAGTCGCGCAGCCCCTGCGTGACCAAATCAAGCACTCTTTACTGGCCCATGTTCTTAAGCTACGCGGCCGGTTCGGTGGAAGCGGACGGTAACGAAATCCAACTTATCGACAGTCCTGCCATGGAACTGGACCTGCCGAAAACTCTGGATGGCGTCAAGAAATTTGACCCAGCGCTGGTCATCTGCAGCACGAGCACGCCGAGCATCCTGAACGACCTCAAGGTGGTGCATGCCATCAAGGACATGCTCCCGAATGTAAAGGTCGCCATCATGGGTACGCATGCCACCGCAGAGCCGCTAGAATCCATGGAGATGGAGCCCGCGCTCGACTTCGTGATTATCGGCGAGGCGGACTACACCTGCCGGAACCTCGCAAGGAGCCTGCGCGGCGACGGTGTTCCCGTAAACCAGATTGCGGGCCTCGCCTTCCGCAAGGCGGACGGCACCACCGACTTCCAGCCCGAGGGCCCGAAAATCGAGAACCTGGACGAGCTCCCGTGGGTCTCGAAGGTTTACCGCAAGCACCTGTACAGCTGCTACAAGAAGTATTTCTACGGCGCGAACCTGAACCCGCTGATTGTTATCTTGAGCGGGCGCGGTTGCCCGAACCGCTGCAGCTACTGCGTGATTCCGCAGACGCTAAACGGCCACAAGTTCCGCCGCCGCAGCCCGAAGGACGTGGTAGATGAACTGCAGTACATCAAGGAAAATTTTGAAGACCTCGGCGAAGTCTTCTTCGAAGACGACACGTTCACCGCAAGCCACGAGCACGTTCGCGAAATCTGCAACCTGATTCTGGAACGCGGTCTCAAGATTACCTGGAGCTGCAACGCCCGCGCCGACGTTCCGCTCGACTTGCTCAAGCTGATGAAGAAGGCGGGCGGCCGCGAGATGTGCGTGGGCTTCGAGAGTGCCTCCCCCGTGGTTCTCGAGAACATCCACAAGGGTGTGAAGAACACCGACAAGGCCATCGAGTTCACGAAGAACGCCCGCAAGGCAGGTCTCTTGGTGCATGGTTGCTTCATGGTCGGCAACCCGGGCGATACTCCGAAAACCCTCCGCATGACGCTGGACTACGCCAAGAAGTTGAACCCCAACACCGCGCAGTTCTACCCCATCATGGCATACCCCGGCACCGAGGCTTACAAGGAAGCTCTCGCTAGCGGCGCATTGCAGACAAAGGATTACAACCAGTGGCTGGACAAGGACGGGTTCCACCGCACCACCATCCAGCGTGGCGAACTCAGCAGTCAGGCTCTTGTGGACTTTTGCGACAAGGCCCGCCGCGAGTTCTACCTGCGTCCGAGCTACATTTTGCGTCAGGGAATCATGGCCATCAAGAACCCGCGGGAACGCTACCGCGTGATGCGTGGATTCGGAACGCTGGTGAAGCACCTGTTTAGGAAGCACGGGCAGCTCGCCCCTGTGGCGCGCCAAGCTCCGACAGTGAAAGAGTAAGCGATAGACCGCAAACAATTAAAAAAACGCAGCGAGATTCGATACGGTTTTTCTTTTGCAATCTTTTTCATTAAACCAATTTTCAGAAGAATCGAGTAGAGCGAGGCGGCAGGACCGAAGCTGTACAAGCGGTACAGCGAGAGTCCGACAACGAAGCTATACGAAGATTATCGTGAAAATTTACCGGCCGGCGAACTGGTCGCCGGATTTCAGTTCCGTTTCCTTCGAGCCGTTCAAATTCACGAGACGACTAGGGTCGTAACGCATGTTTCGAGCCAGGCCTTCGCGAAGCGCGTGCAACCTGTCGAAAAATTCCGCCGGCTCTTGAGCCGTAAGCAAGGTCTGCCGAACCTGCATAGCGGCATCGTCGGAATCTGCCAGATTCTCGCCTTCGCGAGAATGACGAAGGTTTGAGTCTCCGTAGCCATTCAGAGACTTTTCACTTCCGTCTAAACAGAACCCCTTGCAAAGTCTTGCCGCCAGCTGCTTGAGGCGGCCCAGCGCGCCCAGTTCCGTAGAACCGTCTTCCAGTTTGAACTTGTAGTAAAGCGGAAACACGTCCAAGGCGTCCACCGCAGAAATTTCCTTAGGGGCAAGACCTTCCCAGGCGTCGGCAATCTGGCCAAACAGCCAGGGATTGTGCATGGCGCCACGCCCGATGGACACGCCGGAGACTCCGTAATTTTCAATACGGTCAAAAGCGGTCTTCACGCTGTTCACGTCGCCGTTCCCGATTACAGGAATTTTCGCTACGGCGGCCACCTTCCCTATCCAGTCCCAGTCGGCAAGTCCGTTATAGCCCTGAAGGCGAGTCCGTCCGTGGACGGTGAGCAATTCTACACCCTCGCCTTCGGCAATCTTCAAAGTTTCCATCACGTTGATACTTTCGGAATCCCAGCCGATACGGCACTTGAGGGTGAGCGGCATCTCCGGGCAAGAACGGTCCAGTGCGGTGCGGACCTCGTGCAGGATTTCCTGCAGGCGGGGCAGGTCCCGAAGCAGGCCCGAGCCGCTCCCCTTCCCCGCCACCTTCGGGGCGGGGCATCCGGCGTTGACCTCTATGAACTCCGGATGGAGCTCCAGGGCGATTTTCCGGGCGGCTTCCGCCATCTTGTCGGGAAACCTCCCGAAAATCTGGATACCGAAAGGACGCTCTTCCGGAAAAAACTTCAGCTGCTTGTGGCCGTCCAGCCTAAAGACGGCGTCACCGTCGGTAGGCACGAACTCCGACACCAGAAGCCCCATGCGGTTGCCCGACAGCACCCGGCAGAGCCTGCGGAAAGGCGCATCCGTCACCCCGTCCATAGGGCTGAGGATCGTATTTGGGAAAATCTCCCTGTCCCGGAGCCTAAAAGAGGTCCTTTTCGG
This sequence comes from Fibrobacter sp. UBA4375, assembly GCA_002391195.1. Taxonomy (GTDB): domain Bacteria; phylum Fibrobacterota; class Fibrobacteria; order Fibrobacterales; family Fibrobacteraceae; genus Fibrobacter. The sequence continues at coordinate 7,697 of DGRZ01000011.1, read as the reverse complement.
CTTTTTCACAACTTTCAACATTCTTACCACATTTATTCACAAATTTTCCGCAATGAAAGCCCGAAAAAAATATTTATTTTTCGCTAGACCTATACGCTAATTCGTTGTTAATCCTATATTTAAGTCGTGCCTAACGTAACAAAACAATCTCTTATTCTTGATATAGCCAAGTCCACAGGGCTTGCCCGCAACGACATCAAGGTCGTGGTGGAACAGTTCCTGGACCTGGTGGGTGAAAAACTCATCGATGGCAATACCATCGAAATCCGTGGCTTCGGGACCTTCGCCTGCAAACCCCGCAAGGCTCGCCCGGCCCGCAACCCCCGTACCGGCGAGACCGTCCTCATCGAGGAGCGCCTGGTGCCCACCTTCAAGTTCAGCAACGACATCAAGGACAAGATCAACACGTTGGAAAACATTGCCGCCGAAGCCGAAAGCCTCCCCGAGGTCGCAACGGAAACGGCACAGGACTCCGAAGGCTGACCCGAGTCGGCCTCGTGCCCGCGACACCAAATCAAGAATTAATAAAGCCAGGCCTTCTCTCAGGAGAGGGCCTTTATTTCGTCTTCTGTCAAGAACCGCCAACCGCCCGTGCCCAGAGACCTGTCCAGCAGCACCGGTCCAATGGCGACCCGCTCCAGGGTCTCCACGTGATTGCCGACGGCGGCGAACATGCGGCGCACCTGATGGTACAGGCCTTCGCCGATAGAAATGACCACGGAGCCGTTCTCTACGGAAATTTCCTTGGCCTCTACCGGGCGGCGTTCGTCTTTAAGCATCACACCCTTCAGCAGGTCGCTTTTCTGGCCTTCGGTAAAGGGCCGGGCCAGAGTCACGCGGTACTTTTTCAGCAGGCCCTTCTTGGGGCTTTCCACCTTGTGGATAAAGTCCCCCTGGTTCGAAAGCAAAATCAGTCCCGATGAATTGGCGTCCAGGCGGCCCACCGTCTGGATTCCCATGGCCGTAAAGCGGTCCGGCAGCAGGCTATAGACCGACGAATAATCGCGAGCGTTGTGGCTGCACTCCACATCTACGGGCTTGTACAGCATCACGTAGAGCTTTTCCACCGTTGGGATTTCTTCGCCGTTTACCGTGATGAATTCGGGACGTTCCTTGAGTTCCAGAAAAGGGTCTTCCACCACGTTCCCGTCCAGTTCCACCAGGCCCATGCGGACCAGGGCGCGGGATTCCTTACGGCTTCCGAAGCCGATGGATGCAAGCAGTCGTTCCACAGTCAAAGCAGGCATTATTCCTCCACCAGCCAGTTCAGGATTTTCGTACGCACGTAGCCCAGTTCAGGGAGTTCTCCGGTCTTGAGGACCGCTGCACGGCGACGCCAGAATACAAAGGCGAAAATTCCGCCATATACGGAACTGACCGTCAAGAACCAAATCGTTCTGCACAAATTAATGGTCGCCTCGATATGGCCTGCCGACTGCAAGTCATGATCGCGGGTCCAGTCCATGCGCAGGTCCCAATCTTCTAGAAACGGATAGCCCTTGAGCATGGCATTCAGGGCGGCTCCATAGCCCATGGACTTGTAATCCATGCGGATCCCTTCTACGTAGCAATCCCTGAAACGCACTTGGAATACGTTTAAAAAACTGTTCAGGATTTTCTTGCTGTAACGCAGGCCCCGTTCGTCAATGTCCGGAGTCAGCAGCAGGGTCCAGAATTCCCGTTCCGTCAGGCTTTTCCTAGCTTCAGGCTCGGGGCTCGGGGGTTGAGGCTCTGAAGTCGAAGCTTCAGGTGCGGGGCTCGAGGCGCGGGATTCGTCATCCTCACGAAAGTGAGGATCCGCTTGAGGGGTTTCAGGTTCGGGGCACGGGGATTCAGGCTCGGGGCGCGAGGCACGAGGTTCGTCATCCTCACGAAAGTGAGGATCCGCTTGAGGGGCTTCAGGTGCGAGGTTCGAGGATTCAGGCGCAGGGCTCGGCGCCGCCTTCTCCACAGGCTTTTCTTCTGCAGGTTGCTCCGGTTCTGGTTCCGGATCCTCCTTCGCCTTCCATTCTTTCGTGTAGTTCCAGAGCCTTTTCTTGAACACGAACAGGTCCGCCACGAATCCCGATTCCGTCAGGTGAAAGTCCAGCCGGAACACCACAGGGAACAGCAAGACAACTGCTGCGATGATGGCGACAAGAATCAGGACCAGGCTGAAGACGCTCATTATTCCGCTTCGTCGGCCTTCTTGCTGATAATGTCAATCAGTTCGGCAAAGGACTTGGTCTTGAGAATCTGGCTGAACTGATCCTTGTAGTTACGGGCGGTAGAAAGGTCGTCGATAACCAGGTCCCAGGCCATCCACTTGCCGCTTACCTGGGTCATCTTGTATTCCAGAACGGCTTCCTTGCCCTTGTTCCACAGGTGGGCCACCACGCGAGCCTCGTTATCCTTTTTCATCTTGGCAGGCTCGTAAATCGTAGAGTCCGCACGGTAGAGTTCCAGGCGCTTTGCGCTGGAGTTGCGGACCATGCGCTTGAATTCTGACACAAACTTTTCTTGGGAAGCTGCGTCCTGGGCGTCCCAGTCCTTGGCCGAAAGGCTCTTCTTGGCAAGCATCTCGAAGTCGAAACTGTCGCTCAGCAGGTCCTTGACGCGCTCCTTTTCCTTGGCGGTATGGTTGGACTTTTTCAGCAAGGCCTGCAGTTCACCGTCCTTTTTCTTGATGGCGGCAACAGGGTCTTCGGCGGCAAAGGCCACCAGAGAAAGGCCAACAACCAAAATCATCAACTTCTTAAACATGGGAATTTACTCCTTTTTAAAATCTGGCTTGGTAGTCTTTTAAACTCAACCCCATCCTGGCAATGAGTTCCGCCACTTCCACATTGTACTTGCACACCGCAAAAAGATAATCTTTCTGCAAGGTCACGTTTTGGGTGTAGGCGCTTACCAGTTCGCCCGTCTTGGACTTGTCCAGGTCGTACTGCATGGCGGCCCCCTTCAGAATGGCTTCGGAGGCCTTGAGGCTTTCTTTCAGGGCCTCCATCTTCTCCTGGGCGGCGACCACCTGGTAATACTGCTCTTCGGCCTTGGCCATCAGACCGTCCGCCGCATAGGCTTCCTTCATTTTTAGGCCACGATACTCCACCCGGGCTTCGCGATAGCCCGCCCAATGCTTCCAGAAATTCAGTCGATACCTGAGCCCGATACCGATAAGGCCCGAAAGTTTGTTCACCGCATCTTCGGCAAAGGCGTCCTTCTGCATCACCTTGCGGTTTCCGGCCCAGCTTTTTACGTACTCCACTTCGCCCATTACAAAGAACTCAGGCGCAAGTTTTGCCTCCGCCAAGTCCATCTGGGTTCTTTTGGCGATAAGCCCCGCCGAAAGCTGTTTCAGCTCCGGATTGCTCTGCAAGGTGAGTATCCGAACCTCTTCCAGAAGGGGCAACTTTTCTTTGCGGGGTAAAAGCACCGTGTCTTCTGTGGCAAACACGTCTCCATCTTGCAGGTTCAGAGAAAAACGAATAGCCAGCTGCACCCGTTTCATGCCCAATTCCGCTTCGGTCACGCCCTCCTTAACCGTATGCATTTTCGCCTTCAGGTTCAAAAAGTCCATCTGGCTTACATTGGGGTCGTCATCGTCCAGGGCTTCTTCCATCTGTTCGTAGGCTTCATCTACACGCTTCTGGGCATCGGCGGCCAGGCGTTTCATCTCAAGAGCCAGCAGGTAGTTGTAATAATAGGTCTGCAGTTCCACTTCTTTTCGCAAGAGTGCGTTTTCGATGGCAAAGGACTTCTGCTGCACATCCGCTTCCAGGGCCCGCTTGCCGGAGCGGTACTGCCCCAGGTTCAGGGGCTGCACGAACTTGGCCTGCACTCCCCAGAAAGGGCCCATCTTGGAAAAGTCATAGACATCAACCGTATCGCCCCAGTTATCTACAGATTCCTTAAGGCCGGGGGCGGGGCCCACCATCATGGAAACGTCCAGGGTGGGCAAAATGGCTTCGGCCTTCAGGCTCTGGATTTTTTCCTTTTTCGATTCGGTTCCAAATCGGGCTTCTGCAATTTGCGGGTCATTTGCAAGCCCAGCCTCGACAAAGCGCAAACAGTCGTAACGGACTTCTCCCGCTACGGCAATGCCTGCAAGCATCGTCAAGAGCAAAAACTTTTTCATCAAGGCCACCTTTGGAAATTGCTTTGATGAAAAAAATTTGAGCGAGACCGAGTGCTGGCAGGAACGAAAAGTGGCGAATACTGGATGTATTTGCCACTTAGAGTGACGAAACAGCACGATGCGTCGCAGCCAAATTTTTGAAAATGAATTTTTAAAGGTGGCCATCAACCTAAATTTATAAAAAAGATTGATTTACAAGCATTTTATACTTGGAAATGACACGCTCATAGTAACGCATGGGCAAGGGTCTCCCCCGCTCCAGCAGTTTATCTACGGCGGAATGCCCCAGGTTGTAGGCCACCAGGGCTTCTTTCCAGTTGCCGTACTTTCCGATAAGGCGAATCAGGTAGGCCGTTCCCACCGTCACGTTCACCTCGGGCTTGAACAGGTCCTCTTCGGAATTCACCCGGAGCCCAAACCGCCACGCCATCTTCTGGGCCGTTTCAAGCTTTATCTGCATAAGCCCTAAAGCTCCCGAAAAAGCTCCCGACTGCATGCGACCCCGGGCGTTGGGGTTACCGTGGCTTTCCTGGGCCACCACCGCAAGCACCATCAGGGGGTCAATGGAATAGGCATGGGAAATCTGCCAAAGCTGCTCCGTGAGACGACGGCGGGCATCTTCCGAAAGTTTCTTTTCCGACAAAAAATCTACGGCCCGGTCTATCCTCACATATTCCAGAGTCCAGTTGCCGATTACGTCCAGCTGTTCGATTTCGGCCCTCAGGGCCCGCTCTTTTTTGGAAAGGCTTTCCAGTTCGCTGCGCTGGAGCCCCCAGTAAAAAACAAAAGAGAAAAGGACAACGAAGGTAAGTCCAAAGGCAAGCACCGCCACAGGCGTCGAAAGTCCAAGACTATTCTTCACGCCGGGTATTCTCCAGGTGCTTCAGGTAAGAAACCCAGTCGCGAATGGCCCCGAAGGAATTCAGCTGGGATGTATCTTCCACCACGCCCAGCCTTTTCAAAGGGCCAATTGAAGATTCCAGCTTGTCGATTTCCTGGACATAGCGGTCCCGCTGGCTTTCCAGGGCCATAATTTGGGACTGCTTGTCGGCAATGTCTTTCCCCTGGGCGGCAATAATCAAGAACAAAGTAATAAGCCAACCCATTATCAGCACGCCGGCCGCAATGGCCACACTTGGACTCAGGCGAAGTCCCGTCTTTTTGCCGTAATAGACGCCCACCTGCTTCAGCTGCTTGGAAAGACCGGAACTCTTGTAAGCCTCGCGACTTTCATGGATTTCAAAAATATTCTTGTATCTGGAAAAATATTCCAATAGTTCTTCGTTCCTGAACAGGAGCACCATAGTAGAATTCCGCTCCCTGGTCTTGTTCATCAAATCCAGGAACATTTCCAGGTAGTCATCTACGGCAAAGTGAGCACGCTCCAGATTCAAGAAGAAAAATACTCCGGGTCCAGACATCAGGGAGTCCAGCTTTTCCCGGACGGCAGAAAGCTGTGCCTTGCTCAGGGAACCCGACAGGGAAATTTCCACATCGTTTCCAAAGTCTTCTATCTGTATGTCAATCAGGTCCGCCCTCATGCATCACCTCTTGGAGAGCGTCATGTTCATCTTGCATTCAAATTTTTCCGAGGCAGCCAGGGACGATTTCCAGAAAGGATAAACACGAATTCCCTGGAACATCTGGGGGGCCGCCGCCGAAGACGCACCGAAAATCGGCCCGATAAAGACCGGCGTTGGCGTCACGAATTCCAGTTCTATGGCGGCATCCAGGCTGGAATCGAAAACCTTGAACTTCTTTGCATCCGGATAAATGAATGGCTCCCTGCGGTCCCACTTGACCTTGGATCCATCCGCGACAATGCAGGGGCCTTCGCCCGACTCCAAAAGTCCAAGCTCCATCAAGGTCCCGAAATAGCAGGGATTTTCCTGATAGGTGGTGTTGGCCACCTCGTAAGCCACTCCTATACGGGGAGACCCGTTGTCAAAGTGCAGTTCCTTCTTGACCAAGAAAACGCCCTGTTTCTCGCCGACACGGTAGCCCTGCTCTCCGCTCAGCTGCACCTGTGCACTGCCACTTTCCCGTTTCACCTGGTAATCGTAATGTTCCAGGAACAGGCGGTCGCGCCCGGCCAACAGCACGCCTATCTGCTCTGTAGTCAGGTCCTCATTGGGCAACAGGCCTTCCGCAAGGAATAAAGCCGGTCCACCGTCATCGTGCCATGCATTCACCAAATTCACGGCAGGGGTCTTGTGGTTAAGCAACCTGAGGATACCCCCCTGGTTGTAATCCACCAGGCAAGAAATCTCCGGATTTTCCACCCAGATCTGTTTCATGCCCTGAAGCATAAAATCGCTCACGTCTATACGCAGGCCCGAAAAATTCATTCGGGAATCCAGGTCGTGGGCGGCCTTCTGCAGGTAGCGGAAGCCCCACTGACGCACCTTCAGGCTGCGCATGCCCTCGTCGTCTTGCAGGTTCCGGTAGAAAATCGGCGACATGGCGGGCAGAAGTTCCTCGTAGAACTTTTCCAGGTCCTTGCCCTGCAGGTTGCCCTTGCCCCTGTGGAACAGGTTCAGCAGGTCCTTTTGCAGGGTATTGATTTCGGGCCGCTGCACAAGCATCTCCCGGCAGGTGTTGGCCGCAAAGGGGAGCCCCAGCTTGCGACCCGCAGAAACAAGATTGCTGAGAGCCCCTTCCGGCTGGAGCTGGTTCACGATATAGCTCACGGGCCAGGTCTGTACCTCGTTCGTCTCTACAAAATCTACCAGTCGCTCGAAAAAGCCCACGATTTCTTCGGCCTGCGGGGGCAGGTCCAGCAACACCACCACGGGCTTTTCTTCGTGATTGTAGGATTCCGCAATTTCCCGCCAGCGAAGGTCGTCTTCGCCGATAGCCTTGGACAGTTCATCAGAAACAGGAACCACCCGCATCAGCGAGCCCTGGTCTTCGACAGTGAACCACCCCGAAACCGGAGAATTGCGGCCCAGGGCCTCCCGGACGGCGGCCTCGCTCACCAGCGCGTAGTCAAAGGCACACTCCTCCAGCACAGAAATCATGCCCATTTCCCAGACCAGGGACGAATTGAAATAACCCTGGGGTTCCAGACCCAAGAAGGACTTCAGCTTGGACCGGTGCTTTTTCAACTGGCGGACCTGCAAGTCCTTCGGGAACAGCGGAAGCATGGGGTCGTAAAAACCACCGCCCAAAAATTCAACAAGACCCTCGTCAACCCCGGCCTTGATTTTACCTATGGACAAGGGCTTCGCCGTCTTCTTCAGCATTTCCATGGTCGGACCGTCCATAAAGATGGAGCACTTCACCTTCCTGTAGTTCAGCAAAATCTCGAGACCGTCCGAGAGGTTACGGGCCACGGACTCAAGATTGCCGTAGGCCGTCTGGGGCGAAAGCTGAAGCAAAAAAGAAACGACGGGTTTCATGGGATAAAGGATAGTAAAAAAGGGGCTAGGAGATAGGATCTAGGGGTTAGGATCTAGGGGCTAGGGGCTGGGGAATGAAGCCCGAGAAACGTCATCCTCGCTGTTGTTCTGGAGCGCAGCGATAGAATCACGAGGATCCGCTTGAAGTGTGTTGTGTAGGGGTAGGCCTCCCCCTGGCTCGC